>CAWCWY010000017.1:0-28879 GCA_963799375.1 uncultured cyanobacterium
AACGATGTTATTGCAGGGATAAGATTGTCAGTTATCCAGGGAGGTACTATCTATCAAAACGATTCTGTCTGGTTAGAAGAAATGGAAGTGTAGAAGAATTTCTATTGAACAGTAAGTCTACTTTGATTTTTCCTAGTGTTTCCCAGTAAAGACATTCACAGGAAAAGCGTTTGAATAGGGATGGAAAGCGATCGCCCTTTGTCTTCTATCTGATACGAGCGTACAAGTGAATGGACACCGTAGCGATAATTCTACAAAATGATAATAATGAGGAATTAACCATAAACGGAATTATCGGTGGTTTAACTGAAATGCGATCGCATTGTCCATGAGTTATCATTCTATACTGACAATCGCCTGTAGAGAAATGTCTCGAAAACCCCGCGACCTCAAACCCAATTACTGTTACCACATTACTACCCGCTGTAATAACAGTGAGTTCAGGCTAACTCGTCATGAATGTCGTGAAGTGTTCTTATATGCCCTGAAACAAGCAAAAGAGAGGTTTAACTTCAAACTCTATGCCCTCTGCATCATGAGTAATCATGTTCACTATTTGCTCGAACCCTCACAGCCAGAGGATTTACCTCGCATTATGCACTGGCTCAACTGGTACACCGCCATGTGCTTCAACCGAATGCTGAATAGAACAGGTCATTTCTGGGAGAAGCGATATCATAGCAGTGGCTTTGAGAACACAGACTACAAACGTGCATTAAACACCTTACGGTATATCCATGCTAACCCCAAAGCAGCAAGGATGCAGCAGGGCTTTTTCTACGATTTCTCCAACTATGGCATCCACGACAGGCTAAGTGATGATGGTTTAACTCAATGGCATCCCGCATTTCTTGCCCTGGGAAAATCTCTAGATGAATGCGCCAGGAAATATCGAGGATTCTGCAAGAAGTACAAGCCAAAACCAAAGTCAGAGAAACGCTACCACTGGGGAAATAAGCTGTTACCCAAGGTCTTGAAAGCAAGAGAGAAGAAGAAACAAGCTCCTGGACAAATGAGACTGTTTTGGGATGAATGGGAGGCGAACAACGACGAGATTCGTGTAGTCTCTGAAAAATTCGTGCTGGCAAATTGCTATGACCCGAAAGTAGCTGCTCAATTTTTCAATGATTCCTAAAATTCTTTGAGGTTATCAGCTTGCCTGGAAAGTATAGTTATTCTAAATAGAAACCAGATGAATTATGTTAGCTGTCGGAGTCATCGAAACCCCCCTGACTTCTGACTACATGAGGGGAGTACCCCTTTGTGACTTCTGACTGTAGAAACCGAAACCAAAACCAAGTGCCAGGTATCGAATGAGGAAAAAGCCTATGTTTTCGTAGAGAAAGTACCAAAAACTCAGCTTGACAAATTACCTGAAGTCGTTATATCTTACAGGTTACAGTTCGCAACGCGAGAAAAGAATATTACTTCCTTCGATAGCTAGGACCATTACTTATAGGAAGGTTCCCCCTGTCCACAAGGGTTGGGTCAGCCATCCCTTCCACCAAGTCAACATACCATACCATCCCCTCGTCATCTTCTATTCCTGATTCTTGTGTTTTCCATCCTACATCAATATAGAATTGTCGCCACTTTTTCTGAAACTTTTCCCAATCCGTAGTTGGACTTCCATTCTTTTGCCAGATTTCTTTTTGCACGCGGAAGCCAAAATGTTCGGGACTCTTGGGATAATTGAACCAAAGATCGTCAATCTCTTTCAGTGCTGAACAAGAAAAGTTGTTAAGTGATTCTGCGCCCAGATAACCGACTTCCTTTCGACCAGCGATATAAAGCATAATCTCATTTGTATGTTGGTCTGCTTCTTGCAAACGGTCTTGTTCTAGTAGGGATTCTAGTCCATCATAAAGATGTTTTCGGAAAGATCTGGCAATTTCATCTGATGAGTTGATGTCAATGGGAGCTGATTTAATTAATTGGTAATGAATATCCTCTACATCTTGTTCGGTCAAAACATCGGTTTCAATATTGAGATCGTAGGGATTAAAGGTACTTGCTTTTAAGGCATCATAAGCATCTTGATAATATTGTTTGTCCTTGAATTTACCAGCTTGAAAGTAAGCAAAAGCCTTAACTTGATTAAGAATTCCTGGGTCAATTTGAGCCTTACTATTATTCAGAGAATCTAAACTTGACTCAAAATTATTTAGAGTATCTTGAGCTTGTTTTTGTCCTTCTTTACCCAAAGACTGATAAGCTTCACCCAAAGACTCATTGGCTTCAACCGTTGCAGCAAGTAACCAAGCTTGCTTCAATTCCTCGTTAGTAATTAATGTCGATAGCCCTGCTTTTCTCAAGGCTTCATCTGATGCTGGTTCTTCCCCTTCTTTTCGGAGTTCACCTGCTAATTCAGATAGTTCTCTAACTGCTTCAAGAGCTTCAACTGCTTCAAGAGCTTCTTCAACTTGTTCTAATTGATTTTGAGTTTTTTTGAGTTGCCAGTATCCTATTCCTGCTGAGATAATCGCTCCTAACAAAGTTACCCCTAAGACAATACTTCCTATCCGAATTCGACCTTGAGCTTTCTGATTGGCTTGAGCCTGAATTTGTTCCGCTTTTTCAGCAGTTTCCCTTGCCTGCTTTTCTCGCTCTAACTCCGCCTCTTTTTCTTTCTGGGTAATTTCCTCTTCTCTTTCTTTAGCCCGACTTGCCCCTAAAAAATCCTGGTCTTCTCCCCCTAAATTCTTCCCTAATGCCCAGGCTTCAGCATCCTTTAAAGCTTGTCCTCGTAAGAGCCGAGAAGCGTCTGTTTTCCCCGATTGTACCCAGGCTCGATAATTTTCCGCGTAGGGGCGCAGTTTTCCCAACTCTGAATCAAGCCAAGCTTCATTAAAAACTCTGGCGTAGATGGGGTTATAAACTTCTAGGACATTATTTCTTTTGACTACTAAACCAGATAATTGTAGCTCTCCTTCTTCAGAACTATTATTGGGGGTAACTTGACCTTGTTGTAAAACTTGGCGATACAGTTCTAGTAAGTATCCTGCTCTTTGTTCGTTACTTAAAACCCGATTTTGGATCGTTCTTAAATGTTCTTGTTCATCTTGAGTTTCCCAATTGTCAATGATTTGACGGTGAACTAACTTAGAAATATCTGGGGTGGGATTGTTTTCAGCTAGGACTAAACTACAGAGACGTTGGGTTAAAAAGGGCTGTCCCCCCGTCCAAGCTAAAATCTCAGACATCACCGACTCTGGATTGCTCACCGTTCCCTTCAAACCTGGGATTAAAGGTGCTGCTTCATCTTGGCGAAACCCTTGGAGTTCTATGCCCGTGCCAATATTGAAAGGAGTTAACCGCTTATCTTCAATTAGATCGGCTGGAGTCGCTACTCCTAATAAGCAGAAGGTGACTCGATTGAATTGAGGATTGAGACTGCGCTCGTTATAACAAGAGCGAATCAGGGCAAAGAATTCATCGGTGGAAAAAGACAATCCTTTAACGTAATCTATCTCATCGATAAAAATTACTAGCTTTTGCTGGGGCAGCAGAGAAGGTAAGAGGAGTTCTTCGATCAGTTGATGCAGCTTCTCCATCGGCGAAATTTCTAGGTGTTCTGCTTCTTTGCGCCACGATCGCCATTGTTTTTTTACTGAAGAATCAAAACTTTTGGTCAAGCGATTAGCAAACGAAGCGTACCACTCCTTTTTCTCTCCTTGTCCGATGCCTGATAAATCTATGGCAGCACATATGTAATCTTCTTGTTCTAGTCTTTGTTTGACCCTGACCCAGAGGCTAGATTTTCCCATCTGACGAGAGTTTAAGACATAGCAAAACTCTCCCGATTTCAGCTTTTGATATAGCTGCTCATCGGCTTCCCTTTTGACGTAAGAAGGGGCATCTGGGGGCAAATTTCCCCCTACTCGATAGTAAGAAGTCTTAGTCTGTTCTAGAGTCATTCAAAGTTAATAATCTTTCACGAAAATATTGACGATAAAGTTGACATCTGGGCTGAACTTGATTTCCTATTTTAGTAACTAAACCCATACTATCTAATTTATACAAATAGTTAGGGGATATTTCTGTTGGCTCTTTTGCTTCACATATGGTTTTTAACTGTTCCACTAGGGCTGGTTCTTGTTCTAGCGTTGACCAATGATGCTGTAAATGACGGGCATAAATTCCTTCATCGGTAGCTGCTTTATCTAAAAGTTGGGTCAAGGTTAGCTTGGGGTTTCTCGTCAATTTTTTGATGGCTTCATGAACGAGAAAGGGATGTCCGCCGATTTGTTCTTTTAATTGTTGGACTTCGGTTAGTGACCAATTTAACCCATACCTGAGAGCTAAGACACGAATCTGCTCATCCTCAAACTCTGGTAATTTGATTTCTTCACCCACGTTAAACGGAGATTGATGAATATTTAACTTGGGTAAATCTTCCGTCGAATAAATGACGATTAACCTGAGCTTTGTCCAGTTCCCCCCTGTGGTTTGACCTTCGCCCCACCAAGAGCGTAGTAAACCCAAAAAGTCAGCTGTAATCGACTGAAATTCTAGCTCAAAGAGGCGATCTATATTATCTATTGCTAAGAGTAAAGGAGTCTCTAAACTCTCTAGAATATACTCTTCAAAATAGTCAGTGCAGCCTGTGTTTGGGGTCATTCCTCCCCAATCATCCTCTAAACAGTCTTCCAACTTTAGTCGTTTAGTTACTCTTTGACAAAACCAGCGCAAAAACTGTGAAGAGTCACGCAGAATTGTTGATTCTAAACCCTCTAAATCAATCCGAACTCGCCCATAGTTTTTTGGTTCAACCGACTCGAAAATTTTCTTCAACAATAAGCTTTTCCCCATCTTTTGGGGGGCTTTGATTCTTAATAAAGCTCCCTCTTGCTCGATTTCTTGCCTACAATTTTCTTCAATGGGAGGACGATTAATATAGTAACCCTGATTGTTGACTAAGCCCCCTAAATCCCCCAATTCTGGGGGACTTTCTCCTCTTTTTCCCTGAATGAGTACAGGGGTCAAATTCTCTTTGATTCCCGCAATTGTTACGGCACTACACCCCAATTTATGAGCAAAGACATAATCTCTACCTGCCCCAAGAGCATCATAGAAGCCTACTGAAAATTCTATAGCTGCTTTATCCCCGATCGCTTTGTTCATGCCCACTACATAGGGAACGTGTTGAGCGATCGCCTTGGCTTGGACTTCTGAGTAACAAGCATTGAGAACCACACACTCTAATTTATCGGCAAATAACTCAAATAGTTCGGCTAGAGCATTGCTATCGACTAACTTCCCTTGTCCAGTTTCATCCTCAAATACCAACCCTCCAGATTCAGTGGCAGATTCAGTCACTGGGCTCAAGTTTCGCTCGTCGCTGTCATTTTCTCTCTCTTGTCCTGGAGAGCCAATACCATGTCCAGAAAAATGGAGGATTTGTGGCTCGTGTTCTAAGAGCGATCGCCCAATATCTCTGTAACGGACAGATTCAGCCGATTCAATAACAAATTGTTCGCGTCTTGTTGCCCGTTTCAATCCTTCTTTGATTTCGCGAGTCTCTTCACCCAGTCGTAGTGGGGCTGTTCCTTGTGGATTGGCTGAGAGAATTAGGATTTTCTTGACTGGGGGCAAATCGCTCATCTGTTTATCAGGATAGGGGCAGCCTTTTTGTCTAACGTATCAGTCCTCGCTTAATTTAGGCTACCAGAATTTGCTACAGATATCTGTAAACTTTAGGTTCATTAATCGCAATAAATTGATATAAGAGACGTTTACTGCCACTAACTGATAAGAACTTCTGGGCAGTTTATCGATCACCCTTTAACCCTTGATAATACTTTCCTGCGATCGCTTTAGTTAATAACTGCCGAAGAGAGAAAGACTATGCCACAAGATGCGATCGCACCTCCTGCAAACCGCATCAGATATTTTGCGGGGATACTTTTAACAGCTCGATCGGCAATCAGATATGTGCCGAGCGCAATTGCTAGTTGAATAGTCATAAAGCCGATCAGATAAGCAATTATTGGAGTTGGTTCTGCGCCAAAAATTCCTTCACCATAGGCATAACCATGAAATATACCAGCAAAAGCTGCTAAAGCGATCGTCATCAAACTGTAGTTGCTAGTTTTCTGTTTATTGTTGAGAACTAATAAAACGCCAAACAAAACTACCGAGGCAGCAATAACAATTTCAGGAATAGGTAAACTAATTGAAACTAAATGAATGCCTGCACCTATCCCTGTAGCGAATATAAAAGCAAGCGGAATAATAATTCCTGCTGCTGTTCCCACCGCAATTAAACCAACGGCGACAACAAAAGCTAGATGATCTAATGCCAATGACGGGATGTCCAACACCCGACATGATGCCTTCAAAGAAGTTAGCGGGTAGTTTACCGCCGAGGGGATGGTGGGCAAAAGCTGGTGCAGTAATTAATAGTTCGATCGCAACAATTGCTGCTGCTATGGCTAACTTTCGTAAATAAGAATTCTGCTTTAATAATTTCATATCTTTATTTCCTCTATTACACCGTTGCATTTAGACAAGTAAGAAAGCCTTCTCGAAGCTGAGACTCTTTTAGATTACGACCGATAAATATTAGTTCATTGGTTTTTATTTCATCAGGTTTCCAGGGTTTTCCTGGTCTACCATCTAGGGTCATGTGGACTCCTTGAAAGACAAATCTACGGTCTTCATCATCGACATTGAGAATGCCCTTCATGCGGAAAATATCCTGTCCGATCGCTTGAACCAACTGATTCAGCCAGCGATTAAGCTTGTCACCATTAACAATTCCCTCATTGGCGATCGCAATTGAAGCTACAGACTGGTCGTGTTCGTGAGCCTCTTCATCTAAAAATTGAGGGTCGATGCTCAGGGCATTTTTGAGATCGAATGCACCAATACCCAAGACAAAATCAATGTCGATGTTGCAGTTTTGAGTGGGCTGAATTTTAGCGATCGCATTTAAACTGCGAATCTTGTTACTCAAAGCCTCTAATTCCTCGGCACTAACTAAATCAGTCTTATTAATTAATATCACATCGGCAAAAGCAATCTGTTCTTGAGCTTCGCTACTGTCCCAGTGATTTTGGATGTATTTAGCATCGACAACGGTGACAATCGCATCTAGTTCGGTATCTTTATATAAGATCTCATCAACAAAAAAGGATTGAATTACAGGGGCAGGATCGGCTAAACCTGTAGTTTCAATGATTAAGTAATCGAAACTATCGCGACGTTCTAGCAACTTACTAATAATGCGAATTAAGTCGCCTCTCACGGTACAGCAGATACAACCGTTGTTCATTTCCAGAATTTCTTCATCGGAATCTACCACCAGTTGATTGTCAATGCCAATTTCACCAAATTCGTTGACAATTACCGCCACTTTTTTACCGTGTTCCTGGGTCAGAATATGATTTAGCAGAGTGGTTTTGCCCGCCCCTAGATATCCAGTTAAAACAGTTACGGGTATCTTTCTTTAGTCTTTTACTTTTCATCATGGCTACAGTAAATTATTTCGGCAGTGCGCTTTTCTAGTTCGGTTTCGTCAATCAATTCCGACTCAATGGCTAAACGTTCCAAGGCA
Source organism: uncultured cyanobacterium (assembly GCA_963799375.1). Classification (GTDB taxonomy): domain Bacteria; phylum Cyanobacteriota; class Cyanobacteriia; order Cyanobacteriales; family Xenococcaceae; genus Waterburya. The sequence continues at coordinate 7,559 of CAWCWY010000017.1, forward strand.
ATCAACCAGCGTTGATAATAATCCCAGCTTGGATCGTCGCGATCGTGTTTCGACTCCCATTCATCAATCGAGGCAATCAATTCCTGGCGAAAATCTTCCCATTCGTAATGACCTTTTTTTGCCAAAGCCAAAGCCATGCCAAAAGCTAGTCCTTCCCAGTCGCGATCGAACTTTAGTTCGCCATTATTTCTTGGTGGAGATTCTTCGCTACCCATCAGGCTGGTAGCAGCAAAATGTTCAAACTTTAGTTGCATGGTAATTAATAATAAATAATTAAGCGGATGGAGAGGGGACTAATGCTACGCCCATCATGGCTTCTGGAGTTATTAGGGCAGCCAATTCCGCTTCGCTCATGCCTTCTGTGCCTTCTGGTCGTTGCGGAAGGACAAACCAGCGAATCTGCGCGCTACTATCCCAAAGACTAATAGTTGTCTCTTCTGGCAATTCCACCCCAAACTCTGTCAGTACTGCCCTGGGTTCTCTGGCTGCTCTAGCGCGGAAGGTAGGGTCTTTAAACCAATAGGGAGGTAAACCCAAGGTGGGCCAAGGATAACAGGAACAAAGAGTGCAAATCACGATGTTATGCACCTCGGCAGTATTTTCCACAATTTTCATGTGTTCTCCCTCTGCCCCAGACATTCCTACGGGTAAGCCAATATCTGATATGGCAGCGTTGCAGTCTTCTAGAAGCTTGGCTTTAAACTCAGGGTCAGTCCAGGCTTTTGCCACAATTTTTGCCCCATTAAAAGGACCCATTTCTGTTTCAAAATAGTTGAGAACCTTGTCTACGGTTTCCCCAGAGATAATGCCTTTTTCAATTAATAGTGATTCTAAAGCACGAACGCGAGCAGCACTATATATTTCGCGATCGCGATCGTAACTAAAGCCGTCATATTCAGTCATAATTTTTTAGGGGCGAACGACCGTTCGCCCGTACAGTTGTTAGTAGTTAAGCTGCTTCCAAATAGGTTTCAAATAAGTCGTTGTAGTAAACGTTGTTTGGTTCTGCCGTCTCGCCCCATAGTTCTTTAGATTCAAACTTGACGTTATAGACGGGCATCGGTTCGCCTAAACCATCGGTGGTAGTGAAGAAGTAAGTGTAGGGTGCTGGGTAAGCTACATCAATTGTGCCGACCTTGCCCTGAAGATTACCTGGTAAACGAGTATGTTCTGTTGGGGGAATACTCTTAACGCGAATCTTGTCCCCCACCGCAAATTTAGGTGTAACAGCAATGTCTCTTTGAGGAGAATCACCTTCTCTAAGATATTTAATTACCTGTTCGTCGATCGCAGGTTCTGGTTTATTGGGTAACGGTGCATTGTCTAGATTACCGTCTTCTAAATAAAGTGCCGTCTTAGCATCCAGTTCTTCCTCGGTGATGTATCCTTCCTCAATAAAAAAGCCAGAGATACCCCCCAACCATTTCTCGTAATAGCGAAACTTGAAGTAGTCAAAGGGATTCATTGCTTCTGCCCCCATCCGCAAATGTCCCCATGTCCAAGTACTGTCAAAATTAGTGGGAACTGAACTTAGGGAATACTGAGGTAAGGCATCTGTTTCTAAATGGTTGCTCAATCCCATCATTGCCACATGAATGCCAAAAATTCTTTCTTCCCAAGGAACAACAAATACCCGTTTTTGAAAATCAATTTCCCCTAAGTTTTCGATGCCTGCTATGTTGTGCTGTATTTTCATCTTTGATGGTATTACAAGTAAATTTAATTATGAGGAGGGCGAAAAGCCGTTCGCCCCTACAGGTTCATTGCTACTCGGAAACCGATCGCCCTATTTAACAAATTCTCTGGATAACCCGAACGATGAGCCGAACGACAGTGAGATGGCTTGTTTGCCCAAGAACCTCCCCGCAGAGTCCGAGATTTTCTATCGCCTCCTTTATTCCAGGCTTTACTATTAGTCGGTGCGCCGTGATAGTTTTCGTGCCAAGGATCGGCACACCATTCCCGAACGTTGCCGTGTAGGTCATATAAACCAAAGGCATTAGGCATGAAAGTACCTACATCTGTTGTTCCCTTGCGGTAGGCAACACCCGTTTCGGTTGCATAGGCATAGGTGCTGGCATAGTCAGCTAATTCACTAGTTAAAGTTTCCCCATAGGCAAAAGGCGATCGCGTATTTCCCCGACAGGCGTATTCCCATTCTGCTTCGCTAGGTAGGCGATATTGTTTCCCTGTATATGCAGAAAGGCGATCGCAAAATTCAATTGCTTCTAACCAAGAAACACTTTCTACAGGGCGTTTATCTCCTTTGAAGTGGGAAGGGTTTAACTTTAATTCTCGATTAACTTGAGGCAACTTAGCTACCTTACGCCACTGTATCTGAGTTATGGGATATTCACCAATCAGAAACTCTGCTACTTTTACTTGATGGACGGGACGTTCGCGATCGCTACTATCTTTTTCTTTAGCAGATGCACCCATGATAAATTTCCCTTGGGGAATAGACACCATGGATAACTTTTGCCAGTCATCCAAATTTTCAACATACAGCTTGGCACTATGATAGGTGCGTTCCTTTTCTAGTCCCTGGCGATCGACTTTAATCGTGGCAAAGTCAAAGCTGGGTAAAGTGGATTTCTCCTTATCTGGCATAGCTGCAAGGGAGCGAGTTCCCTGTAATGCTGTTGCCAAACTTGCTCCTCCATAGCCCGCCAATTTAAACAGGTTACGTCTTTTCATTTTGCTTGATTTTTTATTGGAAATGATACTTTGAAAAATATGTCAAATAAAATCGATTGCATAATTGCTTATTTTTGGAAAAATTTTAGATAGAAACTAGACTTGTCAACATCAAGTAAAGATAACTAAAAAACGGATAAATCTATTAAATTAAAATAACAGATAAAAATATTATGATTAATATTATAAATATTAATTTATATTCATTTTGAGCTATTTGTCGCTTAAATAACTCAAGTTAGCAATTCAATTGATAAATATAGTTAATTATAAAAATAGAGATTAAAGTGTATCTCAAGATACATAAATCCTATTTATTTTTGTAAATAAAGTATTAAAAATATATTCAAAATAATTGTTAATATTTATGCTTATAGTTATCGAAAGACAACAATCAATAACTAATAGTTGATTGTTGATCGCTATATTAGTCGATATTTAATGTTCGATATTTAAACGCCAAATTTATCGATTTGTTCCTTCAAATAAGCTTGGGGATTTTGTGGGTCAAGTTCGTCAAATTTGAGCTTTTCGACTCGCAATAATTCTTGAGGTGCTTCTGCCCCTAATTCGACCGCTAATTCTCTGGCTAAGTCCGTCATAAATATTTGTTCGCCGATGTCTGCATAGTTTGCTTTTTCTTCTGGTAAATAATCCCAACGTACCAATTGGGTGGAAATCCAGGTGGCAAAACTCTTCCAAGGATAAGGATCGAATTGAATGCGATCGGGTATATCTAAACTATTGCCCTGTCCATCATCGAACTTTCCTGTCATAACCGCTTCCAATACTTCAACAGGTTGGTTGAGATATTCTCTAGGGGCGATCGCAGCAGCTACTTCTTTACGGTTGGCTGAATTATTAGCGTAGGTTGCTCCATCAATAATTGCTTTGTTTAAGGCTCTGAATGTATTAGGATGTTCGTCGATCCAAGTATTACTCGCAGTAAAGGCACAGCAGGGATGTCCCTGCCAAATATCTTTAGTCAAGATGTGGATAAAACCAATATCGTCATAAACTACTCTTTGAGTAAAATTATCGGGCAAGATAAACGCATCTATTTGTCCCGTTGCCATTTTGGCGATCGCATCTGGAGGAGGTAACACGATAGTTTTAACGTCTTTATCGGGATTTAGTCCCCCAGCAGCAAGATAATAGCGCAGGATCAAATTGTGGTTGGAGTAGTCGTAGGGAATGCCAATAGTAAAGCCTTTGAAGTCTGCTGCACTATTTATTTTGCCTTTATACTTATTAGCTACGGCAATCCCCTGTCCGTTATTGTTTTCGATACTTGCCAGCTTGACAGGAAAAGCAGTCGAACCCAAACCCAAAGTCATAGCAATGGGCATCGGTGCGAGCATATGGTAGGCATCCAGTTCACCTGCGATCGCAGCATCCCGCACCACCGACCAACTGGCATACTTTTGTAGTTCTACGTTTAAGCCGTGCTTTTGATAAAAACCCAGAGGATCGGACAGGATTATGGGAGAAGCACAGGTTATGGGCAAAAATGCCACTTTTAAATCTTTTTTTTCTAAATTGTCTAGATCGATAGGTGCTTCGTCAGGAGGGGCTTCTAATGCCTGTTGTCCTCCGCTACAGCTTGCCATAGTAACTAAAGCTGCACCGATAGCCACATTGCGTAAAAATCGACGGCGAGTGAACTGACTATTGCGGATCGCATCGTTAAAAAATTCTCCCGATCTATTGCCAAAAGCAGCAGCAAAAGCTTCGTCCAAACCACCTGCTTGTTTAATTAGTTCGTTGACTAAACGCTCTCGCTTGGGATTGTCTTGCCCTGCCATTTTAAGAAACAAAGCCTTCTGCAAATCTGCTTTACTAATGCTGTCGGCAACATCTAAAGCTTTTTTGTTATATGCACCCATTTTAATCAGATCGTCAATTAAACCATCTGGTTGACTGGGCATATCTGCCATAAATTTATAGTGATCGTCGGTGCTATGAAATTGACCGCAGACTAGACAACTTCTTGCTATCTCTTTAACGTTACCGCGATCGCATGATAATTCCCATTGTGTAGCTGTCTTCTGGGGGTTCCACATCATAGCTGTCTATTCCTAAACTCATAGCTGATGTAATTAATTAGAATGTTCTTTTTGTTTGATTACTGTAATTAAAGATACAGGTCTGAAAAATAGTTGTCATCCAAATTATTCGGGATAATCGGGATAAGTTTAGTTTTAATGACTGTATATTCAAATATAAGAACAAGAAAATATCGCTGCTCAAAAAATTAGAGACACAAACTAAACAGAGCTTTCTATTTAAAACTAAAGTATAATTGTCTTGATATCTTGACAGGTTTCAGTTCGAGTTCGATTTTTCCACCCACAATCCCTATTCTGTATCAATGGTTAACCTCAAACGTACGCGAGAAGACATCCTTGAGTCGGTATTCGATACAGTTCACAGCAAGGGTTTAACTGGCACGGGACTTAACGAACTATTTCGCGTAAGCGGTGCATCTAGCGGTAGCTTTTACAACTACTTTAGTTCTAAACAAGATTTGGGACACGCTCTGATTGATTTTGAATGGTCGCAATTAAAATCAAACATTCTCGACTCTGCCAAGGAACAATCGGATAATGCGATCGATTGTGTACTGTGGATTATCGATCGCCTGGAAGCAAAACAGCTGGAATCCTCTAAATGTTCGGGCTGTATTTTAGGGAATTTTATTGTCGATCTGGCAGAACAGGACGCTTCTTTTCGGATTCATTTACAGGAGGTGTTCGATCTTTGGCAAAATGCGATCGCCGATATTTTACGCCATGGTCAAACTCACTTTAAATCTGATGTCGATCCTAATTTACTAGCAGAAGCAATAGTTACTTCCCTCGAAGGTGCAATGCTGATGGGAAAACTCTATCGCACCCCTGAAAAAATAAATCATGGTTTTACTTTGGTAAGAAATCTAGTAAATGAGGCAGTTGACTAGATATTAGTAAAATGCGATCGCCAATATTTTACCCAATGGTCAAGCTCACTTTGGATTTATATTTTGTTATTCTTTTCACATTTAAAATCGAGCTGGTTTAATTGTAGATAAGCTTTGTAGCAAAGAACACTTTTAAACAGATTGGTTTTGCGCTTCAATTAGATAGAGTGTTCTATTTGAAAACAGATTATGTCTGACACAGTAACCGCAAAAATTAAAACGCCCCTCCGCCCATTAGATAAAGAAGGTTTAGAGAATCTAGTCACTGGTGCAAAAGAAAATCCTACAGAAGTCAAAACGCTGAAAATCAAGACTGTTTGCGATGGTATGTTTCGCAACTTAAATTACGCTCGCGATCTACCAGTGCAGGTTGTGGATGAACCCCCTGGATTGTTGGGAGAAAATACAGCACAAAATCCCTCAGAAATACTGCTTTCTGCCCTTGGTTCTTGTCTTTCTGTGGGTATCCATGCTAATGCTCGCGCTAAAGGTATCGAGCTAACTAAGCTGGAGCTAGAGCTTGAAGGAGATATCAATATTACTAGCGTTTGGGGCATTAATAATAGTTCCGAATCACCTTTAGGAATTACCGATGTGCGGATTAAGGCTTATGTCGAAGGTGATGCCAGTCAGGAGGAATTAGCAGAGTTAGTGGCTCATGCCAATTACTGGTCGCCAATTTCCAATACCGTCCGCAACCCTGTTAATTTAGCGGTTGAACTAGGTTAAGGAAACAATTCGACAGTAAATTATGGCGATCGTTTATACCCCACGTTCAATCGGATAAGGATAGGTGGGGTTGACCGTGTAGTTACCTCGATCGAGAATGCGATCGCTTCATTGCAATATTTATCAACAATCAATCAACCATTTAACCAAGCCACTAATGTTAAGCACCGAAAACCTCGTATCTCCGAATAAAACAATCGCCGATCTAAAAATAGCCACTAAAAAACAACTTGCACCCCAGGTTAAAAATATTGACGAAGGTAAATATCCCCATAGCTTTATGCAGCAAATAGGTAGTTTGGGAGGGTTTTCTCAAACAGTACCTAGTAAATATGGCGGAACAGAGGGAGAAGTAAAAACTGCTTTGCAGGTAATTGAAACTGTCTCTCAAACTTGTTTGAGTACGGGGTTTATAGCTTGGTGTCAGATTGCTACAGCTTGGTATATCCAAAATGGAGAAAGTGATTATCTCAAGCAGGAAGTCTTACCCAGTGTGGCTACGGGTCAAGCAATGGCAGCAACGGGATTATCCAACCCGATGAAACACTTTGCAGGAATTGAAAAAATTGCTTTGACTGCTACCAAAACGGATGGAGGATACTTAATCAATGGGATGTTGCCTTGGGTATCTAATTTAGGAGAGTCCCATTATTTAGCGATCGCAGCGAAGATTTCCCATAGCGACGATTATATGATGGCGGTAGTTAAAGAAGATTTTGCGGGATTGACTCTCAAATGCAATGCCCACTTTATTGGTTTAGAAGGTACGGGTACTTATAGCTGCGTTTTTCGTGATGTGTTTGTACCCGAAAAGTGGGTTTTAGCTGCTCCCTGTGAGTCCTATGTCAATCGCATCAAACCTGGTTTTATTTTGACTCAGGTAGGTATGGGTTTGGGCTTAGTGGAAAGCTGTTTAGAATTAATTACTAGAGCCAACCGACAGTTAGGAAAAGTTAATTGTTTCTTAGATGATTGCGTAGATGATATTGCTCAAGATCTTGAGTATTGCCCGTTTTAAAGCTTACGATCTGGCGGATGAAATAGTTAATCAGCAGGCTAAACTAGACTCGGAATTTTTGGCAGCAGTAATTCAATCTCGACTCACAGCCTCCGAACTATCCCTCAGAGCTTCTCAAGCAGCAATGTTACACGCTGGCGCGAGAGCTTATTTAAGCGGTAGTCCCCAAGAAAGAAAACTTAGGGAAGCTTATTTTGTGGCAATTGTGACTCCCGCCATCAAGCAACTTAAGAAAATGCTCTATGTTTTATCGGAAAAGCCACTATAAATATTGCGTTGACTTTTCTTGACTTTATCGTTGAGTAGCAGGGGGTTTATCTAAACATATATAATCTTCCCAATGGAACGCGATCTACAGGTTCACAGGTTGCTAATTCGCCATTAACTTTTACCTGAAAAGTATCGGGATTAACCTCAATATTCGGGCAGATATCGTTATGCAGTAGATCGGTTTTGGATAATGAACGAGTACCTTTTACGGGCAAAGCAGGCTTTCGCAGTCCTAGTTTTTCTGGAACACCTTTGTCTATAGCAGCTTGAGTCATAAAACTAAAAGATGTGGTTTGGGGTGCAATACCAAAACTACTCCATTGAGGTCGATAAATAATTGGTTCGCAGGTCATCAAAGAAGCATTCGACTCTCCCATGGGCGACCAAGCAATAAAACCACCCTTGATAATTAATTCTGGCTTAATGCCGAAGTATCCAGGTTGCCATAGTACTATATCCGCGATTTTTCCTGGTTCGAGTGAGCCAACATATTGGTCGATGCCATAGGTGCGAGCGGGATTAATGGTATATTTTGCTAGATAGCGTAAAGCTCTTTGATTGTCAGAGCGATCGCTATCTTCTGGTAATACGCCCCGTTGATCTTTCATCTTTGAAGCCAAGTTGCCAGGTGCGACAAATAGTTTCGGCGATGCGTCCCATTCCCTGACTATCCGAACCCATCATCGAAATTGCACCCATATCATGCAAGATATCTTCTGCTGCAATGGTTTCGGCACGGATGCGGGAGTCGGCAAAAGCAATATCTTCGGGGACTCTAGGATTAAGATGATGACAGACCATCACCATGTCTAGGTGTTCGTCAAAAGTATTTACCGTGTAGGGATTAGTCGGATTGGTAGAAGAAGGTAAACAATGATTATAGGAAGCAACTTTGATAATATCTGGTGCATGACCACCTCCAGCCCCTTCCGTATGATACATATGAATTGTGCGACCTGCGATCGCAGCGAGGGTATCCTCGACAAAACCCGATTCATTGAGGGTATCGGTGTGTAGCTGCACCTGAAAATCATATTCATCCGCCACTCTTAGGCAAGTATCTATAGTGGCAGGCATTGCCCCCCAATCTTCATGAATCTTTAACCCAATCGCTCCACCTTCAATTTGTTCGACTAAACTGGCAGGTAAACTAGAGCTTCCTTTGCCTATAAAACCAAAGTTTATGGGAAAGCTTTCCGTAGCCTGAAGCATTATGCCCAAGTTTCGTGCCCCACCCGAACAAATGCCCACAGTAACAGGTCCTAAACCACCACCAATCATAGTAGTGATCCCACTGGAAAGAGCTTCAGCGCATAGTCCTGCACTATCGAAATGGACGTGACCATCAATTCCTCCCGCCGTGGCAATTAAACCTTCTGCCGAGCGCACGTCTGTATTGGCACTCACAATCAAATTAGGCGTTACCCCATCCATAATATCGGGATTGCCAGCCTTGCCGATGCCCACGATTTTGCCGTCTTTGATACCCAAATCGGTTTTAATAATACCCAGCACCGCATCCATAACGATGACGTTAGTTATTACCAAATCCAATGCTCCTTGAGCAGCAGTTACCCCTGGTGCTAAACCCAAACCATCCCGCAGTGTTTTTCCACCACCAAAGACACATTCATCCCCATAAACCCCCGTATCCTCTTCGATTTCAATAATTATTGAAGTATCTCCCAGACGAATGCGATCGCCCTTTGTGGGTCCAAATAGTCCAGCATAGCGATCGCGGTTGATTCTCATGGGTTGGTTTGTGGGTAATTGTTATTTTTGGTAGGGGCAAACAGCCCTAAAGGGTGCGGTAGTCGCTCTTTGCTGGAAACCAACAAGACCGCGCTACCTTACCGTTTGCCCTTACCGTTTTCAGGAAAGATAGCCCAGTTGTTGAGCATTAGCGATCGCAGTAGCTTTAGTTTCAGGATCGTCTAACGTACCGTTAGTTAAGTTGTTAAGTCCCTGAACTTTTCTATTTCCGCCAATTGCTACCAGTGCAACTTCTTTGGTATCTCCAGGTTCAAAACGAACCGAAGTACCAGAAGGAATATCAAGACGAAAACCATATGCAGCAGCGCGATTGAATATCAACTCTCGATTTACTTCCATAAAATGAAAGTGAGAACCAACTTGAACGGGGCGATCGCCTGTATTAGCAACTTCAATTGTTTTTTTCTCCCTACCTGCATTCAGTTCGATCTCATCTTCTGCAAAGAATACCTGACCTGGAATCATTTCATTTAACATTTAACATTTAACATTTAGCATTTAACAGTCATTAGTTGTTTGCTGTTGATTATTAGTCATTAGTCACTCACTACTTACTACTTACTACTCACTACTCACTACTCAAAATAGAGGCTATCTAATCGGATTATGAATACTAATCAACTTTGTCCCATCCAAAAAATGTGCCTCCACCTGAATCAGGGGAATCAATTCCGCTACTCCTGGTAAAACATCATCAGTTGTTAGTAATTTTGCTCCTTCACTCATCAATTGAGCTACGGTTTTATCTTCTCTTGCCCCTTCTACCATGACATCGGTAATAAAAGCGATCGCTTCAGGCACGTTTAATTTAATACCTTTGGTTTTACGACGGCGAGCAATTTCCGCAGCAGTAAAGATGGTTAATCGCTCCATTTCTTTTGGTGTTAAATACACTCATACACCTCTAATCTGTTACAAATTCCTGAATAATCAGCTAATACAGTTATTTATTACCTATTAATTGCCTAAAAGACTGTCAGAAAATGTATCAAATGTATCAAATGAACAATTTAATCTAGATTGCAGAATATGTAATGGAATTACGATCGCTTCAAAAAATATGAAATGCTAAATTGGCGATCGCACTATCTATCTTATTTATTTAGCAATGTCATATTTTTTGTTATAACAAGATGGAATTAAGTAAAGATTGTGAAATTAAAAGTAACTACCGTTGGCAATTCAACTGGGGTAATTTTGCCTGTCGAAATAAAATAGCGATCGCTTTATTTCTAGAGTCATATTACTCTAACGTTAGTTTTAACTTAACTTAGGAGTTGACGACTGCAATCGCTTTTAGCGATCGATGGCTCTACTAAACTATAATTATTTTCCAAATTCGCTAAATAAAATTATTATCATAACTACTGTAGAGACTCTAACAACCGATCCCGCATCGAGACGAGGACTGTATCTGCAAAAAACCAAAAGCATACGCCATAATAACACCAGTAAATTATAAAAATCCAGGTATTTTTGTATGCAGATATACCTGTAATGCGCATTTTTGCCTCATTAAGCTTATAAAACATCGATTCTTTTGTCTTTTTATCAAGATTTGATGATGCTATTTGTGATTCTACTATTTTGATCTGCTTAGGAAAAGATTCTTGTGTATTACCTTTTCTCCACTTTATTCTCAGTGAAAAAGCTATAAACAGCAATGCTGCTACTATAAGTCTTTGGCTTACCAATGGCGACAATGGAATACTCCAAAGACAAAGGGTTGATAAAAATAGCCAAATACTTTCCTGGTTTAGGATACTATGATAATTGGAAATTCGCCTGTTTAACTCTTCAATTTTTCCGCAAATTCGATCTTCTTCTGTTTTGAGTTTATTCTCAAATCTAAGCAATTTTCTTAAGTTATTAAGCCAGCCCATAATTAATGTCTGTTGTTATTACATCAGGTTAAAATACTTTTATATTAATCAAATATATTAATCAAACCCGATTAAAAGTTATAGATCGGCAATCACGTAAAGCTCGATCTCAAACAAGAGAACTTATGGCTTTCTGCATATAGCTTCTAGCTAATTTGTTGTTAATCGATTCTAATGATAGTTATGTATCAACCATTAATTCAATTTGTATTTTCGGAAATACGGTCGCTCTTTACAGCCAAACAAAACGAATTCGGTCGTTCGAGTTGGTAGTGTAATTTAAATAGTGAGAATAGGTTTATGTTGACAATTCTAAGCAATATTTACGCTATGGCACTGTGACTTCCTCCCAACGCTATATTCAAAACTCCGCTTTCGCTTCGTTTTTAATATAGCGTGGGCTTCCATTATCGAAGTTTGGATCTTGCTCCCCTGGCACCTTGCGGTGAGTTGCGCCACTTATCTACAACAAAGTTGCCCGACAGTACGACTTGAGAACCGATTTCTTGCTTTTCGCGAGTCCCGCGATACGTTTCTTGACCTCTGTTACAGATCTCCTGACCAGAGGCAATGTCCCTATCTACAACATAACCACACTCTTTACAGTCGCTCATTCTGACACTCAGGTCTTTTTTGACCTCAGAACGACAGTTCGGACAAGTCAAACTTGTCCCACGATGGTCAACCCGCCCGACAAACACATCTCGTTTCTTGGCTACATATTCTAATATGTCTCTTTGTTGTCCAAATGCTGCATCAATTGTATGCTTGCCTAGAAAACCTTTTGCCATAATGCGAAAGTCACAATCTTCAACATAGATTGTATTTGCCATATCACAGAGTTTATGAGCTAGTTTGAATTGGTAATCAGCACGTCTAAACGCTATGTAGTTATGTTGTTTGGCTACTTTGATTCTTGCTTTTTCATAGTTCTTACTTCGTTTCATTTTTCTTGACAGACGCTTTTGTAGCACTTTCAGCCGACGATGGGCTGTCTTGAAAAACTTCGGTCTTTTCTCAGTGTACGAATCACTCGTAGATACGTAGGACAAAAGCCCAACGTCAACACCGATCTCATGACCATGAGGTACAGGACTCTTGAGTTCGATCGGCGATTGTATAGCTATCACCGCAAACCAACCTATTGCCTTTTTAACCACCCTAACTTGCTTGATTACAAAACCTTCTGGTATTGGTCTATGCAGATTAATTGATACGCTACCTATTTTGGGTAGCTTTATATGAAAATCGGTTAAAGGGTTAGCCTTAAACTGAGGGAAAAGCATAGACTTCATCTGTCCGTACTTTTTGAACCTCGGAAAACCAAACCCTCTTTTTCTAAAAGCGTCCCAACTATCATGTAGTCGTTTTACATTGGTTTGCAAAACCTGAGACTGCACTGTTTTTAATCTGGGAAACTTTTTCTTAGCTTTGGGCAGGTTGTTTTGTTGCTGGTGATAACTAGGAAACGGATAATCCGCAGCCATAATATATTCTGATTTCAAACTGCATCTATCAATTGGACACTTACGAGAAGCTATCCAATCTTTGAGTTCTCGCAACGCATAGTTATAAGACACACGACAAGTTTCAAGCCACTCGTTAAGCTGCTCGATTTGTTGTGCGTCTGGATATATGCGGTAGCGATAGTTTAGAATCATACAACTATTCTATCACAATTTGCAGCAAGTGATAGAATGTTTGTTCGCAAGGCTTATGCGTAGCGGTATCCTTTAGGACACAGGCTACATGCGGCGAACTATGCGCCTTTGTCATCCCAACGCCAAGTGCTACATACTTGCGGCGGCTTTTTTGTAAGAGTATTCTTACAAAAAACGCGCCTTGGCACTATGGCGTGGGACTTCCCAGCCTAAACGTTAAACTATGTTCAAAAGCTCTGTCTGTTGCGCTAAAAGCCTTTGTTTGACCATTTCTAAATAATCAGCCCGAAATTTTCTTAATTGATAATTGCGAGGATCGCTATGTTTAAAATCTAACCAAGCTTGTTGCTTTTTGGATGCCCTACGTATTTTAGCTGCTGCGATCGCTCGATCCAAATATAAAGTAAATTTAAAATTAAAGTATAATCTTCAAAAGACAAAAATAATGGATGCTATTACTATCGCTGAAGCTGCTCAAAAGTTGCCAGATTTGATTGCTGCTGCACTGCGCGGAGAAGAGGTAATCATTTCCGATGGCGATCGCTCTTTTATATATTCAAAATTCCTTTTAAGCACTATTTACGCTATAGCACTTTCAACTACGTTTAAAGCTTCTTTTTGTTGCGCTAGAAGCCTTTGTTTTACCATTTCTAAATAGTCCGCTCGAAACATTCTTAGTTGATAATCGCGAGGATCGCTATGCTTTAAATCTAACCAAGCTTGCTGCTTCTTCGGTGCGCTATGTATTTTAGCTGCTGATATCGCATCGGGAGTAATATTAGCTGAGGCAGGAGTCATTTTTTCGTAACCATAATGGTTCATGTATTCTCCTGCAATAGTTTCAATGATTTCTATATCTTCAGTACTCATAGTCTGCTTGAACTTGTCGATATAAGCAGGGATAGGCGCAGAACTATTTGTTTGCCAAAGAGCGGATAAACCTGCAATATTTTTAGCTTCGTTAGAGTTAGAAACGTCCATCATTGAGTCTAAAAACTCAATCCCCAAAAACTGACAAACCCGATCTAGTATGGCTTCTCGATCGGTTAAAAAGTCTTCGTATCTAATAGTCAAAACGCGATCGGGATATCGATCTATGATGGATTGAATGCAGTTGTGGGCTTTTACCCAAGACATTGTATTTAAAATAGGATCGTAATCGTGAATAATTGCCCGATTGATACTGTTTACCTGGGCGCGAGGATCGCGGACTACGTTCAAAAACAGCATATCGTCGAACAAGTCAATTAGTTCTGACCCATAGTATACGTTGTCTAAAGACTTATCCATCACTACTTTTGCCTCATGTTTTTGCCCTGCCTGGAATAACATTTCCCAGGCAACTCGATGAGGACTACGGGGTTCATCTTTAATCGCAGCAAAAATTTTATTGGGATCTAATGCTACGCCATCCCACTTGACCATAGTGACATTTTGCAAACCTACTAAATCCAGGATTAACTGAAAATAAGACCAATCATTATTGAGATCGCCGTAGAGTTCTACTAACGGCATAAAATCAATAATATGGAGTGGGTAGGGAGAATAGAAATCAGGCGATAAATTTAGCCTCAAACGCAAGGCATGACTACCACAACGCCTAATCGGTGTCATCAAAACTGGTCTAGGTCGAGAAACCTTAAGTCCTTGATGGTGATTCATAATTGTCCCCTTTTTATTAACTATCTGTTAACTTGATACACTCTATAGATTCGATAGGATTGGCTTAGCTGAGTTTGTACTAGCAGGTATTTTCTGGTCAGTGGCGAAAGTTTGACTAAGAGCAAGGGCAATTTGATTGAACGTTTGAGCAGCTACAGAATTTGGTTGACTAAGAGTAATTGGATTTCCCTCATCTCCACCGCTACAAATACGAGGATCGAGAGGAATTTGTCCTAGTAATGGTGCGGATAATTCTTGAGCAATTTCTGCGCCACCGCCCATGCCGAAGACGGCGGTACGTTTTCCTTGAGCATTTTCTAAATAACTCATGTTTTCCACAATACCTAAGACGGGGACACCTACCTGGCGGAACATATAGATTCCTCGCCGCACGTCTGATAAGGCTACCTGTTGAGGAGTTGTCACCATTACTACCCCGCAGATGGGGCTTTCTTGAACAATGGTGATTTGAGCATCTCCCGTACCTGGAGGTAGATCGATCAAAAGATAATCTAATTCACCCCATTCCACATCGTTAATAAACTGGGTAATAATCTTATGGAGTATTGGACCGCGCCAGGCTAAAGGGCGTTCGGGTTCGGCAAGCAAACCAACTGACATGACCTTGATACCGTGGGCTTCTAGAGGAATAAACTTTTGCCCTACAGCAGTATCAATAGTCTGTACGTCAGACTGTTTTAAACCCAGCATCTGCGGGATATTAGGACCATAAACATCCGCGTCTAGTAAGCCGACTTTTGCCCCAGATAAACTCAGTGCCATTGCTAGATTAACTGAGGTGGTAGATTTCCCTACCCCGCCTTTACCGCTAGAAATTGCGAGAGTAAGTCTTACCCCAGGAATGGTGCATACTTGAACGTAAGGTTTTTTACACCAATCGAGGGTAGATAAAGCAGCCTCTACTTTGCCTTTTAAGTCTTGTTGATGAGAACCAATATACAGCTTGAGATATACGTAATCATCTACTAGCCGAAGATTCCGCACCATGCCCAAACTTACAATATCATTATTGAGATTTGGCTCGATAATTTGTTTGAGTAATTGAATCGCCTGTTGTTCTCGGTTATTCGTCATTAGCGGTTAGGGGCGAACGGCCGTTCGCCCGTACAATTGTCTATTGATTAGTAACGGTTTGTCGGTCGCGAATTTTATCGATCGCCTTTTGGGAAAAGATCCTCACATCAGCGTCAGGATCGTCTAAGGTTTGCTGGAGAGCATTTAAGACGTTGGGATTACCAATCTTGCCCAGGGCAGTTGCAGCATCGCGACGGATATCAGAGTATTCATCAGCAAGGCATTTGATCAAGGCAGGAATAACGCTTTCGTCGGCTACTTCGTGGAGAGTTCGGGCGGTAAACTTGCGTACCTGCCAATGTTCGTCGGACAAGGCTTGTTCTAATGCAGGAATAGAACTAGGATCTTTGTGCAAAGCTAAGGATTGAGCAGATCTACGGCGTACTTGCCAATCAGGATCGCTAGTTAAAGCCCGACAAAGCAATTGAACTACTTCTTTGTCTTGGAGATAGCCCAATGTCAATGTAGTTTCTCGACGAACCTTGGGAGATTCATCATTCATTAAAGCTAAAGCTGGGGGACAAGTTTCTATCTGATTCAGATACCGCAGAGTAGTAATTGCTGTTTCTCTTAGTTCTTCCTGTTCTGATTCAAAAAACGGCAGCACATAGGGTAGTGCCTGAGCATCATGTATTTTCCGCAGCAGAATCAATACATTAAGCTGCATATAAAAATTATCTTCCTGGACATAATCCAGCAGCATCATAAGATCCGCAGGGGCGATTAACTCTTTTAATGCCGATAAAGCTTCATCTCTTACTTCTTCATCAGGCGATCGCAAACAAGCTATTAATGGTTTAACAGCGATCGGATTGGTTAATTCCCAAATAGCGGTAATCGCAATCTTCTGGACATTAGTATCTTCATCTTTTAAAGCATCGATTAAAGGTGCGATCGCATCTTCATCTCCCATATGCTGTAGGGTTTTAACTGCCACCAATCGATCTTCTAGTGCGGTCGACTGGAGCATTTCCACCCACGGTTTTAATTCGTCATTAATATCGTCATACATAAGATTTAATTAAAATTTGAACAATATTTACGTAGGGGCGTATGGTGAGACAGCGCGTTGGGCGGGTTCCCCGACTTAAAGCGACTGTCGAACCCTTTAGGGTCGTTCGCCCCTACATTTAACGCAATAAAAAAGGAATTTGTACCGTAATTGCACCAGTGGGACATTCCTTCTCACAAGGCAAACAAAACCAGCATTCGTCATATTTCATATATGCCTTGCCCGTCTCTGGATTCTTCACCAAGACATCCAAAGGACATACTTCAATGCAAGCATGACATTTTTCCAAACACTTAGATTCATCGACAATTACGGGAACATCAATCCGTTGAGAAGTTAAAGCCATTTTTCAAGTAGGTATTAGGTAGGGTGCATACTGTTCGTTTAAGCCCTCAGCCGAAGTCGGGGGAGCTAAATCTCTTAAAGTCCCCAATTTTGGGGGATTTAGGGGGCATTTAAAAACTGACAAAATAAAATTTATGTCTTGATTAAGCAACGCCGAATTAATTCGCCGTTACCTTCACGTCGTAAACCTCTTCTTCCAAATTGACATCGACGATGTAAGGTTCAACAGAACGCTTGAAGAGAGTTATATTGCCATCCTCTTTCTTCAGATTGACGTGACAGAACCACTCTTCGTTGTTTTTCTCTGGATAATCGATACGGTAGTGATACAAGCCCCAACGACTTTCTTTACGATATAAAGAAGCTCTCGCTGCCATCTCTGCACAGTCACGAATAAAATGAACTTCCATACAGCGCATCAATTCATGAGGATCTCTTGCTCCCATTAACTCAAGAGTGTCATGGTATTTGACAAACTTGGATAAGGCAATATCCATTTTGTGAGTGTTTTTGGGTGGTTGCAGATAGTCATTAACGATCCGACGCAGCTTATATTCAACCTGGGTGTGGGGAATGCCGTCAGGATTTTGCATTGGCTTATAAATCCGTTCTTTCTCGGCTGCCAACCAATCAGCATCTGGTTCAGAATGTTCCAAACCTTCCACATATTCCATTGCGTTAGTACCAGCCAAACGACCAAATACAAATGCCCCAATCATATAGTTATGGGGAACAGAAGCCATGTCTCCCGCAGCATATAATCCTGGGACGGTGGTTTCTGCCTTTTCGCTTACCCAAACTCCCGAAGCACTATGCCCACTACACAAGCCAATCTCGGAAATGTGCATTTCTACCCCGTGGGTACGGTAGTTTTCTCCTCTATTTTGATGAAATCTTTCGCGACTAGGGCGTTCGTTTGCCCAGAGGATAGTTTCGATTTCCGCGATCGTATCCTCATCTAAATGGGTCATCTTGAGCTGAATTGGTCCTTTGCCAGAATGTAGCTCTTTCCAGACTTCCAGCATCATTTGACCACTCCAGTAGTCACAATTAACAAAGCGGTGTCCCTCAGCATTTGCCGTGTATGCGCCGAAAGGACTAGCAACATAGGCACAGGCGGGACCATTGTAATCTTTAATAAGAGGATTAATCTGGAAACACTCAATATTAGTTAATTCTGCCCCCGCATGATAAGCCATGGAGTAGCCGTCACCAGCGTTAGTGGGGTTTTCATAAGTACCGTAGAGATATCCCGACTCTGGTAATCCCAATCTGCCACAAGCCCCAGTACAAAGCACAACCGCCTTAGCTTGGATGATGACAAAATCGCCATTACGGACATCAAAACCGACTGCACCGATCGCTCTACCATCTTTGACTATGACACGGGTTGCCATGACGCGATTAGTCACTTTGGCTTTATGCTTCTTCACCTGACGAGCGAGAATCTTCTTCAAGTCTTTCCCTTCTGGCATTGGTAGAACATACTTACCAACCCGATGCACCTGTTTTAAATCATAGTTGCCGTAGGTGTCTTTTTGAAACTTAACCCCCCAACTATCTAATTCTTGAATGACTTCATAACCCAGCTTACCCGTTTGATAGACTGCTTTTTGGTTAAGAACGCCATCATTAGCAATGGTGATTTCGCGGACATATTGTTCTGGTGTAGAGTTACCTGGAATTACGGCAGTGTTTACCCCATCCATGCCCATGGCGATCGCGCCACTGCGCCGAATATTAGCTTTTTCTAAAATTAAAACCTCTGCTTCTGGATTGGCTTGCTTGGCTTTAATCGCTGCCATTGTACCAGCAGTACCACCGCCGACTACTAAAACGTCTGTCTTGAGGTGTTGAGTGTTCGTCATGTACTGTTCTCCACTTTGAAAGGGGTTATTGTTACTTCATCTTTAAAAAGCTGCACTCTTTTTATATTTGTCTCTGTAAAGACTATTTATCCCTTAAAGAGTAATGAAATAAACTTAAATTGCTTTCTTAAATTATCTCTTTATAACCAGAAGTTATTCATCGAAATTTTATATGGATCAATAATTTTTTTTTATAGGCATTTTTACAGCTATTTAGTACAGTATGGAAATCTATCAATTAAAAGTATTTTTAGCAGTTGCTCGATGCTTGAATTTTACAGAAGCAGCAGAAAGTTTAAATCTTACGCAACCAGCAGTTAGTGCCAAGATAAAATCTTTAGAATCTGATTTAAAAACTTCTTTATTCGATCGTTTGGGGAGGCAAATACAGCTAACCGAGGTCGGACAATATTTAGTAGAAGAAGCAAAAAAGCTGGTTGAATTAGAAGCAGATATTGCAGATAAAGTAGAAAAATTTAAGCAAGCTAATTTCAATCAAATTACTATTGGCTGTTCTGTAGGAATCGCTCAAAACTGGCTGCCAAAAATAATCTATCAGTATCGGCAAGAACATCCTGAAATTCAAACAAAACTAGAAGTTTTTGGCGATCCTAAATTATTAGAAAAAGCAATCGAGCATAGTAATATTGACCTGGGATTTTCCGAGATAGTCTTAGGGGATAATCCCGAACTGGAACGACGAGATATTGCCTCGGTCAAATACAGCCTGATAGCTGCCCCTGACTCTCGATTAGCTAAAAAGAATTGGCAAACCCTGACCGAGATTAAACAAAAATCTTTAGTATTATTAAGCGATCGCTTTGCCAGCCATCAAGTTTTTGTATCTCGCCTAGCAGAACTTGACCTGAAACTTACTGACTTTGATCGGGTTGAAATAGTTGATACGATCGCCTTGATGCGAACCTATCTTACCCAAGGAGACTATATTGGCTTCGCCTCGGATTTGGAGTTTCAAGCAGAGTTAGATTCTGGGGCATTAAGTGCGATCAATTTGCAAGAATTTGCCTTACCCGCCAATATTTATCTATCTTTAACTCCGAAAACGATTAACAATCGTGATCCAAATCCCGTCAATAAATTTCTGGCTCTATTTCCTGATAATTCTGCTGCGAAATCCCCAACTTTTATAAAAAGCGATCGCGCCCTCGAAGAAACAATCACCATCAACCTTGGGGTGCAAAACGGCACAATTCCCAGCATTACCGCAGGACTAGTTCTTCAGAGACTGAGATTGCTAGAGCATTTTCTACCCCGCACTGGACGCTACGCCCAAGTAAAATATGATATTCAGTGGCATAATTTTTTATCAGGAATGCCAATTGCCGCAGGATTGCGTTCTCAAAAATTAGATATTGGCATCCTGGGAGATTATCCCTTGTTGCAAAGTGCTATTTCCCAAGATGATACTGTATCAGATAATCCCACTCAGTTAGTTAGTTTTGTTTCCATTAACCCTAATGGTGACGGTAATGCGGTTATAGTACCTGAAACATCAAAGTTGGAAACTATCGAAGATTTAAAAGGAGAAACTATCGCTTTTCCCTTTGGTTCATCTGCTCATGGAATGCTTCTCAGAACTTTGTCCAATCTCGATTTACTTTCTGATGTACAGCTTTTTCCGATTAAAAATTCCCAACTCAAAACATCATCTCATCCGAACATAGCCACAGGATTTGCCTACTTCTCACCTTTTCATCAACTAGCTAGCGAACGGGGTAATTTCAAATATTTATTTGATGGCAATCTAAGCCAATTGCCAGGTTTTTACGGCGTAGTAGTATCTCAATCTTTTGCTAACAAATATCCCGAAGTAATAATTAGTTACCTTCAAGCCCTAATGGCTGCACAAAACTGGCTAGCAATTACCCCATCAGCATTTAACTTAGTTAGCAAGTGGACTAAAGTAAAACCTGCGATTTTAAGCAATATTCTTGGGTCTAGTTTTACCGAGCATACTTCAAGTCTATTCACTAATGATTGGCAAATTCGTCCAGACTGGCTTACAAGTCACATTACTCAACTCCAGACAGTTCCAGATCTACAGAATTTGCAGGAAATTAAGCTCGATCGCTGGATTCAACCCGAATTTCTGCAAACTGCTCGACAAAATTAGATATCTTATGTTGAGAACTGATCTGTGAAAATAGATAATGGGGAACAGGCAATATAGCTTTGCCCATCATCTAAAAGCGATTGCGGTTGCGGAGCAAGTCCGAACAAAGGCTTTAGTCGCATATACTCAGCTAGTCGAAGACATCGCATCAGTTTTAATCGCTCAAAAATGCAATTTAAAGATCGTCACTTCCAGAAACAAAGTAGTCATAGCCT
>CAWCWY010000018.1:0-241495 GCA_963799375.1 uncultured cyanobacterium
GTAGGTTGTTATCCGCTTGATTGAAAACTCGTAAGTCAGATTCATTTTGTTGCAGATATAGCTTTTTGACGCTGGCTAATCTTTCTTCTGTATATTTAATTCGTTTTGACAAATTAGATTTTTGATCTGATAATTCAAACACACAGCGACCATCCAGACGAACACAAGCGGACACAAATGTATTGACTGAATCGCGGTCGAGTTTAAAAGTTTCCAAATTTATTTTGGGCAACAATGGCAATTGCGCTTGAGCAGGATGAGCCACAATAATAATTAGAGCAATTGCGATCGCTATGACCAAAGAAGAAAAATATTTTCTGACCATACTATTTTAAAATTCAATAACAGCATCACAATTATGATGGATAAAATGCTTAAATGTAGATTTTCTTCTAGTATTAAATACCTATTTTTTGTTGTGCAATAAAATTGTTTTTATACCGACTCAATTGATAAATTAAAATAATTCATCAAAACAACATAATTATATTTTAGAAGCAGCAATATAATTGTGAAAATACCTATCTCATAAAGAATTAGCCATGGATTTATCCAGTATTGATAGCAAAATAGACCAGCTAAATTTGGAATGGCAAGAGTATGATTTTGGTGATACTTTATATGTACAAATACCTACTATCTTGTTATTGAAAAATATTAATATAGGGAATGATTTTGAAACTCAAAAATATAGAGTGCAGTTTCACCCAGATGGCAATGCCTTAATTTTCAAAGAAGCAAAACAAGTATCTATAGTAGAAAAAATAGGAAAAATGATATCTGAAATCAATGCCATATTATATAAGCAAGAAGAGAAGATGATTCAACCAGAAAGCCAATCTGTAGATAACACTAATTACGAACTTTATTAAGTCTGATGCTGCTCATTATTGCGATCAGCTTTTTTATTGATAACAATAATGAGCTTCAAAAAATTATGCAATCGCAGCATCAACTTTTTCAGGGTTAGCTTGCTGTAGTAGTTTTTCTTGGGCTTTGAACTCTACCAACTGAGCTTCAATTTGATCTTTTACTATCTGGCGATACTCCAAGAAATGTTCGTTGTGGGCGCACATAGTTAAGTAATGTTCCCATACTCCAGGGTTATGACGCATGATACCAAATAGATGATGCCAAAACTTCCAACGAGTGCTGCGTTTAAAGCCCTGTCGCCAGATTACAATAGCCAATGCTCTCACATCAACCCAGGTAGGCATTGTCCCTACTGATTCGTGTTTGGGCGTACCGAGTTTTAAAAAGCAACGATATACCCGATCTAGATAGGTTTTAGGTTCGTATAATGTCCAAAATGCCTCTATATATTCTTGGGCAATATCTTCAATCGGACGAGTTGGAACAAAGTTCATCAAGGTGGTTTGATTGATGTCCTGTTGAGTGCTATCTCGCAAACGTTCTTCTTTTTCCAAACGTTCCCACAGTGCAGTTAAGGGTAGTGCTTGCAACATCCCAAACATCGCGGTCGGAATTGCAGCTTCTTCAACAAAATCAATAATTCTTTGTCCTGCACCTTTTTTCTCACCATCAAAACCAATGATAAAGCCAGCCATGGGGCGTAATCCAGCCTGAATCATTCTATCCACTGTTTCTGCCAGGGAACTACGAGTATTTTGAAACTTTTTGGTTAATTGCAGACTAGATTCATCAGGGGTTTCAATTCCCAAGAAGACAGCATTAAAGTTACACTGCACCATTAATTCCATTAGTTCTTCGTCGGCTGCTAAATCTACAGAAGCCTCAGTATTAAAGTCAAAGGGATATTGGTGTTCTTCTTGCCAGATTTTTAATTCTTTAAGGAATAGTTTGACGTTACGTTTATTGCCAATAAAATTATCATCCACCATAAAGATAGAACGTCGCCAGCCTAATTCATAGAGATAATCCAGTTCATTTAAAAGCTGTGCTGGATCTTTGGTGCGGGGTTTGCGACCATAAAGCACAATAATATCGCAGAACTCACACTGAAACGGGCAACCACGAGAAAACTGCACTGACATCGAATCATAAGCATCCAGTTCCAATAAATCGTAGCGAGGTACGGGAGTGATAGTAACATCAGGCTTTGACTCGGCGCGAAAAATACCGCTAGTTTCACCTTTTTCCCATGCTTCAACAAACATCGGTAGGGTAATTTCCCCTTCATCCAAAATCAAGAAGTCTGCCCCCGCAGCTTTGGGTTCGTTGGGTAAAGAGGTAGAATAAGGACCACCCACTGCAACTAATTTATCTCTTTTTTTAGCCTCTTGAATCTGTTCGAGCAAGTCTTGTTTTTGAACGATCATTGCCGAAAAGATAATCAATTCTGCCCATTCCCATTCAGCTTCAGTTACTTCTCTAATATTGCGATCGACTAGTTTAAATTCCCATTCTTGAGGCAGAATAGCTGCAACGGTAAGCATTCCCAAGGGAGGTAGCAGTACTTTGCGATCGACTAATTCCAGAATCTTGTCGTAAGACCAAAAGGTTTGAGGAAAGACGGGATAAATTAATAAAGCTCGCATAGGTAGATAAACCCTCACACTTTGGGTAGCATATTTCATTATGTATGAGGGTAGCGCAATCTCAGTTTTTTGGTAAAGATCTAACAATTCATCTATCTCATATTGCGACTTAATAAGCAAATATTAAACTTATGTTAAAAAGTAGCTATTGTTACAAACTATTCAAGATAATAAATAGTGAAAGTACTTGATAACTTTAAGAGGTTAAAACAAATGAGAATACAAACATCTAACGAAAATATATCAAGTGTAGACAGAGCATTGGGCTTTACTTTGGCAGCTTTTTCTATGTTTGTGGTTGGTTACACTGCAACTCGCGCTTTTCTTAGCCAACCTCAAAGTCAAAACGTAACTCCTGCAAATGCTGATATCGTAATCCCTCATGAAGCCACATTGTGGAGCGATCTTGGTGGCTAATATTTCTGTGTCTAAATTGCCAGAATTTCAAAATTACAGACAACTATTAGATTTATTTTTATTGAAAGCATCAAGACCTAACTCTTGATGCTTTCTTTTTTAGATAATGACAGATTTGGTATAGAAAAAAATGTCTTTTTCTTTTACTACCCACTATTTAGTTACGCACCTTGCTCGATCGCATCCATTACTTGCATATAGGCAGGATCGTCTGGTTGAATCTCTCTTTCTTCCATGGTGTCATCATAAATAGCTTTTCTCGCATTTTCAGCAATAACCGCGTTAGAAATTAACTCCAAAGAATCAAGGCGATCGATGTTGTTTAATGCGTCTGCATATCTTCGGCTGTGGGTATGGCGAACTGACTCTTGGCAATAATTTGATAGTTCTCTGCTTTCAGTCATTACTGCAAAGGCAAACTCTTTTTCCACTTCGGTGCCGTATATACCTTTATAAAGAAGATTAACCATTGAGGCATCATGAGTTGGAATAGAATATTTTTCCTCAATCTGGGGCCAATATCTTAAAGCTTTTAATCCTTCTAAAGAACCTTTGTTTAAACCAGCATTTTCACACCAATACTCAAATTCCTCAGCAGTAATGGGACAGCGACCGTGTTCGATCATTCCATTTGCCAAGGCTTGCCCCGCCTGAAAATTTCTGGTTGGCTTACCCGTGACGGGAAGCATCATACTACCCCGTACATCTGCTACGATCGCCGTTAGTTGAGAGAAGGTGTGATCTCGTACTTTTTCGGTAAATCCGCCTTTATTTAAAGTCGCCTCAATTCTCGGTACAGCGTAACCAAGCTCAGTTAGGGCAATGGGTTGCCGTTGATAAAGTCTCAGGCGATCGCGGCGACACATAGAAACGTTTGCAGCCTGATCCAGACATTGATTGAGCAACAGCGTTAATAATGTAGGTAATATGCCTGGATTTTGCCGATGATATTGATATCCAAATCCCGCAAAGATAGATGCCATGTTTTTAGCAGCCTTAATATACTGGGCTTCAACATTATGGATACCAGGGGAAACCTGGATATTGGGAGAAAGTTGATTTAATATTTGCGCTCCAATCAATGCTGTCAAAGCATTTGCATGGCAAAAATTAGCAGTAAAACTATCAACGGGTGCGCGTAAAGCACCATGTCGATGAAAACCAGAGAAAAAGGCTAAGTTAGGATTCTTTTCACACAATACATAGGAATCATTCTGACTATCATCATGATTAAAAGAACCTGCAAGACAGGCAAATACTACATTGTTGCGTCCCATTTGTTCTCTAAGGCGACAAGCTTCAATCAGATCTTGTTCAATGTATTTACTATTAGACGTCAGCAGTACTAAATCGCACTTATCAATTAGATACTCTAAATCATTAGGAACTGATTCCTCTCCCTCCTTGTGATGAGCTAGACGCTTCATTTTTACTACGTGCCTCGAATCCATACCTCTAATTTCATCTTCAGAAAAAGCTCCCATCAAATCTCTGCCAGGACGAGGGGCTAATAGCAAAGACTTTTCACTTTTCTGCATTGCTGAGTTATATGCCAAAGAAGCTGGATATAGACCAACGCTATAAAATCCTATTTTGGCTTTGCTTAATTTACGAATCCGTTGTTTAATGCTTCTTTTATCTAACGAATCACTAAAAAAACTGTTTCGCATTATTCTAAATAATATATATATCTTAACCCTAGTAGTTTACCAAGATTCAATAAAAAGGTGAACTTTCCACCATAACCCAATAACAGAAACGCCTCAATCGTTTATTACTGCTAATCCAACAACTACCAGGGATTTATTCCGCATCCCATCAAGACTACCCTGAAGCCTATATTGGATACTCAAATTGAGAAAATGCAGGATGAATTTAGCTGGAGTTAGCGTCGTGGAACAATTCGTAGTTTAATCGGTGATTTAAAGGTCAAAAATCAAACTTGACTCCTACTTCTTCTCCATCTTTTCCCTCTGTTTCAACTCGATCGCTTCTCTCAGGCGATCGCATTGTTCGAGAAGATCTTCCTCATCATCAATAACACAGTTGTTAATATAATCTTAGTGAAGAATATAGTAGGTATAACTGACGCATCATCCAGACTAGTTTTCATTCCAGACACGCAAATAAAAATAAACTAATCCAAAAGCGATCGTTAATAGAATAGTTGCTGCTGCTGCTGCATAGCCAAATTCAAACCGAGAAAAAGCCTGTTCGTAGATATAGTAAACCAATAGGTTAGTAGAATTTAATGGGCCACCTCCAGTAATAATGTATACCTGTTCAAAACTTTTTAAGGTGAAGATCGCAGTAGTTAAAATAGCGAAGATTAAAGTTGGTTTCAATCCTGGAATAGTAATATACCAAAACTTTGCCCAATCATTTGCCCCGTCTAATTCAGCAGCTTCATAATGTGACTGGGGAATCACCTGCAACCCCGCCAAAAATACAACCAGGTTGAACCCCAATTGTTTCCAGCTACTCAATAAAATCAAAACTGGCATTGCCCAAAAAGTGCTACTCAGCCAAGAAATTGGCTCTAAACCCCACTGCAACAATACATTGTTAATTGGTCCATCAGTTTGAAACAGCCAACGAAAAGCTAACCCCACCGCCACTAAAGAAGTAATTGAAGGAATAAAATAAGCTGCCCGCAAAAACCCTCGCAAAGCAAAAGATCGATTGAGTAAGACAGCTAAACCCAACGGAATAATAATTGTGGGAATAACCGTTGCAACGGTGAAGTAAACAGTGTTGCCAATCACCTGCCAAAAGTCAGCATCGGTAAACAGTCTAATATAGTTACGCACCCCCACCCATTCAATTCCCGTGACGGTAAAGCTGCCAGCAGTAAAGCTAAGATAGAGTAAATAAGCGATCGGATAAAACAGAAAAATACTTAGTAGAATCAGTGCGGGGGCAACAAATAACCACGCAGCCACACTATCTTGATCCAATATCCTTGAAGGATTTAATTTATTCATATTTACTATTTGTACAGACAAGGCGTGCCTTGTCTCTCCTATTTACGTCCAAAACAGCCAGCCATAACCCAAAAAAGCGATCGCCCATAATCCACCATAAATATAACCCAGCCTTTTTTTATATTCTTTTGACTTATCTTTTTTAATTGCCAAGTGAATAGTTAATGCTATAGGGGTCAAACAAAATACGATCGATAATGCGATCGCAATATTTTGATGATCAGTATCCATCAGCTAACGGGGGGAAAGACAAAAGACCAAGTGGAATAAACAAAAATTGCCACTGCCAAAGCTGCTAACAAGGCTTCGATAACGTTACCAATAATAGAAGCAACCACAATACCCGCACTAGCTTTAAAAGCCTGTCGAATACGCGCATCAGATTCTAGGTTTGACCGATAAAGATATTCCCCCACAAATGCCCCCACCACTGCGCCAACTAAAACACCAATCAAAGGACCTCCAATGGGTAAAGCAGGCAATAGACCAATAAAACCCATTACCATGCCAATAATTGCTCCATATTGGCACCATTTACTTCCTCCAGCCTGTTTAGCCCCAAAATATAGAGCTAGATATTCTACTCCTGCACTAAGAATTAAGACCGTAAAAATCAAAATCATGGGTAAACCAATACCCGCAAAACCAGTAGCAATACTCCAAACTAAAATAGCAATTAAAATAATGCTGCTGCCAGGAAGCCCAGGAATAATTGCGCCAATTACCCCTAATCCCATCACTCCCAATACAATCCAATAAATAGTAGTTATATCCATAATTCACTTATTACTTATTACTTATTACTTATTACTCATTACTTATTACTTACTAAAGTCGAGGTGCGACAATTTGGGCAAAGCGGCTTTTCCCTTCATCTAATCGGCTAGGGATTCCTTGAGGATACTCTTGATTAATAATGCTAGTTAATTGCTCGATTCGATTGCCAGGATTAGGATGGGTACTCATGAATTCTGGTTGCCCTCCTGCACCACCCCTAGCAGAATCAAGAATTTTCATTAACTCTAAGATGCCTTTTGGGTTATAACCTGCTTCTGTCATAAATCGAAATCCCAGGCGATCGCTTTCTAATTCGTCTTCTCTGCCATACTTAAGATTGACCATTTGATTGACTGCTTGGGCTAAAACGGCTGCCTGTCTACCGCTTCCTGGGTTATCACTGGCTGCAATTCCTACGGCGTTAACCAAAGCACCACCTAGCTGTTGTTTGGCTAAATGTTCTGCACCATGTCTACCTATAACATGACCGACTTCATGACCTAATACTCCTGCTAACTGCGCTTCAGAATTAAGTCTGCTTAATAAGGCTGCGGTAATAAATACTTGTCCCCCAGGAAGGGCAAAAGCATTTACTGTTTGAGTATCCCGCAGTAAATGAAAATCAAAAGGATAGGGAGAATTTTTGGCTGCCGAACTTTGAACGACTTGATTGCCCACTTGGTCTACATAATCTTGTAAAGTGCGATCGGGATATAGATTGCCGTGTTGGGCTGCCATTTTGGGTGCAGACTGCTGACCGATAATTATTTCCTGTTGGGGTGAAAGCTGTACCCGTTGTTTTTCTCCTGTGATGGGATTTTCACTAACGCTGGTGAAATAGTTAAACATCCCAAAAACAGCGAAGATTGCGCCAATAACTAGACGTACTAGTAATCTACTCACTCTGTTTAATCTCTTGCTTTAATTGTAATATTGGCAGAATATTACCATGAGTATATTTGTTTCTCCGTTTTTTCTTTGAGCTTCTTTAACTCAGTAGATATCACAGTAACAAAACTTAAGACAACAAGGATGGCGATCGCAAAGCAATTCTCTGTTTGTAGCAACATGACAATAGTGAAACTTTAAATCATAGCGATCGCATTTTTATTTTATTATCAGATTGTAAAGCGATCGTCTGCTTAAATTATCTTTACATTTTTACAATCCAAAAGATTTGCGATCGATTTTATCGAAAAACAATAATAGTATTTTTACTTAATTACATTCAGATTATTTAATCGCAAAAATATAGAAAACAGTCAATTTTTATAATTAATATGTATATTTATTTAAGCAAAATTATTTATTAAATAATCCATTTAAAAAATAATAGACGAAGATAATAAATAGTCAGGTATTTTGCTTTACTTGAAATTCATAATACACCTTGACATTCACCCCCCCCCCTAATGTTATCAATGATACAGGTAGCGAACCGAATCGTTATTGTCAGTGATTACGATCGGGTCATTTTTTATTTTGATGATTACTTGAATTTAATTTAAGTTTATTTTGCTAATTTTTAATTGTTTAATATTGTATAAAAGTTATTACAAATATTTAGTATAAAACATTTATCTCGAAGCAAAACCCAATTTTGGTAGCTTAAACAATAACAGTTATCAATCTTTAAACTAAATGAATTATCGAAAAATACTCTCTGTTTCTATCTTTAGTTCTGTCTTATTTGTTTTATCAATCTTTACTTGGTTTATTTTGGTAGAAAAAACGACGGAAGAGGCTTTAAAAGACTATTCCATGCTGCCTGATGGTATCAAAGTAGTCGATAAAGCAATTTTGGGTAGAAGAGAAAGAACCTTATCTAAAGGATTACGTTACGCATATATTCGAGAATTTGGCGATGGAGAATTTTTTGGTAATGGAATTTATCGAGGTTTTCGACGTGGTGCAATAAGTCTTGTCTGTACCAATCAAAATAACGTTTTGTTGATTGTGCAAGATTTCAAACAAACCCGTCATGGGAAGGCAGGAGGATTAGTTGGGGAAGGGCTTTTCAGTGGACATAATGTCACTGATTCTAAATCTAAAGTTACTGCTTTTCAACACAAAGAAACTGAAATATCTAATATGACCTACTTGTTCAGAGGCTATTTTGATGTCTATGTTAGCGATCCGCTTTCTCAGCAAGAAATAAATTCGATCTTAGAAACCATGAAAATTGAAGGTCTTGTTCAACTTGGAATTAATTTTTATGACGGAGGTGATGCTTTTGCTCCCGAATTCAATCTATCGCAAATCGAACAATTAATTAATAGTTGCCAATAATCATTGGCAAAAAAATTAGCAATCAAACATCGTTATATTTACTTATCCTAAAATTACAGGAGATTACTCATGGCTGCAATAAATTATAATTTTCCTCTCGACCCTAATGGTCATTCAGAATCAGAATTAGTTACCGCACTATATTTGTATGGAGACAAAGTAAAAGTTCAAAACGGAAACGTTATAGTTCCTCAAAACGAAGAACTTCTTGATAGCAGTTTGATTCGAGAAGAGTTAGTTGTACCTGGGGGTACAACTAATGCAAATAACATCAACATTGACATTATCGAGGTTCAAGTTGATGAAGTGGACTATATGACCAATGGACCTGGAAGATTTGCTAACGGTTATCAGTTTGACTTAGTTAAGGCATTTTTTGGCGAAACTGCTGCTGCGATGAAGTCAGAAAATGGTAGGGAAAACTATAAATTTAGTTTGGCATCACTGAAGACTTTTGGATTTGCTAATTATGATAGCCAAGGAAATTTGACTAGTAGAACGTTTACAAAAGAAGATATAAATAGAGTATATTTTCAAAACTCACTAGGAGGTTATAGTGCCAATCTTGAGTTACGCGATTATGATGACGGCGCAGACAATTTTAATCAAAGAATTTACACCTGGAATTCTCAACAGTATTCTCTCCCCGATAGCATAGAATTTGTTATTAACTACGATGCAGCAGGTAATGAAGTTGGCAGAGAAATAGAAAATTTCCATATCGATCCCAACGTAAGAACAAACTATGACTTCAAAGAAAATTTTGATTTTGACACCGCTAATCCAATTGTTGAAGCTGCTAGCAAATTACTTTTAGAGCCTCGTGTCGATCCTTCGGGTATTGGTCGCACAGTATATTTTGATTTTGCCAATCGAGACAATCCACAGGATGCTTCATACTTATACGACCCAATTGACACTGGTAATAGTGCGGGAACATACGATAGAGATGACTTCAATCAGGATTATATTAAAGAACTTAATACTTTTTTGAACTATTCTTTTCCTGTAAGTACAGCTAATGCTGGTATAAGAACAATTGCCGAAGCAAACAAAGTATTCGAATCTGGAGTCACCGAATTTCTATACAAAGATAAACCACTTTCATATGGCACAGTTAATGACGATAATTTAAGAGCCAGCGATTTTACAAAAAATAACTTTCCACTTTGGACAATCAACGGTGCGAACGGTATTGTTCTTCTTGGAGGTCAGGGAAATGACACGATTAGCGGTGATTTTCGTGGTGGAGTTTCAACTGATGACATTTTAGTTGGTCATGAAGGAAACGATAATCTCAATGGTAGAGGAGGAGAAGATGTAGCGATATTTTCTGATTCATATTCGACTAGTAATCCAAACTACGATATCAGCACCGATCCCAATACAAAAGTCACTACTATTACTCATCTCAATGGCGGAATAGATGGAACTGACACCTTAAAAAATGTAGAATTTGCTCAATTTAACGGTGGTACTGGTCAACAGGTAAGTCTGTCAAAAGGAACAAACAATAGAGCAACAACAAACTCAAACACCGCTTTAGAACCACCCCGCATCATACCCCTACCTTTAGAAGATGGCGTAGAAGACACAGAATTTGTCGAAGTAGCTAGCACCGTAGCTAATCCAAACCCCAACGATCCTCCCACACCACCTCACATATCACTCACTGCACCAGTAGATATGCTCGATGGAGATATCGACTACACATTAAACATCTCCCCCTACGAAGCAGATACCGAATACAACGTAGTTTATGTAATCGACACATCATTAAGTATCGATGCAGGTGAATTACAAACCATTCAAGATGCCTATACAGATTTAACCAACTTCTACATTAACGAAGGCGTAGCCGAAGATATCAACTTTGGTGTCGTTTCCTTCGACTCTAGCGGTAGATTCCATCCAGACTCTAGTGGTAGTAGAAACCTAACTGCTGATGAAGCATTGAGTGCGCTGCAAGACTTAACCATCGATACTCGTATTGGCACGAGATACTATGACGGTTTAAACCAAGCAGACCAATTCCTCTTAAATTCTCCTAACAATCCTTTTTCCACCACTGGCATAGGTTACTTCTTCACCGATGGTCAAAATAGTGGCGATCGCTATGATATGCTACTAAAAGCCGTAGATGTAAGAGAATTATCTAATTTTCAAGCCATTGGTTATTATCCAGATCTCGATACTCTTACCTCAAATTCTCTGAAAATTAGGGATGTTAATTGGATTGATTCCAATCAGGGCGTTTTCATTGATAATCTGTCAGACTTATCTCCTGAACTACTCAAATCAGATCTAGTCGATGATGTAGAGTCAGTAAACATTCTACTAGATGGAGAAGTAGTCGAAACTCTCACCCCAGACCAATTTACCGATAGTCCAATGGGCTTAACCTACGAAGGAGAAGTAGACGAACTAGATGTTAGCGTTGATGCCGAAAATATAGTTACCGCCGAAGTAGTATTCACCCCCGAATCAAACTTTGCCACTACTGAAGTAGAACACACAGTCACAGCAGGAAAAGGGGAAGTAGTAGATGAAAATGGCAATCCCATTGATGAATCTGGTAATGAAGATGTAGACCCCTTTGAAAGAGTTCGCAATGGTGGAGATGGTGATGACGATATCACTCTAGGTTTTGTAGATCTCGGTGCAAATGGTGGTGCTGGTAGTGACTACATCGTCGGTAATAGAAGAGATAACATCCTTGATGGGGGTGCTGGCAATGATACCATTTTTGGTCATGAAGGCAACGACACCATTATTACTGGTATGGGTATCGATGAAGTAGATGGTGGCGAAGATATTGATACCGCACTTTATAGCGATGTAGTTTATGAAGGAAATAGCAGTCTATCTTTCGGTCAGACAGGTAATACGCTTGTCTACCTAAATGGCGATAACGCTCCTCACACAGACTACTTAACTGATGTTGAATATCTTCAGTTTAGCGATGTCAGAATCAGTAGCCAAACCTTAGAAATAACTCCTACCATCGAAGAAATCAGCGATGTCAGCGTTATCGAAGGAGAAACTGCCAGCTTTAACTTTAAACTATCCTATCCTGCACCAGTAGACATAGTATTTGACTACACCACTCAAGACATAGATGCAGTAGCAGGTGATGATTATGTAGCTACTTCAGGAGAGCTTACAATACCCGCAGGTGATACCACTGCAACTATTGAAGTTACCACAACAGAAGATACAGTTTATGACGAGAGTACTGAAACCTTTGGTCTAAATCTAACTGGATTAACTGGGTGCTACCTTTAGCAACAATGAAACCGAACTATCGTTCCTCGGCTATATTGAAAATATAGAAGGAGATCAAACTATCATTGGTACGGCAGAAGATGACTTCTTAGCTGGTGGTGGGGGTAATGACAGTCTAGAGGGCAAAAACGGTAACGATTTTATTGAAGGTAAAGCAGGTAACGACACCCTAATTGGTGAAAATGGTGATGACTACCTCGATGGTGGAGATGGAGACGATAGCTTATTTGGCAATGCAGGAAATGATACCGTAATTGGTGGTGTTGGAAACGATACTCTAGTTCATGCGGTTAATGCCAACATGACTCTGAGTGATACCGAACTAGTTTCTAATGGTATAGACACTATTAATTCGGTTGAAGTTGTTAATCTTATTGGTGGTAATGTTAACAATACAATTAATGCTTCACAGACTACTCAAGTCAACACCATCATTAATGCTTTAGGAGGTAACGATCTCTGTAAGAGGGGGAGAAGGAGAAGACTCGATTATTGGTAGTGTTGGTAACGATACTCTAATAGGTGCTGCTGCTAATGATGTTCTCAAAGGAGATATTGGTAATGATAGCCTCAATGGTGGAGTAGGTGATGATACTTTGTTTGGTAGTGTTGGTGATGACACTATAGTTGGCGGTAGTGGCTTTGATGTTCTAATTGAAGCTAGCGACTCAGACTTTACCTTAACTAATAACAGCCTTGTGGGTAATGGCACAGACAGCCTTACCGCCATTCAACAGGTGAACTTAACTGGTGGCAATAGCGATAATTTAATTGATGCTTCTGCTGTAACACTCATTAATAAAACTATTCTATCTGGTGGTGCTGGTGATGACACAATACTAGGAGGAGCTAAACAGGATATTCTCAAGGGAGATGCTGGTCATGACTTGCTAGAGGGTGGAGACTTGAGAGACATCTTGTTTGGTAGTGTCGGTGATGACACATTATCTGGCGGTATTGGAAACGATGTTCTCAAAGGAGAAGCTGGCAATGATAGCTTTAGTGGAGGTAGTGGCACTGATGTCTTTACTGGTGGAGATGGCGCAGATGTCTTTGGTATTGAAGTTACTGCAACTGGCAGAGATGTAATACTTGACTTTGAAGATGGTGTTGACTATCTAAGTTTGGGTTCGGGGATGAGCTTTGACGATTTAAAAATTGTTGGTAATGCAGCAGGAACAGTTTCTGCTATTCGTCTTGAAGATAATAATCAACTTTTGACTGTGATTAAAGATGTGAGCTTCACCGATATTACAGTAGAGGATTTTGCTTAAGTTTAATCATAGATTGACTCTATTCAAATCTTAAATACTCTTTAGCTTCAGGGTAGTAACAGCTAATAATTGCTGTTACTGCTTTTTTTTACGATCGCACATCTCGTCATACTCTAAAATACTGTGAGTGGGTAATATTTTACTCAATAGCTTGATTCTGATCTAGTTCAGAAAGAGTGACAAAACGATAGCCTTGCTGCTGTAGCTGGGGAATAATTTTGTTTAAAACTGCGATCGTATTTTCTCCCACGGCGATCGCTTTGGTCATTACTATCGTGCAAGACAATTATCGAGCCAGGACGTATATTTTGCTTGATATACCAATGAGAAAATTCTAGAGATGGAATATTGATGTCGTAAGACCAGACAGATCCAAAAGCAATTTTGTAATTATATTTTTTGGCAATCTCGATCATCTTACTATTGCACCAACCGCGATCGGGACGAAACCAATTAATAGTGGCAAACTGACTTAAAAATCGATCTGCTTTGACAAATTCGGTTTCAAATTTATCTCCCAACTTAATACTTGGTTCGTCATTAGTTAGATGATTGCCTAATTCATGTCCCTGTTGGACTATTGATTCGATTAATGCAGGAAAGCTGGCTGCTTTATTGGTAATGACAAAAAAGGTCGCTTTTGCTTCATAAGTCGCCAAAACATCAAGTATTCCTAAGGTTGTATGGGGAAAAAGATTATTATCATCAGGAATGTCGTCAATTGTCAAAGCAATTAAGGGTTTGTCTGTCTCGAAGAAATATTTCGCGTCAGGACATACTAGGGGAGATAAACCACGAATAATTACTGGGGAAGGTTTCAATAATATGTTTAACCCTAATAAAAAAACAATCGATATAATAACAATTATAATTTGCTTTTTTTTCATTCCCTGCTACTTGATTCTTCAAGTATCCCTTGACTATAATTGCTCAATTTCACAAGGCGATCGCCAATACTATTAAATCTTTTAGCTTTAGTCGCATCTTGACGAGCAGAAGCTAAAAACAAAATGTCTGTAGTTAACAATTTGAACTCGCGATTAATTTCTCTTTGAACTGATTGCCATCTAGAAATATATGCGATGTTGATTCCTTCATCATCAAGGTTGCTAATATTTTGTTTGAACCACTGTTCTAATTTTTTAAACTTCTCTTGTATAGCTGGTAAATTCGTCTGATTTTGAGCAGCAAAAGCAAAGTCATGGAAATCTGTTAATAAAGTCATAAAATCCTTATATGCTCGATTGTGTAGCGTGGACAACATCATTTAGTTTAAGATTCAGTAATAAGTAAGGTAAAATTCTAATAAGCATTGTTGACTTCTGACTTAAGTTAGAAGTCAAAAAACATGGTCTATTGGCGAAAATTTTATTATTAAAAAAATACGTTGATTTCACATATTGACACTCAATTCGATCTCAAAATTAGATTGTGGTCTAGTTTGAAAGATCTGACTTCCGTTTAGGCAATTCATAGGAGGTTGATTAAACATTATTTGAGCAATAGTGGCTTTGATTTAGGGTTTTTCTCAATTTATCTCGTTTTTCCATACTTACAATTACTAATATTTTTTGATCTATGACCGCAATCTCTATCATAGAAAGTCAACCAAAAGAAGTTACCCTGCCTCACTGGTTACAAGAGTGCTTAATCAATCAGCAGTCAGAGCAAGCAGAATCCGATGAGGCTCTAATTTGCAGGGCGTTTAATTTTGCCTATAAATTACACGAAGGTCAATATCGCAAATCAGGCGAGTCTTATATAGCTCATCCTATTGCCGTAGCTGGATTGCTACGGGATTTGGGTGGAGACAGCGTAACTATT
Organism: uncultured cyanobacterium; assembly: GCA_963799375.1. Taxonomy (GTDB): domain Bacteria; phylum Cyanobacteriota; class Cyanobacteriia; order Cyanobacteriales; family Xenococcaceae; genus Waterburya. The sequence goes on from CAWCWY010000018.1 coordinate 15,370, forward strand.
GCTGCTGGTTTCCTACACGATGTAGTGGAGGATACAGAGGTCACTCCAGAAGAAATTGAGGCTATGTTTGGGGAACAGGTGCGTCAATTAGTAGAAGGCGTTACCAAGCTATCTAAGTTTAACTTTTCTAGCAGTACCGAACGTCAGGCGGAAAACTTCCGTAAAATGTTCCTGGCTATGGCAACGGATATTCGAGTAATTGTGGTTAAGTTGGCAGATAGACTGCACAATATGAGGACTTTGAATCACCTCAAGCCAGAAAAACAGCAGCGCATTAGTAAAGAAACTAGAGATATTTTTGCTCCTCTGGCAAATAGGCTGGGTATTGGTCGCTTTAAATGGGAATTAGAAGATTTATGCTTCAAATATCTAGAGCCAGAAGCTTATGAAGAAATTAAAGCCTTAATTGCCGAAAGAAGGGCAGATCGCGAAGCCAGAATTGCTGCGGTGACAGAAACATTGCGATCGCGTTTAGAAAAGCTCAAGGTAGAGGTTATCGAGCTAGAGGGAAGACCAAAACATCTATATGGTATTTACCAAAAGATGGAGCGTCAACAAAAAGAATTTAGCCAAATCTATGACATTGCAGCCTTTAGAATTATTGTCCAAACCAATGAAGAGTGCTATCGCTCTTTAGCAGTAGTCCACGATGCTTTTAAACCCATTCCAGGACGTTTTAAAGACTATATTGGCTTGCCCAAACCTAACCGCTATCAATCTTTGCATACTACAGTTGTTGGCTCTAATGGTCGTCCCATTGAGGTGCAAATACGCACGATGGAAATGCACCATATAGCAGAATATGGAATTGCTGCTCACTGGAAATATAAAGAAACAGGCTCTAGTAACCAGGAATTATCATCAGAAGATAATAAATTTACCTGGCTGCGTCAGTTATTGGAATGGCAAAAAGATGTCAATGACGCTCAAGACTATATGGAAAACGTCAAAGACAATCTGTTTGAAGATGATGTCTACGTTTTTACTCCTGATGGGGATGTCATTCCCTTAGCTCATGGTGCAACTCCTGTAGATTTTGCCTACCGCATTCATAGTGAAGTAGGCAATCACATGAAGGGCGCAAGGGTCAATGGTCGTTGGTCTGTACTGTCTAAACCCCTAGAAAATGGCGACATTGTGGAAATTGTCACCCAGAAAAACTGCCGCCCTAGTTTAGACTGGCTCAACTTTGTCGTATCTCCTACTGCTCGTAATCGTATCCGCCAATGGTACAAGCGATCGCACCGCGATGAAAATATTGCTAGAGGGAAGGATTTATTAGAAAAAGAGATGGGTAAAAGTGGTTTTGAGTCTTTACTCAAATCTGAGCCAATGCAGATCGTGACTCAGCGTTGTAACTATCATTCTGTTGACGATATGTTAGCTGCGTTAGGGTATGGCGAAATTACTCAAAATCATGTGGTTAATCGTTTGCGAGATGTTGTTAAAGAGCAGCAGCCAGTAGAGGAAATAGAAGCTACCACAGAAGAAGAAATCGAAATTGCTAACTATATTCCCCCTAGTAAAGAAAAAGGAAAAGGCAAATCTCCTATAGTGGGTGTGGAAGGGATGCTACATCACATAGCAGGCTGCTGTAAACCTTTGCCTGGAGAATCAATCATCGGGGCGGTAACTTTAAGCTCTAGGGGAATCTCGATTCACCGTCAAGGGTGTCAAAACGTGGAGAAAGTACCAGGAGAAAGAATCATCCCCGTTAGCTGGAATGATGGTGCGGAAGAGAGTAAACCTCTAACCTATCCCGTTGATATTCAAATTGAAGCGATGGATAGGGTAGGGGTACTAAAAGATATTCTGGCACGCTTAAGCGATAGCGGTATTAACATCCGTAATGCGGGGGTCAAAACTGGCAACAACAAGCCAGCGTTGATTTCCCTCAGTTTGGATATTAAAGATCGTCAACAGCTAGAATATATCTTTTTAAAAATTAAGAGCATGAGCGATATTCTTAGTATGCGTCGTGTCATAAGCTCAGGCGATCGCTAAAAATACACTCAACAACAAATTCTCAAAAGACTGAAATTATGATTTTGAATTAAATCTATTTCAGTCTTTAATTTTTAGTCGATTTCAAAATTCAACGGCATACGGGCATAAACTCCTGTGGGATCGCTAAAGTCTTGTAGGACAGCTAATTCTTGCCTAACCCTGAGAAACTCTGCGGTTAAGGGGTCAATTTGACCCTGAGATTCGAGCATCTTGACATCAAATAGACGCTGAACTAATTCAGTCTCAAAACGATGCTGTTGGGGATACTCTTGTAGTTGCCAATCATTGCTCAATTGAGCTTCTTTGGCTGCATAGGCGATCGCTTTTTCTAGTCCGCCAATTTCATCCACTAAGCCAATTTTGACTGCTTCTTTCCCCGACCAAACTCTGCCTCTAGCAATCTCTTTAACCTTTTCGGTAGGCAGATTGCGATAGCGGGCTACTTTTATCAAAAATAGCTCGTACGTCTTATTCACCGATTCTTGATAGATCTCTAATTCTGCTTCGGTTTTAGGGCGTACATTAGAACCAATATCGGCAAACTTGCCTGTTTTGACTACATCCCAGGTGACACCGTTATTGTTAGCAATTTCCTGAATGTTGGACAACAAGCCAAATACACCAATCGAACCTGTAATACTGTTCTCTTCAGCAAAGATTTGATTTGCCCCTGCTGCAATCCAATAGCCACCAGAAGCAGCTACATTACCCATTGAAACCACAACGGGTTTTTGCTCCTTGGTTAAAAGAATTTCTCGCAGAATTACCTCTGAAGCTGTAGCACTACCGCCAGGGCTATTTACCCTCAAAACAACAGCTTTGACTTTTTCGTCTTCTCGCAGTTCGCGAAATACTTCGGCAAAGCGATCGCTTCCGATAGTTTCGATACTGCCCCTACCACCGACAATTGCGCCTTCTGCATAGACTACAGCAATTTGCTGTTCTGCCATTGTCCCAGTCTCAGGACGAATAGTGCGATCGGCATACATACTCAAATCGACTTGTCGAAAACTTTTGCCAGCTTCGGTTGGTTCAGTTTCTTCCGTTAATTCTCTCAATTTATCGACTACGTTGTCGTAGTAACCTACTCGGTCGATTAAGCCAATTTTCTTGGCTTCTTGAGGATCTACATATCCTTGAGCATCAACCACGGTTTGTAGCTTATCGGCTTCTAGCCCTCTACTATTTGCCACCGTATCGAGAAAGTCGCCCCATAAATCGGTTAACAAAGCCTTGGTTTGCTCTCGATTAGCAGGACTAAAATCAGAGCGAATATAGGGTTCGACGGCTGATTTATAATCCCCTACCCGAATTACCTGCACCCCAATGCCATACTTTTCTAATGCACCCTTAAAGAACATTTGCTTGGAGTTTAAGCCATTGAGTTCCATTGTTCCCATAGGGTTAACTACAATTTCATCAGCCAAAGAAGATAGATAGTATTCTCGTTCGCTTAAAGTCACGTCATAGGCAATAATTTTCTTTCCCGCAGCCTGAAACTTAACTAAAGCCGCCCGTAATTCTTCCATCGTAGCGTAACCATTAGGGCTGTCACCTTTTCTACCATCAAGAAATATGGCAGTAATGCGATCGTCTTCTGTGGCGCGATCGATCGCCTGTAATACTCGACGTAGAGTAATAATTTCTTGTTTTTTTCCTGAAAAAGCTTGAGCCAGATTAGCAGGTGGTTTGGAGTCTCTCACTTGAGTGGATAGATCGAAAACCAATACTGACTTATCTTCTATTCCTGGTGAATCTTCGTCAGATACCGCAGCAAACAGCATTAAAACCAGTCCGCCAGCCCCTAACGTCATCAGGAGTAATAAGCCCACCATGCTACCAATGGTGCTGGCAAAAGTCTGTTTCAAAAATTGACGCATTGTGGTGATTTATGTAAGTTAATAGTTAATAATTGGAGATAAATAGCTGTAAAGGTTTATCTGTTCTTATAGTTCCCCTAATCTTTTCAATCTATATCACGAGCTTAATTATTTCGGGGAGAAAGCATATTTGATATAGAAGTGAAGAGACAAAAACAAGTATTTTATAGTTTGCTATTGCCCAATGGCTTTAATTTGAGTTCTTAATAGAAATGATAGTCTGATTTGAAGACATAAGTGGCTATAATTCTCATATATTGTCTAAATGACATAGCTTGCCATCGAAAATTCATCTCTTCGTCACAAGAAAGTCATGAATCTCTTTTATATTAGATCTTGTCAGCCTTAAACTATGATTTCACTCAAAGCTCCTTCAGGCTTCTTAGGGCTGACTTTACTCAATCATCTTAAGCCACAACCTACAGGCTTAATAGTTGGATGAGATACTATCATAAACTTTGGTCGTCAAGAAGGAATATTGTTCGTCTCAACTGTTTGTTGTTCGCTTTTTCTGTCTTATTTGCCTTCACGATCATTGTCCCTGCTTTTCTTGATGGTGAATTTGTCTTCTATCCCTCGATTAAAAACGGCGATGTTTTAGATCTTTTGACTCCTTTTATTTTGATTCCTCTTTACTGGCAATTGTTCAAAATTCGTCCTGAGTCTCAACCTACTGCAAAAGAAACCCTATTTTTTTTGATTTTTGTCGTTATGTGGGTTCAAGGTCAAGGAATGCACTTAGCAGCTAATTCTATTGGACATTTAACCAAAGATTTAGCAGATACTAATAACATCAAAACTTTGACTCATTTTTATGATGAAATATTGAGTCACTATTTGTGGCATTGCGGTTCAATTGGACTGTCTGCACTACTAATTTATCGTCAGTGGCAGCATCCTTTTATTAATCAGAGTTCTCAATTGAAGTGGCAAGTTAGTGGGGGAATTATTCACGGATTTACTTATTTTGTTGGTGTTGTAGAATCAGCAACTACTTATATTGGCGTTCCCTTTGCTGTTGTTGTTGTGTTTTTTGCTTTATTTTGGGGACGAAATCGGTTCTTACAACAGCCGATTTTAACTTTCTTTTTTGTCACCTATTTAATAGCCTGCCTATTTTTCTTGGGCTGGGGGATATATCATGGTGGACTACCAGAATTTAGTGCGGTAGGGATAATTTAATTTGAAATACGCCTCAATTAAACGGAGGAGAGTACATCAAGCCACCATCTTTCCAAAGAGCATTTTGTCCTCTTGCCAAACCAAAAGGTTCACCTATATTGCGATCGTATATTTCTTGATAGTTGCCAACGTGCTTGATGATTCTAAAAGCAAAATCATTACTCAATCCCATTGCCGAACCTAATTCGCCATTTTTGCCCAAGAAGTTTTTGATTTCCAAGTCTTGGCTATTTTTGTATATATTGATGTTAGTTGAATTGATATTTAATTCTTCGGCTTGAATCAAAGCAAAAGTCACCCATCTAATTACATCAAACCATTGAGAATCATTATATATTACTGCTGGTGCTAAAGGCTCTTGACCAATTCTTTGAGATAGGATTCGATGCTCGTTGGGATTAGCCAGTAAAATTTTGCGTGTTACTAATTGAGAAATATCTCCTGTGATAGCCTGACAAAGATTGTGTTCGTAAGAGTTAAACAAAGACTCTTTATCAGCAGCGACTAGAGGAGGTATACTCAATCTCTTCTTGAGTCATATAATCATTTAAATTATCGTAACTAGTAGTGCCTTCAGCAACACATACTGATTTCCCTGCTAAATCCCTAACGTTTTTAATGCCACTATTTTGATTTACCATTATTCCTTGAGCATCATAAAAGATGGGAGGGGTAAATTCTATATTTTCATCAGTATCACGACTGAGAGTTTGAGTGGTATTACGGCTAAGTAAATCGATTTCTCCTGATTTGAGTGCAGTGAATCGATTGTTTACATTTAATTCGCGAAATTTTACTTTGTCGGGATCGTCAAATAGTGCAGATGCTACGGCGCGACAAAAATCCACATCCATTCCTGCATATCTGCTGTTGAAATCAACAAAGCTAAATCCTGGTATTTCTCCACTCACACCGCAAATTAGATAACCACGCTGTTTAACAATGTCTAAGCGATTGTTATCTTTTTTTGATGATTTAGCCTGTGGGGTATTTGCTTGGGTTATATTGCCACTACAGCCACCGATAGATGTTAACAAAGTTGCGAGCAAAACGAAAAAGCTCAACTTTTGCTTCCAAGTTACTTTGTTCGACATAAATACCAGAATATATGTAATTTTTCGAAAATTAGGGACATATAAGTAATATAAAGGAGATTATCTTAAGAAGAGTATAAATATAGTTTTACGAATATAAGTTAGGACGTTTTATTACTGGAAGTGCTAATTTATCCTTTATCCTTACGAACTAACAACCAAACTTGTCCTAACCAATTCGCGTACTGCAATATGTCAGTTGCCTAATCTAAACAACTGACACAAGTTTAAAATGAAGCGATTTATAGAACTAGTTTCGTAGTTTCACATATCGCAATACGCGAATTCAGCTTAACTTATAGAGTTTGCTTTGTTTCTACAACGTGAGTCAATCGCTCGATAGATGCGGTTAATCTTTCTTGGGCTAAAATCGCTGCATCAGGAGTTTCTTCTTCGGCTAAGGTTTCTTGACGAATAAGACGTTTTTTCGCTTTCTCAAAAGCTTGAACAACTACATAAATACAAAAAGCAATTACTAAAAAGTTTAGAATAGCTGCTAAAAATAAACCATACTGAATACCATTAATTGACAAATCGGCTAATTTGTCTACCCCAGCAGCTTCTATAGCTGGATTCAAAATTGCAGGGGTGATAATGTCAGATACTAAAGACTCGATGATTTTGCTAAAGGCTGCACCAATGACTACTGCAACTGCTAAATCGACAACGTTACCGCGCATGATGAAATCACGGAATCCTGCTAAAAATCCACTAGCAGCTTTTGTTCCATTTCTAACCATAATTGTTTCCTCACTATAAATACAAAAGGTTTACCTATTTAATAAAAATAGGTAATTAATTATAAGCATTTCAGGTAGAGCAATAGATTTAGATTTGATAAATTATTTGTGACAAAATAGTCTTTATTTTAGCGAAGAATTTACAATTGTCAATTGTTGCCAACATAAATATAAAGCGCGAGGGACATGAAAACAGCCCTTCCATTTACCCCCTTTTAGGTCTAGTAAAATTTCTCCTCTTCGATTGAGATAGCCAAACCACTCCTTATGGTTATCGTCAGAAAAGTGTTTCCAAGTGTAATCATGAATTTTTTTGAACCAATCCCAACACTCTTGTCTTTGGGTTAAATTAAATCCCATTAATAAAGCAACTAAGGGTTTCCAAATGTACCCACCATAGCTTTTGATCCCATTCCAATTGGTGAGGAGGATGTCCTTGTGCATCCATAAAGTAGTAAATACCGCCGTATTCTTTGTCCCAACCAAAATTAAGAGTATTTAGCACGACATTTACTGCCAGGTTGATTAACTGCTGATTATTAGTGCGGTTGGCAATATCCATTACAAACCACATTGCTTCGATACCATGACCAGGATTGATTAATCTACCATCAAAACAATCTAGATGTTTGCCATCAGGAGTAACATTTTCATACATTAACCCACTATCAGAGTCGAGAAAATCTTCTATCACTTCGGCTACAGTTTGGGTCGAGTATTTCTTCTAGCTGGTTATCCTCTAGTAGCCAGTCCATTTCCAAGGATAAATTCGCTAAAATCATTGGTACGGCTAAACTTTTAAGCGATCGCGTTCCTGGATAGGCTTTGTTATACTTACCCTTGGGATTAGTTTGGCGACGCAAGACATTGTTATAAGCCTGTAGGGCAATTTCTTGAGCCTGTTCGTTGCCAGAAGCTAAACCATACTGACTATAAGCCATCGCAGCAAAACAATCGGAAAAGATATTATAAGGCTGTACTAAAGGCTGTCCTAATTTATCTAAAGCGAAATACCAATTGCCCTCTTCATCTCGTCCGTATTTGGCTAAAAAGTCTGCGCCATGTTTGGCAATATTTAAGCCATTCTTCTCGCTTCTCTAAGCGATTATAAAACATGGAATATGTCCACACCTGACGATTTTGTAGCCAGATAAATTTATCTGTATCGTAAACTGTGCCACTACGATTCAAACAGGTAAAATATCCTCCATGTTCCCAATCTATTGAATTATCTGACCAAAAGGGAATAATATTATTTAATAGGGTGTCTTGATATAGCTGAGATAATTTTTTCGCTTCTTGGTTCATTTTTTTAACTAGGCTTTAAATAGTATAGTTACTCTTGTCCCACGCAATTATCACCTAATCTAGATGACTCTGAACAGCTATTGATTATCGATCGCCATAATATAGCCTTTCTCAAAGTCATAAGTTATACAACTAACAAGATGCGTAGCATGAAATGTACGACATCAAAATGAGAACCACCATATAAAGTATTGCTGAGATTTAGTTTTGCAGAACAACCTAATTTTTCGTGAATGTTAAGGGGTTAATCGACCTGTTATTGTATTGACTTTAATAAGTGTTGAAATTTTTTATATGGATTTGGGAAACCTTCATATATGAGTTCAGCTATAAAAATGGTTGAAATGCTCTGATATTAACCAGATGACAAATTAAATCATTTTAGTGCGATACGATGGGTAATCTAAATTATATTGATTTTAGAAAAGTTTTTAAGTCAAAATTTTTTCAGGCTGAGCAATCAAGAATAGTCTCTGAAGTTTCTAGAACTACAGATGATTTTTTTGGTGTGAACAACGGTGATTTTAAGCTTCTACGCTATTTTTCGATTACGAGCCTGGCTTTTTTCTTAATTGCTATGTTTGTTTTAAACTATGCCTACCGAAAAAATGCCATTTCTGCTCTTGTTACCATGGGTGAAAAAGAGAATACTGCTTTAGCAAAATCTCTAGCCAATTCCTTGGCATCAACTTTGTATCCTTACTTAAAGAAATCTTCAGGACTAAGTAAAGAGCAACTGTTGGGACAATCAGAAATTGAAGCACTACAAGCCAAAATTAAATTTCAAACCAAAGGTTTATCCTTAGTTAAAATCAAAGTCTATGATTTAGAAGGGATGACAATCTTTTCAACGGATCGCGGGCAAATTGGTCAAGATAAAAGCCAAACAGCAGGTTTTATAAGTGCGGTAGCAGGTATGGTAAAAACTCAGCTGGATCATCGAGATACCTTTGGTGCGATTAACGGTAAAATCACGGATCGCAACTTACTTGCTAGTTATGTACCCATAAGAAATGGCAAGGGAAGAGTTGAAGGAGTCTTTGAACTCTATAACGATGTTACTCCTCTAGTTAAAAACATCTCTAAGACCCAGTTAAACACTATTGCGATCGTTGCTTTAACTCTTGGTCTACTTTATTTGATCCTATTTTGGCTGCTGAGTCGAGCTAATAAGCTGATTAAAAATCAAAATTTAGCTCTACAAGAATCACACACACAGTATAAGCTGCAAACAGAAGAGCAGCAAAAAACTTTAAGTGAACTAAAGCAAACTCAGTCACAGTTGATTCAACAGGAAAAAATGGCAGCTTTGGGGCAGCTAGTGGCTGGGGTGGCGCACGAAATCAATACCCCTTTGGGAGCGATTCAGGCTTCTACGGGCAACACCACCAAAGCACTAATAGAGTCTATCGAACAGCTACCCAAATTAACCGAATATTTGAATAGCAGCGAACAAGATTGCTTTTTTGGGCTACTCAACCTTTCTCTAGCTAGTAGCACCCTGTTGACTTCGGGAGAAAAACGTCCCCTCAAGCGCAAGCTAAACAAGCAGTTACAAGAACTAGAAATTGCCAATAGTCGTAAATTTGCCGATATTTTGATCGATCTAGGAGTTCACCAAAATATATCGCCATTCCTGCCGTTACTCAAACATTCCCAGGTTGATTGGATTTTAGAACTGGCATATAACCTGACTAGATTAATCACTAATAATCGTACTATTCAATCAGCAGTAGAGCGGGCTTCTAAAATTGTATTTTCCCTCAAAAATTATACCCGACACGATATGAGCGGAGAAAAACAGTTAGTTCAAGTCACTGATGGGATTGAAACTGTATTGCAGATTTATCATAACCAGCTCAAGCGAGATATTGAACTAGTTCGCAAATATCAAACTACGCCCAAAATTTGGTGTTATCCCGACGAATTAATGCAGATTTGGACAAACTTAATCCACAATAGCATTCACGCTATGGAACAGGCAGGCACACTAACAATTTCTACGGGTCAAGAAGGCGATCGTATTAGGGTAAGTATTGCTGATTCGGGTAGCGGTATTCCCCCCGAAGTCCAGGCAAAGATTTTTGATGCTTTCTACACCACCAAACCTCTAGGAGAAGGTAGCGGTTTGGGACTGCATATTACCCAACAAATTATTAATAAACATCAGGGAACTATAGATGTAACTAGTCAACCAGGGAAAACTGTTTTTAATGTTTGGCTTCCCATTGGCAACGAACATTAATCGGTCATCATTATAGGTTATAGGTTATAGGTTATAGGTTAATTAAAATCATGTCTCATTCTGCAATACTCTGTGTCGATGACGAAATAGTTATCTTAGATAGTCTTAAAGAACAACTCAAAAGGCGTTTTGGCGATCGCTATATTTATGAAGTGGCTGAAAGTGCCGAAGAAGCCTGGGAAGTAATAGAGGAATTACAGTCAGAAGAAATCAACATTATAGTGATTGTTTCTGACTGGTTGATGCCAGGAGTCAAAGGAGACGAATTTTTGATTCAAGTTCACAATAAATTCCCCGATTTAATCACTGTAATGCTTACAGGACAAGCGGATGAGTCGGCGATTAAGCGCACTGAAGAACAGGCTAATCTTCATGCTTGTTTGTCTAAACCTTGGACAGAGGAAGAACTGTCGCAAATTATTACTTCTGCATTACATTAAGTTATTTGGTTTGGAAAATGAGAGAAAAAGCAATTATCTGCGTTGACGATGACGAAACTATTCTTAGTAGTTTGGGAGAACAGTTAAAACGTTCTTTTGGTGATGACTATGCGATCGAGTTGATTGACAATAGTTTGGAGGTGGCAGAGGTTTTTGCCGAACTGCTGGAGGATAATCTGGAAATACCTGTGATTATCTCTGACCAAAATATGTCTCGTCTGTCTGGGGACAAGCTTTTAGTCGAGCTACATCAGCAATATCCTCAAACATTAAAAGTTTTACTAACGGGACAGGCTGATGCCAAAGCGATCGGTAATTTAGTTAATTCGGGGGGACTATATCGCTATATCGCCAAGCCTTGGGACGAAACCGATTTAATTTTGACCGTTAAAGAAGCCCTGCGTCGTTATGAACAAGAACAACAGTTGGCACAGCAAAATGAATTGTTGATCGAGGCTAATACAGGATTAGAAGAGTCCCTTTCTCTATTGGTGGCTACTTTAGAAGCTACTGCCGACGGTATTTTAGTTTTAGACGATTCTAGTAATATCGTACGGTATAACCAGAAATTTCTCGATCTCTGGGGAGTAGCACAGGCAATTACCACAATCGAAGCTGAAAATAAAATTCTCAATCTTGCCTGTAATCGACTAACCGAACCTCACACCTTCAATTTTCAGCGTTCGAGAGAGATATCTCCCATAACAGAAAAAGAGATTAATTATGAGATTCTCCAATTTAAAAATGGCAAAATTATTGAGTGCTATGCTCAAGTTCAGCATCTGCAAAATAAAAATAAGGGTCTTGTTTGGAGTTTTAGAGACGTTACGGAAAGACAACAGGCAGAACAGCTAGTCAAACATCAGGCTTTTCATGATACCTTGACTGGGTTGCCCAATCGCACCTACTATGACCGAGAACTCAAAGCAGCATTAACCACAATCCGCGAATCTGAGGACGTATTGGCGGTGATGTTTTTCGATTTAGATAGGTTTAAAACCATCAATGATACTTTAGGTCATGATATCGGCGATCTTTTACTCAAAAGCGTTGTCGAACGTCTACTTAAGTGTGTGCGAGATAAAGACATAGTTGCCCGTTGGGGAGGAGATGAATTTACCCTGCTTTTGCCCAAAATTAGCTGTCGAGAAGATGCCAGTCTAGTGGCAAATAGAATCCTAGAAGTTTTGCAGCCAGCTTTCGATCTTGGGGGACGTCAGCTTCGCTTTACGGGCAGTATTGGTATTGCCGTATATCCCGAAGATGGAGAGGATGCGGAAACCCTACTCAAAAATGCCGATGTGGCACTGTATCAAGCTAAGTATAAAGGTCGAAACAATTACCAACACTATAGTCTTGACCTAAATTTCCAGGCTAAAGAACGATTAGATTTAGACCACAGACTGCACTATGCTCTAGAAAGTCAAGAATTTGTCCTGTATTTTCAACCCATAGTTGATGTAAGAACAGGTAAAGCCGTCAAGATGGAAGCCTTGGTGCGCTGGCAACACCCCACCTTGGGTTTGATTTCTCCCGATATATTTATTCCCCTGGCTGAAGAAAATGGCACTATTTTAAGTCTGGGCAAGTGGGTTTTAGAGACAGCCTGTATTCAAAACAGCCTGTGGCGCAAAATGGGATTAGGCACACTTCACATTTCGGTTAACCTCTCGGCGCGACAGTTTCAACAGCAAAATATCGTTTCGATGGTGAAAGATATTTTAGTCAAAACTAAATTGCCACCATCTAGTTTGGAACTAGAAATTACCGAGACTGTCACCATCCAAAACGGTAATTTAACTAAAGAATACTTAAATCAATTTCAGCAGATGGGTATCTCTTTGGCAATGGATGATTTTGGGACGGGATATTCTTCTTTGAGCTATCTCAAACAATTTGCCTTTCAGACTATCAAAATTGATCGCTCTTTTGTCCAAAATGCCATAGACAACAAGGAGGATATGGCAATTGTTAGGGCAATTATCAGCTTAAGTCAGGCTCTAGGGGTGGCAGTGGTGGCAGAAGGAGTAGAAACTAAAGAGTTAAAAGACTTTTTACAAAATTTACAGTGTTATTATATGCAGGGGTATTATTTTAGCAAACCCTTGTCCAGCAAAGATGCAACTCAGTTTTTGCAAAATCAGCTTTGAAAATATAGTTATTATAATCAAATTTTCTTAATCTAAACTGACATTAGACTAATGTTAAATAGACATTTGAAAGGGATTGGAAAGATAGTTAGCAGTATTTTCTACTAAAGCGATCGCATTTTCGTAAAGCATTCTTTTTGGTCCTAAAATTCCCACGCTACCTACAGCAGTATTGTTTTTATAATAGTTGGCGGAGACTAAAGTACAGCTTTGCATCGGCTCTAATTTGTTTTCTTCACCAATTGTAATGCTTACTTTTTTGATTGAGTCTTCAATTTTAGGTAAATTGAAAATTGCTGGCAATAGTCGGTCTTGTTGTTCTTCTAACAAGGATAAAAGAGCTTGTACCTGTTGGAGTTGAGAAAACTCTGGATGTCGCAAAAATTCTGCTACGCCATGAATTAATATGGGACTAGAGTTGTTGCGTTGAAAACTATTTTGTAACTGATTGAATAGAGTCTTGAAAAACTTCGTATATTGAGCAAAGTCTCGATCTATTTCAGACCAGTCTAAAACAGCAATTTCTGATAAAGCAAGTCCTCTTAATTTACTATCCAAAAAATTAGATAAAAGCTGCAATTGATGTTCGACATTTGATTCGTCTGTTTCGTTACTTTGTAGAGGAGATTCAATTAGAATAGACTGGGTTTGAAAAGAGTTAGTTACGACAATCAACATGACTGTATTGTCGCCAGCTCTTACCAACTGTAAATGATTTAAAGTGCTATTAGTATTTTGAGGAAAGGTAATTAAAGCAATATAACCACTTAATGTTGCTAATATTTTGGCTGATTTTTGCAATAAAGTTTCAAAATTTGCTCTGGCTACCTGTAATTCTCGCTTAACAGACTGTTCAATGGTTTGACTCACTTCTCCATTAGGCACAATAAGGTGGTCAACATAGGTGCGGTAACCCGAATCAGACGGTACTCTCCCTGCGGATACGTGAGGTTGATAGAGTAGCCCAGCCTCTTCCAAACGTCCCATCACGTTACGGATGGTAGCAGAACTGACGTTAAAGTCGTATTTCTGTGCCAAAGTCTTGGACGCTACAGGCTCGGCAGTAGCTATATAATGCTTAATAGTAGCTTTGAGTATATTTTGATACCTTGCACTCAGTTCGGGTTGATGTGCCATTAAGTATAGTTATTTGTAGGGTTAAATATATAATTTTGGGTCAACGTTACACCGTCGTTTTACGGCGGTGTAACGTTGACTGCCTTCCGCAGTCAAGTATAGCTTTTAGTTTTAGTACATAAAAGTACATTAGTAACGATATATCTGATTATCGACGAAACGAGAATAAGCATCGATCCCACCCATAACATTATGGACATTGCTAAATCCTCTCATCGCTAGCCACTGACAAAGTTGAGCCGAGCGCATTCCATGATGACACATAACAATTGTTTCTGTCTCTGGCGCAAGGTCGATTAAGATATTTTCTGACCATTGTTCAAACTCACTCAGGGGATATAGATCGAATCCTGGTATGCTGGCGATCGCAAATTCACTTTTTTCTCTAACATCAATCAACTGTAGAGTCTCATCTGCTTCAGCTAATTTTATTGCTAGTTGGGTGACATCTATTTCAGGAATTGAACTACCGTAAAACACTGTGGTTATTAAAATAATTTACTATGTTTTAATTTTCCCTCAGTTTCATCACGATTTGTTGTTAATTTTTTTACGTACTCTCAAGATCGATAATGTTACTTAGAGCTAAGATAGCTTTTTAAAAAATTTTTACCATAAACATTTAATGAAATTTCGTTCTTTTTTCTGGACTCTCATAGTAGGAGCAGTCACTATATTTTTAGTAGAGGTGGTGGGTTTGGGGTGGATAGCCAGTCAAAGCTCGCTCAACCTGTTAAAAGGTGGAGTCAATCGTTTTCCTGCAAGTGCGGTATTCTTTCCCAAACAAGCTCCTGCAATGATTTCTTTGTTAACAAATCCTGAAAAGATTAATGCTTTGCGCCAGGTTAGTTTACCTTTAAAAAAGCGTATAGGCGATCGCCAAGAATGGCAACAGTGGGAGAAAGACTTATTCGCCAAAATCGGACTGGACTATCGAAGAGACATTAAACCGTGGTTGGGAGATGAAATAGCGATCGCCATTACCACTTTAGATTATGACGGTAATTCTAAAAATGGAGCGCAGCCAGGATATATTTTAGCAGCCGAAACTAAAAATACAGGTCTGGCTCAAGAATCTCTACGAGACTTTTATGGCGGTCTTGATAATGTAAAAGTAGAGCAGTACAAGGGGACAAATATTATTTTGACCGCGAAAGGCGGTGAACCTGTGACTGACAAGACTTCTTCTGTTTGGAGTGGTGTTGTGGTGGGAGATTTTGTCTTATTTGCCAATCAGCCAACAATACTCAAAGAAGCGATCAATCAAGCACAGGCGATTGACTTAAATTTAGAACAGTCAGACTATTATCAAACAGTCTTAAACAATATATCCGAACCCCATATAGGAATAGCCTATGTTGATGTGTTGGCTTTGTCAGCTTGGTTGGACAAATCAGCCGTATCAACTCGGTCTAGCGATCGACATTTAGGTATATCTTTATCCATCAAACGATCGGATTTGGCTGCTCAAATATTGATTCGAAGAAGAGGCTTTAAACAACTCTGTGACAACTAAATCCTTTTTAGACAATCCAGAATTGCAGCAAATTTTGGCATCTCTTCCTTTTGACGATCGAAATTCGGCATATATAGATATTAAAAGCGGAAAATCTTTATTAGAAGATAAAATACCTCTTTATAAAGTAAGCAAGCTGGCAATACAGTCTTTGTTTCCCCATTTAAAAGCGATCGCAATTCAAAAACTTGGCAAACAAGAAAATATTAGTCGTGCCAATATATTATTTAAGTTAGACAGTTGACTATAATCTTGTGTTGCTATTCATGTTTGTCTAAAGCCTTTCTCCTATTCCTAGCTGTCTGGCAAAAGAAATCAACATACTCTTCGTGTCCTCCAGGAAAAGCAATGTTTAAAGTCAAAGGATCTTGCGTATCTCTAGGATCGCCCACACCTTCTATCACCCTAATATCATCAGGATTAGAACGATCTAACTTGAGGGGTTGGCGATTTTTGACCTCACCGCCACTGCTGTCTACATAAACAATAACGTTACCCGTATTAAATTCCTTATCCAGTGCTTGAATTAATTCTAAGAAACCGCGATCGCTTCCTCCTCTTTTAAACTCAATGCGATCGTTGTTTTCTATTGCTTTACTAGTTACTGTATCCCCTGCCCCTACTATGGTTGGCATTAGATCGGGGTCAAAATTGTCTTGGACTAATTTAAGTAATGCAGCTTGTTCTCTGGGTGCTTGTCTGGCATTAAAATCTTTACCAAGAGGATATTTACCTGTCTGCAAAAAATAATAGTGATTGAGAATTACCAATACGCCAACTTCCTTAATTCCACCTCGCAGCATAAACTGAAAGTCGGTAGTCCCAGAATCTTCTCCTTGGGATGGCTGCATTATTTCTTGCCCATTTTCATCTCTGCCCAAATTGGGAGCATAATGCACAAAGAATGAATCGCTTAAGCCTTGCTGCTGTGCTTCTTCTAATAAACGATCCATCAAAGATTTAATTTCTCGCTGTAAGTCAGCATATAGTTCGGGACTGTCTTTCAATACCTCGTGAAAGACGTTTAAATTGGCAGTGGGGGATACTTTATTATCCAAAACCGTTGCTTGGATATATTCTGCTAATTTTGTCTCATCCAGACCATATTTTGGCTGTACCCCTAATTCTCTCAAACAGGCTGATATTTTGTTAGGGACAGTTTCCAGAAAAGCCATTTCTTTATCGCTAACCCCTGGATGAGAAACATCACCATAACAATCTTGCCACTGTACCCCTCCCCCAGCTAAACCTTGAAGATATAACCCCTTGTCTTTAGCTATCTGAGAATCGTCAAAAGTTTTTTCAATAATACCGTTAACTCCTCGTTTACCAATATGTTCCCCGTTGGTTAAAACATAAAAATGACTACCTAAAGATTTAGCTGCTTCTAAATAGTTTGGATCGATTACCCGTGTCAGTGGATCTTTAACCAAACCCATACAAACACCGTCAAGATCTTGAATGATTAAGATGTTTTCTTTCTCGACCAACATCTGACTTAAGCTTTGACTATCTAGAGAAAGCGATCGCGTATTTAGGGACGTGTCTTTAACAGCCATGAGAAGATATATATAAAGAGTTTCTGACTAACACCATTTATTCAACCATACATAGATGAATTTAAAATTTCCTACGGTAATATATTTTTTGAGTGCTGTCTTGGCAGGATTTTTGTTAGTTAACTATCCTTACGAGTTAATCAGCTCTTGCAGAAGTTACCAACACTAGCAGTAGTGAAATTATCAAATATCGATCGCCTGAAACAAAATGACGTTATCTATTTAGGGGAAAATCACGATAACCCCCAACATCACGCACAACAGTTAGAAATGATTCGGCAATTACAAGATGATACTCGCTTAGTAATTGGCATGGAAATGTTTCAGCGTCCTTTTCAACCAATTTTAGACCGCTATCTAGCTCAAAAAACTAGCGAAGAGGAATTAAGACAACAAACAGAATATGATACTCGTTGGGGTTTTGACTGGGAATTTTATGCACCCATTTTACGCTACGCTCAAGCAAAGCAAATTCCCTTGATTGCATTGAATACCCCCGAAGAAATTACTCGTAAGGTAGCCGAAACAGGGATAGAAAGCCTAGAAGGGAGTGACTTTCGATATATTCCACCTTTGAAAGAAATCAAGCTCGATAACCAGGAATATCGCCAGGCAATAGCAGACATTTATTTGCAGCACGTCGAAGAGGGACAGGGTAATAGTACAGACTTAGATAATTTCTTTGCAGCACAGGTGTTATGGGATGAAACAATGGCAGAAGCGATCGCCTTACACTATCAAAACAATCCTCAATCGACAATAGTTGTCCTGGTTGGCAAAGCTCATGTGATGAACGATTATGCTATCCCAGACAGGGTAAATAGACGCATCAATAATAAATCATTCCAAAGCAATGTTTATCCCTTGTAAAGACTGTTCAGTAATGTCAATGAATTTATTTCTTTTTCCAGGTAAAGCAAAATTTAGCTCCTTTTTTCGTTTGGCGATCAAGCCAAAATTCTCCCCCTTCACCCTGAACAATTTTTTTGACCAATGCCAAACCAATACCCGTGTTGGTCGTCGAAGACTTATTCTCTAAGGTTTGAAAGATTTCAAAAATGCGATCGCGATGTTCTTCGGGAATTCCTGGACCATCATCAGCGATCGCAAATTCATAGTGCTGACCACAATCTTTTACGCTCAAATCAATCTGTCCGCGATCGCAATGATGATGTTTAATGGCATTACTCATCAAATTAGCCAAAATTTGGTTTAGCAGAAGTTTTTTAGCAGACAAAGTTGGTAATGGTCTTGGATAATTAATTTTGAAGCCTGGAGGTGGATTGAGAGAATCAATTACTTCTTTTAATAATTCTTCCAAATCGAACGATTCTACAGGAATTTCTTGTTTCCCTATACGGGAATATTTTAACAAGCCATCAACTAAAGCATTCATTCTGAGTACTCTCTGCTGTAAAAGATGAAGCTGATGTCTATTTTCAGCAGGAATTTGTGCTTCAATATCTTCTAAAATCATTCCTGATAAATTAGAAATACCTCGCAGTGGTGCTTTAAGATCATGACTAACTATGTAGGTGAACTGATCCAATTCTTGATTGCGTTTTTGCAAAGCGTCTTCTACAACCTTACGTTCGGTAATATCGCGGGATACTGATAAAATTTCCTGCACATTATTTTGAGGGTCAAACATCGGAGTTACTATTACTTCCCACCATTTTGGCGTTCCTTTGGCTGTAGTGCAGTAACCGTCGAACTTTCCTACTTCCCCAGCGCAAGCTGTAGCAAAGGCTTTTTCTGCTGCTTCGCGATCGCAACCAGACCAAAAAGTCAACCATGGTGCATTTTGTACTTGACGATCAAAGTCATCAATCTCCATTACCTTTTGTCCGCCATCATTCATATAGAGCAAACGACCTTGAAGATCTAACACTTTGATACAGTCTTTGCTGCTTTCTAAAATACGACGAACAAATTCTGCTTGACGAATTAAAATCAGTTCTTTTTGTTTATAGTCGGCAAGATCCGACCTTAATTCTGCATTAGATAATTTACTTTCTACTACATTTTCGGCAGGGATTGCAGTACAAATAAATAAAATTGAATTTCCTTCTTTATCTGAGGTCAACTGCTCTACTTGCAAAGTGAATAACGCATATTTACCTTCATTATTTTTAAACTTCAAGTCGATGCTCCCAAACATCTTTCTTCGAGCATGAATTTTGCCATTCTGGTTGAAGTTTGACTTTTGCTGGCGATGGAATTAAATCCCAAATTGGATACGGTTGAGATAAAGAAGGAGTCAATCCTATATACTTTTGCCAAGAACTATTACTTAAATAAATTTGTCCTTGGACATCCATTAACCAAGCAAAGTCTCGAATGCGATCGAGTAACTTTTGATAGGAAGAAGCATGACTCTCTGTAATGGTTAAAGTCATACCCTTTGACAAGCTATCCACAATGTTGAGCAATCTCTCTAAAATAATTTGAATTTCATCATAAACAGTATATGGCTCAAAAGCAAAAAAGTAATCGCAAAAAAGGACTAGATGACAAGCATCATAGTCCACACTTCTTTTCAAAATATATGTTTATGAATTGCTAACTAACTGTTAGGTACAGTCTTAACACTGCTCGCACCGTCAACTCCTTTAGCTACCTGTTCGGCTTTGGCTAGAACTCCCTCTGCATCAGGATTGTATTTTAGAACTACGGTACTACCAGTTTGAGCAACCCATAGACCAACGCTATCGGATATATTAGCATCATCAAGTGCTTTAGCAACACGCTTTGCCAAACCGCTTTCGTCAAACTGACCGTCTAAACCAACTTTCTCAGGAGCAATATCATTATCTTTTGATGCTGCTGCGACGGAGACTTTACCAGCTTTTGCTGCTTTGTCTTCTTCTTTTTTACCAAATAGTTTTCCTAGAAAACCCATATCTTATATCCTCTTTATTTGTTTCAGTTCGCAAGCACAACTATCTGCACTCTTGTTGGCAGTATAGAGGTGAGTCGTAAAAACAGCGTTAAGAATAAGAAAGACTTTATATTTAACAAAATTAAGAATTTTTGCTCATTTCTCCCAGATATTTCTGTAGGTGAGGAGAAAATACTTCATATATCAAGGTCAAAGGCTGGCGATCGTGCCAAAATAGGTAATAACGACCCCAAAATGGTGCTTTTTCGCCAAATTCTTGCTCTAAAGTAGGGCAGTAACCATATTGAATTCCCCGCACATCGCGATAAAGTTCGGTGTGTAAAGTAGAAAGGCTGCGCCAAATAGGTTGCGATCGATTTTGTAGGTAATCATCAACTACTCGTGCATTCCACCAAGAAGCAGCATAGGCTAACCTTTGTCCCGATGCCGTTTTTAGCCACACTTGTCTTCTTAATCTGGGTTCAGAAATAGCTTCAATTTCGACTGGTGCACCATCATCTTTTTTACCAATCAAAGACATATCAATTACGTCCACTTCCGTTCTTTCTCCTGTAAGCAACTGCAAAAGATGGGTAGGTGAACCATCCCCCAATAAAAGCATTTGCCAGGTAGGTGCAAGCTGACTATGGGGTAGACCTTCCTGCACTGCTTCCTTGCCACCTTCCCAGATGGGTTTTAGAGAGTGCCAGCTACTAGGGGTGGTGTGAATATCGAATGGTTGGGTTGCAGTCACTTTTAGTTACAAAACTTTATCATTATTAATAAAGATAGTAACGCTCTTTGCTCAAAATTTCTCGTTTTGGGAGTATTAATCTGTTTTTGCCCAAATGAAAAAGGTTCTGGGAGTCTTGCCGTGTTTCGACCCCAAAACCTTTCTCTCTTACACTTAATCCTCACACACAATTAATAGTTTATGGTGTTTAACATATCTATGTGGAATTTCAGTGCCAGTTTATATATCGTCATAATACTTGTAGTTAACTACAAATACACTCTATTAGCTAACAACGGATGGTTCTTTTTCTTTGCTATCGAAGAAGGCTTTAAGAATGCCTTCTGCCATCTGGGGACTACTTAAACCCAAGTTAGCCTTAGATTCATCAACAGTAGCGTGATCGACTAGGATGTCGGGTACACCAAAACGTTTGACAGGGACGTGAATATCTTGGTCTTGGAGTGCTTCTAAAACTGCCGAACCAAAACCACCCATGAGACATCCTTCTTCCATTGTAACCACCTTGCCAATACGCTTGGCTAAAGGAGCAATTAGATCTGTGTCCAAAGGTTTGACAAAGCGGGCATTAATTACCGTTGCTTCAATACCATGTTCGCTCAATATTTCGGCAACCTGCATGGCTGGATATACTTGAGTACCATAGCCAACCAACAACAAGTCGTCACCGCTACGCAGAATTTCCCCTTTGCCGATTTCAATGGCTTCCCATCCTTCTTCCATCAAAGGCGCTCCAACACCATTGCCACGAGGATAGCGCATGGCGATCGCCCCTCCATCATAGTTGATGCCTGTAACCACCATTCTTTGTAATTCTGCCTCATCTTTAGGAGCCATGACTACAATGTTAGGAATGCAGCGCAGATAGGCTATATCATACATTCCCTGGTGAGTTGGGCCATCCGCACCAACAATTCCCGCCCGATCTAAACAAAAGAAGACAGATAACTTTTGGATACAGATATCGTGAATTATTTGATCGTAAGCTCGCTGTAGGAAAGTAGAATAAATAGCAGCCACAGGCTTCATGCCTTCGCAAGCCATCCCTGCGGCTAAGGTAATTGCGTGCTGTTCGGCGATACCCACGTCAATATATTGTTTGGGTAGTTTGCGTTGCAAGATATCTAAACCCGTACCCGTTGCCATTGCAGCAGTGATACCCACAATCCTAGAGTCATTTTCTGCCAAGGTAGTTAAAGTGTCGGCAAATACTTTAGAGTACTTGGGAGGCTTGGGTTTGGTTGCGGGAATAGCTTTGCCTGTAGCCAAATTAAAGGGACTTTGAGCATGATAGCCTACCCGATCCTTTTCGGCGATCGCATATCCTTTACCCTTAATCGTTGCTACGTGAACTAATACAGGGCCAGGTACTTTGTGCGCTTGCTTAAAAGTAGAAATTAATTCTTCTAAATTATGACCATCAACAGGACCAAAATACTTGAAGCCTAATTCTTCAATCACCGCACCAACTTTGGGTACTGCTAAACGTTTCATACCCTCTTTGACTCTTTCCATTTCAGGACTTAGAGATTCACCAACAAAAGGCAATTGCTTAAATTGTTCTTCCAAGTTGTCAGAAAGAAACTGTACGGGGTCAGATAAGCGAACTTTATTGAGGTAGCGAGAAATTGCCCCGACATTAGGAGAAATCGACATTTCATTGTCATTCAGCACCACCATCAAATTAGTGTTGGGTAAATGCCCTGCATGGTTGATTGCTTCTAGTGCCATTCCTCCTGTTAAAGCACCATCACCAATAATCGCAACACACTTAAAATCTTCACCCCTAGCATCCCTAGCCATTGCCATCCCTAATGCTGCGGAAATACTAGTGGAGGCGTGTCCCGCACCAAAATGATCGAACTTATTTTCCTTGAGCTTAAGATAGCCAGCCACACCATCTTTTTGGCGTAGAGTATTAAAATCTTTATATCTACCCGTCAGTAGTTTATGCGGATATGCTTGGTGTCCCACATCCCAGGTGACTTTATCGCGGTCTAGGTCTAAAGTTTGGTATAGAGCAATAGTTAATTCTACTACGCCTAATCCTGGCCCTAAGTGACCTCCACTCTTGGCGACTGTTTGTAAATGTTTTTCTCTAATTTGGCGGGCGATGTCCTCTAGTTGGCGCAGGGATAAACCGTGCAGCTGATTGGGGTGAGTTATTTCGCTTAAGTGCATACTGCCGTTTTCTCTAATAACAGATTATTTATTTTCTTGATTTTAATAATTATCCTACTTTCTCTGTACATAAAGTGAAAATTGGATACTTTTCTCAATCCTAAAGTTAAAAGTTGTGTCTTTTCTTATCTATACTTCGATTTTTGCCTTACTACGTACTTGTTTTTAAAACTAAACTTCGTTTAGATAGAGAACTATAGTTTTGACCAACAGCAATTTTTTAGAAAAATAGTGGACAGTAGTTTTAAAATACTGGATACATTTAGTTGATTTTTTCATGTAATTGCCAATAGCTTATGCTTTCAAACCGTCAGAATAGTAAGCGATCGCAGTGGCGACAACTATTCAATTTTGCTATACCAGGGAAAGAATATATTGACCGCTGACTGAATTGACTCTTTACTTTTAGCCCAACTAAAATTAATCCAAACCTCGAACAAATGAATAATCTTCTATATGATGAAATACCTTCTGTAGATTTAAGTGACTTTACCTCACCCGATCCTAAAAGAAAACAAAGTTTTGTGCAAAAATTAGGGGAAGCATTTAATAATATCGGTTTTGTGGCAGTTAAAAATCATGGTTTATCTGATGAGCTTACTGCCAATTTATATTCTTCAGTTAAAAATTTTTTTGATTTGTCCGAAGCTACCAAATTGAATTACGAAGCTAAAAATTTGGGAGGACAAAGGGGTTATACAGCTAAGAGAAAAGAACACGCCAAAGGTAGAAATATTGGCGATCTTAAAGAGTTTTATCACGTGGGACAAGAAGTTTCTGAACAAGAAAGATTGACCTTGGGATATCCTGCAAACATCTTTCCCCAAGAAGTACCAGAATTTGCCACAGCTACGACAGAAGCTTTTCGCATCTTAGAAACAGCAGGAATTAATATCTTGAGAGCGATCGCTTTATACTTAGGGCTAGATGAATTTTATTTTGATGACAAAGTAAAACAAGGTAATAGTATCCTTCGTGCAATTCACTATTTTCCTTTGGATAATACTCAAGATATGACAGAAGGTGCAGTGCGGGCAGCAGCCCACGGTGATATTAACTTAATTACCTTACTCATGGGAGCGAGTACCGAAGGATTACAAATTTTACGTCGGGATGGTGCATGGATACCTGTAACCGCACTTCCCAATCAAATAGTAGTCAATGTTGGGGATATGCTAGAGCGATTAACTAATAAAAAATTAAAATCCACCCTTCACCGAGTTGTTAATCCATCCCCAGAATTATTAGCAACTCCCCGTTATTCTATTCCTTTTTTCATGCACCCAATTTCAGACATGGATCTTAGCTGTCTACCTGGCTGCATGGATGAAGATCGTCCCAAACAGTTTGAAGATATTACCGCAGGAGAATTTCTCAATCAACGCCTGCGGGAAATTGGATTAATCGGTAATCAGTAATCAGTAATTATTTATTCAATCCAATCTTTAGCTCTAGTTACTGCTTTTGACCACATAGCAAAATTGTCTTGTGCTTGAGATTGTCCTGCACCTGGTTCAAATACCTTGTCAACTTGGCGATCGCTAATCAACTTAGCATAATCATCCCAAAAACCAACCGCCAAACCCGCACCAAAAGCTGCACCTTGAGCCGTGGCATCCAGCACCACAGGACGTTCTAAGGGTACTCCTAAAGCATCTGCTTGAAACTGCATCAAAAAGTTGTTTTGGGCTGCACCACCGTCAATTTTGAGTAGAGATACGGGTTTATCACTATCTTTATTCACCGCTTCTACTACTTCCTTAACCTGATAAGCGATCGCTTCTAAAACTGACCTTACCATATGTTCCTTTTGCACCCCTCCAGTAATACCCAGAAATGCACCGCGAGCTTTCATGTCCCAGTGAGGCGCACCCAAACCGCTTAATGCAGGAACAAAATAAACTCCATCAGTGCTATCTACACTGTTACAAAGAGATTCGGTTTCCCCTGCATTGTTAATTAACTTCAAACCATCTCGTAACCATTGAATTGCTGCACCTGTAGTAAAAATTGCTCCTTCTAAAGCATAATTGGTTTGGGATGGAGTACTCCACGCCACCGTAGACAGAAGCTGATTGTTCGATCGGGTAACTTCAGTCCCTGTTTGAGCCACTAAAAAGCATCCTGTACCATAAGTGCATTTAAGTAATCCAGGGCGATCGCAACCGTGGGCAAATAGAGATGCTTGCTGATCGCCAAAGATAGCTGCAATAGGTATTTCTTCCCCTAATATATCCTGGTTACTCTTGCCAAAGATTCCCATACTGGGCTTGATTTCGGGCATAATTTGGCGAGGAATATCAAATAACTCTAATAATGAATCATCCCAGTTTCCTGTATCCAAATTCATCAACATAGTACGACTAGCATTACTAATGTCCGTTGCATGAACCTGCTTACCCGTTAGATTCCACAATGCCCAAGTATCTATCGTACCTGCCATCACATTATCCCAGTTAGTATCGGGTTTATTTTGTTTAACCCAATCAATCAACCAAGACAGTTTAGTAGCAGAAAAATAAGCATCTAATACTAATCCTGTTTTTTGCTGCACATCTTCGGCTTTCCCTTCTGCTTTCAGGCGATCGCATTTATCGGCAGTTCGTCGATCTTGCCAGACAATAGCTTTATGTAAAGGCGTTCCTGTAGTCTTATCCCAAAGTAAACAAGTTTCCCGCTGAACAGTTAAACCAATAGCAGCAATTTCCGTTGCTTGTGCTTTATTATTGCTGATTACTTGTTTAATTGCCGATCGAACATCCCGCCAAATTTCTGTTGCATCATGTTCTAACCATCCTGGCTTTGGGTAGTATTGGGTTAACTCCTGATAGACTTGACCGACAACATTCCCCTGGCGATCGAATAAGATTGCTCGATTGCCTGTAGTACCCAAATCCAGAGAGAGAATATACTTTTTGTCGGTCATAGAAAACACCAAAATTCTGCTTATTTATAGTATGTTTATCGTAAAGTCTTGACTTAACAATAATTTATTAGGTTTTTCAGGCATTTTATAACAAATCATCAACACAATAAAAGTCCCAGATATTAGCGTAGTTGCATAACTGTCTAGGACTTCGATCGTGTGCGCGAATTTTGATCGGAAATTCAATCCTACTTGCTGCTAAATTTTTACTTGTTACCGCTAGAAGTCGTGGTAAATAAACTGTTGTATGTGTTGTACACAGCTTGACTTAGGGGAGTCAAAATATTAGTGATAAACCCTTCAACTGTATCTGCTGCGGGTGGCTCAGATGCCACTGGTTGGTCTTGGGGTAATGGTTGAGGAGAGGGGATACTAGATTGACCAGGAGTACCGCCAGGAAGATTAGTAGTAGGCAGGGTGGCAACATTTTCTAATACTTGAGGATTGGGATTGTTGCTCATGTATATATGCTGAATTGCACTACCTTCGTAAAGACGTTTGGTGAATTGCCAATCTGGATCGAGTTCTATTTTCATAGGAGACTCAACCAAACCATTAGTACTGCCAATAACTACACTAGGCTCGTTGGGATCTTGATGATCGGCGATCAACTCTAGCTGTCCGTTGCTTTCAACTAGGTCGAGCATATAAGCCACTTTGTCATCTTCACCATCAATTCGCAAAGAATAACCGTTAGTATCAACTGCTTTGAGACAATCGTTAGTGTGATCGAAGGTTAGCAATTTTAAATCTACCGTAGTGGGATTACTACCAGATTCACTCCAACAGGCTTTTTGATCAGGAACTTGCTCAATAATTGCCAGCTTATATCTTCTATAGTTATATGGCACTGCAACCGCTACAAATTGACTTTGGTCTACAGCAAACTCGTCAAAATCAGTAGCTTTTACGGGTTGTATAGACACGATCGCGCTCATGCCGATAGTTGTCATAGTTGCGATCGCGATAGGAAGAGATAATTTCATGTTCAGATTAAATGGTGTAAGTTTGAATTTAATTAATAATATGTATGACTTTGAATATTAAAGCAGTTTTGCAAGACTTACAGAAGTAGTGCAATGCACTTAAAAAAACTCTAAACCTTTTTGTTGTTTAGAGAATAAAAGCTGCTTAAAAAATTGCCATTTATATACAAATATTTACAACCTAATTTATAGTATGTTACTTGTGTAGCATATCATGTGAATTCAATGCTATTGTCAAAACAGTCTGAATATTACTTTTTCCAAGTTGCTATATCGGGAGTTGCTAACAAAGCTTTACTCAAACTATCGTGGATGAGGCTATTAGTGGCTAAGATACGACCAGAACTAATATTCAAGGGGCTACCATCATAAGCGGTAACTTTGCCTCCAGCTTCCTCTAGAACAACAATTCCTGCTGCCATATCCCAAGGTTGGATTCCTCTTTCCCAATAGCCATCAAGTCTGCCACAGGCTACTCCAGCCAAGTCCATAGAAGCACAGCCAAGACGACGAACACCTTGAGTTAGATGAGTCATGTGACAAAACTCAGCATAATTATTGTCTGTGGTTTCCCTGCGATCGTAAGCGAAGCCAGTAATCAACAGGCTTTTACTTAATTCTTCTGTTTGAGACACTTTGATCGGACGACGATTGCAGGTTGCACCCAAACCTTTTGCAGCGCGAAATAACTCGTCACTAAAGGGATTATAAACCGCACCGACAGTAGGAACACCATCCACCATCAAGCCGACTGAAGTAGCAACTAATGGTAAACCATGAGCGTAATTAGTAGTACCATCAAGAGGGTCGATCGCCCATAAATACTCGCTATTGGCATTACCTAATGCTCCAGATTCTTCTGCTAATATTTGGTGATCTGGTAAGTGTAGGTTGAGTACTTTTAAAACCTCTGCTTCTGCCAGTTTATCCGCTTCAGTTACTAAATCTCCTTGACGACCTTTTTCTTGAACATTATTAAATTTGCCCCAGCGATCTTTTAAGACTGCACCCGCAGCTAAAACCGATTCTGTAGCGACATCTAAGAAAATTTGTAATTGTTCTGAGGTAGGTTGAGTCATTATTTAATCTTTGAACGGAATTGATTGCAGGTTTGCCGTAGTGCTTGCTGAGGATTCCATATTCCAACCCATCAAACGAGCATCTATAAGCAGCTTACTATATGAATGGGGATATTCCATGTTTGCCAGGACACATCCTCCTCTAACTAGCTTCTGACTAATTTTTTACCAAATGCCCAATTTCTCCTGCTTCTTCTCAAAACAATACATAAAACTTAGGCGCAATAGACGATTCAATACTATTTTCGCTGTGGCGATCGCTTTTTCTTTGTGGTTTACTCCTTTAGCTTTAAGCCAAGACGAAGATGTAGCTATACCAACTCAATCTACACCTGTTGCTATTCCTAGCGATGGACTATATTTTGCCGATATATTAGTCAGGAATCGCCCCATATTTCAAATAGGTAGTCTACCTCAAATTGATGCTAGCGCGAGGGCGGATATTATTAATCGTCGAATAGCTAGTTTATTGTCACAAAACCAAACTCCAGACAAAGTAGAAATCACCCCAGATAATCCTCGCCAAATTGCCACATTAAGAGTCAACAACCGCATCTTAATGACCGTTACCGACCAGGATGCAGAAGATTTTGGCTTAAGCACCGAGCGATTAGCCGAAAGGTGGAAACAACAGCTAGATACGGCATTTGAAAAACCTCCTTTAGCAATCGATGTTACTCAACGTCTATACACCACTACTAGAGAATTTTTGCAAAGTATTATTAGCAATTTACCTTCTTTAGTTGGAGCAATTGTGGTCGTAGGAATAACCTGGGGAGCAGCTAAATTAGTACGCTATATAGCCTATTCCTGGGCAAAACAGACTGAGGGAGATTCTAACACCGAACTCTTAATCGGTAGACTTAGCTATGGCGGTGTTTGGGTAATTGGGATTGTAATCGCTTTGGGGGTCATGGGATTGGATTTTGGTGCATTATTGGGTGCGCTGGGGTTAACAAGTGTAGCAATTGGTTTTAGTCTCAAAGATGTTTTAAGTAACTATATATCTGGAGTTATTTTGCTAGCTGCTCGTCCGTTTCGGATTAACGATCAGGTTGTGATTGCTGATTATGAAGGAACAATTACCCAAATTCAACTACGGGCAACAACTATGAAGACTTATGATGGTCGAGTGGTATATATTCCCAATCAAGAAGTTTTTCAAGCCAGCATCATAAATAATACGGCTTCTTCTCGTCGTCGTAGTTCGGTGATAGTAGGGATTGATTATGGCGAAAATATTGGCGATGCGATCGCAGTAATTAATGAAGTGCTAGTAAAAGTTCCAGAAGTAGAAACCACTCCTAACCCTGATGTATTGGTTAGCGAGCTGGCTGCTAGTACGGTTAATCTAGAAGTTCGCTTTTGGGTAGACTCTCGTAGAGCTGGTTTTCTAGCCACAACTTCTATAGTGGCTCAAGCAGTAAAAGAGGCATTAGAGGCAGCAGATATCGATATGCCAACAGACATTTACACTTTAATTGTTAAAGAGATTCCCAATCAAATTCAGTTAAAGGAGAAATAAGCAAGGATATGGTCATTCCCCCTCCAAAAAAATCGAAACCAATTATTAACTGACGTTACGCAATATAACGAAAAATAAGTAGTTCTAATGAGCAATAGAGAAAAGATGGATTAACCCTTTACCCCTTCCCCCGCAGGTTCACGCCTTTTGCATTCGGGTGCTTGCCTGCGGGCGCCTTCCGCGCCCTTAACCTCAACAGATTAAAAGCGTGCGTAACATCAGTTATTAATTTATTTTTTTATTTGAGTATCGAAATTGAGTGGGAGTTTGGCGTAATGCTTGTTGAGGATTCCAAATCCCCCGATCCATTAAGCGAGCATACTCTTGAGCGTCTATGAGCAGCTTGCTATAAGAGTGGGGATATTCTGTGTTTGCCAAGACACAACCTTCTTTAACTAGCTGTTGGCTGATTAAAGTTTTATCTTGCCAAAGGTGGGCATTAATTCGGTTAAAGTTATGGCTTGGGTTAACTGCGTAATCCCTTTGGGGGCTGTCGGTTTCTATCCTCACGGGCAAACCGATAACTAACTCTGATAATCTTTCCTTAGCTGTTTTTCCCCAGGGAGACTGACGCAAATCGGGCGCATCAATACCAGTAATTCTGACTTTGGCTACTAGGGATGTTTCGGTGAAAACTACTTCAACAGTTTGACCGCTAAGTACTCGTGTTACCTTACCTGAATGTAAACTAGCTTTTTCTTGATTAGGACTACAGGCAAACAATAAGATCGAGCAAAAAATTGATAGTAGCTTAAACACTTTAAATTTAATTGTATTTAAATGACTAGTAATAAGAGCGATCGCCTTATTATTGATTGAAAGCGATCGCTTTTACCCTTAATTAGTTTTCTTCAGTTTTGGAATTAACAGGAAAATAATCGTCGTATTTCTCTTGGTCAAAATGATACACGGTGCGTATAGGATAAGGGATGCCAATCTCAGCCTTATCCAAAGCCTTTTTAATCTCAATCATCGCTCTTGTTTGCACAGTCCGCAGCTCTTTTTTCTGTGGCTTAGTCCAATAGCGGACAATAAAATCTATCGAACTATCACCAAAGTTAACTACATCAATTTCTGGACTAGGACTTTCTAGTATTCCCGAAATATTAGATATAGTCCTCTCTAAAATTTCGCTTGCCTCGGATAACGGTGTATTGTAATCGACTCCTACTGCTAAATCTGTCCTGCGGGAATCATATGCGGTTGCTACTTTTACCGCGTCAGTAAATACGGTGGAATTGGGTAGCAGAATCCTTTCCCCAGTAAAAGTACGAAGTTTAGTCGTACGAATACTAATATTCTCAACTTTTCCTTCGTAGTCATTAATTACTACTTCATCGCCAATCCGAAATGGTTCTTCTATTAGCAGAATAATTCCTGCTAAAAAGTTTTTAAATATATCTTGAAAGGCAAAACCCACTGCTACCGAACCTATACCTAAAGTAGCAATAATATCTCCCAACTCAAAACCAGGAAACGCTAGGACGCAGGCTAATAAAATACCGACAGTCCAAATGCCAATTCTACTAACTTTCCTAAGCAGTAGCTGCAACGATCTGCTTTTTATTGTTCGTGTTCCTGCTTCATCAGCAATCTTCAATACTAGTTTGACCGCATATTTAGTTAAAAACAAAACCACTAATCCAGAGAGTAATCCAGGTAAAGCTTTGATTCCTTGCGCAAATAAGTCTATTAGAGCTTCGATAATAGTATTAGCAATTTCAGACATAATCGATCTATTAATAATGAGATTATAGATATACGTTTTAACACTCTTCTCCACCCATCCCTAATAAATAAATTTAGCTAACTTTTAATAATTTTGAATGTAGCTAGCTATATTTTCTTAGGTTGAATTACTGAGAAAATCAGCAATAAAATATTACCTCAAAACCTGTAAGATATTTATAGGGCAGTTTTTGAGTGCAATCACCAAAACTGAAAGCATTGGTAATCTTAGGTTTCAAGCTTTATTTAAGTAAATTTACACATTATTTACAAAAATATCCCAAGAATTACGCAAACTTTATACCATGCCCACATATTCACGGATATACTGAGTTTAAGAAACAAAACAAACACCAGTTATTCTGTAATATTAATAAAAATCGGTAAATTCATGGAAGATATTAATCAGTACATCACCTCAATTCAACAAGAAGTTGTTGCTGAAGAAAAGACTGTAAAAGTAGCAAGATTAATTATATTATTAATTAAAATAGAAAAAGAATTAGCGACAGTAAAAGAAACCTTAGCCAAGCTACAAAATCATCAGCAAAAGTATAATAATAATTCTCAGCTATCAGAGCAAATTGAGCAAAAGATGGCTACCGTCAACCGTCTTTCCGCTAAAATCAGCAAAGCCAGACTAAATCTAAATTATTACTTTATCTAATACAAGACCTATCTTTAAGTATTAATTTAAAATTAAGTTGAGTCACCAAAACTTTAGGCTTTATATGAATTCATGTAAATAGTAAAGTTAAATATATTGGGTAATAAGAGTCTATATATAAAAATACCAAACTACTTTGTATTAGTTATTGCTTGCAGTCAAATTATAAACCCGTGACTTTGAAATAATTAAAAGTTTAGTTTTGATTCAAAACAGATAACTCAGGGTGTTTGCTACAGGGTTGATATTATCAGCCCTGTTTTTTAGTTGTAACAATTAGCACATCGCTTTGATTAACGATTTAAACAATACTTGTTGATGTCTTTTATCAAATTTTGCTGCATTTGACCAGCTTCTTGAGCATTGACACGGGCAAATTCCAAAGCATCTAAGCTTTTATTTTCTCGTGCTGCTACTGCATCATAGGTAGCTTGGGAATAAATACGATAGATTGTTGCTAATTGATTTTGGTACTTAATCAACTCACCGTCATTAATATGCAAAGCCTCAATGTTGCTTGCTGCTCTGTTCATCGTACTAGCAGCTTCAAGCCAACTTTTCATTTCATCTGACTCTTCTTCATTAGTGTAACTAACGTTTTTGCTGGTGTTGTTAACCTCAGCTGCAATCCTGAAAATTTGCTCGCACTGAGTTAATTTGCTTTCGCTACAGCTAGAAAAGAGCAAGCTAGATAAAATTATCATAAAAAGAAAACAGCGATCGCCTTTAATATTTTGGGAGTTATTCACTTCCACACTCCTAAACAGTTTATCGATCGCCATATCTTTCAAATAATATTTTACTTACATTATCCTCTATTTATCACCGTGTCGCGTTTGATGCCACTGCCAAGCATGATTAATAATTTTCTTGAGATCGGCATAATTAGGATTCCAACCAAGCTTTTCTTTAACCTTTTTACTGCTACCAACCAGAATCGGTGCATCTCCCGCACGGCGATCGCTTTCAATGGCAGGTATTTCTAATCCTGTTACTTCTCTAGCGGTTTCAATTACTTCTCTAACGGAAAAACCATTACCATTACCCAGGTTAAATACATCAGATTCACCCCCAGATAACAAATACTCTAAACCTAAAACGTGAGCATCAGCTAGATCGTTGACATGGATATAGTCTCGAACACAAGTACCATCAGGAGTGTCATAATCTGTCCCAAAGATATACAAAGAATCTCTTTTTTTGAGAGCAGTCAACAAAGCCAAAGGAATTAAGTGAGTCTCTGGGTGATGATCTTCTCCTAACAAGCCACCTGGATCTGCGCCACAGGCATTAAAATAGCGAAATGCTACGGATTTTAACTTAAAAGCAGTATCAAAGTCTCTTAAAATCTGCTCTACCATATCTTTACTAGCAGCATAGGGACTGAGAGGACTGTGGGGATGGTCTTCTGTCATGGGGACTTCTTTTGGCATCCCATAAACTGCACAGGTAGAAGAAAACACAATTTTATTAATTCCATGAGCCAACATTGCTTCTAATAAATTTAGAGTGCTAGCAACATTATTACGGTAATATTTTCCAGGCTCTTTGACAGATTCTCCCACAGCTATGTAGGCTGCAAAGTGCATCACTGCATCAATTTTATGGGTAGTAAATAATTTATCTAAGACAGAGCGATCGCTTGTATCTCCGATAATTAGCTTAACCTGCAATACATCATCGACTATTTCTTGGTGTCCGTAGGACAAATTATCCAAAATAATCACTTCATAACCAGCTTTCTTTAAAGCTGATGCTGCATGAGATCCGATATAGCCAGCACCGCCTGTAACCAGAATAGTTTGCTTTTTAGATGACACCTATC
Organism: uncultured cyanobacterium; assembly: GCA_963799375.1. Classification (GTDB taxonomy): domain Bacteria; phylum Cyanobacteriota; class Cyanobacteriia; order Cyanobacteriales; family Xenococcaceae; genus Waterburya. The sequence continues at coordinate 49,180 of CAWCWY010000018.1, forward strand.
CAAATTCCTCCAAATAACTTAAATATTAACTTGAGCTATCTTGAGATAACTGAACCTAATATAAACGACTAACCACATAATTAGTTAATTCATAGAGAGCATCTTTGGAGTCGGAAGCACTCAAGCAATCGAGACTTTTTGCAGCCTTGCGAGCAAGATCCTTCGCTAGTTGACGAGCTTGTTCTATTCCCCCACTGTCCTTAATCAATTCTATCGCTTTGTTAATATCTTCTGGCTCGGAAAATTCTCTCTCAATTAGAGTTTCTAGATAAGGTTGCTGCTGAAGAGCATAAAAGACAGGAGAGGTTAGCTTCCCACTCGCTAGGTCTAACCCTGCTGGCTTACCTAAGACTTCAGTTGACCCCGTAAAATCTAATATATCGTCGACAATTTGAAAAGCTAAACCTAAATTGCGTCCATAGTCGTAAAGACTCTGTGCGACATCAGCACTGGTATTGCTTAACACAGCAGCAGCTTTGGCACTGTTTGCCATTAAAGAAGCGGTTTTATAGTAAGTCTTGTCTAAATAAGAATCAATAGAAGCATGGATATCGAAACGGTTGATACTTTGTATGATTTCTCCTTCGGCAAAATCTCTGATTACTTCTGAAAGTAACTTGACTACTTGAAGATTGTCGAGATTTGCTAAATACCAAGAAGACTGTGCAAAAAGAAAATCACCAGCCAGCACGGCAATTTTATCTCCAAACAAGCTATTAACTGTTTCGACATTACGACGTAGGTCTGCTTCGTCAACAACATCATCATGTACCAGACTGGCAGTATGAATCATTTCCGTGATTTCTGCCAAACGACGATGACGACTGGTTAAATCATTATCTGACATAGTAGCCCTAGAGACGAGTAAAACGATTGCTGGTCTAATTCGTTTACCTCCAGCTTCAAACAAGTGTTCGGCAGCAGCACCTAAGATAGGATGACGCGCACCAATAAGTTGCTTGAGATTGTCTGTCAGAATATTCAGATCATTTTCAACGGGTGCTAATAAAGAAGTAGTAGAAGATGTCATTGTTAAGCCAATTCTGGCAATTATCTTATTTAAGAAACTTTACATATTATTGTACTTATTTTAAGGGAAGCTAACCTAATAACCAACTATTAACTGGCAACTATCAAAAATAAATAGCGATTAGCTGGATAAGAACAATTAAATCAATAGCCTAAATCAAATACCGCATATGTTATAATTTGATGTATAAGTCACCAAAAATCAGCAGTTATCCAGGCAAAGTTAAAGCCTAAGTAACTGCTGATTTGAGGGTGTTTAAAACAATTGGCTGCTGTCCGAGTAAAGCAGCTAAGGTTACTTCGCTACTCTAAAGCTTGATATTTGATGTTTGCTAAATAAGGTTTTTGATAAAATTCAAAGCCTATTATTACATTCAAGCCTGAAAATAACCCAAGCTCAAATAAAACCCTTCTAAGTTGATTTTGTAGGAGGCAGTTATGCTGAAAAAACTAATTAGACCGCAAGGTTATTGGTTGTTCATCTAATTACTCAATCTTGCAAAAATAAAGTTAGATAGACAATTGAAAATATACTTCAATTGTTGCCGATTCGAATGTACTTGGCTATATTTAGATGTCATTTAAGAGATATTTTAGTGGCTGGAATAAATTGCGTCTTACAAAATATTCTTTTGAAAAAGACGTTAAACTACGTTTGACCAAAGAAAAATAGCAATATACACAAAGGCTATGGCTATGGAGTATTATTGCATATTCTTAGAATGTAATTAAGACAATAAAAATTTGGCAGTTCAACTTGCCTCAAAAAATAATCTCTGAGTATTTTGCTTAGAAAAAATCAACTATATCAATTCGATTACCAAGAAAATGAACTTCGTTAATCTACCGATTTTTATTCTATTTTTTGCCGTAGCTTATCTTGTCGGTATTTATGGTTTGATTACCATCGCTCAAATGCTCAAACAAGAAAATAATTTTCTTTCTCGCAATAGAGACAAGCCGAATAATCAAGTTAAAATTCCCTGAAATAATTGAATGTTTAAACTTAACTTAGTTGAGTAATAAAACTATTCTACTGGATTTAAGACCATCATTTCTGATGATGGTCTTTTCATTGGTATTTGTGTTACTTGGGGTTTGTAACCTAGCCACTGCTGAGAAATATTAGCAAATTGTTCTCTCGACCCGCTCACGTAAAAACGAGTGGGAAAAGGAAGCCTATCGTTACGTAGTCCCAACAAAGATAATTCTTTTTCGGCTGCCGCTACAATATGTTCGGCTGGATCGATAATATTAACTGAGCTGGGTAACAAAAAGCGAATCGTTCTTTCCAAGTGTCTATAGTGAGTACAACCATAAATTAGAGTGTCAATGTTGTTCTCTAACAGAGGCTTTAAGTACTCTAGAGCAACTTGCCTCGTGTACTCCGTATAGAGTTGGTTTTGCTCGATTAGGTGAACAAATTTGGGACAGGGAATTTCCCACACTTGGCTTTGAGGGTCTATTTCTTGTATTGCCTGGCGATAAGCATGACTTTTGGCTGTAGCAGGAGTGGCAATTACACCAATTCTCTTGCCTACTTTTACGGCTGCTTTCGCCCCAGGAAGAATTACCCCCAAAATAGGTACATCATATTCTTGGCGAACAGCTTCTAGAGCTAAAGCAGAACTTGTATTGCAAGCCATAATAATCATTTTGACATCCTGACCGCACATCCAGTCAAGGATTTCACGAACAAAGTCGAGAAGTTCTGTCTGAGAGCGTGTGCCATAGGGCAATCGAGCAGAATCGGCAAAATAGAGTAGAGATTCTGTAGGCATTTGCCGATACATTTCTCTTAATACTGTTAATCCACCCACACCACTGTCAAACAAGCCTATACGCAGATTTGAATTTTTCATGTGTTCAACTTTAGATCTTAAATAGTTATATTTTGGGTAATCCAAACTGGATAAGTAATTCTACTTATAATAATTTAGCTGTAGCTAATATACCTATAAATTATTTTGTTTAATATACTCTATAATTCCACGGGCGATCGCTTCTGCCATTTGACGACGATGATTGGGGTTTTTGAGGCGAGAAGAATCCACCGCACCAGTTAAAAAGCCCACTTCGACTAAGACTGCTGGCATTGCCGAGTGTCTCAAAACATAAAATCTAGCTTGACGAATACCTCGATTGTCGATGTTAACTCCATTAAGAATGCTCCAGTGAATTATTTCTGCTAGGCGACGACCATTTTCACTTTTGTAGTAATAAGTCTCTAAACCATTAACGTCAGGACGACTAAGGTTAATTGCATTGGCATGAATACTAACAAACAAATCTGCATTAAGGTCGTTAGCCATTTCGGTTCTACCTTCTAGACTGATAAAGTCGTCGGTATCCCTCGTCATAATGACTTCGATATCCTGTTTTCTTAAGATTTCTACCACATCAAAAGAAATAGGCAGCACGACATCTTTTTCCCTAAATCCACCAATACCGATTGTGCCTGGATCGTGTCCGCCATGTCCTGGATCGATAATAATTCTAGGGCGATCGCTTACTGTTGGTATAGTAGGATTGCTGGGGAAAGGTCTTGCTTTGGGTGCTTTAGAAAAACGAGGAGGTAATAGAGGCGCGTCTGTTTGAGGTAAAGGAGCAACTCCTACTTCAATGGGTAAAGCGACAGAATTATCTTCGGCGTCGATTTTCCCCAGATAGTATCTCAATCGAGTAGTAACTTCAACTACCACCCTAGAGTCTTCCTGCCTCACTTTTAACTGAGAAACAGGACTACCAGCTTCTAGTTGAGGTCCTTTAAAGTCTTCAGAAAGTTGTGCATTATCAATCGTAACTTGATAGATACCGTTGCTGCTTCTAGAAGCCACTGCTGCTAATTCATTGTCAGCGTGTATTCGTAGCTTAGTATCATCATCCGTAAGTTCAATTTCTTCAATTAAATTAAGCTCACTTTGGACTTCTTCTGGATTACTGGGAGTGATTTCCCCCATTGATTCAGCTTGACTATCATCATCAGAAGCAGCAACCGTGGTGGAAGTGGGTAATTTACCCTTGGGTACTAACAATAAACCCTTAATACGGCTAAAGGTAGCCAGCCAATCTGGACTACCTTCTTCCACCATCAGGCTCATTACTGCCTCCGAATCACTAACCTGCTCAAATTCAATATTCGAGACACCATATTGATTTATCCCGACTGATTGAGAAATCAAATCGGGGGGTAAAGTAATTCCTTCTAGAGTAAAGTCAATGCGATCGCCATTTCTCTCAGAATCAATCTTAATTTGACGATTACCATCAATATCGACAAAAAAGCCATTTTTAGTGGCTTGGATGTGGGGGGAATTGGCAACAGTAGTTGCAGCAGGGACATCTGCTTCTGCTAATCCAGGCAGAGATTCAGGCATTTCAACCTGGGGTAAATCAAGAGTTTCACTGTCGTTATTGTCTGCAACATTTATCCGCGAAACTCTTGGCTGAGGAAATTCTACTTCCCACTCTGTTGGAGAAATTCCCTTAAATTCAATATCGTCAGAGTCAATAGTGTAGCCAGGGGCAAGCTCTACCACAATACGAGAGGTATTGGGTTCTGGCTGTCCAATACGAAAGCCTCTAATAGCACCTTCATAGCTTTCCTTGACAGTTTCCCTACCTAAACTAGTTCCTGGTAAATCAATTACCAAGCGGGTTGGGTTGCTAAGTAGCTGGGCTTCTGGTTGTACCCCCTCATCGGTGGTAAAAACCAAATTATTATCTTGTGATTCAAATTCCCAAGATACGATTTTTCCTGCCTTAGCGGGGGAACAAAACAGAAAAACGCCCATAAAACCTGATAATAGCCAGTGAAATCTCACAATTATTGCTCCTCACAAACACTAGGTAACTAAGCCATTAGATACGGTTAGCCAAAACTCCCATTTGAAACCAAAACATAAGCACCAACTAGGATTTAGCACCCGATTTAATTGTTTTCTTAGGAGCAGTACTGAACTCAAAATGTTCTGGGCTAATTCCATTTGAACTCTATAATACCCATTCTTTAATTTCAATCTATCGAGACGTAAAAAGAAGCAATTAGGTTTCATAAACTATTTATCAGGTCTTTCTCAAAGCTACTTTTCTGGATTTTTTGATGGAGAGCTTCGCCTAATTATGTTGTCATTCTTCAACTTTGTCCACTGATTGAGGGACTGCTTCTTTTTCTTTGAAGACCAAACGCAGTAGCGGAGGGGCTACAAATGTAGTTGAGATAACCATTACGATGATCGCTGCTTCTGTAGCTTCAGATAATGCTCCACTAGCTGAACCAACACCTGCAAATACCAAACCTACTTCTCCTCTAGGAATCATGCCCACGCCAATCGCCAATTTATTGAGATTGGGATTGCCAAATACGGTAAATCCAGTAATTACCTTCCCTACGATAGCAACCAAAATTAAAAATGTGGCAATAATTAATCCTTCTCGGTTACTAGGAACGGCTGGATTGAGTACGCTCAGGTCTGTTTTAGCACCTACACAGACAAAAAATATTGGTACAAAGAAATCGGCTAAAGGAATTATTTGTTCTTCCAATTCCTTACGTTTTTCGGTCTCGGCTAAAATCAATCCCGCAGCAAATGCACCCAAAATTCCTTCTAAATGAATTGCAGTAGCAATATAGGACAGAGACAAAGGCAAAAATCAAGCCAGTAATTAAAACTTCACCTCTAGTTTTCATTTCGTTGACCAGTCCAACAAACAAAGGACTAATCAAACGACCGATTAAAATTGAACCGATTAAAAAGACTGCTGCACTAATTACGAGATAAACAATATTACTGATTTGAATCTCTCCAGTTTTGACCAGACTGGCTACTACTGCTAAAACCACAATGCCCAAAATGTCATCTAGGACTGCTGCACCAATAATAATCTGTCCTTCCTCAGAACTAAGCTGTCCTAACTCTGCCAACACTTTGGCGGTAATGCCAATACTAGTAGCAGTCAAAGCTGCCCCCGCAAATACCGCAGGTACTACAGGAGTTCCAAAGATATATACAAGACCTAGCGTACCCGCCACGAAAGGGGCAACTACTCCCACAACTGCCACAACAGCAGCAATTGGTCCAACACGAATCAATTCTTTGAGGTCAGACTCCAAACCAATCTCAAACAGCAAGAATAATTACCCCTAATTCGGATAAAAGAGTGATTACCTCACTTTGAGCAGCAAACACCGATGAGGCTGCTTCTGGGGGCAATCCTGCGGTACTCTGAAGCATACTGATGATTAATGAGTCTTCCGCTGCGCTGGTTTCGGGGAAAACCAACAGATGGAATGCTGAAATACCAACTAGTACCCCCCCTACCAATTCTCCTAATACTGGTGGTAAATTAATCCGAGAACACAGTTCTCCTCCCAACTTGCTGGCGAAATAGATAATGACTAAACTAAGCAAAACTCCAGCTAAGACTAGAGTGCCTTCTTCTGCACTACTATCGGTGGCTGCTTCGGTGGCAGTAGCAAGTAAGGGCGAATCAGTAAGCCAATTCCAAGTCAACATATAAAAGTTATCGATCATACTTTCGGCTAAAAAATTTTTCTCTAATTAATTAGCTTATCGTTATCCTTCCCGTTATTATGTTTACTCTCTCTTTTGAATGATTAATGAGAGACTTAAATTGAGGTTTTTACTTCATTACTTTTTTTAAAGCATCCAATAGCAAAAGAACATTTTCGGGACGGCTATTATAGCCCATCAAGCCAATACGCCAGACCTTTCCACCGAGTTCGCCTAAACCGCCAGCGATTTCAATGTTATATTCAGTTAATAGTTTACGGGCGATCGCTTTTCCATCTACTCCATCAGGAATTCTGACGGTAGTTAGGGTAGGTAAACGATGTTCCTTGTCTACATGACAAGATAAGCCCAATTCTTCTAAACCAGACCAAAGCATCTCGGCATTCTTTTGGTGACGTTGCCAACGTTGTTCTAATCCTTCTTCTGCTACTATGCGTAAAGATTCTCGCAGGGCATAATTAGAGTTGATCGGCGCAGTATGGTGGTACATCCGTTGCTCTCCCCAATATTTTGCCAAGAGAGTCATATCTAGATACCAATTAGGTACGGGGTTGGGACGTTTGTTTAACTTCTCTACCGCCCGACTGCTCATAGTGAAAGGACTTGCACCAGGAGGACACCCTAAACCCTTTTGGCTACAGCTATAAGCCAGGTCAATACCCCATTCGTCAATATGTAATGGGACTCCTCCCAAACTAGTCACCGTATCTACTATCAATAAGCAACCATGCTTATGACATAAATCTGCCACTCCTTCCAAGGGTTGACGCGCCCCTGTAGAAGTCTCAGCATGAACTAAAGCTAAGATAGCTGGCTTGTGGGTTTCTAGATTAGTTTTAATTTCTTCGAGGCTAAATACCTGTCCCCAAGGTTTGGTCATGGTGCGAACATCGCCACCATAACGTCCTGCCATATCTACCAGACGATTACCAAAATAACCCTTGACTCCAACCAATACCACATCCCCAGGTTCAACAGAATTAGCTAGGGTGGCTTCCATTGCTGCTGTCCCCGTCCCACTGACTGAAATCGTTAGTTCATTTTCAGTTTGCCAAGCGTAGCGCAACAAATCCCGAATTTCGTCCATTAAGGCTAAATAGGATGGATCTAGGTGTCCTACAGGGCCGATACTCATTGCCGAGAGTACTCTGGGATTAACATTAGCAGGACCAGGACCTAACAAGAGACGGGGAGGCATATCAAGCTGTTTCGTTTTAATCCGATAGCGATCGCTAATTCCTGTAGTTGTCACCATATTATTTAGTCTCAAACTGTTTGTTTTATAACGCTTTCCTTTGCCTAGTTTACTAGATTGACAATCGACTCCATAAAAAAATCCTCAATGCTTTTAACAAAACATTAAGGATAGACAAATATAATTAACTCTCAAATAATCGATTAAGCTTTATCCTTAATCCCTCTTTCCTCATCCCTTATGCGAAGCGGTGACGCGACGAAGGAGGTAATCTTTAGGAATCCTTTAGGACATTACTTACTTTTACCATCCATTTTCTGCTTGAGATAGAACATAAGTTGCCACATCGTCAATTTGAGCGTCAGTCAAACGTCCTTGAAATGCTGGCATAGCATTTTTACCATTGTTAACTTGGTAAGTAATAGCTTCTATGGAATTCATCTCGTATTTATCTAAAGCGTCTTTTTGTAAAGTTTTTGCACCACTAATAACGTTTCTGCCTCCAGCGTGACAAGCAGCACAGTTGGCACTAAAAATTTTAGCACCACTAGCAGCATCTCCTGCGATCGCAGGAGATGCAATAAACATCACGGCGGTTAGAAAAACTAATAGGGTTGATAGCATTCTGGCAAACATGATTTCTCCTCTCAATGTATTAAAAATCAATCAAAACAGCTCGATTGCAATAAAGATATATGGTGTGTCGTGCAATTAACAATGTCAAAAGACAGTCTGTCAAAGTTTTACAACTCGTCAAACTTCTGTAGTAATATATTTATAAGGAATAGAGGTAGTAAGAAAATACTAAATTCGATTAAAAATAGCTGAATTTTAGTTTACATACTTGATTTTCTATTTCTTAGGAATGCTTACTACAAAAAATCATATTTGATACAGAGAGTTCAACAAAATGGCTAAAAAAATAAGTTTGTTATTGTCCGCACTAGTATTAGTGGTTTCCACTTTCTTCTTCAGCGTTAATCCCGCTATGGCTGAGACTGTATCCGTCAAAATGGGTACAGATAATGGAATGCTCAAGTTTGAGCCTGCAACAGTAACAATCAAAGCAGGAGATACAATTAAGTGGGAGAACAACAAAATGTCTCCTCATAACGTAGTATTTGAAAATGCTAGCGATAAATCTCACAAAAACCTAGTATTCTCTCCTGGAGAAGGCTATGAAAGTACTTTTAACGAAGCTGGTGAATACTCCTACTACTGTGAACCTCATCGTGGTGCTGGTATGGTAGGTAAAGTTGTAGTTCAATAGTTTCTTTTTTTAAGACTTAACAACTCAATAATATTTAATTGGAGAGGAAAACGCTTTGTAGTTTACCCCTCCTTTTTCGTTAAAATGCTTATATATTTTAAAAAATACTAAGAAATATAAATAATGGTAAAACTGTCTCCTGAAGAATTAGCTAGGGCAAAGAAGAATAATTTGACTCCAGAAAAATATGCTCGTCTGCGTGCAGAAGCAAAAGCTCCCTACAAAGGCTTGAGAAAAACTTTTTATGGTGCTTTTGGTGCATCTGGTTTGATTGGGGCGTTTGTTTTCTTAGCTAAATTAGCAGCAGGACAAGATTGGGAGACTAATTTACCTAACTTCTTGCTTCAGATAGGAGTAGTGGCGTTAATGGTATTTTTATTCCGTCTTGAAAGCAGAAAAAAACCAGAATAGAAATCGAATCCACATAGGTCTGACTGTACTTTATTGTATCTGTTGAATTATTGGCTACCAAGCAACAGTAGAACTATTGGCAAAGTGACGAAACTCATCAAAGTAGAAGTAACGATCGCTCTGGCAACTAAATCTTTATCTCCTCCAAATTCACTGACAATTATAAAAGAATTGACTGCCGTGGGCATAGCACTTTGTAATACTAATACTTGCAAATCCAAGATTTCTAACTGTAATAGCCGACCAATTAAATAAGCAATAGTCGGCGCAACTATCAAACGACAAAGAGTGACTAATATTTCTTTGATTTTTGGTTTAAAACTAGTTTCTGATAGCTGAATACCCAAGACGATGAGAGCGATAGGGATGGCTGCTGCACCGACTTTTTGAATACCCTTATCTAATTCCCAAGGTACGTTGATAGAAAATAAACGCAGGCTTACGCCTAATAAAATTGCCCAAATTAATGGCAGTCTAAAAGTTAGTTTTAAACCCTGAAGTATTCCTTGACCTTTAATAATTGCGGGACCAAAGCAAAACATCAAAAAACTAGAGCCAATCATATAGATAATAGCTCGGTCTAATCCTGCTGTCCCCAAGGCAAAAGTCACTACAGGTAAGCCCATGTTACCGTTGTTGGGAAACATCACAATAGCAGTAATCCCGCGACTGAGGGGAGTTGAAAGTTTTAACAGTTTACTAACCAACCAAACCATGACATAAATTGTGGCTGAAGTTAGGGCAAAACCGAATAATAACTTGCTTGAGCTAGCCAAAGATAGTTTAGTACGGTACAGGCTATCTACCACCAAAGCAGGAGAAAGAATGTATAAAACCAATTGAGACAGAGTAGAACGCTCTAAAGGCAAAGTCCGCCCTGCAATAAAGCCAATTAAGATGATCAAGCCCACAGGTAATACAGCAGGGAGTAAAGTTGTCATAAATGACTCTATCTAAGCTATTAAATAATTTTATGTTTATCTTTATTTATTAGAATCAATTGAATTTAGGGAATGACCCTGTGATATATCTGTCAAGGTATTTTATAATTTCTTTAGGGTTATCCCATTAGATAGTCCTCCCCAGAAAAGATTTTATTTTGTTATGGTATTTGTAACAATTAGAAACATTTTCTTTCCCATTGATGCGTATGGTTGCTACATATCCCCTTAAACCAATAGCACAGGACACTGCCTACCTAAGAAGTGTCTGGGAGACTATTAGCTATATTAGTTGTCCCTACTCGTTTAATTTTCATATGCACACCATTGCTTCTGATGGTAAATTAACACCATTGGGTTTAGTGCAGCAGGCGATCGCCATTGGACTTCAAGGTTTTGCCATTACCGATCACCACAGCGTAGATGGCTACCGACAAGCAGAGCAGTATTTATCCGAGTTGAGCGAGCAAGATCCAACTCAACACATTCCTCATTTGTGGACGGGAGTAGAAATTACCTCCAGACTAATGGATGTGGAAGTACACATTTTAGGTTATGGATTTAATCCCGAACATCCATCCATAAGTTCATATCTCCAGGGAGACAAACCAGAAGGAGAACGTGCTGCTGCTAAACGAGTTATTAAGAGTATTCAACAAGCAGGGGGCTTAGTAATCTTGGCTCACCCCGAACGCTATCGTCGCTCGGGAGATCGGCTAATTCCTGCGGTGGCTGACTTAGGTATTGATGGGGTAGAAACTTATTATGCTTACAATAATCCTAAAGTTTGGCAGCCTAGTCCTAAAAGAACAAAAAGAGTTAAAGAATTAGCTGAGAAATACAATCTTTATAGTACCTGCGGTACGGATACCCACGGATTAAATTTACTACAGCGTCTTTAATTTTAAGGCTTTAATTGAGCTTCAAATTATCAACAACAAACTGTTTAAATAAAGCGATCGCGGGGTCTTGGACTTCATGACCCATAGGAAATTCCTGATATTGAACTGGAACACCAATTTTGCTTAATTCTGCCTGGGCTTTTTTCGCAGCTTCAATCGGGACAACAGGGTCTTGTTGTCCGTGAATTATCATTGTGGGGGGAAAGGTATTGTTCTCTTGGGATTGAGGCTCATAGTGCAAATAGCCACTAAAGCTACATAAAGCAGCCAAAGGTAAGGTAAGACCAACATCAAGAGTCATTGCACCTCCCTGAGAAAAACCAGCCATCACTGTTCGATTTAGAGGAACACCCGTAGAAGCTTCCAAAGACATTAACCAATCTAATAAAAGCTTTCTACTATCTTGTAGACCAGTAAACTCTTTTTCTTCTAGAGCATACCAAGCTTTTCCTCCAGGAACTTGAAAGTGTTCAAAGGGAGCATTAGGAAAGAAATAGCCGAAGCCAGGAAAATTGAGTACCTTCGCAAAGGGAACAAAGTCTTGGTAGTTTGCTCCCCAACCGTGGAGCATAACCATTAAATAGTCAGGCTTTCCACCGCTAGGCATTGCTGAAATAGCTTCGATTGTAGGACTCATAGATTGATTGTATTGATTCAGAGCAAAAAAGCAAAAAACTTCACGCCAAGATTATACATTTAGTTCAACCAGTCTTGAGAACTAATTATAATAAATATTTTTGACGGCTTAATAAGCCAAACCCATCATACTGTCTTCTTTAAATTCGGCAATTAGCTTATTCAAATACCAAATTTCATCTTTACCTGGATCTTTTCGCTTCTCCAAACTAATCAGGTCTCGTGCAATATCTTCTTTATTACCCACAAGATACACAAGTTCGCGAAAGCGTTTAGTGACTTGTCTAGCCTTGCGGTAACTATCCCACCATGTGTTCGAGGTGTTAGTGTCCATCGGATTTTTCAAGTAACCTTTCTAAGATTTTTTTTTAACTATATCTAGTCACAATGGCAAAGTTATGACAAAGTTGTGTCAAATTAACTTATGTTGATGTGGTTGCCCAACATAAGCTACAAAATTTAATACTTATTTGCTTATGTTATCCCATCTTAAGCCTTCTTTTCCCAAATCATAATTGTAATCAAAAAGCCTATTGCTACTGGGACATTTGTACACTGTTATGACAATTATGACAATTTGATTGACGGTTGCAGCCAGAAAAGCGATCGCTTGTTGATAATTTGTTCCTTCTGTAGCAGCTTAGGCGATCGCCGTATCAAAAATTGCTGCTGCAATGATTTTCTGCTTAATCTACTGATTCATGGTTATATAATTTGCCGATAAATCTTACTATATATGTTTGTTGTCAGTTGTTATTTTTTCCCGATCGAATACTTCCCCATCCTTGCCAATTCCCTGAATTTCCAGATACTTTTGTCGAACATCAATGGTGGCAAAACTTAGCCTGGCTGCGGAATGAGCAGTCCAGTCAGAATTTCCTACAGGGCGAGTTTTTGCCCCTGCACCACAGGTTAAATAAGTTGTACTTTCAATTGGTTCAGTACGTTCATAGTTATGGTCGTGACCATTGATATAAAGCTGTACTTTGTAGCGAGAAAACAAGGGGGACAATCGATCAATCAATTCGCGATCGCTGCCGTGAATACCAGAAGAATAAAGGGGATGATGTCCAAAAACAACTTTCCAGGTAGCGGTTGACTCAGCCAGATTTTTTTCTAACCAACTAAGCTGTTGTAGCCAGTCAGCATTTTTATTCGTATCGAGAGCAAAAAACTGAACCAAACCTTCGGTAAAAGTATAGTATCGTCCTTGCATATTAAATGCGGAATAATTTACCTGATCTACGCCATTTTTCGTTCGTATATCATGATTGCCTAAAACAGCATAAAAAGGCACTTGTTGCCGTCGAAGATAGCGATAAGGTCGTCCAAATGTTGCCCCCACTCGTTCAATTTCTCCATCCTCGTAGATATTATCCCCAGTCATCAAAACCAATTCAAAGGGTATCTTTTTATAATACTCGTCCATCACATCGGCGATCGCTCTTTGTCCGATATTTCCCGTCCCCACATCCCCTAAAGCAGCAAAGCGAAATGATTTAGAAGTAGTTTCTTGGGCAGTTGTGTATTGACTACTCAAAGCCAATCCCAATCCTGCTAGACCGCCCAAGCGTAATATATCACGGCGTTTCATAGTTTTTTCTTATATTATTAAAATAATTTTGTGCATGAATCGATGTCTTTATTTTTAACAAATAAGCTTAAGTTTTGTATTCTATCTATAGTTTCATTATCTTGTTTGTTATTAGGGGAAATTGCTCAAGCAAAACCCAATAGCGATGAGACAGATAATGACCAAGAGCGATCGCGTCTTGAAAATTCCGTTTTCTCAGGACAAAAAGTTAGAAGTGAAGCTATTGTTCCTGTAGGAAACCAAGAAATCATTACCGATATCACTGTACGTTTTGTGGATGAGGACGGTAAATTAATTGCAGGAAGAACCAAACCAAGAATTATCACTCAGGAATTTGAATTGCAGCCAGGAGATATTTATCGTGCAGATTTAGCCAAAAAAGGCTTGCAGGGAGTTTTAGATTTAGTTATTGTTGATCGCGCCAGCCTCTATTTAGAAAAAGTAGGCAAGAGCAAAGCAATTATGGCGATCGCAGTACGGGAAAATAGTAATCTTTCTATTGGTTTTGATTTAACCTTACCTGCCCCTACCGCCCTACAGGGTTCGGTTAGACCAACTACGGTTAATGCCCTTTCTGATGGTGCTAACGGCTTTTCTAGTGGGGTTCAGGCAGGGTTACTCAATCTGAGGGGAAATAATCAGGGAGTCAGCTTGGGGATAGAAGGGGGGACACAGACATTTGGGTTTAATTTAGGCTATCGAAAATTTATTAAATACAATCGCGGTTTTGGACTTAATTTGTATAACCGTCGGGGAGTCGAACCTGAATATGACGATGGTAATCCCGATCTGGATTTGGATAATGGTAACAATCCTTTCATCCATCGTTTTGGTGGTGGGATAGAATATTTTACCGATATAGGCGAAGACTGGAAAGGTGCAGTGGGCGTTTCTTATCAACAAGTATCTGTTAGAGACGGGATATTTTCTGCCAACATTGAATCGAGAGATGAACGAGGCAATCGTCTAACCATTAACAATGGAGGACAAGACAATTTATTGACTCTCAATTTTGCTACGGTTTTAAATAAGCAGCATAACTCTATAAATCCTAATCGTGGTTATAAATTTCAGTTTGGTAGCGACCAATATTTGCCCATCGGGGAAACAAATGTTTTAGCCAATCGTCTAGCTGCTAATTATACTCACTATTTCCCCGTACCTTTATTTGGCTTTACTAAGGGTGCAAAAACTTTAGTTTTCAATCTTCAAGGAGGTACTATTCTAGGTGATGCTATTCCTTATGAGTCTTTTATTTTAGGTGGCTCTAGCTCAGTGCGGGGTTATGGAAAGAGTGAAATTAGTACGGCTCGTAGCTTTGTTCAGGCTAGCATGGAATACCGCTATCCAATTGTGGCTGTTGCGGTTTTCAAAAATCAGATTAATGTTGGTGGCACATTTTTTATTGATTATGCCAATGATTTAGGCTCATCAGATGCCGTAATTGGTCAACCTGCTGTGGTGCGTAATCGATCGGGGAACGGCTTGGGCTATGGCTTGGGTTTACGAGCTTTGACTCCTATTGGTGCGGTGCGAATGGAATTTACCCTCAACGATGAAGGGAACACAAAGTTTATCTTTAAGATTGGCGATCGCTTTTAGATGCTGATGCGGATCGGCTTAAAATTAATTAAATCGTAGATTTAAATAGGGATATTAGATTATGTTTAGCAAAGTTAGTAAATGGGAATTAATTTTTTGGGCAATGTTTTTGGGAATTAGCGTCGCTACACTCACGTTAAGTACTAGTATTGATAATTGTTCAATGCTTATCGTTAACTACAATGATTCCCAGAAGATATGAAAGGCTCAAGCAGGTATTAAACCAAAGACAGCCCGATCTAACAGTTTTGGCTGAAGATGTTCATAAACCCCATAATCTTTCGGCTATCATTCGTACCTGTGATGCAGTCGGGGTTTTAAATATCCATGCAGTTAATCGTCATAGCGATACCCCAACTTTTTCGCAAGTTGCTCAAGGAAGTGAAAAGTGGGTCAATTTGCATCTTCATTCTGATATTAAAACTGCCATTAAACATTTGCAAGCAAACAATCACAAAGTCTATGCTGCTCATTTAAGTGATGTGGCAATTGACTACCGCCAAGTTGACTACACTCAACCCACCGCTATTCTTCTCGGTACAGAAAAGTGGGGAGTCACCTCTGATGCGGCAGATTTGGTAGACGGACACATTGTTATTCCCATGCAGGGGATGGTGCAGTCTCTTAATGTTTCTGTGGCTAATGCAGTAATTTTGTTTGAAGCTCAACGTCAAAGGTTACAGGCTGGTTTATACGATCGAGTGCGTTTAGATCCAGAAACCTATCATCGAACGGTTTTTGAATGGGGTTATCCAGATATTGCAGATATGTATCGTCGTGAAGGAAAGCCTTATCCCAACTTGGGAGAAGAAGGACAAATATTACACGAATAACTTTAAATGGCGATCGCAAGAAAAAATTTTATTGAAAATACTTTAATATCACTACATTTTGGAGACTCAAGAGCTAAAGAATTATAAATACTTGAGTAAAGGATGTTCTTTAATATGGGATTTTTAGTAGTAGGTATAAATATATAGATAGATTTTCAAAAATGGTACAAGAGCAATCAACAGTAGTAGTAACTGGGGCATCTTCTGGAGTTGGTCTATATGCTGCCAAAGCTTTAGCCGATCGAGGCTGGCACGTGGTTATGGCTTGCCGTAATTTGCCTAAAACGGAAAAGGTAGCTCAAGAAGTTGGGATGAATAAAGATAGCTACAGTATTATCCACCTCGATCTTGCTTCTTTGGATAGTGTGCGCCAGTTTGTCTCAGATTTTCGCGCGACGGGTAAATCTCTTGATGCTTTGGTGTGTAATGCTGCAATTTATCTTCCCCTGGAAAAAGAGCCACAGCGTAGCAAAGAAGGCTATGAGTTGAGCGTTGCCACCAATCATTTAGGGCATTTTTTGCTGTGTAATTTGATGCTGGAGGATCTTAAAAAGTCCCCCGCAGCAGAAAAAAGGTTGGTGATATTGGGTACTGTTACGGCTAACCCCAAAGAATTGGGGGGCAAAATTCCCATCCCCGCACCACCAAATCTAGGTGACTTGGAAGGTATGGAAAAAGGTTTTAAAGCACCTGTGGCGATGATTGATGGTAAGAAGTTTAAACCTGGCAAAGCCTATAAGGATAGCAAGCTATGTAATATGCTGACCATGCGCGAACTACACGATCGCTATCACGAATCTACAGGAATTATTTTTAACGCCCTTTATCCTGGGTGTGTGGCAGAAACTGGCTTATTCCGCAATCACTATTCTTTATTCCAAACTATTTTCCCTTGGTTTCAGAAAAACATTACAGGGGGTTATGTGACGGAAGAATTGGCAGGAGAAAGAGTGGCAAAAGTAGCTGCCGATCCTAGTTTTAATGAGTCGGGGGTTTACTATAGCTGGGGAAATCGTCAACAAGAAGATCGTGCTGCATTTAAGCAAGAAATTTCTGATGAAGCAATGGACGACAATAAGGGTAAGCGTCTTTGGGAATTAAGTGAGAAGTTAGTTGGACTTTAAGCAATGAACAAATGAAGTCTGTTATAGCAATATGAGCTTGGGTTAGGACACTTTATCGCACTTACTAGTTGGTGCTACCTACTACCTACTACCTACTACCTACGAACCAATTTATTTGGATGTCCTAACTTAACTTTGTACGGCTATATTATGTGGGACATGATATTGTAATGCCCTTACAATAGCTATTGTATTTTTGATTAAACTTGTTTGGGAGTAAATGCGATCGCTTTCTTACTTCCAGAAAAAAATCGCATTTATCCTAGAATTCGATTAAAAAAATAATTAAATAGCTATTAAACAGGGGCAATGGTAATTTCTTCCAACTCACAGTTTAGAAAAAAAATTAGGTCTTTAAGAATACAAAACAAGCTTGCATGGCCTTATCGTTATCTTACTTCAGGCGATCGCTCTTTGCCAGACTTCATTATTATTGGCGCGATGAAAGCTGGTACTACAAGCTTGTTTCAATATCTCAGCCAGCATCCCGATCTCTATCTTTCTGTGCCTAAAGAGGTTCACTTTTTTGATGGTGGCAAAAACCCCAATGTAGATACTTTCGCCAAGGGGGAATCTTGGTATCGCGCTCATTTTCCTTTGAAAGAAGAGCTTAATGGTAATGCAAAAGTCTACGAGGCATCACCCGTCTATATTTTTAATCCCCTAGTGCCAAAGAGAATTTTTGATACTATTCCCAATGTAAAGCTGATCTTGTTATTGAGAAATCCTACAGAAAGAGCAGTTTCGCACTATTTACATGGAGAGAGAAGGAATTGGGATGATTTGCCCTTTTATGAAGCTTTACAAGCAGAAGAAGCAAGATTAAAGCCTTTTATTGAAGCCCAAGATTATAAGAGTCGAACCTATATTGAATATTCTTATAAAAGTCGGGGATTATATAAACAACAGATAGAAAGATATCTAAAATATTTTTCTCGCGAACAAATGTTAATCCTCGATAGCAATAATTTGTTTACTCAAACGGATAGTACGGTAAGGCGGGTATTCGATTTTATTGGGGTTGATTCCAAATTTCAGATCGATGACTTTACTACAGCAAATCCTACTCCTAATAAGAAGAAGTTTGAGCCTCATGTTTATGAGTATCTCAATGATTACTTTGAGCCACACAATCAGGAATTGTATGAGCTGATGGGAGAGGATTATGGATGGTAATAATTAAGTAATTACTGTTTTTTCTTGGCGGTTGGAGTTAAGGTATTTTCCGCTCCATTGAATGAAGCTGTCTACGTAGGTAAATAATACTGGGACAACAACTAGGGTTAAGAGAGTGGAGGTGGTAAAACCGCCAATTACGGCGATCGCCATTGGACTACGAACTTCGCCATCTGCACCAAAGGCTAAGGCGATGGGCATCATTCCTGCAATAGTGGAGATGGAAGTCATTAGGATTGGGCGCAAACGGGATACCCCCGCAGCAATTACTGCTTTTTTGCGTGTCTTGCCTTCTTTTAATCCTGCTAGGGCGAAATCTACTAGTAAAATGGCGTTTTTGGTTACTAGCCCCATTAGTAAGACGATGCCAATTAGGGCAAACAAACCTAATTCTTTTTGAGTGATTAATAGTCCTAATAGTGCGCCACCAACGGATAGAGGTAAAGCGACTAAAATTGCTAGGGGATAGAGGAAGTTGTTATAAAGCAAGACTAGAATTGCATAGATACATAAGATAGCTAATCCTAATGCACCCCCAAAACGGGCAAAGATATCTCGCATAATTTCCGCATCTCCTGAAGGCTCTTCTTTTACTTCAGAGGGCAAGGATTTCATTGCGGGTAAAGCTCTAATTTTGGCGATCGCATCTCCCAATGCCAATCCCTGTAGGTTTCCTTCTACTGTTACCTGACGGTTACGGTTAAATCTTTCAATAGTGGCGGGGCTACTTCCTAAGCGAATATTTGCTACGGCTTCTAGAGGCACTAGTGAGCCATTGCGGGTAGGTATGCGGAGGTTTCTGAGGGTTTCAATGCTTTGACGTTTTTCGGGGTTGATTTGGACTCTAATGGGTATCTGGCGATCGCTTAAGTTAAATTTAGCTAAATTAAATTCACTGTTCCCAATCGAAGCCAAAGAAGCGGTATTAGCGATCGCCTGAACAGAAACCCCTAAGTCGGCTGCTCGTTGAGGATCTGGTTCAATAATTATTTCTGGTTTAACCAAACTAGTGCTGGCAGTTACTTCGACTAACCCAGGTATTGTCCGAATCTGCTTTTCTAGATTGTTAGCCGTCTCAACTAAAATTTCTGGGTTATTACTCCGCAAAATCAAGGAAACGTCTTTGCCACCACCCCCTGCACCCTGACTTTGAAAGCTGACTCTTGCACCAGGTATCTGAGAAAATTGCGATCGCATTTGCTCTTGAAATTCTTGTTGAGATATATCGCGATCGCTTTTTGGTGTCAGTTTGACGGTGACTAATCCTTTGTTGATACTTCCTTCTTCTCCTACTTGGGATAAGACGCTGGCTACTTCTGGCTTCGTAGCTAAAATTGTATTTAGCTGTTGAATTACCTCTTCGGTACTATCGAGCTTAGATCCTGGGGGTAATTCTACCTGAATTGTACTCAAGCCTGTATCTCCCGCATCAAATAAACCTTTGGGAATATAGGGTACTAGCTGCAAGCTGCCAAAGAAGAAAGCAGCAGCCAGAATTAAGGTAGTGATGCGATTTCTTAAAGCTAAATTGAGCAAGAAACGGTAGGGCTGAAATTTACCGTTAGCGTTAGTATCTAAGTCTTGGGAAGAGGTTAATAATTTGTTGGGATGAACAGAGGTAACGCTGCTATTAATTCGACGATCTTGAGGAGTAATATCGTAATTTACTGCATTAAATGCCCGAAAACGGGGATATTGAAACGGTTGTTTTTTCGATTTGAGTAAATAAGCACTCAGCATCGGTGTGACAGTACAGGCTACTAAGGTAGAAAACATAGTAGACACTGCCACAGTAACCCCAAAGGGTTGAAAATATTGCCCAGGAATTCCTCCCATAAAGGCTACGGGAATAAACACCGCCACAATGGTTGCAGTGGTAGCTACTACAGCTAAACCAATCTCTCTGGCTGCATCTAAGGCTGCTTGGAAAGGTTTTTTCTTCATCTGTAAATGGCGATCGATGTTTTCAATCATACAGATGGCATCATCTACCAGGTTTCCTACTGCCAAGGCTAAGGCTAACAGGCTCATGCTATTGAGGGTATAGCCAAGAGTTTTCATTACCCAAAAGGTAGGAATAATTGAGAGAGGTAATGCTGTAGCGGTAATTAATGTCACCCGCCAGTCACGCAGAAAAATGCCAACGGTTAATACGGTTAACAGGCAACCTATTATCAAAGAATTAATTGTCCCCTGGAAAGAAGCTCGAATAGAATCAGCGCGAGTAAATATTTTCTCTAACTTAATATCTTCTGGCAAGGTTTCTCTTAATTCGGCGATCGCTTTGGTAACGCCTTCTTCTACCGTAACTAAAGTACTACCAGAGCTTCTTTTTACGGCAAAACTAACCACAGGCTCGCCATTTAAAAAGGCTTTTTGTCTTGATTCTTCAAAGTCATCTAAAACTTCCCCAAAGTTAGATAGAGGAACAGTATCACCGTTAGGTAATTCAATAGGATAAGCTCGTAATTCCCTAACAGTCTTAGCACTCCCTAGAGTACGCACGCTTTGTTCTCTGCCACCGACTTCCGATCGCCCGCCTGACAAATTAAGATTAAACTGGGCTATCTGAGTATCTATATCCGAAGCGGTAACGCCATATGCCTGCAATCTTTCTGGATCTAGATTTACCCTAATCTCTCTATCTAATCCCCCTAATCTTTCTATATCTCCTACCCCTTTGACATTGAGCAATTCAGGAATAATTGTCCGATCCACCAGGTTACTAATATCTTCCACCGAAAGTTTATCCGAAGCCACCGCATAGGTAACTACTGTGCCTCCAGTAAACTGAAGCTTAGTTACATTTGGTTCATCAATATCTTGAGGCAGATCGGGACGAATTTGCGAGATGGCGTTGCGAACTTCATTAACAGCGCGATCGCTATCCACTCCAAAATCAAAGTTAATTACCGTGCGAGAGCTTCCATCTGTAATAGTAGAACTTAGATCGTCAATACCATCTAAATTGGCTACTGCATCCTCAATTTTTTTGGTTACTTGATTCTCCAATTCCGTCGGGCTAACTCCCCTTTGATTGGCACTAACAATCACGATCGGCACGTCTATATTCGGCTCACTATCTATTCCCAAAGTCATAAAGGAAATTATGCCAATTATCCCTAAAATCAAAAAAGTAACAATAGTTGGTACAGGATTTTTGATCGACCAAGATGAAAAATGGAAAGACATATTTTAAAGGGATGAGGGATGAAGGATGAGGGATGAGGAATGAGGGATGAGGAACAAGGAACAAGGAACAAGGAACAAACTGTTGAATGACTAGTCTAACTTTTTTTACCTTTGGGTGTAGAAATATTAAGCTCCTTGGGAAAAGAGAAATAAGGCAAGATTTTATAGTATTAAGTTTTAGGGAACAACTGGGAATATTAAATACTGTAGATAGAATTTACCATTTTGGAAGAAAAGGCGATCGCTGATAATTTACGATATTCTATAAATTGAACTATATATTTCTGTCTAACATTTTGCTGTTCTTTTTAGATAAAAAATTACCCATAAATTGAATTTTAATTATCGCTATTGTCGTAACGAAACAGAAGTTAGAAGCAAGCTAATAGTCTATTATTTATTACCGAAGTTAGGCTATTCTCCTGGTGAGTGGTATGAAGAGGCTACTTTTCGCAATATTCGGCTAGATTTTTTTATTGCTAATAAACCAAGAATTGCCAACAATAATCAGATAAATCTCAATCGTAGTTTAATCATTGAAACCAAACATCCCAAACAAAACTTGGATGTTCATGTGAGCAAGTTTAATACTTATTTACATAAAGTATCGGTAAAATATGGGGTTTTAACTAATGGAAAGGAAATCAGAATTTACCAACGAGTACCATCACCAGGATTGGCTAAAGGTTTATTTCCTCATCCGTTGAAATTGCTGTTTCAATGTGATGGTGATGACATCGATCGCAACATTGAAAAAATTAAATCTTTAATTGGGAAAAATAGTCTCAGGCAAAACATTACGCCGAATAAGATAAATACTAACCTACTAACCCAAGTAAAAACAAAATCTAAGATGAAAACTATTGCCGTATATCACAACAAAGGTGGTGTAGGAAAAACTACCACTGTTGTTAATTTAGCAGCAGCTTTAAGTAAGAAAGGAAAAAGAGTGTTGGTCATCGATTTAGACAGTCAAGCTAATACTACTTTTGCTACGGGGTTGGTTAAATTTGAAGATGAGTTTGATGACTATATTCAAAATTCTAATGTGTATCACGTCATAAGTTCTTCAGAACTTTATCCTATTTCCGAAATAAAGGTAACATCAAATTTTTGTAATCCACCAGTTGATATTATTCCTGCTCATATTACTTTGATGGAAAAGGAAACTAAATTAAATCAGTTGGCATCAATTAATTTTACTTTGTTAGGCAAACTAGAGGAGGTAAAAGATCTCTACGATGTTGTTTTGATCGATACTCCTCCATCTCTAAATTTGTATGCCAGAATCGCTTTGATCACAGCAGAATATTTATTAATTCCCTCAGATTTAAAACCCTTTGCCAATCAAGGATTGATTAGCGTCAAAGATTTTATTGTCGATATTAATGCTACCAAAAAAGTAATTAAACAAGATCCTCTAAAAATTATTGGTGTTCTTCCTTGCAAAATTTCGACTCATGCTAAATTTGTCGAGCATACGTTACCAAAACAACAAGCCAAAATAACTAAAAAATACGATCTGCCATTACTAGACAGCGTTATCTTTCAACGAGAAGATTTAGCGAAATGTTCCGATTTGACTTTACCTATCGGTGAATTAGAAACTCCCGATCCAAAATCTGTATTAGACTTTAGACCTAATTCCAAATCTGCACAAGAATTTAAACAATTAGCCCAAGAAGTATTAGCAAAAGTGGGAGTAAAATGACTTTATTAACATCATTAGTAGAAGTTAAAACTATAGCTTGCGATCGCCCTCGTTCTGAATTTGATGAGCAGGAAATAGAACAGGCTGCGCGGTCGATTGTTGAAGCGGAAGGTATCATCAATCCAATTATTTTATCTAGGACTGGAATTAATTCTTTTGAAGTGGTAAATGGGCATTTTGAGTATTATGCAGCAGCTAGAGCAAAAGAAATTGATTTGGCAATTGGCGAGACGATCGCTGCATATATTATTGATGGTCAAAATGAAGCGATAAATAAGCAAGTAGATATTTTTAGAAAGTCTCAAAAGTCAGAAAACACAACAAAAACTACGGTAAATAATAATTCGGATATTGCTTCAAGCAATTTAGAAAATCGTCTAAATAACATTGAATCAAGAATAGAAAACCGTCTTAACGAAATCATACAAGAACACGAGAAAAAAAATAAAGATTTGGAACAAAAAATTAAATCTTTAAGCAACAAACTGCCAGAAAAAATAGAACCACTGGCTACTTTTAATCAAGCCAGCCTGTCAGAATTAACAGTCAAGCTAAAGCCAATTCTTTCATCAGACAAGAAAACCAACGACATAGCCGATAAAATCCTCCAAGCAAGACCTTTTGAATCATTGAGTGAAGTATTAGTCAAAACCAAAGGATTGGGCGATAAAACCATGGTTAAAATCATCGATCGCTGGCTTTATTCACAATAAACCCCAACCGTTACTTAACACGGCGAGTATTAAGGTAATGATGCCAAAGAATTTGAGTTGCGATCGCTCTATGAGGTTTCCATAATTCGGCGATCGATTCTAATTCTTCTTTTTTAGGACGAGTTGGTAAGTTTTTAATTTCCTTTACCGCCACTGCTACGGCTAAATCCTTACTAGGAAATATATCTTGACGTTGTAATGCCATCATCAGATACATATCTACCGTCCAATCTCCAATCCCTTTGATACTAGTTAATTTTTGTCTAACTCGGTCATCTGGCAATTGTGCGAGACTTTCTACATCCAGCCGATCTTCTATAATAGCTAGAGCCAATTCCCTACCATAGCGTGTCTTTTGCCGACTAAATCCCAGGGTTTTTAATTCAGCATCATCCAGGCTCAAAAAACTTTTAGGAGTTAACACCTGTACCACATCAATTAGACGCTCAAAGGTAGCCTTTGCCGACGCTAAAGATACCTGTTGCTCTAAAATAATTCGTATTAAGGTAGGAAAACCTGGCTTTCTTTGCCATTGAGGAGGATGTCCCAAACCCTCAACAATTTGAGCCAAATCGCGATCGCGCTGCACCAACTCCTCTATCCCAACCTGAAAATAATCTTGATTCATTATTCCTTGAGTAACCAAAACCCTGCAAAGGATTCAGAATCAGGATCGGTTTGGACGGCTAAAAAATGTACTCCGTTTGCTTTTCGTTTTGCCGTTTCAAATTTTTCCGCTTCTTCCACCATTTCTTTGTTAGTTAGATTAACCAATGTCCAACTATCACTCAAGCCTGTTTCTAAGCGTAGTTGAGCTTGTGCCGACTTTTCCAATGAAAGATAGCCCATTTCCAATCCTGACATCCAAGCAGCAAAGGGAGTCGCACGAGGGGAATAAATAATTAAGCCAGGAATAATTGTCTCTGGAGTAGTATCCACCAAAGATAAAGAAAAGGATTCCTCGAAGGCAATATCCCATTCCTTCATCTCATCAAAAGCAGGTGCGGGAAGACTTACCAAAGTCCATTTATCACCGCGATCGCCTTTTACCGCATCAGGTAGAGGAATTGGACTTAGTGGGGGATACTGCACTGAAGCAGTTTGAGCAGTTTTAAGATCGTATCCTTCTTCATGGGGATAAACATCATTAATTCTTTCTTCAATCCATTGATATAAAGCATAGGTACGACGACTGGGAAGGGGCGTAATACCAATATCTTCACAGGCTTTGACAATCATATTGTTCATCTGACGACGGAAAAAGCGGATTTTTTTGGGTGAACTTTCCGCCTGGGCGATCGCTTTTTCAATCGCTTCCTTGAGCCACAGGGAGTTAACGCTTTTACTCGAACAATATTGAGCATACTTAAATAGATCTTTAGGGGATCTATCGAGATCGTTGGGACTTTCACAAATTAAAACTTCCCATAGCTTTTTCTCGTTTTCGTCTAAAACTGGACGGGAATAAAAATCTAGTTCCCAAACTGTATTACTCATATCAATCAATCAACTGTAAAATCAAATTATTAAGCATATTCACTAGTTTACCGACATGAGGGCATTGGAAAACGGGAAACTTATTATTTGTCTCCAACTTGTAGAGTGGGCAATAAAGACTAATCTCGCAGCCAAAAATAACTTTATATTGCCCACAAAAGTTATTACCTGCTACTATTGGGCATTCTGACGATACCAATCAATCGTATTCTTCAATCCTTGCCGAAACTCAGTTTGTGCGACAAAGCCAAATTCATCTTTTGCTCTTTGAGTGTCCAAACAACGACGAGGCTGACCATTAGGCTGATCTGTTTGCCAAACAATTTCCCCTTCAAATTCCATCAACTCACAGATAGTTTCTACCAGATCTTTAATAGAAATCTCTTGATTAGTTCCCAAATTAACTGGTGCAGACTTATCATATTTTTGAGTTGCGGTGACAATACCCACTGCTGCATCTGTAGAATATAAAAATTCGCGAGTCGGACTACCATCACCCCAAGCAGGAAGTGTTTTATCTCCCCGCTGTTGAGCTTCGTAGACTTTACGAATTAAAGCAGGAATGACATGAGAACTCCGAGGATCGAAATTGTCCTCTGGACCATATAAATTGACGGGTAGAAGATAAATTCCATTAAAGCCATATTGTTGACGATAGGCTTCTAACTGAACTAACAATGCTTTTTTAGCAATACCATAGGGTGCATTGGTTTCTTCTGGATAACCATCCCACAGATCGTCTTCTTTAAAAGGAACAGGAGTAAACTTGGGATAGGCACAAATAGTCCCAACACAGACAAATTTCTCTACTCCTTCTTGGTAAGCTGCATGAATTAGCTGCGTACCCATCATCAAATTGTCATAAAATAATTCTGCGGGTTTTTCACGATTTAGACCAATTCCCCCCACGTGAGCAGCTAAGTGAACTACCACATCTTGTTCTTTCACAGCTTGCTGACAATTTTCCCATTTACATAGATCTAGTTCTTTAGATCTAGGGGTGCTAATTCTGCCTATAGTTGCTCCAGCTTTACATAATTGGTCTACTACCTGCTTGCCTAAAAAACCGTTACCACCTGTCACCAGAATTTTCTTGTTTTGTAGATCTAACATATTTAATGATGTTGTGATTATGCAATGCTGAATTTTACTATCTTGTCCTGCTTTAGTTATGTGAGTTGGGAAACTTGAAAATTTCTCTACATCCGCCATAGACTAGTCGCAACATATTCTAGCAATAGTAAATTGCTTTGGAGCATAAGCAAAAAAAAGAAGAGTATTATTACTCTTCTTTTTAAATTATTGAAAATAAACTATTTTTTGGGAGATAACATCATCATCATGTTACGCCCTTCTCGCTTAGGAAATTGCTGCACCTCGGCATAATCTTCTAAGTCTTTCGCCATACGGCGCAACAAGTCTTCTGCTAATCTTGAGTGTTGAATTTCTCTGCCTCGGAAGCTGATGGTAGCTTTTACCTTGTCCCCAGATTTTAAGAAACGTTGAGCATTCTTGACGCGTACATTATAATCGTGTTCTTCGATTTTGTAGCGCATCTTAACTTCCTTAACGTCAGCATTATGCTGCTTTTTCTTCGCCTCTTTCAGTTTCTTGTCTTGCTCGTACTTATACTTTCCATAGTCCATAATTTTACAGACTGGGGGTTTGGCGGTTTCGCTGACTAAGACCAAATCTAAGCCTTTTTCTTGAGCTACGGTCAGAGCTTCTTTGGGCGTAATAATACCCAACTGCTCACCTTCAGAGTCGATAACACGAATTTCGGGAAAACGAATTCTTTCGTTAGTTTTGGTTAGATCGCGACTATTGTTACTGCGTCTTCTATCTCTCACAGGCGTATTGTTTCTTTCCTTTTGTATTTAGTATTATTTTGGACTGAAAAATTAATATGATAAAGATCTTGTCTTACTTCACCATTTTATCTATCTTGTTATTAATAGAATATTAAGTTAACTTTATTTCATAGTTTAATCCATACCAAGCTTATACACTAATCTAGCAATACATATACTTTGAGTAACAAAAGTATAGTATGTTAATATTTTTTAAGTAAAAATTTGACTATAAATCAACCTTGGCACAAGCGTATTGGTAATCAAAGGGATTGGATCTGGCGAGGATGGCAAACTCGCTATAGTTATATGCAATCGCACTCCAATAAGAGTGAATGCACCCGTCCCCCCGTAATCTTTATTCATGGTTTTGGCGCAAGTATCGAACATTGGCGTAATAATTTACCAGTAATTGCCGAAAATCATCACGTTTATGCTTTGGATTTATTAGGTTTTGGTGCATCTAGAAAAGCGGATGTAGAATATAGTGCAGCCTTATGGACGGAACAAGTCCATGATTTTTGGCAAACTTTTATTGGCACTCCCGTCATTTTAGTCGGGAATTCTATTGGTTCATTGGTTTGTTTAAACGCAACCGCTACTTACCCAGAGATGGTTAGTGGTTTGGTAATGCTTAGTTTACCTGATGTATCAGTCAGGGAGGATATGTTACCTCCTGTGGTGCGTCCTTTAGTGACAACATTGGAGAATTTGGTCGCTTCTCCTCTGTTAATTAAGAACATTCTCAAATTTGTTAGAAAGCCTAGTGTAATTCGTCGTTGGGCAGGATTAGCCTATCCCAATAAGGAAGCCGTCACCGATGAGTTAGTCGAAATTCTTTCTAGCCCAGCTTATGATGAGGGTTCGGGACAAACTTTACTTAAACTGTCTCGTAGCGTCAGAAAAGCTGGTTTTGCTAAGTCTGTCAAGAATTTACTCCCTCAAGTAACTATTCCAATGTTATTGATTTGGGGTCTACAGGATAAAATGATACCGCCCAATCAAGCCTCAGCGATCGCCTCTTTAAATCCTCTTCTGAAGCTTGTAGAGTTGGAAGCTGGTCATTGTCCCCATGATGAACATCCAGATATATTTAATTCTCTACTGTTAGATTGGCTAGACTCTATGTCGCTGTAGCTTAGTTGCTCAGGACAAGTTTAGTTGTTGGCTCGTAAGGATAAAGGATAAATTAGTATTCATGACAACAATGCTTTAATCTCAATCCCTAAAGCTATATATAATTAGAACTGAAATTATCAATATAACTACCGTTAATAATTATGGCAGGTATTAAAAAGGGATCATTAGTTCGTGTAGTCAAAGAACAGTTGGAAGGTAGTATAGAAGCTAAAGCTAGTGATGTGCGCCTCCCTTCTTATTTGTTTGATAGCAAAGGAGAAATTTTAGACGTAAATGATGACTACGCTTTAGTACAGTTTTATGTTCCTACTCCTAGTGTGTGGTTGCGTTTGGATCAGTTGGAAGAGGCTAAATAATGAATGGAGAGAGACAAGCTATGGCTTGTCTATACACTGGTAGTAAAAATTATAAATTACAACAATTTATCAATTAAACAGGGTGTTGTTAGCATGGGCATAACGCACCTATTCTTAATTAAACTAATAAATCAACCAGAAATAGTATACCTATCCTTATATTTACTTCAGTTGAAAATCAGACCAATAAGACCAATCAAAAGAGGGATCTTTTCCCATAGAAGTCTCCAAAATTAATCGAGCAAAATCTGCTTGACTCAGATCGACACTTATTTTTTGTGTTCCTCGATCTTCTAGGTTTTCTTTGGGCTGCAAATCGCGAGAATAAAGTAGTGTTTCTTCCCCGTCAGCCTGCAAGCCAATAATCTTGAACTCTACTCCATCGCCAATATTTTCATTCAAGCCATTCACAACAGCCTCCTCTAAAATACCAAAGTCAGCAGAAAAGCTTTTTTCTGTACCGCTAAGACTAATCGCCATTTTCATTGGCGCATGGGCTAACCATCCCATCTCATCTGTGTTGTCAATATTAACTTTTTGCAGATATCCCTCTAGAGGAAGGGGCGTAACTTGAGTATTCCAATCTTGCAAACCTACTACTCCATCAAAGCTTTGTCGGGAAAACTTAAATTGGCTAAGACTAACCTGATATTTGGGGGGATATCTCATGGCATTGAATCCATCTGCAACAATCCGAAACCGCTTGACCTGCTTTGCAGCCAATTTATCTTGCCAATTGGGTTTGGCAAAATCGACAAAATCCCATCGGCTAGACAATATAGGAGAAAGCAAGAAGCCTTCGTCCATAATATCGCCAACTGTTCGATATCCCGTTACTAGACCATCGGCAGTTTCTATATCTATATTTAAAGGTGGTAATCTCAAAACAGCCGTGGTTAATTTGCCAATGAGATTGGGATGAATGTCTATCTTGCCCCATACTGGCTGTTGACCATCTTCAAGATCGAACCATTCATTGATGGCGACATCAACTTGCTTGCCAATTGGCTCAAACTCATAGGTACGTGGTTGAGCATTGCGCTTCAAAAGTAAATAACGATTGTCTATATTGGTAATGTCATACCTGGTTAATATTTCTGGCCAAGAAAGACCATCTTCAAAGCTCGCCATCCTTCCTTCAATCGGTTGGAGGTCAAATAGAATATTGGCTGGTGCATTGGGTTTGGTCAAATGCTCGGCATTCAGGCGGGCGAGCTTGCTGGTGTATGCTGCAAAACTTTGAACGCTAGGTCGGGGTTGATATTCTAAGTCATAGGCAAAAACAGAAGCTATTTCGTTGGGATAGAGATCTACTGTCCCCGATACGGCAGGCAGAGGATTCGCTGCTCGAACGGCTGCTTTTCCCTGTTCGGCAATGGAAAGATAATTTTCCTTACCAGTTAAAACTCTACCTACTTGGGGAATTCTTTTGAAGGTGTGTCTACAACATTCAAAGCATACAAACCGTAGCTATAGTTGTTGATAGTTGCTGCAAAGAACTGAACCCAGAATTATCATGGATAGGGCAGTTTACCCAAATGGTAAAACAAAGGGTAGTCTAATCTTTTTGCCAATGCGCCAACTAGTTGTTTTGATGGATTACCACAACAAAGCGGCAAAAAGTAACATACTGGGAGTGGCGTTGAAGACAAGCCTGTAGGGCATGAGTATCGTGACGAGTAAATGCACCCTTGAAGGTGATAAATAAAGTTGCTGCCAAACCCAGAGCGGGCAAGAATCCTCCACCCACGGCGATGTCGGCCTTCTGCTATCACCACCAGTAGTAAGAAAATGACCTACGCTAAATAAATAAAGCAGTACTTCCTTTAAGTTCTCCTGGAACACCCATCGATGCGCTGAAACCTCTAATTATCTCCAAACTATTCAAAATATAGGTAGGAATATTGGCAATATCTTGAGCTGCAAACATCCAAAAAATCAGTATAAAAGCCAGATATATCGAGATGACTCGCGGAAATCGCTTTAACTTGCCAACCTCATCAATAGTAATCAAAATAATCAAGGCGATCGCCAGCAGAAAATAGGTATGTTTGATTAAGCTTGATAGTGAAGCATTAATTATGGTCAAAATTAACGCAGGTGTCATACGCTTGCTGACATAAAAGTAGATCGCCAATGGCAAAATTACGAGGGGAAATTGAAAAGGATCTATCGACAAAATGAATATGGGGGAAAAACCAGAGGATGGGAATCAAAAATAGAACCGATCTATCGTGACGACTCACACAATAGCGTAACAAGTTTAAACAATCCCGCCCAAGTTGCAATCGCAATTAAAAGGCAAAAACCAACACTATAACCGTAGGTTTCAGGAAAGTAGTAATTAGCTACTCGCAAAAATCCATAAGGACCATAGGTATAGATAAAATCTTTACCAAATTGAATTTTATCCCTAAATGCAATATGAACCGCACTTACCCATGAGTTGTCTAAGTTGTAGTCATATGCCACGAGTTGCCAGGGCAAAAGAGTCAGCAAGACAATAACCGAAAAAGATACAGCCCACGATCAACAAGATGACTCGATTTCTGGTGTGTTTATTATTGTTAATAGTTATCATATTCTAGTAACTGATAGTTAAATGTTGAGGCTATAGTCTTCGCGGGATTTGGTTAGATTAGGATTGTAACAGGGGTCATTATTGCAAATTTGATACCACTTTTGCTTCATATAATTTACTTCTTTAGCAAAGCGAGCTTGCTTGCTGGGAGTATCTTCATAGCCTCTACTCTTTGATTCGTAGTGGTATAAGACTACGTGGGGTAGATGAATATTGCGATAGCCACGACTAATAACTTTTAAGCAAAAGTCTACATCATTAAAAGCGATCGCTAGCTTTTCTTCTAGTCCCCCTACTTCTTCAAATACTTCTCTGCGACACATTAAGCAAGCACCCGTCACCGCAGAATAGTTGTTGATTGCTATTAGCTGAGAAATATAGCCAGGATTACTAGAGTGAAAGTATTTGTGACTATGACCGGCAACTCCCCCCAAACCGAGGACTACTCCTGCGTGTTGGATGGTATCGTCGGGATAAAGCAACATACTGCCTACTGCTCCAATAGAAGGTCTTTGAGCCTGTTCTACCATTGCCTCTAACCAATCTGGGCTGACGACTTTGGTGTCATTGTTGAGCAATAATAAATAGTCACCCTGAGCTTTTTTCGCCCCATAATTATTAATCTGGGAATAGTTGAAAGGTACATCATAGCGGTAACACTTAAAGCGATCGCCTTCTTGCTGTCGCCAATAGTCAAAGCACTTTTGGGTTTTGGCTTCGGTACTGCCATTATCAATGACCACTACTTCATAGTTAGGATAGGTAGTCAGGGTGAAAATAGATTTTAAACATACATCCAAAACATCGGCTAAGTCTTTGGTAGGGATGATAATGCTAACTAGTTTGGGTTCTTTTATTTCATAGCGGATTGCATATGTACCAGGATAGTTTGGTTCAGCCACTACTTTTCCAGGCTCACCTCGACGAACTAAAGCTTCTGCTAGTGCTTTTTGAGCAGCATCAATAGCATAGGGTTTGGCTTCTGCACCCCCCGCAGTCGATTCTAAATGGATGCGCCAGTGATAGAGAATATCGGGATATGAAATATTTTGTCTGTTTGTTCGGTTAAACGCAGCACTAAATCGTAATCTTGACTGCCTTCAAAACCTGGTCTAAAATTACCAATCTGATTGACAAGCGATCGCCGATATACTCCTAAATGGCAAGTATACATTCTGGATAAGAATGAGTCGGGACACCAATCTGGCTTAAAGAAGTGATCTCGGTGAACGTTGTTGAGGTCTACCTTATCTTCATCAGAATAGATAAAGTCTGCTTCTGGATGTTGGTTGAGTAATTCTGTCACCCTAGCTAAAGCGTGGGGTGCAAGCAAGTCATCATGGTCTAAAAGAGCAATATATTCTCCTGTAGCAATTTCAATTGCTGAATTGGAGGCGCGACATATATGTCCATTTTCTTTTCGATATACAACCTTTATTCTTTCATCTTGCCCCGCATATTCTTCGAGGATTTGCTTTACATGAGGTTTAGTAGAGCAATCATCGGCAATACATAGCTCCCAATTATTATATACCTGCTCAATTACTGATGCGATCGCCTGTTTTAAAAACTCTGCGTCAGGATTATAGACGGGCATAATGACGCTGATCGATGGCTGATAGGTAAAGATTGGGTTTTAAGCTGTATTTTCTTTAAATAATTTCCATTAGGATATTTTTGCTGTAGCCAATGACTATATTGAGGCGTATCTGCGATGGGATGCTTGGACTTTCCGTTAGCAGAAATAGATTCTTCCACTATAGGCTGAGAATTGTTGGAGAGGAGGTAGTTTTGATATAAAGTATCTGTCCCACCCATTTTGTTTTTTTGTTTAAAATTGAGCCACCAAGTTCTCAACTTCCAGAATTTACTGGTTTCCATTGCTACAATCAACAGCTTGAACTGATTTGCCTGCATTTGTGCTATTTGAGCCTGCTGCAAAGCTTCCTTGAACTGATATTCTGACTGCTGTAGCTTTTGTTGGGTTTTAATTAGTTCAGTGTTGACTGCATTGCTGCTGAGTCTTAGTTAATTCTGTGGCGGTTGATTCTAGCTTTGGTGAGCTTGGGTTAGTTCAGTGTTGGCTGCTTCTAGCTGTTGTCGAGCTTGAGCTAGTTCAGTGTTGGCTGCTTCTGACTTTTGTTGGCTTTGGTTTATTTGGCTTTCTATTTGCTTTTTCGCTCTAGATGCTTGCTTGGCATCGATCCAATCTTGCAAGATCCAGGATTGACAAGTCTCATCTGGGGCTAAAGCTTCATTAGTAGAATCATTAGGGCAATCTCCTATATTCTGAAGTTTGTCGTATAAAGCGATCGCGTTTGGGAAAAATTTGGTAATTAAAGCCTGACGATATTGATTATCATGGGCTGTAAATAAACCCGAATCGTAAACGGATTTGGGCGACTTTAGCTCCAAATTCCACTTTTGCTTAACTAAGTCTATTGGTAAGTTGGAATTATTGATAACACTCTCAATTCCCAGCAATAAACACTGTTCTGGATGGCGTTCGTAGAAATCTAAAATCAGTTGATTATATCGACACCATTGCTTGACAGCAAAATTAGGATTTGTCTGAAAAATAATATCTCCACGACGGAATAAAGAGTCAACCACCTCCCAAGGAGAACGATAGATAAAAATATATTTAGCCTGGGGAATTAACTCTGACCAAAAATCTAGAAACAAAGTGGTTCGCGGATCTTTCCAACCCCAAACGGCTTTATCTTGTCTCGCCCTAATCAGATCGCGAGCAGGTGCTACATACTGTTGCTGAACCTCAATCGAATCATGTTCCGTCCATCCTGCAACACTAATCCCCTGAGATTGCAGTACATTTTGGTGGAATTCAACAAAATCTAAATCTTCAAAATGTCCTTTGGTATTACCCGTGTCGCCTCCCATAAGGCGATCGCCAATATTAATTCCCGCATTTTGTAGTGAGGATGCGGTTAAAGAAGTACCCGAACGGTGCATTCCCGTCATGACTATTACAGATTGATTTGGGGGAGTATTGGTCATTACTTTCGTCAAGGAATAGAGAATTGATGAACGGCTGGGAAAAGTAATAGCGTAATTATTTTGAATTAAATTACCTTACAATCCCCCATTTAACATCTTAATACTTGCGATAGGTTATTCCGCAATTAGTAATCAGCAATCTTTAGTCAACCACATATAAGTAAAAAATAAATCAATAGCTCATTACTTATTATTTTGCTTCCATCCAGTTTTTACCCGCATTAATATCCACTGCTAGAGGAATACTTAAATCAACAGCATTTTCCATAGTAGATTTGATGATTGGCTGTAATTCTGACCACTCTTGGGGAGGTACTTCTAAAACCAATTCATCGTGTACCTGAATCAGTAATTTTGCTTGATAATCTTGTAGGATATCTTGAAGTTTAATCATGGCAATTTTAATAATGTCTGCACTCGAACCCTGAATAGGTGAGTTGGCTGCTGCACGCAATGTTTGGGCATCAGTATAACTATATTTGAGGTTCTCTAAATCGATCGCCTGGGGATTAAATCCTCGCAATTCTTTTAGGTTGTCACTGATTAGATTAACGTAGCGTCTTCTGCCTAGAATTGTATTAACATATCCCAAAGCGATCGCCTGTTTTTTGACACTTTCTAAATATTCAAATACTCGAGCATATTTTTGACGATATTTTTCAATAAACTGCTTGCCAATATCAGCCTTGAAACCAGATTCTCTGGAAAATCTTTGCGCTCCCATGCCATAAATAACTCCAAAGTTAATTATCTTACCTAAGCGTCTTTCTTCGGAGGTAATTTCATCTTTTTCAAACAATAGTTTTGCCGTGACACTATGAACATCTTTATCATTTTGATAAGCGTCTAATAATACTGGTTCTTGACTTAAATGGGCTAGAATTCTTAACTCAATCTGGGAATAATCTGCTGCTACTAATAGCCAGCCATCTTGAGGAATAAAAGCCTGTCTTATTTGACGAGAAAATTCGGTACGGATGGGAATATTTTGTAGGTTGGGGTTAGAAGAAGATAGTCTGCCTGTAGCTACTACGGTTTGATTAAAATCAGTGTGGACTCTTTGAGTGGATTTTCTTACCAGGGCAGGTAAGGCATCAACATAGGTAGACTTAAGTTTTGCTAAGGTACGATATTCCAACATATGATCGATTACTGGATGGTCGCCTTTTAGCTTTTCTAATACTTGTTGATTCGTGGAATAACCTGTCTTTGTTTTGCGAGATTTTTTTATATCCAGACCAAGTTTTTCAAATAAGATTATACTTAGTTGTTTGGGCGAACTAAGATTGAATTCTTCTCCCGCTGCTTCATAAGTATCTTGTTCTAATTTTTGTAAATCCTTGTCTAGTTTCTGAGAAAACTGTTTCAGATATTCAACATCTAGACTAATCCCCGTTTCTTCTATAGTTGCTAACACGGGTTCTAATGGTTGTTCTACTTCTAGCAAAAGTTTTTCCAATTCAGGAAACTTCAGCTAATTCTATTTTTAACTTATCAACCAAATAATAAGTAGCATAGCAATCTAGTCCACAATAATCTGCGACTACAGGTATGTCTAAATTAGCAATTGTTTGACCCTTAGTAATACCCAAATCTTTATAACTTTTAGCGGTAATTTCTAATCCATAACGCTCGGATAAATCTCCTAAATTATGAGTCAATTCAGGGTTAAGTACATAACTAGCCAACATAGTGTCAAAAACTACCCCAGATAGCTCAATTCCCTGATGATGAAGCACCAGGCGATCAAATTTCGCATTCTGGAAAGCTTTGGGATATTTTTTATCTTCTAAAATTGGTTTGAGGCTAGATAATACCAACTCTTTATCTAACTGTTCTCCCTCAAGGTGACTGAGGGGAATATATGCCACTTCACTATCTTTATCTCCCCAACAACAGCCTATACCGACCAATTCTGCTAAATGAGTTTCTAAACCAGTTGTTTCCGTGTCCCAAGCAACAGGCTTGTTATTATTTGTCTGTTTTTTAATAGTTTTAATAAGCTGTTTTAACTTAGCTTCGGTATCAACAACCTGGGCATTAAGTTGAGGAACAAATAATTCCACAGGCTTATCTTCTAGCTCTGTTGGGGTATTATTTGAAAATAAAGATAGTTGACCATTATCTTGCATCTTTTACTTTGCTTTTAGGTTGG
This sequence comes from uncultured cyanobacterium, assembly GCA_963799375.1. Classification (GTDB taxonomy): domain Bacteria; phylum Cyanobacteriota; class Cyanobacteriia; order Cyanobacteriales; family Xenococcaceae; genus Waterburya. Next base: position 85,640 of record CAWCWY010000018.1, read on the forward strand.
ACATCGATAACTTTGATTGACCCTCTACCACCTAACTTTACCTGTAATTTATTTAAGCCACTAATTGTCTTTTTAAGCTCTAATTCTTTAAGAATTGGTAATACTTCCTCTTCCGCAAAACCAACTAGTTCACAATTATCTAAATCTACTTCTACAGGAGAATCTAATTCTATCTGAGCTAAAAATCTAGAGTGTAGTGCATCTTCTTTTCCTGTTTCTAGTTTCTTCTTGGTTGCACCCTTAATTTTATCGATATTTTCATATACTTCTTCCAAGGTAGGATATTCATTCAACAGCTTTACCGCCGTCTTATCGCCGATTCCTTTTATCCCAGGAATACAGTCCGATGTATCGCCACAAAAAGCTTTATAATCGACAATTTGCTCTGGGGTGACTCCCATCTTTTCAATTACCCCAGCGCGATCAAACTCCGTGTAATTATGTGCCGTCTTTTTGAAAGTTTGATTGTGCAGATATAAAACGCTAATGTTTTTGTCATCGTCTACCAACTGAAACAAATCGCGATCGCCACTAACAATTTTGACTCGATATCCCGCCTCACTAGCCCTAGTAGCAACAGTACCCAACACATCGTCAGCTTCGTATCCTGGCTGGGTAGCAATGGTTAGATTAAATGCCTTTAATAACCGCTGTAAATTAATAATATCGGGGATAAAATCTTCAGGGGTTTCAGTGCGATCGCTTTTATAATTAACATCAGCTTCATGGCGAAAAGTCGGCTCGGCTAGATCGAATGCGATCGCCATAAATTGTGGAGATTCTACTTCCAATAGCTGTAATAAGGAATTTAAAAATCCAAAACAAATACTCGTAGGAATTCCTGTTGAAGTTAATAATGGACCTCTACGAGAATTACTCAAAGCATAGTAGGCACGAAAGGCTAAAGAATGACCATCTACTAAAATTAATAGAGGTTTTGTATTATTATTTGTGACAGTTTTGTCTGCAATAGGTGAGGACATAAAAATTTGATTTAGAGCAAAAAAAATATCTTAAAGGAAAGGCTGTTTTGCAGTTTATGAATGTCTGTAAAGTTTAGTAAACACCCCTTGTATTGTTGCAAATGATGATGTTAGTTTATTTACAGGTACAGGAAGCACACCAATCTTCCCCCCAAAAGAGATTCTAACAAGTACCTCCCGATTAGAATCTACGCGATAACTTTTGACCTAGATTAAGGTAAAAAAATAGGTGAAACACTCATAGTTATTATGCCGTATTTTAGGTGTCGATAACATTAAGAAATTCACAATCTTAGCCAGAATTGGTCATTTACTAAATCTAAGTATTAAACATAGTTATTGTGACGTAAGTTATTAACACATTAGTAAGAACTTTGTTAGACATTTTACTATCAAATTCAACTCCACAAGATACGACGTTGGGAAGTCTTGTTAAGTTTACAAGTTTGCTAGAAAAGACAGGAGAGGATAAGTTTAAAGGCTAGTTAATTCGATTATGTCTTTAAGAAAACCAAGGAGGTTTGTTAAACACTAGCCCCGTCCTCTCCACCCAATCATCTTTTAAATAATTTAATAGTTCATAAGATGCGATTCTTGATACTAGAAGTCATGGTCGTTTTTTAGTATTTAGAAATTCTATAAAAAAGATTAACTAATAGAAATCTGGGCATTCATAACAGATTCTATACTTTGACCGTATTTTACAGGGACAACTACACCAGAAATGGGTGCAGCATATTCGGGAACAGCACTGGCAGCTAAAGGTATATGGCGATCGCCAACTATTAAGCCCAAGGTGGGATCGTAACCCCGCCAACCCCCGCCAGGTAAGTATACTTCCACCCAGGCGTGTAGATCTCGATTGGACATATCAAGATCGCCTTCTTGATACCCACTGACAAACCTAGCAGCAATACCCACTGCACGACACACTTCCATAAATAGTACTGCGTAATCGCGACAAGAGCCTTTTTTGTTGCGCCAAGTGACACCAGGGGGAAAAGGCGAACCTGTTTCGCGGATAATATATTCACAATCTTGATAGATGCGTTGATTAAGAGCAAATAAGAAATCGAGAGTCTTGCTTTGAGTCTCCATCAGGATATCTTGGGCTAACACTAAGGCTGCACCATCAAGAACAAAACCATCGGGTTTGAAATATGGCTCTAACTGCTTAAATAAAGACTGGGGATACTCAAATGGTAGCTGTGTTGCCCAAGATTCAAGCAGATAGTTAAAAGGATTACTACAGCTAGTTTCTACCCTAGACATAATCTGAATACTTAGCTGTTCGGTGGGATTATTAAACCATAGCTTAATCAAATTATTGCCATCGAGATCGACAAAATCCGATCTTCCTTGAGGATAGGGTTGTACCATCAAGGAAAAATCAAAAAGCTGAGTATAGCGATCGCAACGGGGACTCAATCTAAGCAGATGAGGTTTGAGAAAGACTGCTTGACTGTAATTGTATGTTGTCTGATGGGAGATCTGGTACTGCACAGTATGAATCACCTAAAGTGATAAAAGTTGTATATATATCATTTCCTACCTGATTGATCGAGTTTTCCATTTCATTTAAAAACTCATGTAATCCAGATTGAATAATATCTTCAATCGTTAGATAGCCCAGTTGAGAACATAATGTTCCTAGAGATCTCTCCGCATTGTTGCACCAATGTACCAGGAGGAGTTTTCGTAATTTCGTGGAGACACTGTTGTGCTTGCCAAAGGCAAAAGTAAATTGAGCGGGGAAAACAGCGATCCAGAATCAAAAACCCCGCTACACTGCTGGGGGTAATATGATGTTGACACTTACGATACATTTCATAAGCACTGGCAGACTTAAGCAAAGCGATCCATTGAATTCGATCTAAAGGCGTACCAACCCATTCAGCAGAAGGTAACAGTAAGAAATACTTCACATCTAAAATACGAGTAGTTTTATCTGCCCTTTCTAATAATCTGCCCAACTGTCCAAAATGCCAACCTTCGTTATGAGACATAGTTGAATCCATAACCCCTGCAAAACGGTGGCTAGCCATTTTGACTCGGCTAAATACTTTAGGTAAGACACTTAAAGAATTGGTGCTAGAAGCTTCTTTGACCATTAAATAGAAAGAATTCACTTCTTCCCACATCTCAGAAGAAATAACTTCTCGAATCGAACGAGCATTTTCTCTAGCGATCGCTAAACAGGAAATAATTGAATTAGGATTATTTTCATCAAACATCAAAAACTTAATCACATTCTCGATATTTGCTTCGCTGTAGCGGGAATTAAATAACTCTAAATCTCCCGTCACTGTAACTAAGGGTTTCCACTGCTGGGGCATTCCTGCGGGCAAATCTAACATCAAATTTAGATTGACATCAACAAAACGCGCTACATTTTCCGCACGTTCGATATAGCGGTTTAACCAATAAATTGAATCTGCAACTCTACTTAACATAAGGGATAAGGAATGAGGGATGAGGAACGAGGAACAAGGGATGAGGGATAAGTATAAGAGTGAAATAATTAGATAGGGATGAGGGCATAGTAGAAGATGAGAGATAATGGATAAGGGATTATGTATGAGGGCAGAGATTTACGACAAGAGGACTAAGAATTTTGCTTTGAAGAATTATTCGTCTTTATTCATTCATTGCCTCATCAACAGTAGCGCAGGTGATTGGTAAACAGAGTTTTGCGTTCTGGTACATCGGTAGGAGCGCATTATCGAGAAGCATTTCGTAGTCGTTCTGATGCGGAATTAGATTCGATTAGTAATTCCAGTCCAAGACACCGGCTTGCAAGAGTCTAGCAAGCAGACCTGATTTATTGATGGAATTCGGCAATCGAATCTAATTTAGTTCAGAAGCAAAACTCTAAAAACCTTCTCCAACGAAGCTTCAGAATTAACCGCTATTTATCAATCACCTCCGTCAATAAAGTAAAACAAAGACGAACAAAAACGAATAATTCAAGCAATAGCAACAAATCAATTAGTTCTTTGTCGTAATCCTGCCTCGTTCCTCTTTATCTCTTTCCTCATCCTTCATCCCTCTATCCTCACTCCTCATTAAGTACCCATGTATCCTTACTTCCTCCACCTTGGGAAGAATTAACTACTAAAGAACCTTTTTTCAATGCCACCCTAGTTAATCCTCCTGGGTGAACGTATATTTCATCGCCACGATGGAGAATATAAGGGCGCAAATCGACGTGCCTACCTTCTACTTTGCCATCAATCAGGGTTGGTACTCTGGACAAACTTAAGGTTGGCTGGGCAATATAGTTGCGGGGTTGAGCAATTATTTTTTGAGCAAATTCTGCTCTTTCTTCTTCGGTAGAATCAATCCCGATCAGCATTCCATAACCACCCGCTTCGTTAGCAGCTTTCACAACTAACTTATCCAGATTTTCTAATACATACTTGCGATCGCTTTCTCTCCAGCATAAATAGGTGGGAACGCTTGCTAGAGTTGGTTCTTCCCCTAAATAATAGCGAATCATCTCAGGAACATAGGCATAGATTACCTTATCATCGGCAATACCCGTTCCTGGGGCATTTGCCAGGGCTACTCTTACCCTGGTGATAGACTTCCATCAATCCTGGTACGCCCAATAAAGAAGTTCGGATTGAAGGCTAAAGGATCGAGGAAATTATCATCTATGCGACGATATACAACATCAACTCGTCGTAAACCTTTGGTAGTTCGCATTTGCAGATAGCCATCTGCTACAACTAAATCTCTTCCTTCGACTAACTCCACTCCCATTTGTTGCGCTAAAAAGGAATGCTCATAATAAGCGGAGTTATAAATCCCAGGAGTAAGAACAACCACATTAGGATTGGGTAGCTGAGATGGTGCTAAATGAAGCAAAGTTTCTAACAACTGGCTGGGATAGTCATCTACTGGGGCGACTGCCATCGTTTGAAATATTTCAGGAAAGGTAGTTTTCATCACCCGTCGGTTTTCTAGTACATAAGAAACTCCCGAAGGCGATCGCAAATTGTCTTCTAAGGACATACCATTCGCCATCTTTATCCCTAACTAAATCTGTCCCTGTAATATGACACCAAATGTTTTTGGGAGGTTTACTTAATAAACAAGGTTTGAGAAATCCTGAAGCACTATAAACTATTTCCTGGGGAATTTTGCCATCTTTGATTATTTTTTGTTCGCCATAAATATCGTCTAAAAACAAATTCAAAGCCTGGATTCTTTGCTTTAAACCCTGCTCCAAACCAGACCATTCTTGTGCCGAAATGATGCGGGGAATAATATCAAAAGGAAATATTTTCTCGACACCGCGATCGTCATTGTAGACATTAAAAGTTACCCCCAACTTAAATAAAGCAATCTCCGCAGTCGATCGCTGCTGTATTAATTGCTCTATCCCCAACTTTGTCATATGCTCGATTAAAGATACGGAATGCGATCGCGGTTTTCCTATATCTGTAAATAGTTCATCATAGAATTCTTCTGGGTTATAGGAGTCAAAGGGCATTTTTTAAAGGATGAAGGATAAGGAAATAAGATTGATTACCAGGTTCTCTTGTAGTTTTAGATGTAACTTTATCTGTGGTAGCAAATTGTAGTCAAATATACATTTTCAATATCTCTTAATATTAAAAGGTTCTAGATTATATAGGTATAGATCGCTCAATTGTTCTCTTTTTCTAAATCAAATTTTTATGGAAATTAATCAGACACCTGTCGGCAATATTTATCTTCCTACCTTGGGTATTGGTACTTGGTCGTGGGGTGATAGTTTATTCTGGGGTTACGGTTCAAATTATGGAGAAAAGGAAGTTCAACAGGCTTTTGATGCAGCCGTAGAAAACGGCGCAACTTTTTTTGATACCGCCGAAGTCTATGGTTTGGGGGAGTCTGAGAAGCTTCTGGGTAAGTTTATCAAGCAAACCACTCAACCAATACAAGTTGCAACTAAATACTTTCCTCTACCCTGGAGATTTAATAAACAGGCGGTGAGGGATGCTTTATCCGATAGTCTCAAACGACTACAGGTAGAACAGGTTGCTTTATATCAGGTTCATATGCCTTTTGACTTTTTTATGGGTCAATCTACGTTAATGGAAGCCTTGGCATTAGAAGTTAAACAAGGCAGAATTTTGACGGTAGGGGTAAGTAATTATTCCGCACAGCAGATGCAACAGGCTTACGATCTTTTGGCTCAGTATGATGTACCGTTAGCGGTTAATCAAGTCCGCTATTCTTTATTAACCAGGAAGATCGAACAAAATGGCATTTTAGAAACAGCTAAAAAACTAGGCATTACCATACTGGCTTATAGTCCTTTAGATCAAGGCTTATTAACAGGTAAATATACTCCTAACACTGCTAAAGAAGTAACAGGTGCAAGAAAGCTCGATTCTAAATTTTCGGCTCAAGGATTAAGTAAAATTGAACCTTTGATTAGTGAGTTAAAGCAATTGGGAGAAAAGTACCAAAAAACTCCTGTTCAAGTAGCTTTAAACTGGTTGATAGCCCAAGGAGGTGTGATTCCGATTCCTGGGGCAAAAAACTCCAAACAAGCAGCAGAAAATGCAGGGGGTGCTGGCTGGGAGCTAAGTTCAGAAGATGTGCAGCAGCTTAGTTTACTGAGTTTGAATTATTAAAGGTAAAGCGATCGCCTTTTTCTTATTTATCTCTTGTGTATTCTACTCAACTAAAAATCCTGGCAAAACCTAGTTTGAATAAACATTAGACGTAATTTAAAAGTTTTTCAAATGCCCGAAGACAGCGTAGCTACTTATCCGTCAAAGAGTCGAGAATTTATATGTATTTGCTCTCAAGATGATCCTCAAAGCAATTTTCAAGGTAGCCTAAGCGGTTTGCGTCTTGGGGTTAAGGATCTATTTCACATTGCTGGGATGCCGACTAGCGCGGGAAACCCTGACTGGCTGGCAAGTCATCCCCAGCCAGCGAAGGAAACCGCCCCATGCGTTGTCTCTTTATTGTCAGCAGGGGCAACTTTAATTGGCAAAACTTTGACTGATGAGTTGGCTTACAGTCTCGAAGGAATAAACAAACACTATGGCACTCCCATAAATCATCAAGCTCCAAAACGCATTCCTGGGGGTTCTAGCAGTGGTTCGGCGGTGGCGGTTGCCAATGGCAGTATCGATCTTGGTTTGGGTACGGACACTGGTGGTTCGATTCGCGTACCAGCTAGTTATAATGGTCTTTACGGTTTGCGTCCGAGTCATGGCGTAGTTAGCTGCGAACACTTAATACCTTTAGCACCACGTTTTGATACCGTTGGCTGGATGACTCGCGATCTCTCAACTATGCTGGCAACTGCGGAAGTACTATTGCCATCAGATCGTAGTAGTGAACTATCACATTTGATCGTTTGTAACATTGAAGGCATAGAAGCCTGGAAAAAGGCTCGTCAGCCTTTATTAGATAATATTGACAGTCAGTTTAAGTCGATCGCATACGTCAATCTTAGTTCAAAGCAATTGAGCCAAGCTAGTGCTGCTTTTCGAGTTTTGCAGGGTAGAGAAATCTGGCGCATTCACGGTAAATGGATTGAGTCACAACAGCCAGACTTTGCTGTTGAAATTGGCGATCGCTTTAACTGGTGTAAAGGTTTGAGTGCTAGTGACGAACAGCAAGCAGAGCATACCGCCCAGGAATTTATCGACTTTTGGCATACTGATGTACTGCCTAGCTGCGATCGCGTGTTGTTGCTACCGACTACTCCTGGTGCTGCACCCTTGTTAAATACTCCTGCATCCAAATTATTAGATTATCGTACTAGTTTGCTGGGCATGACTGCCCCTGCTGGTTTGACTGGCGCACCCCAGATTAGTTTGCCTTACCTCAACAGCGAACAAGCTCCTTGGGGAGTATCATTACTAGCTCGTTCTGGTTGCGATCGCGCTTTGCTTGACTGTGTTAGTCGAATAGAGAAAAAGATATCATAAACAGTGAAACGCGATATTTTCTAGAGCTTCGCAGCTTCAACGAATTCCACAAATGTTAGTTAAATATGACTTTAGCAACCAACCATAGTTCAATCACTCAATCAGAAGCCTTGGCTTTAATTGATTTTGCGATCGCCCAATCTACCGCCGATAGTGTTTTTATTAGCCTTAGTGCCAGCGAAACCGCCCTCAGTCGCTTTAGTGAGAATCAAATAAGTCAAAATGTCCGCAAAAATACTTTTAGCCTGACTGTAACCAGCTATTTTGGCAAACAAAGTGCTTCTGCTTCGACTACGGAAATAGATCGAGATGCGATCGCTTTGACCGTTAAACGAGCTGAAAATCTAGCCAGCATTGCCCCAGAAGATCCTGAATGGGTGGATTTGTTACCCGAACAAACCTATCAAGACAGACAGCCTGCATTCGATCGCGATACAGCTACCCTTTCTCCTTTAAAAAAGGGCGAGATAATTCAGCAGGTATGTACTTTAAGTAAAGATGCAGGAGTTAACGGATCGGGTACGCTCAGTTTTCAAGCTGGGCTGAATGCCATTGGTAACTCAAAAGGTTTGCGGGGTTGCGATCGCACTACAGAAGCCGATTTTAGCTACACTGCACGGATTAATAATGGTTCTAGCTGGAATCGCTGTACAGCCTGGAGTATTGAGCAGTTACCAATCATTGAATTAACCAAAAAAGTCATCAAAAGAGCGATCGCATCTCAAAACCCCAAGGCGATCGAACCAGGAGACTATACGGTTATATTTGAACCCTCGGCATTTGCTAGCCTACTACCTTGGGTAATTTGGAATTTAGATGCTCGTGCAGCGGATGAAGGACGTTCTTTTATGTCTTTTCGAGATGAGTCTGGTAAGCCGACTGGAAATAAAGTCGGCGAACAGCTATTTAATCCTATCGTGCAGGTACAACGCAATCCCGCCCATCCCTTATTACAGAAAGGAAGGTTTTTTGGCAATGGCATGAGTAATGAACCATTGGATATCATTAAAGATGGTGTTCCTCAAACTCTTTCTTACAGTCGCTACTGGGCAAAAGAGCAGAATGTAGAACCGACAGGTGCAATGTATCCTATTGTCATGACAGGTTCGGATCGAACTATTGCAGACTTAATTGCCAGCACCGAAAGAGGTATTTTTGTTAGTCGTGCTTGGTATGTGCGTTATGTCAATCCTCGCACTTTAGAAGTTACGGGAATGACTAGAGACGGTACTTTCTCGATTGAAAATGGCAAGATTTCCCATCCAATTAAAAATTTACGTTTTAATCAATGTTTGCCTGAAATGTTGAATAATGTAGTGGCACTCAGTGAAACAAAACGCTGTGGTGGTAGCGTGATTCCTGGCTGTAAAGTTGAAAATTTTCACTTTAGCAGTATTACCGATAGTATTTAAAACTTGTGTTAATTGTTCATCAATAATATGTATGTTATTCTGTGGGCTGATATTTTTAGATTCAGCCTATTTTTTTATGTACAGGTTAACTTATAAAATATTATTAAAATCGGGTATAGGTTTATTTGTCTTGTTGTTATTTAGTTTCATTACAAGCTTTAATAATAATGCAAATGGCTTAGAAGTAGAACCAATTAAAAATAAACTAATCGCTGCAAATACCTCTTTAAACAATACAGATTTTCCTAATATAGAAGATCGAGAAAAGTATCAAAACATTATAGAAAACGTTACTAGAAAAAATTTAGCTAAATCATCAATAAGCGAAATTGTGCAGCAAGTAGCTCAAAATTTTTTGGGTGCAGAATATAAAGCAGGATTGTTAGATAGGTCTTCTTCTGAAACTTTGATTATTTCTCTTAAGCAATTTGATTGTTTATTATTTGTCGAAACAGTATTAGCGATCGCTAGCAACATTAATCAGCAAAAATATGGCTATCAAGCCTTTAGTCAAGAACTAGAAGATCGGCGTTATTGGAATGGCAAAATGAATGGCTACTGTAGCCGTCTACATTATTTTTCTGATTGGATTCAAGATAACCAAAGAAGAGGAAAAATCGAAAACGTAACCAAACAATTAGGTGGAGTTAATACGATTAAAAAACTCAACTTCATGACCACCCATCGTAGTAGCTATCCTAATCTAGTCAAAAGCGACGCTAATTTTAAATGTATAACTTCAGTCGAAGAAAGTCTATCAGATAACTTCAACTACATTCCTACCAAAAATATTAAACAAGCATATTCCCAACTACAGCCAGGGGATATTATTGGCGTAGCAACCAACATTGCAGGTTTAGACTTCACCCATACAGGATTTGTCTACCGTCAGCCTAATGGCAAAATTGGTCTGATCCATGCTTCTCCCGCAGGAAAAGTAGTCATTGCTCAAGATTTACAAACCTATGTCAGCAAGGTTAGTAATGCGATCGGTATTGTCGTTTCTAGGGCAAAAAGCAATTAGTAATCATTCATCATCTCTTTTCTTCGCTCTGCGATCGCCTACTAGAGAAAATTCCCAATTGTCCAAAACATCTTTAATAATCACTTCTTTAAACCAGATTTGACCGACAACCGTTAAAGGAAGGGAAAGTAGCAACCCCAAAAAACCAAAGAAAGTAGCAAAAAACAGTTGAGACAATAGAGTAACTGCGGGTAGAAGAGATACCTGCTGCGCCATGACTATAGGAGTGAGGACATTGCTTTCCAACTGTTGAATAATTATATATAAAATCAGCACGGCAAAAGCTTTCCACGGGGCTTCAATTAAAGCGATCGCCATAGGAGAAAGTACGCTTAAGGTAGGACCAATATTAGGAATAAAAGTCAACACTCCAGCCAACATAGCTTGAGATAATGCTAGGGGAATGCCCAATATTAATAGTCCGACAAAGCTAAAGACGGCAATAACTACCATATTAAATAAAATACCTACCAGCCAACCTTCTAAGCCTTCACCACACAAAACTAAAATTCGATCTACTCTGCGTCGATAGAATGCAGGAAATAGACGTATAAATCCTCTTCGGTAAGAAGTTGGATCTGCTAATAGCATTAAAGTAATGGCTAACAACAGTAAAGTTCCTAACAAAACCCCTAGAGAATTATAAAAAACTGTTAGCCCTCCGCCCAAAAACTGTTGAGCAAGGGGTTGCAACTGTTTATTTAATTCTTCCGTGTTGGGTAGATAATTAATTATTCTGGGGTCAAGTCGCTCAGATAGAAGATCCAACCAGGTGTTTAGTTTCTCGATTCCTTGGGGTACTAATCTCCCTAAAGCTTGAAACTGATCGATGAAAGGAGGAACAACAATCCAAATACAACAAATTGCTGCTGCAATCAAAAAAATGGCTGACAATATAACAGCGTGGATGCGTTTCATTCCTCTTTTCTGAAAGCTCTTAACTAAAATATTTAAGGAAGTAGCCAGGACAATTCCTGTGAACAATAAAAGCAATAGCTGCTTTATTTGCCATAAGACATAGAGGGAGATGAAAAAAACGACTAGACCGATCCAAGTACCGAAATTCACCGCTTCAAGATCCTTTTAGGAGAATGGTAGATATATAGTTGGTCTACAGGTTAACCTGCATTGTCAAGGATTGAAACTTTATTTTATTGATTATTGACTTTTTTTCAAATATTGCCAGCCCAAAATAAATCCAATTATAAGAGAGGGCAATATGACGATGATAGTTGCGATCGCATTAGTTGGTTGAATTGGCACATATCGACCTCCATACTTGATTAGGAAAGACAGTGCTATAGAGAGTAACAATACTTTAATAAGAAATCCTGTCTGAGTATCCATATATTAATAATTAATGACCAATTGCCAATGATCTTATGCCCGCAGGCGTGCAACTAACTAAAATAATAGGTGGAGCAAGTTAAAAAGAGAAGGATTGACTTTATGTCATACATAGCAAATTTAACCAGTAATCAAAGACTAGCGATCGCCAATCAGGGTAATCAAACCAACATCACATTAATTTCCAGCAGTCCCCAGCAACAGCAGAGTCAAGGCAGCAGTTTTACTACAGGAGTTTGGCAGACCCCACCCCAGCTATATCAGCTAGGAACAAGCTATATTATCAAGTTAAACGGCGATCGCAGTGTATCCTACGTATCAATTCAAGCAAACGGTATTAGTACCATTACAGCACCCGCCTTGGATAATGCGGTGGAAATTAGCTTACAACAAACTGAAGATACCGCAACAACTTCTAGTAAGATGGGTTTTGAACCGATGCAGCCCATGCAGCCCATGAAGCCTATGCAGCCTATGAAGATGGGCAATATGTCGATGGATATTAATTCAATGTCAATGAATATGGGTAATATGTCGTTGAATATGAACGATTCCCAAACATCTACACCTACTAAAGTTTTTTGTTCCCAGTGCGGAAAAGAAGCCAAATCAAGCGATCGCTTTTGCAAAAGTTGCGGTCATCAATTAGATAAATAAGTATTTTCCTTAATCCTCGTTCCTCATCCTTCTTTCCTTATATGACCTATTGTCTCGGTGTTATCAATAAATTTGGCATTGTCATGGCTTCCGACTCTCGCACTAATGCGGGAGTTGACTATATCTCCTCTTACAAAAAAATGTTCGATTTATCTGTACCAGGAGAAAGATCGATTATTATTTGTAACTCTGGTAGCCTTTCCGTCTCTCAAGGAGTATTGACTAGATTAAATCGCGATATTCAAAATCAAGAAGCCCAAAACTTGCATACAATCGCCAATATGTATGATATTGCTCAATATATTGGCAAAAAAAGTCGAGAAATTCAAGAACAGGATAGACCTTGGCTAGAAAAAGATGGCATTGACTATAGCTGCAACTTTTTATTAGGCGGTCAAATAAAAGGAGAAGCACCGCAACTATATCTGATATATCCCCAGGGTAATTTTATTCAAGCCACTCCTGAAACGCCTTTTTTACAAATTGGCGAAACGAAGTACGGAAAACCAATATTAGATCGTACCATCAGCTATGAAACTCCTATAGAAGATGTGGCGAAATGCGCCTTACTATCTTTAGATTCCACGATGAAATCTAACATTTCAGTAGGACCACCGATTAATCTAGTAATGTATGAAACAGATAGTTTTGAAATCGACCACAAGCTCGAATTACGCCTTGGTGCGCCCTATATTGCCAAAATTCGTAAGCTGTGGGAAGAATCGGTACGTCATGCTTTTGAATCCATGCCTGATATTGATTGGAGACAGGATTTAAATGATACAGAAGAAGATATTTTTATTGATTAATTGTTTAGTTATTAATTGTTGACTGTTCGCTACTAATAGCTTGTTCTGTATCAAATCCGTATTTTTCTCTGATGAAGTATAAAGGTCTCCCTTTTACTTCTTCATAGACGCGACCTAAATATTCACCTAATACTCCCAAGGTAATTAGCTGCACTCCTCCCAAAAAGAGAATTGCTACCATCAAAGAGGCATATCCAGGTACGTCAACACCAAAAATTAAAGTACGGACAACTAAAAATAAAGCATAAAATAGAGATACCAAAGAAATAGTAACTCCAATATAGCTCCAGACTTTTAAAGGTAAGAAACTAAAAGAAATAATGCCATCTAAGGCAAAATTCCAAAGCTGCCAATAGCTCCAATTACTATTACCCGAATGTCTCGGTTCGCGATCGAATAAAACTGAAGTTTGCTTGTATCCCACCCAAGCAAATAAACCCTTCATAAATCTAGTTCTTTCGGGCAATTTTTTCACTGCTTCTACTACCCGACGATCTAATAAACGAAAATCTCCTGTGTTTGAAGGGATAGGTACGGGACTCATTTTACCAATAGTTTGATAGAATGCTTTGGCTGTAGCTCTTTTGAGCCAAGTTTCTCCGCGACGCGATCGCCTTGTGGCATAAACTACATCATAACCTTCACGCCATTTATCAATTAACTTGATGATTAATTCTGGTGGATCTTGCAAGTCAGCATCAATGGGAACAATTGCTGCACCACTGGCATAGTCTATCCCTGCTGTTAAAGCAATTTCTTTACCAAAGTTACGGGACAGGTTAATAACTTTAATTGCAGCATTTTTTTGATTATAGTCAATCAGTTTTTCTAAGGTATCATCTTGGCTACCATCATTAATACAAATTATTTCGTAACTAGTTTTTAATTCATTTAAAACTGAATTCAATCTAGTAAATAGATATTCAATATTTTCTGATTCGTTGTATAAAGGAATTATTACTGATATTTCTATTGAATCTAACTTCATTGTGTTAGTTGTACTTTAATAGTTTCATAACCGCTAGATTAAATAACTTCCTTTTAATATATTTATAGCTATTGGATCGCTATATAAGACAAGATTAAAGCTATTTGACATCTGAAAACTAAAATTTATTTATGAACAATATAGAAAAGTCACAGCAAGATCCAAATACCATCAAGCAAAAATTAACTTTGATGCAGCTGTCAGATTCCTTTTTTCCTTCTGGCTCTTATACACTTTCTCATGGTTTGGAATCCTTAATACAAAGTAATCTCATTCAACAACCTGAAGATTTTGTTGTTTTTGTACGAATACTCTTACACAACAAAATCGGTACTTGCGATCTAGTAGCCTTGATGCACAGCTATCAAGGTAGTGCAGCCAACGATTTAGTTAGAGTCAGACAAGCTGATGCACAATTATTTGCTCAAACTGCGATCGCAATTAGTCGTCAGACTCAACGCCAAAGTGGACGCGCTTTACTGATGGTTGCACAGTCAACCTGGCAGGATGAACAATTAGAAATTTTGAGCGCGGAAGGCGGTCACAGGCAAGCACCGCATCGGAAAGCGTTCCCTTGCGCCTATCGGCGACGCGGGGTCTTTCCTCCTTTTCAAGGCGGTGAACCTGTGACCAAAAATCGTATTGCTAACAATTTCAACTGTTTGCATCCGATTGTTTTTGGAGTAGTCGGGAGTATTGCTGGTTTAAGTTTCATCGATACTGCTTTGGCTTTTTTGCATGGCTTTGTTACGGGTTTACTCGGCGCAGCAATTCGCTTAGGAATTTTGGGACATTTACAAGCACAACAAATATCTCTCGATCTAGCAGCAGATATAGAAATGGTTTTACTTACCGCATCTTCAATGGATTTGAATCAGATGTATTCTTGTACTCCAACTATCGATCTCGCTCAGATGCGTCATGCTCAACTAAATACTCGCTTGTTTGCTAGCTGATTTAGTTATGATTGAATCATAAACAATTAAAATAAATCCACTATGTTAACTACTGCTAAAGCTGCAATACACCTTAGTACGATTGCGATAGTCACCATAGTTGCTAATGTTTCTGCCATTTCGACTTATGCACAAAGTACAACTGCTGACAGCTTCAATTTTGAAGAACTTAGTGCGGGAGGTGAGGGCGGTTGGAATTTTAGCAGTGAGAACGAAACGGTTTCGATTAAAGACGATCTCAGACAGCTTGGAGATTATGACATTTCAGGCGTAGAAAGCTTCAATATAAGATTAACTCCAAGGAATAGAAGACGTTTGGGAATCGGGCGTTGGGCAAATAAAGGCGATCGACCATATTATTCTCTAGACAATCGTATTTTGCCATTTGATTATCGAGGAAATATAATTTACGATTAAAAAGCGATCGCAAAGTCTTAGACTGAGTTCGCTTTCATAGTTAAACAGATTCCTACAGAGAATCAAGAGAAAGAGAACTTCGTTTTAATTGAATAGACAAACTCATTTGCTTCTTATTCTCTATGTAAGTAAAGAATCGATCACAGACGAAAATAATCGCTTTGATAAAAGTGTAGTCTTCCTGCACCTAGATAAAGTCCGAGAGATTTTTCTCCTGGGGGAAAAGCCGTTACCCCAAATAAGTATACTCCCGCTAAGTCAGGATTTCTAGTTGGTCTTAAACCAATGGTCAAGCTGCTTCCAGGAACAACACCGCGCTCAAACCTTACCGTTATTTCTCCTGTCTCTT
This sequence comes from uncultured cyanobacterium, assembly GCA_963799375.1. Taxonomy (GTDB): domain Bacteria; phylum Cyanobacteriota; class Cyanobacteriia; order Cyanobacteriales; family Xenococcaceae; genus Waterburya. Next base: position 101,526 of record CAWCWY010000018.1, read on the forward strand.
CGTTATAAGAAGTAGTTGAATTCAATTCTTGCTGTTTATTATTATGATTGCCTAAATAGACTCTTGTTTTATCTGGTTTAAATCTAACTTCGTCTCCACCCGCACGCTGTTTTATGATGACTTTACCTAAAGGCTCACCAACATTATTAGGTAATTCTAAATCAAAGTAATATTTTGCCTGTCTAGCTCTAACCTGATTAAAAGTAGCGTGAGTATCTGTCAATAGCACAGCAGATTCAAATGCTAATTTCCCGTCAGGATATTGAACGGCTTGAGATTTTAGCTTTAGTGTATTAATACTAAATACGGCGAGTAGACACAAAAAAAACTTTTGCACATATCTTTTATTTTTGCTTTTCATTATCCCATCACAAAATTGATTGTACATAACTTAATAATATTGCTCCATCAATAAAAAAAAGTGTTAGTATCTAGTCTGAGAAATAAAGATGTAAAAGTAGAGCTTGTATTCAGTATTGTCGGTTTGTGCCACAAGGTATTGATTTAACGTTTTTCTAATAATATCGTCTCTCTCAGCGCAACATTCAAATTGGAGACAATCGATTCATGTCAATTTACGTAGGTAACTTATCTTACGATATCAATCAGACCGACTTAAGTGAAGTCTTTGCTGAATATGGAACAGTTAAAAGAGTTCATATTCCTACAGACAGAGAAACAGGTCGTGTTCGCGGTTTCGCTTTTGTAGAAATGGAAGCAGAATCAGACGAAGACAAAGCTATTGAAGCACTAGATGGTGCGGAATGGATGGAAAGAAGTCTTAAAGTCAACAAAGCAAGACCTCGTGAAAACAGAAGTTCTTTTAGTGGTGGTAGAAATAACCGCTTCTAAACTTTGGATTTTTGATTTAATTTAATTAAGCTTTTGAGAATTATTAGAGCTAGCTTTCTATTTCTTCTCGGAAGCTTTTTTGCATTTTCTTATAGAGGATAATTTATCCATGATTCAATAACGTTCGGTTAAGCCCCTCGCCCCAAAATTTGGGAGACTTTAGCGCTAGAGTATTCTAAATCGAAGATTATATTAACAAAAAATTAGAGAACAATAAAAGACAATATAACATCCTTACTATTCTCTACACTACGTTGATAAATATTTTATTTGTCTATCAATTTAATTGGCACAGGCTACACAACCTTCGCTCGATTCTTTAAAGTCGTCTTTCTGCACTGTACGAACATAGTAAACAGCTTTACAACCTTCTGACCATGCCATCATTAAAGTCTCAAAAATGTCTTTAGCTTTGACTGCCCTTTCTGGCTGATCGGGAAAGTATACGCCCTGGTTAAGATTGAACAGTAACTCCATCGAGATACCTGTGTCAATCCACTGCTGCATTACAGCAACGGCTTTAATGACAACTTTTTGATCTAGACTTTTGTTTTCGCGATAAAACCAGAAACAATCTTGAATAAATGGAGGCGCGATGGGTACTGTACCTTTCGCCCACTTGTCATAAAAGAACTTGCTATAGACGGGTAAAATACTCGCAGTACAACCCTGCACTAAAGAAGAGGATGTGTTAGGAGCGATCGCCGTAATATGAGAGTTACGAATACCGTATTGTTGAACATCTTCTGATAGCTGTATCCAGCGATCGCTATCTACGGCTATTTCTTTAATTTCAGCTAAAGTTTTTGAACCTAATAGTTTGCCTTTACTCCACTCACTACCAGCAAATGCAGCATAAGCACCTCTTTCTTTAGCTAATTCCATTGAAGCAAAAGTACACCAGTAGGCTACTTCTTCAAATAAACTGCTAATTTCTGTCAGGCTTTGATAGCCCAAGTGACGTTTGGCTAACCAGTCGGCTAACCCCATACAACCCACCCCAATAGTGCGGTATTTATCGTTATGGGTTTTGCTATCTTCAAAAGGAGGTTTGGTAATATCGATGGTGTTATCAAGTATTCTGACGGCTAATTTAGATGCAGTTGCAATTTCCTCTTCGTCAACATTCGCTAAGTTGAGGGATACTAAATTACAGCAATGAGCTTCTAGCCCAGGTTTAACGTTACTAAAGCTTTCACAGCAAAGATTAACCCCAGGGATATATCCTGCGTGTTTGTTAGGGTTGGCGCGGTTGATGGTGTCTTTAAACGCCAGATAAGGCATTCCTGTCTCTACCTGACTCCGCATGATGTGCTTGAACAACTCGCGGGCATCTACTGTCTTATAGAGGGTAATTTCATTGTCTAACTCCGCCTCAATCTGGGCATAGATCGCGTCAAAACCTTCTCCCCATTGTTCGGCTAAATCGATGCCCAGTTTCTCTTTGACTTCATAAGGATCTACTAGGGTCCATTTTTCCTTATTTTGCACCCGACGCATAAATTCATCGACAATTACCAATTGAGGAAAGACATCATAGGCTTTACGACGGCGATCGCCATTTTCTGCCTGCATTTCCAAAAATTCAGGCACGTCTAAATGCCAAATATCCAAACCAATTGTTACTGCACCTGCCCTTCTGCCACCCTGATTAACGGCGATCGCCGTATCGTTGAGCAGCTTGATCCAAGGGATAACTCCCCCAGAAGCGTTGTCTTTACCCATTACCCAGCTACCAGTAGCACGGATACGGCTAACATTAACCCCAACACCGCCACCGTTTTTAGAAATACGGGCTGCGTTGGTAATCTCTTCAAAAATGCTTTCTAAATTATCGTCCATGCCGATAATAAAACAGCTACTTAACGATCCATCGGGAATTCTCAAGTTAGCTAAAATTGGCGTTGCTAAAGAAATCTTACGTTGGGCGATCGCTTCATAGAATTGCCTGGCAACATCCAGTCTAATAGTTTCTTCTTCATTGGAAGCAAGCAACAAAGCACAGGTAAGAAAAGCCTCTTGAGGCAATTCATTAGTTAACAAATATCGCTTGGTTAACAATACCGCCCCTGCATAATCGTAATCCCTGTCCCAGTCTGGATTAATCCAACTGTTTGCTTCGACTAATTCTGCGGTTGAATATTTAAGAATGCTGCGATCGTAGCGTTTTGCATCTATTTGAGATTGGACTGCTGCGGAATAGTTTCCATAGCCAAATCCACGGGCTACCTGAGTATCTTTCCACAAACTCCATACGTGGAGTCTACCAGCGACATATCGCCATTCTGGTTCATCAGGGCTACACATCCCTAAAGCACAGTCAATCAAATTATCTTGGATATCTCTAGTGGTTACACCATTGCGTAATCTAGTCGTTAAACCTGCTTCAAGGGTGATCGGATTTACATTGTATCCAGCAGTCGCCCATTCAACTACAGAACGAATTTTAGTAATATTCAGAGGTGTCAGCGAACCATCTCTTCTAACTACATGAATATCTGAAGAGTTGTCTTTCGTGTCATCCCCTCCCTTATCTGCTCGTTCTTTTTGTATCAAAGACGACTTATTTCCTGGATCATCTAATGTATTCTTGTCCAACTGTTGTTCGATTCCAACTTTCAAAGTTTCTTGGGCTGAATCGGCTGTAGACGGGGAATTAGTAGTTAGGGGTAGGGCTGGCTGCATACGATATGTGAGACTAAAACAAATTTAACTGTTCTGGTCTTCTACTATAACTCAAGTCATGCTGTATATAGCGTCATTATTAAAATATTTAGCTCACATTACTCTATATATAGATATATGGTTTATAGATAGTTTTCCTCTAACTATAGTTACAAAATTGGTAGCTTATCAATGATAATTGAAGCTAAGGGACTATTCCTGTAATCAATTATTTATGATGAAATAGTCTTCTCTGTTTGATCCACCGATAGTATAATCTTTAAAATATTCATCGCATCTAGCCCAAATAAATAGAACTATAGAGTGAATAATCAACAGAATGAAACCTACTTGAATCATCCAACCTTTGGACTTCTTTACAGAATATGTTTGTTGTCGGATGGTCAAGAATTGTTTACCACCTTGTATGCTCAACGTTTGTTTTTTACGGTCAAAGCTATCAATAATTCTCTCTCTTTCGATCCTATTAGTAGATCGGATGCTCGTCTATTAGTAGAAAGCTTATTGAGACGATTGCTACTAGACCGTGAAGCAGAAAAACATCGATTGCTTCAGGCTGTTTATCAACGTACTTTTCTCTAATAATTTTATTTAACGACTTTGTAACTGACTTGATGACAGGCTCTATCTCTCAAATAATAAACTCGATACAATCGAGAATTCCCCAAAACGTTAAATTAATTGCTATTACCAAACAAGTGGGTATTGAACCTATGCGGGAGGCTTATAAAACAGGGGTCAAAGACTTTGGTGAAAATCGTCTCCAAGAAGCCTTAACTAAACAAGAAGAATTAGAGGATTTAACGGATATTACCTGGCATTTTATCGGGCATATTCAAAAAAATAAAGCTAAGAAGATTATCGAAAGCTTTGACTGGATTCACTCTGTTGATAGTTTAGCTTTGGCAAGACGATTAAACAGATTAGCAGGAGAATTAAACCTCAATCCAAAAGTATTCCTTCAGGTAAAAATGCTACCCGATCCGAATAAGTATGGTTGGAAAGTTATGGAATTGCTGGAAGATTTAGCTGAATTGAACCAATATGAGTCTCTCAAAATTCAGGGTTTGATGACAATCTTGCCCTGGGGGTTATCTCCTCAAGCAACATTAAAAGCATTTCAAGACACTAAAAAATTAGCGATGGAGATTAAACAGAAAGATTATTCTAATTTAAAGATGGATGAATTATCGATGGGAATGTCTGGAGACTACCCACAAGCGATCGCAGCAGGTGCAACTATGATTCGCCTTGGTAGAACTATTTTTGGTGAAAGGGAATAATTGACTTTCTTCTTCATCCTTCATCCTTTATCCTTCATCCCTTTTTTGATAGGCTGCGTAAACTGCCTGGACATTGTACCAATTAAGAAAAATACGGGCGACTTGTTCGGCTAATTGAGGTCTATCGCGCTTAATTAGCCATTGTAAAACTGGTTTTAAAGTGCGTTCGTTTAGTGTTCCTCCTAATGATAATATTCCCCAAAGAATGCGATGTAAAACAGTCATTTGGATCATCATTTTGACATCAAAAGTAGGGTGCTTTTGATAAAAAACTACTCCCATTTCTCCCCTTTGGATTTCTTGTTCGATCATTTTAGGAATCTGTTCCAAATTGAATGCAGGATGCCAATGATATCCCCTAGCTTCAGGACATTTAACTAGTTTTAAGTTTAGTTTTTTTAATCGCACACCCAACTCTAAATCTTCCCAGCCGTAGAGTTGAAAACCAGTATCAAATAAGCCAGCTTCCTCTAACCATTTACGGGCGATCGCAACATTTCCTGTGGCAAAATAGGCAGCAGAAAAGTCAGTTATTTTATAAGGTTCAGCAGTAGGATTATCGAAGTTATTGGTATTAATTACAGCACCATAAGTAAACAGGCGATCGCTTGTTAAATCTTGCTCACCTTTAATCAAAGCATTAGCATGAGATTGTAGAAAACTTTCGGTTACAACTAAATCGCTGTCAATAAAAATTATCGTATCTCCTAAAGCATTTTGCACTCCCAAATTTCTTGCTGCTGCTGCTCCTTTATGGTCTTGCTCGAACACTTTAACATGAAATAATCGACCTTTATTTTCTGACAACCAGGCTAAAGTCTCATCAGTTGAACCATCATCAACTATAACTATTTCATAATCGCTAATTTTGCGATCGGTAAGCTGCTGTTTTTCTAAAGCAAGGATGCTTTTTTGCAAGATTGGTAGTCGATTATAAGTAGGAATTACAACGCTAATAAACATTGACGGTATTTAATTATATTTCTTAATTTATTTACTTTTGAGTATGCAAATAAAGATTAAATACATAACATTAAACATAATTTTGGTGAATACATAAAGCAAGTCGATTTCAATACACTATTCGGGGAACTATAAATTTATACTCGGGATAAGATCTAATAATTACTCAAAGAGAGTAGCACACTACCAACTAAACTCCGTAGTGAACGAGAACAATGAGACAAAGCGATCGCCTTTATAAAACGAGCATATTAATCAAAACTTTTTGGTTTTTGGGTGGTTATGGACTATTTTTAATTTTAACCATCTTAGGCAGCGTCTACTATATCAGCAGCAGTTTAGAAAAAATTAATCAATCAGTGACAAAGTTTGATGAACTCAGTCACGAAATAGAAACCCTCAACCAATACTTTATTCGTCAAGCCAAAGATCGTAAAAATCTGCTTTTACGGGGACATAACCAAAAAGATCTAGAAAAATATTCCCGCCATGTCGATGAGATGACTCAGCAAATCTATCTCAAAATAGACGAAATCGAAAAAAATCCTTTATCAGTAGCTTATCAATCAGATCTGAAATTTTTTAAGATTAAATATGGCAGATTGTTAAAAATGTACGGCTTGAGTTTTGATATCTTCCAAGAAACTCAAAACTACAAAAAGAGCGATCGCTTTGGGCGGGGATATGAAGGAAAAGTTGGTCAAGAATTGTTTGACATAATGCAGCAAATTCGCTTGGATAGGCAAAAATTATTACAAAATAACAAAAAAAATATCAGAAAATTTTTGATTGTTAATACTACTGGACTTTTGCTGATAATTTTGGCTTATTCGGGAATTTTAATAGTATTCATCACCGATCCTATTCGGCGAATTGTCCACTTTACCAATTTTCTAGAAACTCAAAGTGGCGATCGCTTACCTCAAATCAAACAGGCGAAAGAAAACGATTCTGATTTTGTGAATATTGGAAGTCAAGTTTATCAAGAGATACAAAAAAATGATGAAATCGGCTACATGGTTGATACCTATAGCAAACTAATTAATTCAGTTGTTGAATATAACAATACCTTAGAGAAAAAAGTTGAAGAACGCACTAGGGAATTGCAGGTAGCTAAAGAAACAGCCGAAGCAGCCAACCAAACCAAAAGTAGTTTCTTGGCTAATATGAGTCATGAATTACGTACTCCCCTCAACGCAATTCTTGGCTTTACCCAGTTAATACAGCTTGATTCATCCTTAGAGCGATCGCAACAGGATAAACTAGCAATTATTAGTCGTAGTGGAGAACATCTACTTTCACTGATCGACGATGTTTTGGACTTATCCAAGATTGAAGCAGGTAAAACAGAACTTAATACCAATGATTTTAGTTTATCTGGGCTTCTAAAAACGACAGAAGAAATGCTGAAATTAAAGGCTGATGCCAAAGGTATTGACCTGTTATTTGAGTATCATCCCGATCTGCCTGAATATATTAATACTGACGAACGCAAACTGCGACAGGTATTAATCAATTTACTAAATAATGCCCTTAAATTTACTACAGAAGGCAGAGTAGTTGTCCGAGTTAAACCCGATGCCAAAAACATCTACAAATTGACGTTTGAGATAGAAGACACTGGCGCAGGTATTGCCGAAAATGAATTAAGTTCTTTGTTTGACGCATTTAGTCAAACCCGCAGTGGAAAAAAATCGGGAACAGGAACAGGCTTAGGTTTATCGATTGGTCGTAAATTTGTTCAACTGATGCAGGGAGATATTGAGGTTAGGAGTCAACTGGGAGTAGGAACAGTCTTTACATTTAAGATTGTGGCTAAACCTGCCCTTGAGAAAAAACTATCAAAACAAAAAATTAGCAAAACAGTTATCGGTTTAGTACCTAATCAACCCAGTTATCGTATTTTGATTGCCGATGACGATCGAGAAAACCGTCAAATAGTGCTACAGCTTCTCGAATCAATCGGTTTTGAGGTAAAAGAAGCGACAAATGGTCAACAAGCGATCGACATTTGGCAAAGTTGGCAGCCTCAGTTGATCTTTATGGATATACATATGCCAGTCCTTAATGGTTATAAAGCCAGTCAGGAAATCAAGTCCCAGGACAAAAATGACAATACGGTTATTCTTGCTTTAACGGCTAGTGTTTTGGAAGGAGAATGTTCTCATATCATAAGTTCTGGCTATGATGATTTTATGCGTAAACCCTTTCGTATTTCTGAGTTACTAGGAAGGTTGGCAAAGCATCTTAAAGTTAAATATCTTTACCAAGAATCAGATACATCCTTAATTTCAAATTCTAAAGCAATAAAACTCACTTCAGAAGATTTAGAAATCATGTCTGGTGAATGGCTAGATCGCATACATCAAGCTGCATTGACAGCAGACTATATGGTTATCAAAGATTTAATCGCAGAAATTGAACAAGAATATGGCGAAATAGCTGGGGAGTTAGACAGTTGGTTGCAAGAATTCCGCATGGATAAAATTTCCGAATTAACAGGGGAGGCTTTCCTTAAAAAAAGTTCATAAATTAATTATTTTGTCTCTCTCTAAATTTAAGTAATGTAAGGATTGATATCAAAACCTGAAGTTACACTAAGCCAAAGGCGAGTATAACTTCAATCGAGACTATGATGACTAAATCGGTTTTAATGATTGTTTGTCATTAAAAGTAATGGGGAAAGAATGGTGTAAATCCAACGCTGTCCCGCAACTGTGATGAGATGAAGGAGTGTATTTTATAGATCTCTTAGTCAGAATACCCGCCGATTACAGTAGTAAACTTCAATCAACAAATCTGCGAGGTACAGATGGTTATTGCCCGTCCTTTTCAATCTAGTCTCAATTCCCTTCAATTACCGCCTTTACCCCACGCTAGACCACTACTAGCCATCGGACATGGTACAAGAAACGATCGCGGTAGACAAACTTTTATTGATTTTGTTGAAACTTACCAAAAGTTAGATACTTCTCGTCCTGTAATTCCCTGCTTTCTCGAACTAACCAAACCGACAATTCAACAAGGAATAGAAGCCTGTGTTGAACAGGGATATACGGATATTACGGCTTTGCCTATTTTATTATTTGCTGCAAGGCATAATAAATTTGATGTTACTAACGAATTAGATCGATCGCGATCGCCCTATCCCCAACTAAAATTAAACTATGGTCGCCATTTTGGTATTACCCCCAAAATAATCGAACTGTGGCGCGATCGTTTGGCACAATTAGATCGCGCCATAAATAATCCCCATAATATATCCCGCGAAGATACGGTGCTGCTATTTGTCGGAAGGGGTTCGAGCGATCCAGATGCAAATGGAGATGTTTGCAAATTAGCCAGAATCATTTGGGAAGGAAGTGGTTACAAAACCGTCGAAACCTGCTTTATTGGAATTACCCATCCTCGTCTAGAGGAAGGCTTCAATCGCGCATATCTACATCAGGCTAAACGAGTCATTGTTTTGCCTTATTTCTTGTTTACAGGCACTTTGATGGAAAAAATTCATCATATTACCGCCCAACAACAAGAACAACATCCAGAAATCGATTTTGCCTCTTTATCTGAAATGGGAATTGCATCTCAACTACTACAGGTAATTAGAGAAAGAGAAATTGAGGCGCAGTTGGGTCAAGTAGCAATGAATTGCGAAATGTGTAAGTTTCGTTTAGCAGCAGCAGATGAACACGGACACGGACACGGACATGGACACGGACACGGGCATGGGCATCATCATGACCAAGAAGATCCTTATGAAAAATTAAATAACTATCATCAACGTATTTGGAAAACCCCCTAGTACCACTGTGGGCAAGTAATAGGTAATAGGCATTGCTGACAAGTTAAGCCTGAATGCCAGTTGTCAAGGGGGAAAAGAATGCGATCGCGCTTACTGTATCGATATTTGGACGTTTGGATATCATGCACAACAATGCAGGAATATCTATTGTCAAACCGACTACTGAAATAACTGAAGCAGACCTAGATCGTCTGATTAGCATCAATTTCAAAGGAGTCTTTTTCGGTTGTAAACACGCGATCGCTCAAATGAGCAAACAAAACAGAGGTGCAATCGTTAATACTCCCATGCTATAGGCATAATTTAATCTGGCAGGAAGGCTTGGTACTCCTGAAGAAAATGCTAAAGTAGTCCTGTTTTTGGCTAGTGATGATGCCCAATTTGTTCACGGTGTTGCGATCGTAGCTGACGGAGTTAAGACGATAATCTAACTTGATTCCATACTTTTCAAAGTTTCCTCGCGGATAGTTGCTAAAACCTGACGACTAATTTGAATGAATTCTGGAGTAAGAGTATCGTCAATATGGCGGGGACGCGGTAGAGCGATCGCGATATCGTCTTTGATATGTCCTGGATCAACTCCCATAACTAAAATGCGATCGCCTAGTAAGACAGCCTCTTCAATATCGTGGGTGACAAAAATGACTGTAGTTTTAAAATCTTGCCAAATCTCCATCAACAACTCTTGCATCATGTGGCGGGTTTGAGCATCCAAGGCACTAAATGGCTCGTCCATCAATAATACGGAAGGAGAATTAATCAAAGCCCTGACGATACTGGCTCTTTGCTTCATTCCTCCTGAAAGTTGATGAGGGTATGAATCACGACGATTATATAGCCCGACTCGATTTAAATATTCTGCAACCAATTCTCGACGCTTCGCTTTGGCAACGCCTTTAATTCGTAGTCCAAACTCAACGTTTTGAAAAACCGTTTTCCAGGGGAGTAAGGAATATTGCTGAAACACAAAACCCCGATCTGCCCCTGGTTTAGTTACAGCTTGCTCATCAACTAAGATCTTTCCTTCCGTAGGATTGATAAAGCCCGCAATAGTATTAAGTACCGTTGACTTACCACAACCAGAAGGACCTAATAGACAGACGAATGAGCCAGGCTCAACAGTAAAATTAATTTTATCTACAACAGTAGTTATGTTCTGACGCTTATCGCCAAAACAAACAGACAAATCTTGTACTTCTACTAATCCATAAGTTAATTGAGTTGATAGCTGTGACTCTACTGCGATTTCTTGCATGGTTGGTTATTAAATTGTTGGTTTATGAATTAGTAATGATTAATTTCAATAAATCTAAGCATCTTTCTTAATCGATCGCCAAGGCATCAACGCTGAAGTTAAGCGACTAACCGCCCAAGAACTCAATGCACCCATCAGTCCAATCAAAAGCATTCCCATCACAATAGGCGGATAGTTGGAAGTAACGTAAGATTCCCAGGTAATATAGCCCACACCATAGCGTCCCGCCAAAATTTCGGCTGTCACCAGACAAAACCAGGCATTACCCATGCCGATTACCAAACCACTAGCAATACTGGGTAATGCTCCAGGAATCACAATATCTTTAAAGATATGCCACGATTTTGCCCCCAAACACTGCCCTACCCTAACTAAAACCGTATCGTTAATCGTACTTTCCACTCCCTTTATGGTGCTGATTAGAACAGGGAAAAAGCCCCCCACAAAGGTAATAAAAATCATGCCTGCTTCGGCAGTGGGAAACATCAAAATCGCCAGAGGAATCCAGGCTACGGCGGGTATCGGACGTAATAATTCCAATGGTGGTGATAAAAAATCATCAACTTTTTGCCACGCACCAATAAAAATACCCAGAATAATTCCCAGAAAAGATGCGATCGCATAACCCAGTAATACCCTTAAGATGCTCGAGCGAAAATGCACCCAAGGATCGTCATGAAAAAACTCCCAGGAAGCTTTAACTACTTCTATTGGTGTGGGTAAAAAATTAAAATTGATAAAAAACTGAAACTTAATGGCACAGAGAAATTGCCATACGCCAAAAAAGATTACTAAAGAAAGGATTCTCCGTCCCAATTTATTTAGTCGAAAAATCTTACCAATTGAGGAACGGAAATCTTTATTAGCAGTACTTTTAGTTAATTGAGAAACAGGACTAGTCATCTTACTCGCTACTCGTTACTTCCTACTTATTACTTATTACTTATTTAGCTGCCCCGACTGGAGTAGGTGTTTGTTGAGCGTAAGTTTCCTGTAATTCTTTAAATGCTGTCACCTGTCCTCCAGAAGAAGCAGCATATTGATTGGCATCCTCTTTAAGCAAGAAAGCAGAAACCCCATCACCGTTGTTGACGTAGTAAGAATTTTCGGCAAACAGCTTCCAACCGTTGTTGCGATCGTGAACAAACATCACGTCAGCAGCTTGCCCCTCCGCCTTTAGTTTGGGTAACATTTGCATCATGTTACCGATAGAAGCAAAGCTAGTTACTGTCTCCTCTCCCTGAATCCATAGCTGTGCAGCCATTTTCGGTTCGGTTATTTCTTCCCCCGTTAGAGCATCTTGACCGCTAATTACATAGTTCTCAGCCTCGGCAATTACCTGGTCGTAATCTAATCCCTGCTCGGTCATCGCTGTTTTGAGGTAGCTTTCATCAATCCATCCCGATACATCCTCTGGATTAACCTCGCCTTCAATTTTGCCTAACTCATCGAGAGTCGTAATACTATTTTTTAAAGCATCAACATGAACCTGACGGACTGTAGGATCGAGGGGTTGTAAACCTGAAGGACCGAGGAACATATAAACTACTTCTTTTTCAATCCCCGACCATTCTTCAATCTTGGCAGAAGTTGCTTCTGGGTTAGCTCTAAATATTTGATTTGCTTCCAACATGGCTTTCATATAAGCCGTAACAATTTCAGGATGTTCTTCAGCAAAATCCGATCGCACTACAATCCCGTGAAGGGTTGGAACTCCTGTTTGCGCGCCATCAAAAATCTTTTTGGCAAAGCCACGGAAGGGAAATAGTTCGCCAAAGGGAACAAAATCAGCATGAGCATCAATCTGACCAGTACGCAAGCTAGTACCACCCACTTCGGGAGCTTGAGAAATTAATTCTACATCTGTTTCAGGATTAACTCCATTATCGCTCAAGGCTTTAAGCAACATACCGTGAGCAGCCGAGCCGAAGGGAACAGAAACAGATTTACCAGCCAATTCTGAGAGGGAAGTTACATCACTGTCTTTAGGAACAACTACCGCATTACCAGCACCGTTAGGACTATAAGCCAATGTGCCAATAAAGGTAGATTCAACATCTCCCCCTTCTTCGCGAAACTTAATTAAATTAATCGCTGCGGGAAAGTCTCCCATCAGACCGATATCAATTTGATTAGCTATCATTTTGTTGGTAATTGGGGGTCCTGATGTGTAGCTCGACCACTGAATATCATAGTTTACACCTTCATATTTACCAGTGGTAGGAAGATACTTTTTAAGTAAATCCATCTCTCTAACTGTTGCCCCACCAACGGCAGTATTAATTACCTGATCTTGCGTACCAATGGAAATTCTAATAGTATTTTTTTTGCCAAAAAGTTTGGTCTTTTCTGATTCTGAAGAGTCGCCACTTGCCGAACCACCTGCTAAGATTGAAAAGCCAAAAACAAGCAAAGTAACTGCTACTTTTTTTGTCCAAGAATGTTTTTTAATAGCAACCATAATATTTTTTTCCAATATCTTTGTTGAGATAATTAAACGATCGACAACCAATGAGTTTTGTAACTATGGCTACATACGAGTCTGGCTATCTATAACTCTTTTGATTCGCTTGATATATTTTTTTTATGGTTTTTACAGCCTTATAATTAGCTCTTATTACTTGTTTTTTTATTGCCAAATTAGATACAAAAAAACAATTCTTAACTTGGTTTTAAAAGCAAAAAATAAAGGCGAGTAATACTCACCTTTACACAAATAAAAATTCAGACTGAAACTTAAAAGTTGTCCTGGCAAACCCCTACATAATTATCTCAAAACTATGGTCTGGTTTGAATACCGCGCAAACATCAGGAGTAATGGAAATGATCTCGTTAAATGGGTATAGATAGAATGGTTCGGCAATACAAAAAGCATCTATCTTTTCCCCACCTTTTGCTAATTCACATTAGGTGTGCATTATTAACTGTTATTTTGAGCTTTTAGCTTTTAAGATAAAGTATCTCTAATTAGTACTTTGGTTATGGCTAATCTACAACAAATCAAGCAGGTAGCTGCTCAACTCCATCTAAATTTAGATAATCCTCAATCAGTGCGCCAGCAGCTCAAACGCATTGACCAATCTCAAGGGCAACTGCGACAACTCAAACAAGAGGTGAATGCCAAACTAAAAGATCTTAATCAACCCACTAATGGTTTTGGTTTAGATGAAGCTGCATCCATTGGATTGCATCTTTTTGGCAAACACCGCATTGCCAGAGAAGTGAAACGACAAGGCAATAAAGCCGAGCGTCAGGAAAGAAGACAGCAGAAAAATGCTCGTCAACCCCACATCAAAATGAACAATCTGATTGATAATTATATCTTTGAAGCCGATCGCCTGAAAACAATGGCTCAAAATTATTTAAAAGAAAACTAAATCGCTACGCTTTCCAACTGTAGAAACTCCTTAACTGTTTTTAAATAAGCTTGGGAATCTTCTAACATGGGGAAGTGAGATGTTTTGGGCAATTCTACATATTCAATGAGGTCGTTTAAAGCAGCTGCTTTTCTACCCATTACCGCAGGAATAATAATATCTTTTTCCCCTGACACCATCAAGGTAGGGACGGTAATTGCAGCAAATTCTGTGGGCATAGTTTCTACTGCATTTTTACTTACAGAAGTACAAATTGTGCCTGCTGCTGCTGCATAGTCTGCTAGCAAAAAATCTTCTAAAAATGCCATGCGATCGCTTTTATCAATCGGACGATGTAAAAAGCGTGCCATAAACATTCTGTCTGCTAGGGGAAACTTGAGAAACCAGTTGTAGCGAAACTTAACTACATATCCACCGAATTTGTGAAAAGCAGCAAAAGCCATCGCATCATATTCAAAAATACCATTACAGGTAAGGATTGCCTGATGTATCCTCTCGCTGTAACGATTGATAAATAAGGTTGCGATCGATGCACCCATGGAATGGGCATTGAGATAAACTTTTCCTAGATTGAGTTTATCCAACAAAACAGCTAGATCTTCAGCATAGTCAACCATGTCATAACCCAGATTAGGACTATCTTGCTCTAAAACTGAACGACCAAAGCCTCTCATGTCATAAAGTAAACAGTCAAAATCATCTACTAATGCTTCTGCGGTGCTGCGCCAATATTTTCCAGAGCCTCCCCATCCGTGTATAAAAACCATTACAGGCTTGTTAGACTGGCTTGAGTGACGAATCCACTCATAGTAGTGATTGACTCCGCGAATATCTATTAAGGGCATGATAACTTAAGTGGTGGTTTGGGAATATTACTGTTACTTTTTAGTTTATTCCTATGAGCTGCAATACTTACAGTTGTTTTTTTTGTTTTAACAAAAGTCTCAAGGATTGATTATAAAAATGAAGATTTAATAAAAATAGAGGTATCCATATTAAAGTACAATAACCGCTTAAATAAGTATGTTTTAATTGTTAAAATGAAGCTAAGTAAGTTGACATTTTAACCCAATCAAGTGGAACTAAATCATGAATGATAATGAAGTAGAGCAATGGTGTCGGAAAAATAACTGGACTGAACCAAGACAGTTAAACGTAGGCATTTGGGTAGCATTTCCCCCTGGCGGATATATAGAAACTCCCCTGCCTATCCAAAGGCAAAGGTCGAAAGATAGACCAATAGAACGTATTTTAGATGTGGCACTTTTGGTTGCGGTGACTACAACTGTCTTGGCGATCGCAGTAATCATGTCTCCCTTTTTTATAGAGCCAATAATTAATCGTCGTCGCAATAGCAAAACTAATAGCTGATGTTTTCACAGCCCATCAATCGAATTAAATTAACTAATATTTAAAAGTTTATTTTGGCTTTAGGTCATTTAGTCTAATAGTGTTGTATCTTAAGTTTTGGGCAAAATAGCTGTAGAAAACCTGAGATGACAAACAAATATCGCACCGAAAAAGATTCGATGGGGTCAAAAGAGATTCCCAATGATGTATATTATGGGATTCAAACCTTAAGAGCTACAGAAAATTTCCCGATCAGTGGTATCAAACCCCTACCAATTTACGTTGATGCTTGCGTCCTAATTAAAAAGGCAGCAGCGATCGCTAATGGAGAATTAGACTGCATCGACACCCAAGTCAGTCAAGCAATTGTTCGAGCTGCTGATGAAATATTAGCAGGAAAACTGCGAGAACAGTTTGTGGTAGATGTCTATCAAGCTGGTGCAGGGACATCCCATCATATGAACGTGAATGAAGTCTTGGCAAATCGGGCATTAGAGATTTTGGGAGATGAGAAAGGTAACTATACCAAAGTAAGTCCCAATGACCACGTAAACTACGGTCAATCTACCAATGATGTAATCCCCACTGCCATCAGAATTGGAGCATTGTTAGCCCTAGATAAAACACTATATCCAGCCTTGGATAGTGCGATCGCAGCCGTAACAGCCAAGGCATCAGAATTTGAGGATATTGTCAAATCTGGACGTACCCATATGCAGGATGCTGTCCCAGTACGTTTGGGAGAGGGATTTAAAGCCTGGGCGCAAATATTGACCGACCACAAGGCAAGAATCGAGAATGCAGCTCAAGACCTCTATAATTTGGGTTTGGGTGGCAGTGCCACTGGTACAGGCTTAAATACTCATCCCCAATACCGTCATCGTGCTGCACAATTACTAGGGGAATTTATCGACAAACCATTACAGCCAGCACCTCACTTAATGGCAGCAATGCAGAGTATGAGTCCTTTCGTTAACGTATCTGGCAGCCTACGTAACTTAGCTCAAGATTTAGTCAAAATATCCCACGATTTACGCTTAATGGACTCTGGACCCCAAACGGGATTCAAAGAAATACAGTTACCCGCAGTACAGCCAGGGTCATCCATAATGCCTGGGAAATATAACCCCGTGATGGCAGAAATGACATCTATGGTATGTTTTCAAGTAATGGGTTACGATACGGCGATCGCTTTTGCTGCTCAAGCAGGACAGCTAGAATTAAACGTAATGATGCCGTTGATTGCCTACGATCTAATTCATAGTATCGAGATTTTGGGTAATACTATCAATAGCCTGAGTACAAAGTGTTTAGCAGGGATTACCGCCCGACGCGATCGCTGTTTATCCTATGCTGAAAGTAGTTTAGCTTTAGTAACCGCCCTCAATACCCATATAGGATACTTAAAAGCTGCCGATGTAGCTAAAAAATCTTTGGAGACAGGAAAATCTATTAGGGCGATCGTTTTGGAAGAAGGTTTGATGGATGAAGCTCAATTAGCCCAAGTACTCGACCTAGAAAAAATGAGCAACCTGCCATAATCGAGACTCAGAAAACTAAGATAATGTGTGACATTGCGCCTGATTATATAAAAGGCGATCGCACAATACTAAAGCTACCATTGCTTCTACCATCGGGACTGCCCTGGGCAACACACAAGGATCGTGTCTTCCTTTAGCTGCTAAAGAAGTTTCTTCTCCGTCTTTAGTGACTGTTTTCTGTTCTTTCCCGATAGTTGCAGTGGGTTTAAACGCCACTCGAATTACAATATTTTCGCCGTTGGAAATCCCCCCTTGGACTCCTCCAGAGCGATTAGAAACCGTTCTAGTCTCGCCATCTTCGTCAATATAAAATTCGTCGTTGTGTTCGCTACCCGTCATGGTTGTCCCTGCAAAACCCGAACCAATCTCAAAACCTTTGGTCGCAGGAAGAGACATCACCCCTTTGGCTAAATCTGCCTCCAACTTATCAAACACAGGATCGCCTAATCCTCTTGGTACATGGCGCGCCACACATTCTACTACCCCACCCAAAGAATCCTTATCCTTTCTAGCCAGATCGATGCGATCGATCATAGTTTCGGCGCATTCAGCATTAGGACAACGAACAATATTACTTTCTACCTGTTCTAAAGTAACGCTATTAGGATCTATTTCTGCTTCAATATCTTTGATGCGCTTGACGTAGCCAACGATTTCAACCCCTGCAACCTGCTTTAAGAATCTTTTTAGCGATCGCACCAGCAGCCACTCTACCAATAGTTTCTCGTGCCGAAGAGCGTCCACCACCTTTATAATTACGAATACCATATTTAGCATCATAGGTAGCATCAGCATGGGAAGGACGATACTTTACCGCCATCTCATTATAATCTTGCGACCTGGCATCCTTGTTTCTAACTAAAATAGAAATAGGCGTACCCAAAGTTTTCCCTTCAAATACCCCAGACATGATTTCGCAAGTATCACTTTCTTTTCTCGGTGTTGTAATTCTGCTTTGTCCTGGTCTTCTGCGGTCTAAATCTACCTGAATTTCCTCTTCGTTAATCTCTAGCTGTGGGGGACAACCATCAATAACTACCCCGACACCTCCTCCATGAGATTCACCGTAAGTAGTAATGCGAAATATCTGACCGAATGTGTTCCCCATGATGCCTTAAATGTCTTAGTTAAGCGACTTTGTATTGTATCGCATTATCAATTATCAGTGGACAATGGACACTTTTAGCAAAAGCTCATTGCCCATCAAATAACAATTCAATCAGTAATCAGTAATCAGTAATCATTACCCCTTCACTCCACTACCAACATCCGTAGGAACAATATATCGCTGTAGCAATAGGAACAATAGTAAAACAGGGGCGATGGAAATTACCGAACCTGCTGCAACCAATCTCCAGTCAAGAGAAAAAGATCCAGCCAAATTAGCTACCGCAATGGGCAAAGTATAGTAATCTGGATCGTCTAAAATAATCAAGGGCCAAAGAAAATCACTCCACGAGCCAATAAATACAAAGATAGCTAGAGTAAACAGTGCTGGACGAATAGCAGGAATCATAATATTCCACCAAATGCCCAATTCCGAACAACCATCGATACGAGCAGCTTCTTCCAATTCTAAAGGAACAGCTTTTAAAGCCTGTCTTAAAAGAAAAATACCAAACGCCGATGCTAAGTTGGGCAAAATTATTCCCAGATAGCTATTCCTAAGTCCCAAATTAACCGCCAAGATATACAAGGGAATCATGACAATCTGAAAGGGAATCATGATTGTTGCCAAAACTAAGGCAAAAATAAATTCTCGTCCTCTGAAATTTAGACGCGCTAGGGGATAAGCAGCTAAAGAGCAGAATAATAAGTTAATCCCAACCGTGAGAGCAGACACGATCGCACTATTGTATAAATACAGTCCAAATGGTTCAGTATCCCAAACTGTCAAAAAATTATCAAAGGTAGGTTGAGCAGGAAATATCTGGGGAGGGAAAGCAAATATATCCTCCGTCGGCGATTTGAAAGAAGTCCCAATCAACCACAATAAAGGAAACAACATCAAAAAAGCGATCGCACTCAAAATCAGATAGGTGACTATTTTCTTTACTGAGAGTTGATTTCTGCTCATGAGTTAGGGTTTCGATCGCAAAATGTTTGGTTAAGCTTAATTTTGTCGTAGTTTAACCTCAAACAGCCATTTGTTGATTGAAAGGTAAACAAAATAATGAAGGATTAGACATTCGGCAAAGCCTAAAGCGATCGCTATGTGAATAAATATATACTTTTATCTCAAATATCTAACTTTGTGCATACATACTTTTTGTTTGACATATCGCACAATATGACATAACAAATCAAAATGCTAAGTACGGATTATGAACGAGTTATCAATAGAAAAGCAGTTAACCCATCGTTGTTTTTGTGATGCACTAGAAAACATCGAAGATATTGAGCAACTGAAATATCAAATAAGCCAGCTACATCTGCTGTATTTAAAACAACAGGCAATGTTTGCTCAAATGGCAAAAGATGGCATTTATTAAATGGAGCTATAGTCATTCTAATTAATTTTCGTATCTTCTAATTTATCCTTTTTAGGTAGTAAGTAGTAGGTAGCAGGTAGTAGTATCTATCAAAATCGTATGGTTTCTATTTGGAATAACTATAAATGATATTTCAAACTATATTCTTGAAGATCGCCTAAAATAGTAGAACGATCGTCAAGATAATTTATTTCTGCTCTTTACAGCGAAATCTTCCTTTTTCAAAATCTCTTTTGGCTATATGCTTGGTTTTACGCCCTGTAACTCGTTCGCGCCACATCTTAAAGCTAGAGCGTTTCATTTCTTTACGCATCAAAGCAATTACTTCTTTTTCCTTTAAGCCAAACTGCGTTTCAATCGCAGCAAAAGGAGTACGGTCTTCCCATGCCATTTCGACGACGCGATCGATTGCTCTAACATCTAATTCTGGTAACTTCATTTTCTAGCTATATTTACAAAAGTTTATATTTCTATGTTTTATAAATTATTACTCAAAAACTAGAAAGAGCAATCTGACTTGAGCAATAAAAATACCTTATCTTATAGTTTTGCCAAAATTATTAAAACCATTGGTTATAATCTGCAAGTCTGCTAAAGAGACAAAGATCAATGCTCAACGATAAATCCAATGACTACATCAGATATTTCTGTCGCGGTAATTTTAGGAACTAGACCAGAAGCAATTAAGCTTGCACCAGTAATTAAGCAGCTTAATTCTTTGCCTCACACGAAAGCTCATCTTATTCTGACAGGACAACATCGCGAAATGGTCGATCGCGTGATGGAGTTATTTGAACTCGAAGCAGATCGGGATTTGGACATCATGAAACCCAAGCAAACCCTGACCAACATTACCTGTGATAGTTTGCAGGGTTTGGAAAAAGTTTTTGCCGACATCCAGCCCAAATTTGTATTTGTTCAGGGAGATACTACTACCGCTTTTTCCGCAGCCTTGGCTGCATTTTATCATCAAATTCCTGTGGGTCATGTAGAGGCTGGTTTGCGAACAAATAATCTCTACGATCCCTATCCAGAAGAAGCCAACCGTCGCCTAATTTCTCAAATCGCTCAACTACACTTTGCACCGACAAAATTAGCGGTCAAAAACCTACAAAAATCTGGAGTTACGGGGGCAATTCACCATACAGGCAATACAGTAATTGACAGTTTATTAACCGTGGCTGACCAAAACCCAGCCTGTCCAGTACCTAATTTAGACTGGGATAAATATCGCGTAATTCTAGCCACAGTCCATCGTCGCGAAAACTGGGGTAAACCTCTAGAAGATATTTTGCAGGGATTTAATACTATCTTAGACCGCTTTCCCGATACTGCTTTATTGTTACCTTTGCATCGTAATCCTACAGTACGCGAACCAATTAAAGCTGCATTAGGCGATCACCCTAGAGTATTTTTAACCGAACCTTTAGACTATCCCGAACTAGTCGGCGCAATATCCCGTTGTCATCTATTGCTGACAGATTCGGGAGGGCTACAGGAAGAAGCACCCAGTTTAGGTAAGCCTGTTTTGGTATTAAGAGAAACCACAGAAAGACCAGAAGCTGTTGATGCGGGAACGGCAAAATTGATTGGAACAAATCCCCAAACCATCGTTAATTCTACTGCTGAGTTATTAGAAGACGAAGCTGTTTATCAACAAATGGCAACCGCCATCAATCCCTTTGGAGATGGCAAAGCATCAGCTAGAATCGTTAAGTTAGCCCAAGACTATTGGCGCAAAAATTAGTTAGTCAACGTAAACAAGCGGTAAGCAGAAATTAACCTGTTAAAAAGAGCTACAATTTTTGATGAGGTACGAACAATTGATAATTTGAGGTGGGCAATAGAGAGTTGATGATAAATACGAGATTCATTTTGTTTACTCGCCCCACAGCCCATAGCTAATGGTTGAATATCAAGTAGGAGGTAGTCTTAATGCTGGTGCCTCTAATTATGTAGTTCGCCAAGCAGATAAACAACTTTATGAAGCACTACTCAATGGTGAGTTTTGCTATGTGTTTAACTGCCGTCAGATGGGCAAATCTAGCCTGAGAGTCCAGGTAAAAAATCGTTTGGAAAATCAAGGATATGCCTGCGTATCTTTGGACATGACCAATATTGGTAGCAGTGGTATATCTTCCTTGCAGTGGTACAAAGGAATTGCTGCTGAGATGTGGCGGGGATTTGATTTAATTGGCAAAGTTAAATTTAAAACCTGGTGGTCAGAACAGAAAGGACTATCCCCAATTCAACAGCTAAATCTTTTTATTAGTGATGTTGTTTTGCCTAACATTGAAGCTGAAAAAATTTTTGTTTTCATTGATGAAATAGACAATGTTATTAATTTAGATTTCTCTACCGACGATTTTTTTGCCTTAATTCGTTCTTTTTATAATAAAAGAGCCGAAAACAGTGAATTTAATCGACTTAGTTTTGCCTTGTTTGGACTAGCTACTCCTAGCGAATTAATTAGCGATCGCCATCGTACTCCCTTCAATATTGGTACGGCGATCGAATTGACAGGATTTACCACAGTAGAAGCAACTCCTTTGATGGCAGGGTTAACAGGTAAATTAGCCAATCCCCAAATAGTTTTAGAAGAGATTATCAGATGGACTGGCGGACAGCCTTTTCTAACTCAAAAGTTATGTAAATTAGCTGTAGAAAATTCCTGCACAAAAATTGACCTTAGATCGGGAGCGCAAGCAAAATGGGTAGAAGAATTAGTTAACCAAAACATTATTCATCGTTGGGAATCTCAAGATGAACCAGAACACTTAAGAACTATTCGCGATCGCATTTTAAGAGACGAACAAAAAGCCAATCGTTTGCTGGGTTTGATCGAACAAATGCTTCAGGGTGATTTTGTTTTGGCAGATGATAGTCCCGAACAAAGAGATTTATTATTATCAAATTTGGCGGTCAAAAATAATGGTAGATTAGTTTTTCGCAACCAAATTTATCGACAAATCTTTAACTTAAACTGGGTCGAACAACAGTTAGAACGCTTACGCCCCTATGGTCGCTCGGTTGAACTATGGATAGCTTCTAAATGCCAAGATGAATCCCGTTTGCTAAGGGGTAAAGCATTACAAGAAGCTCAAGCCTGGGCAATCAATCACAGCATCTCTCTCCAAGAATATCGGTTTTTAAGCAGATCTCAAGAGCTAGAACAAATTGAGGCGCAACAAGCTTTAGAAGCGTCGCGACTTAAAGAAGTAGAAGCGAGACTTGATAGTGAAAAGCGCAGTAGCAAGCAACAAAAGATTTTTATTGGAGCATTAAGCATTGCCTTAGCATTAGCAACAGGATTGGGTTTATTAGCCCGTAGACAAAGCGATCGCGCAGCCCAAAGCGAGCAAAAGACGATCCTGACCGTAATTGATAGTTTAGCCACTTCTTCTGAAGCCTTGTTTGCCTCCGACCAAAGATTAGAAGCCCTTACCCAAGCTCTCAAAGCTAAAGTAGAGCTTAAAAAATTGGACTGGGAAAAGCCAGGGTTGACCGACAAGGTAGAGCGTAATTTACGTCGAGCAGCCTACGGAATTCAAGAGATAAATCGCTTTTCAGGACATTCGGGACCAATTTGGGAAATAGATTTTAGTCCTAATAATGACCTGCTTTTATCTGCTAGCGAAGATAATACGGCTAAATTATGGAAGCTAGATGGAACTTTGCTTACAACCTATGAAGGTCACAAAGCAGGGGTATGGGCGGTAAATTTTAATGACGCTCAATCTAGGGTGATTACCGCAAGCTGGGATAAAACTCTTAAAATTTGGGACATCAAAGGCAAACTATTAAAGACTTTAGTCGGTCATCAAGACAATGTATGGGAAGTAGAATATGCTCCTCAAGACCGTATAATTGCCTCTGCAAGCTGGGATAGAACGATTAAACTTTGGACTCCAGAAGGAGACTTGATTACTACCCTGACGGGGCATAGCGATCGCGTTTGGGGCATAGATTTTAATTCTGATGGCACAATTTTAGCCAGCGCAAGCTGGGATAAAACGATCAAGCTATGGGATGTCGAACAATCTTTAATACAAAAAAAGCCTGTGCTTTTGGCGACCCTCGAAGGTCATACGGGGTCAGTTAATAATGTTGATTTTTCTCCTGACGACAAAACTATAGTCAGTGCTTCTGATGATGAGACATTAATTTTGTGGGATGTTAGCGATCCGACTAAACCCAGAAAGAAGAAAACTCTGGTTGGACATGAAGATCGCGTAACTTCAGTAGCATACAATCATAGTACTTCTGAAGTTGTTTCCACCTCCGATGATAAAACAATCAGAATTTGGAGTCCCCAAGGTACTTTAATTAACACTTTAAAAGGACATAGAGATCGGGTTGTGGGACTAGGTGTACGCAGGGATGGGATAATGATTGCTTCTGGTGGATATGACGAAACCATTCGTCTATGGCAACCCCGCAATAATTTGCTCAAAACTCTCGAAGGTCATACCGATGGTGTCTGGAATCTTGATTTTAGCCAAAATGGTGGCACGATCGCTTCTGCTAGCCGTGATTCAACGATTAAATTATGGACAAGAAAAGGCACACTATTACGAACTCTAAGAGGACATGGCGATCGCGTCAACGATGTAGCTTTTCATCCTAATAATCAGCTTCTGGCTTCGGGGGCGGATGACAAGACTATCAAAATTTGGAATTTATCGGGAGAAGTTATTAAAACCCTCAAGGGTCATACTTCAGCAGTGTTTGCGGTAGAATTTAGTCCCGATGGCAAATACTTAGCCTCGGCTACCGACCATAATGAAGTCAAAATTTGGGATATTCAAGGAAATTTAATCAAAACCCTCATCTATCATCAGGGTGCAATTCTCGAATTAGTTTTTAGTCCCGATAGTAAAATTCTGGCTACCTCATCTAGAGACAACACGGCGAAACTATGGCGTTGGCAAGATGATTCTCCTCAAGGACACATAACGACCTTAAGAGGTCATCAAAGTATTGTTTATGGCATTGCCCCTAGTCCCGATGGTAACACTTGGGCAACCTCTTCCTGGGATGGCACGATCAAACTTTGGAATAACCAAGGTGAAGAGTTGACTACTTTTTCAGGACACCAAGAAGAAATCAATGAAGTAAAGTTTAGTCCTGACGGCAAAACCTTAGCATCTGCTAGTGTCGATCGCACCGTGAAGATCTGGAATCTTCAAGGAGAAGAATTATTTTCTTTAGAAAGGCATACAGCAAAAGTTTGGTCGGTAGAATTTAGTCCTGACGGCAAAACCTTAGCTTCAGCTAGTGACGATCGCGCTGTTATTCTCTGGGATTTAGAGCGAATTTTTTCTCTAGATGAATCTCAATATGCTTGTAATTGGCTGAAAGACTATCTTAAAACTAATCCTGACGTTTCCGAAGGCGATCGCCAGCTTTGTACTTAACCGCGATCGCTGTTAAATGAAATAGGAAAAATATATTTTTAGCAGCTATATTTAGCTTACGTTTTTTTAAGTGAAGCTACTCAATAATTAATGCGAAAGTTATATTTCTTGTTACCAGGGACTAAAGGAAAGTTTAGTGGTGGAGGTTTGTGGGCGGAATTAAATACCTGTGCTTTGGCGCAAAAAATATGTGATGCCGAAGTAGTTACCTATCGACAAAAAGAATCAGAACACCTTTTTTTGACGGATATCTTGCCACAGTGCGATCGCAAATCGGTGATTTTTATAATTGGTTGGGGTTTTGATGTACCCAAACTAATCCCCCAGCTTCAGGGACAAAATGTTATCTATCATGCTCATAGTGCGGGTTATGGCTTTGATCTACCGCCAGAAATTCCCATAATTACCGTTTCACGCAACACAATGGGATATTGGGGACAGCAAGCAGCCAATGGCTTAATCTACTATTTACCCAATCAAATCAGCGATGAATTTTACGACCAAAAGCGATCGCGAGATATTGATATTTTAGTACAGACACGCAAGTCTTCAGAATATTTACTTCAACGACCTAATTCCCGCTTTGCAATCGGGCTACAGAGTAGAAAAAATCAATAGTTATGTTGAAGATTTAGCAGGACTATTCAATCGCAGCAAAATATATCTCTATGACTCTGCCGAATATTGGGCAACCAGTGGCGTTACTGAAGGCTTTGGCTTACCTCCCCTCGAAGCACTAGCCTGTGGATGTCAAGTATTTTCTAGCGTCAATCATGGACTAAGTGACTTTATCGATCCTGGTTTCAACTGTCATAAAATTGCAGGTTACAGCCTAGAGTACGATCTCCAAAGAATTGCCAAGGTATTATCTTTAGAACCCCAGGAATTATCCCCATCTTTTTTAGCAGAATATCGTAGCGAGAATTTAATCGCCAGACTAGAAATTATTTTGGCTGAAATCAATAGTTTTTTTGACTATCTCCCACAATCTTCGAGCAATATTCCTAGTTTGGATATTAAACGCATTAATAAATTAAAAATTAAGCGAATAATCTCTAAAATCTCGCAAAAAATATTTAAAGCTAAAAGCTAAAAGCTAATATCTAAAAGCTTAATAAAAAAGTAACTTCAATAGCAGTCAGAGTAAGCTTTTTCTGTCACCAGAAAGGGGCAAAATGTGCTAGAATTTATTTATAAAATGCTACTATATTGGGCTTTATTGGCGATAAAGAAGAATTAAGCGGAGTTTATCGACCATTAATCCAAATTATTGCATATATTTGGAGTTTTTCACAGTATGACCACTTCCCAGGAAAGGATTATCCCCACCGATCTGAGTAACGAAATGTCTCGCTCCTATTTGGAGTACGCCATGAGCGTGATTGTTGGCAGGGCATTGCCAGACGCTAGGGATGGTCTAAAACCAGTCCATCGGCGCATCTTGTACGCTATGTACGAGCTAGGACTAACCCCAGACCGACCATTTCGTAAGTGCGCCCGTGTTGTCGGGGAAGTATTGGGTAAATATCATCCTCACGGCGATACTGCCGTCTACGACGCTTTAGTCAGAATGGCGCAGGATTTCTCGATGCGGAATCCTTTAATTAACGGACACGGTAACTTTGGTTCGATTGATAACGATCCTCCCGCAGCCATGCGTTATACCGAGTGTCGCTTACAATCTTTGGCAACAGATTCCCTATTGCGGGACATCGAAGCAGAAACAGTAGACTTTGCCGATAACTTTGATGGTTCACAACAAGAACCAATTGTATTACCTGCCAGGATTCCCCAACTACTAATCAACGGATCTTCAGGTATTGCCGTGGGGATGGCGACAAACATTCCTCCCCACAACTTGGGAGAAGTAATTGAAGGTGCGATCGCTTTAATTCACGATCCAGAGATTACCGATCTGGACTTGATGCAGTATATCAAAGGTCCTGACTTCCCCACAGGAGGGCAGATTATTGGTAGATCGGGCATCAGAGAAGCCTACACCACAGGCAGGGGTTCAATCACCATGCGTGGGGTGGCAGAAATTGAAACCATTTCCCAGCGTGGTAGAGCGGATAAAGATGCAATTATCATTACCCAACTACCCTACCAAACCAACAAAGCGTCTTTGATTGAGAAGATTGCCGATCTGGTCAACGACAAAAGAATTGACGGTATATCTGATATTAGGGATGAAAGCGATCGCACGGGAATGCGAGTCGTAATTGAATTAAAACGAGATGCTTATCCCCGCGTTGTTCTTAAATAACCTTTACAAGCAAACTGCGGTTCAGGCAAACTTTGGGGCAAATATGCTGGCGTTGGTCAATAATGATCCCCAATTATTAACCATTCGTCGTTTTATAGAAGTATTCATCGAATTTCGCGTCGAAGCAATCACTAGGCGGACTCGCTATCAGCTACGTAAAGCTGAAGAAAGAGATCATCTGTTACAAGGCTTGTTAATTGCTTTAGAAAATATTGACGGAATTATTGGCTTGATTAGAGGTGCAGCAGATACCGCCTCTGCTAAAAATGAATTGGTAGAAAGCTATGGCTTATCCACAACTCAAGCCGATGCCATTCTACAAATGCAGCTACGACGTTTGACTGCACTAGAAGCGGAAAAAATCCAGGCAGAACACGAAGATCTCCAGACTCAGATCTGCCGATTTAAACGACATTTTGGCAAGAAAAGAACGGATTGAAGAGATTATTGAATCCGAACTGACCACGATTAAAGATGTTCATGCTACCCCTCGCCGTACTGAAATTGTCCAAGGAGAAGGCGAACTTCTCGACAAAGACTTAATCGCCAACGAACAGTCAGTTATTTTAATTACAGAACAAGGCTATATCAAAAGAATGCCCGTCAGTACCTTTGAAGCTCAAAGTCGAGCCACTAGAGGTAAGGCAGCAGCCAAAATGAAGGAAAATGACGGCGTAGAACACTTTATGACCTGTTGCGACCACGACACGGTGATGTTCTTTAGCGATCGCGGGGTAGTATATTCTTTCCACGCCTACCAAATTCCTGCAACTTCTCGAACTGCTAGGGGTATTCCCCTGATCCAGATGTTGCCTATTTCTCAAGCAGAAAAGGTTACTTCTTTAATTGCGGTGAGCGAGTTTACTGAAGATGAATATTTAGTGATGCTTACTCGTAAAGGGAACATCAAAAAAACTGCCCTCTCGGCATTTGCCAACATTCGCTCGAACGGTTTAATTGCTATTTCCTTACAGGATGAAGATGAATTACGTTGGGTACGTCTGGCAACGGAAGAAGACAGTGTAATAATTGGTACACGCCAAGGAAAAGCAATTCACTTCAAAACCAACAGGCAGCAGCTACGTCCTTTAGGCAGATCCACAAAAGGGGTTAAGTCGATGAAGCTGCGGGGTGATGACGAACTGATCAGTATGGATATTATTCCATCTCAGATTGTTGCCACCATTGCGGAAACAGAAGAGGAAGAGGTCGAAGATAACAACGAAGAGTTGCTCAACGAAGAAGTCGATCGAGGTCCATGGTTATTAGCAATCACCAGCAATGGCTATGGTAAACGAGTTCCTATTGGTAAATTCCGTCTGCAAAATCGGGCGGGAATGGGAGTAAGAGCAATCAAATTCAAAAGCGATGATGATTGTCTAGTAGGAATTGACATTGTTAATCCTGAAGACGAACTGATGATTGTTACCAATCGCGGTATCATGATTCGCCAAGCAGTTAACGCCATTTCCCTCCAGTCTCGTAATGCAACTGGGGTAAGGGTTCAAAGACTCGACAAAGATGATGCGATCGCTGCTGTCGCTCCCGTACCACCTTTAGAAGAGGGTGAGGAAGAAGAAGGAGTAATAGAAGCAGACGCAGAAGCTTAATTAAAACAGCTTAATAAAATTTATCGGAGTAGGGGATATATATTCTCTGCTCTTTTTTATTTTATTAATGCGACTTTTGGGTTAATAAAATTGAATGGTGAGGATAGCTGTTAACTCTTAGCCATTAGCTTTTCGCTTTTTAAAGAGCCTACATTTAGATGTCAATCGACAATTCAATCAACCAAAGGATAAAGTCAAACTTCACATAATCTTCACTACTTTAGTTCCATTTAAGCCCTTAAACTTCACACAATTTACTATGTTTTTTTGCTACAAATAGGAACAATACTATTTCCAGCTTTATTTCTAATAAAACATATATGAAAACCAAATATTTAGTCGCTTCTATTACCGTAGGTATCAGTTTGATTGCAGTTGTAAAAACCGCAACCGCAGATAATAAAGCAGTTGTGAAATGGCAAGAGGGTGATAATTCAGTCAATATCCAAAAGGCGATCGATTCTGGAGATGATACGGTAATTATTCCTAATGTTAATAAACCTTGGATAGTAGGCGATCGCATTCTTGCCAGAAAACCTAATCAGAAAATAGTTTTTGAACCTGGAGTGCTTGTATTAGCTGAAAAAGGAGCATTTCAAAAGAAAAACACCAGTATATTGATGGTAACAGCAGATGACGTAACTATTTCTGGTTATGATGCCACCTTTCAAATGCAAAGAGCCGATTATCTTAATCCAGAATTATATGAAAAATCCGAATTTAGACACAATTTAGTAGTTCGTGGATCGGAGAATTTCGTAGTCGAAGGATTAACTTTAAAAGACGCTGGTGGCGATGGTCTTTTTGTATCCCACGGTAGAAACGTTCCAGGTCAGTCTCTTCCTGATAAAACATATTCATCAGGTATCATTCGAGATATTGTTACTGATAATAACTATCGGCTAGGACTTAGCATCATGAGTGCGCAAGATCTGACAATCGAAAATAGTATATTTAAAAATACTACTGGAACAAGACCCGCTTCAGGTATTGATATTGAGCCTGACCATGAATGGCAAAAGCTAGTTAACATTCAGTTCAACAATAATCAGTTTATCAATAACGATCGCAATGGAATCCAGATTGGGCTAGGTAGATATCGTGGTGAAAATATTACCGATATCAGTATTGCTTTTGATGGTTGTGAAATTACTGGTAATCAAGAGGCAGGTATTAAAATAAACACCAACAAAGCAGGAGTTTATGATGGGGCGAAAGGCAAAATAAGCTTTAATAATTGTGATATAGATGGTAGTGGCGAAAATGGAATCCATATCAAATCCGATCACACAGATCCCCAAGAAACGATCGCAATTGCTTTTGAAAATACGATAGTAAGTAACACGGGCAATAAAACATCTGAATCTTTTCCTGTAACCTTGTTTAATACTCATGCCCCAGGAATGGTGGCAAACATTGATTTTGGCAAAAACTTCGTTATTAAAGATGATTTTAATCGCCCAGGACTATTTACCTCCAACTTTTCCCGCAAGCATGGTTTAGCCAATATCCACGGTACGATTAAAATCGATAACCCTAAAAAGAAACCATCCGTTTTAAGTGACACCCTAGAAAACGTGACTCTAGAAATCATCGAGTAAACTTGATTTCATCTGTATTCGTTCATCCTTTCTCCATCAAGCTCATGGCTACGGTGGAGAAAAGAGGAGCGAGTAGGGAAGAACGAGGAACAAGGAATTATCTAGTTTCCTACTCACCTCGTCTCCCAATCTCATTACTTATTACTTGTTACTTGTTACTCATTACTTATCCCCTCATCTCCCCAACCTATTAGGAATACCTTCACATCCCCCAGGAACAGTAGAACGAGATTTTTCACCACACCAAGAACAAATATAGTAACGTTGTTCTTCACTAAGACGTTTTACTCCTGAAAAATTTGCTTTTTCTACTACGACTCCAGTATATTGACCCGTTACGTAGTCTGGTTGAAGAGTAATACTGCGGGGCGTAGCCGTTTCAATCGAACCATAATACAGGCGAGTTCCTTTCATATCTGCCCCTGATAGATTGCCCTCAAATAAGACAGTCCGCGCCATGTTTGCCTTGACTAAATCGCAATGGCTGATGTTTGCTCGCACCATATTAGCATCGCTGAGATCCGTCCAGCGCAAATCTTGTCCGACTAAATAAGCCCCTGCTAGCATAACTCCTAAATCAATTACCCTCGTTCCATAGGGACGATCTTCAGAGTATCCGCCACTACCATCAAGCATTGGTCTGCCTAAACGATTATCTCGCTTTAGAGGAGTCAATAAACGAGATTGAGACAAAAAGCGAATTACTTTGGCTTTGCCATTTTCATCGATACTAGAGACAATAGAGGCTGTTCTTCCTTCGGCGATCGCTCTTTCTTGGGGCCAATCTTCTAATAAACCTTCGTCATTAAGAGTTAAATCGGAAATACCCTGAAAGTAAGTATCTATGGTTTGTTGTTGAGTAATACGGTTTTGTTGGATGGTCAAGTCTTTAGAAATTACATACTGCGCCCAAGCAACATATACCGCCAGCATAGCGATCAAAATTTGTCCCAAAGCACCAATCCAGTCTGCCCAAGAGCCAAATTCATCATACTTAAACTGAGTCAGCCAGCTACCAATATTGCGATAAACACCCAAATAGTTACACAATCCTGCGATCGCTGCTATAAACCCCAGAAAAGCTAGAATAGTCCTCCTTTCTTGAATGGTTAGGAATTTACCCACCCAAATTTTAACCGAAGTAAATACAACTCCTAGCGATAGTGATAGAGCCGTTACTGCACCAGTAATACCCAACCAGGGGAGACGAAACCACAAGCCCAAACCCATTAGCAGGACTGTAATTATAATTAGTTGGGATTGAGAAAAGCTTATTTTGTTAGGATTGCTTTTTCTTTTGGCGATCGCTGTACGTTTAATTTCAATGGGTTCTGTAGACTCTGGCTTAACCAGTAACGAGGACTGCTCGTCTATTTCAGCCTTCCCATTTTCTAGTTCTACTATCTTCTCTGGATTAATATCAGGCGTAGAATCCGACCTTTCTTTCATTACTTATAAAATATTTGTATAATGCTCTATCTATGATACTTAAAGGCTGTACTAGAGGCATGGGACTTTATGCAGAATTATCAAAATTAACCGTTAGAACAGTTGGAACAGTTAGAACAATCAAACCACTCACGATCCTTTGCAAACTTAAATCATAAGCCTCGGTAACAGAACCATTAAATACGATAGACTTTCAAATATTAGTAACAACATTATTTTATACATAAAAGAGGAGAACATAGATTGAATACTCAGTCACCAAATAGTTGGAAACCATTGCTGGGTGGTATTATTGCTGCTTTAGTTGTTTTGCTTGGTTTCAACTCATTTGTTATACTCAACCCTGGTCAAGCTGGAGTGTTGAGCGTGTTGGGTAAGGCTCAGGATGGAGTCTTGCTGGAGGGGATTCATCTTCGTCCACCTTTAATTTCTAATGTGGATATTTATGACCTTACCGTGCAAAAATTTGAAGTACCAGCAGAAAGCTCTACTAAAGATTTACAAGATCTCAAAGCCAGCTTTGCGATCAACTTCCGTCTCGATCCGATTCAGGTAGTAGAAATTCGCCGTAAACAGGGTACTCTACAAAATATTGTCTCTAAAATTATTGCTCCCCAAACTCAAGAATCCTTCAAAATTGCTGCTGCAAGAAGAACAGTAGAAGAAGCAATTACTAAACGTAATGAGCTTAAAGAGGACTTTGATAATGCTTTAGGCGAGCGTCTTGATAAGTATGGGATTTTAATTTTAGATACTAGCGTAGTAGACCTCAGCTTTTCTCCTGAATTTGCTAGGGCAGTAGAAGAAAAACAAATTGCCGAACAAAAGTCCCAAAGAGCAGTCTACGTTGCTAGAGAAGCAGAGCAACAAGCCCAAGCCGATATTAACCGCGCCAAAGGTAAAGCAGAAGCCCAAAGACTGTTGGCTGAAACTCTAAGAGCGCAAGGTGGTGAATTGGTACTACAAAAAGAAGCGATCGAAGCTTGGCGAGAAGGTGGCGCACAAATGCCCAAAGTTTTAGTTACAGGCAGTGATTCTCAAGGTGGTGTTCCTTTCTTGTTTAATTTAGGAAACGTTGAATAAATAACCCTTTGCGATCGATGTAATTTTGAATTTCGGTCGATACTATCATGCTGTAACTTTGAAAGTTGCAGCTTTTTTTATATCAAGCTGGTGTGAGTATTTTTAATGACTAATTGATAATTGATTTGGCAGCAGCAATTCCCGATAATACTGCACCTTCTATTTTGGGTGAGACAAACGCATCTCCTGCCAGTGTCAGAGATAATTCTGGCAAAGCCAAACATGGTTTGCTATAAAATGATTTTGGCAGACTATAACGCCAACGGTGTATTTGATATTCAATAACTGATGAATCTAGCCAGGATGAGGCAGCAGCAAATAGTTTTTCGGCGATATCTGCGTCGCTATTATCCCAGTTATCGTCACTAAAGCTAGGTGATGCGTGGAGAGTTACGGCATGACCACGAGGGGAAATACCTTTTTGATGATTATCAGCCAACCAAACTAAAGAATCATTTTCTATCACCATTCCTCCAGGTTGGGGAATGTTACTTGGTCGATCTAATAAAGCTAAAACTGCAATGCAGCCATGATAACTTACCTGTTCTAAAGAATTTCTGATGTCTGGGGGTAAAGTTATACCAGAATTATCCAACAAAGTAAGAGATTGAGGTACGGGAGGAGTCATGACTAGAAAGTCTCCCTGAAATTTGCGAGACAGCGCGTTGTCATTATGCGGTTTATCCGTGCGGGTTTGCAACCCGTTGAAGCGACTGTCGATGGTGCGATTATTATCCGTCTCTACCCACCATCGATCGCCATAATTTAGTTTAACCACTCTAGTACTGGTGCTGACATTTAAATCTTGCGCCAAATATTTAGCGATACCACGAGTGCCATTTACTCCACAATAACGTGGTTTTTCGTCCGCTTCACCAAACCCCTGACACCATTCTTTAATAATGCCCTGTTGAAGCCATTCATCTACCCAGACTTGAAAAGCTGGCTGTTTGACACTGAAATATTGTGTCCCATAGTCAAAAATGCCCTCAACAAGCTCAGAATGCTCGATCCGACGGGTTGCTAAACGCCCTCCGATTCCTCTTCCTTTATCTAAGACGGTTACTTCAATTCCTTGACGTTGGAGCAAAGTAGCAGCGATTAAGCCAGACATTCCTCCACCAACAACGATACATGAAAAATTGTTATTAATCTGTTGATTAAAGCGATCGCCTGTCTGGGACATTTTATTTTGATTGATTCACCGTTGACCATTAGGTTATTATCTATGATTTTTTGACTATCTACACACAACCTTAATATTAAATAAAAATCATACTTTAGATAGATCCAGTCCGCGCATTTTTATGTATAATCGTTCAGTAGTTTTTAAGTAGATCTACTCAAGCAAAAAGATTTATAAGTAAATAAGCCCAGTATGTTTTCAAAGTTTAGCTCTGCCAACAAATACTTTTATTCCACATTAACTTTGTTATTGTCTTCAAGCTCCTTATCTGTAAGTGTTTCCCCAATTCAAGCTAATCAATTAAACCAGCATAATGAGCGGTTAGAAATAGCTCAAGTAATTAATAATTACCAAGGGCATATTATTGCTTCAAATGATCTTACGGCATATAACAGCGATCGAGTTTTACCTGCCACCATCAACTTAGTAAAAGAGCATGAGGGTTTTCGTTCTTCAGCATACATTGATACTAGTGGATTACCCGTAATTGGCTATGGACAATCTAAAATCAATGGTCAAACTGTCAGAATGGGTCAATATATTAGTCAAACTCAAGCGGATACTGCTTTAGCCCAAGAGCTGCATTATGTTCAGCGTTTGGTGTTGGCTAGTGTCCAAGTGAAATTAACGCCTCATCAATTGGGTGCCTTAACCTCCTTGGTATACAACGCAGGTACAAGAGTAATTAAGCAAAGTACTTTAAGCAGAAAACTTAATGCAGGAGATTATCAAGGTGCTGCCCAAGAATTTGTTCGATGGAATAAGGCAAATCAAGGTGGTATGCTGGTTGCAATGCCTGGCTTGACCAAACGCAGAGTTGCAGAACAGAATATGTTTCTAACTCCTTACACTGCTATTTCTTCTAAGTAATAAAGATGAAGGTAATAATTAGTAATTACCACAATTGAGTATTTTCACCAGTGGCGATTGATGAGGGAGTAAACAATAATGAAAGCCAAAATTCATTATTGTTTACTCAAAGAATGTCTAAAAACATTGTCACTTGGTATTGGGCAATCTATTGTCTGGTTTTTATTTACTGGTTGATGCTATTTTGTCAAGATGAAAGCACTCCTAATAATGATTTAGTTTCTTGGAGTTTTTTGATTATTGCTCCTCTACTATGGCCTATTGTTTTGCCTATATCTAGTTGGGAATTAAGCCAAAAAGCCTTGAACAATATTTTAATTTAAACCATACTTTTATAGTAATTATTTTCGACGAGTACGTAAACGCTCTAGAATTGCCAAACCATAAAAATAAGTAATAAAAGCTAGAATTGAACCAACGACAAAGCAGCCAGTAAGAAGAGTAATGGCAAAAGTTGGACCTAATTCTTTAAAAGCTGTAAAAGATTTTAAATCTAAAGATAAGGCAGTGTCTTTTGTTCCTAACAACAACTTGCCAATTTTATAATTAAAAATAAAAATTGGTACATAAGTCAAAGGGTTACTAATCCACGTGGCTGCGATCGCGGCTACTTTACTTCCTCGTAACAGAGTGGCAAGAAAAATACCAACCAGGCTTTGTAATCCTAAGAAAGGGAAGCATCCAGCAAAAACTCCTATAGCTAAACCCTTTGCTACTACTTTGGGCTTTCCTCGTAGCCGTAAAAATTTGAGATATACCAGACGACAACGCCGTTTAAACCAAGATTTGTGACGCAAACGACAGTATTTAGTTGAATTATTAGGACGTATCAAAGTATTAGTCGATCGCAAATTATTATAGTAATATTTTCGACTCATATCAAAAGTGCAGTTCTGGAAAAAGTAATAATGAACTTATACTAGATATAGATTTTTTAGATAATTTATTTATTTTTACGAAAAGAGTGTTTTAAAAAATAATTATATGATTAGATAATACTTTTATTTTGTTTGTGTCTTGTTCTATTAACATACTCGTATTAAGTAATTCTATTTGTATGACGAAAGCTATTGGCTTCTTTTCAACTAGCATAATTTTAAGAGTCAAAGCTAATAGCTAATAACTTACAAATAGAATTACTTAGCTACTTCTTTTTACTCTGGTTTTTATCTTCTATATTAATTCGATGAGAGATCATCGTAATCCCATCTCCACGAACTAAAATAGCAGAAACCCAATTGCTATCGGGCAATAGAGGAGCAGTGGCAGTTTTATAAATTCCCCCTGCTGGCAATGGTTCTAATTCTAATGCCGTAGGGTTAAGATACAGATTACTCGCAGTTTTTTCTTCTTTAATTGCTCCAAGTAATACCTTATCTTCTAAAGGTCGATCGACAATTAGATCGAAATTGTATTTTTCTCCTGTCTTAACTGTTTTTGGTGCAACAATCTCAACTTTAGGTGGATTATCTCCAGAAGTTAATCGGGATTGTTCTGCCAAAATTTCTTGATTGACTAACTTAAAGTCTTGGAAGTATTGAAGAGACTTGATAGTGGAATTGAGGTTGGTAACTCTGCCTCCATCATTTTGAACTCCTTCAATTGTGGTAATGGTTTGGGCTACCAGCAAACCATCTTTTTCTGACCAAGATTCTATTTCCGTCGTGTATGTTAATTCGGGATAATTATTCCATATTTGCTCTAATCCTTGAGCAAGGGAATCAATAGTTAAACCATCTGTATTGGTAAAGTCATCACTATAGTTATCTAGCACACCATCAAGATCTTGATCGTTGGCAGCATCTTCAATGTCAAAAATCGCCTCAGTTAGTTCTTTTGGTGCAGTGTTGGCATTTTCTGCTCGAACTTTATCGCTCAATCCATTGATTATTCCCAAGCTCAAAAGTAAAGCAGATACTAGTGTTTTCATCTATATTTAATCCTTTTAAGTTTTTAAGATAATTAGCTCATTCCCAGGCAACTATGACCGTATTTTGGGATTTTTCAATAATTTATTCGCCAGTTCATTTTATCTTTACCATGCTCATGAGAAATCTTTATGTGTTCTTTACAGTTGGCAAAGCAAAAAGGCTCACAATAGAATGGTAGAGAAAGTAAAAAACTCGGTAAGGTCTTTGCTACTAAGAAAATTCTTAAAAGCTACAAGACTCGCAAATCTGATTTAAAACTTAAATTTCTCCCCCATACATGAATGAAAGCCATTGTAGCAAACGTACTCTTTGGCAGCATCTTAGGCTGCCTTGCTTGGGCAGACTCAGCCTGTGCTAACCCTCGGATGATTTCTTCAGAACAGTTTCAAGTGCCAGACTCGCCAATTCTGGCGGCGAAATTTTTATCATCGGATAAGTTGTTGATTGTGCCACAGATTATTAACTTAGTCGATCGCATTTTCACGGTCAACAAGTCTGATATTTCTGACTTTACAATAGATCGAGATGCACAAATTGTTTTTCGCGATCGCTTTAGCTTAAGTCTCAGTGAAAATCAGGGGGTAGCATTAGGGAAATCACCCTACACCCACAAAGATCGGCAAGCCGATTTAATTTTGGGCTTTCAAAAAACATTTTGGGGAAATGAAAACAAAGGAAAATACTGGGGTGTTACCACTATCGAGCATTGGGGTGAAAATGAACAACCCCAGGCGACTGTAAACTTAGCTTCGTTGAACTATACGAGATTAGCGACAGCTCTTCCTCGCGGTAATTCCACCTTAACCCTCTCTGGTGGAGGAAATGAGAATTTAGCCAGGGAAACTGAGACATCAAGAGAATTTAACCATTTTCGTGGGGGGATCTCATACCATCATGGTGTGGTGAAAGATGTCACTATGGGGGTTGGATTCGTCTATGAAGACTTCTTGGTTGGCTTTACTCAGTTTACTTATAATAGTGCGAGTTTT
This sequence comes from uncultured cyanobacterium, assembly GCA_963799375.1. Taxonomy (GTDB): domain Bacteria; phylum Cyanobacteriota; class Cyanobacteriia; order Cyanobacteriales; family Xenococcaceae; genus Waterburya. Next base: position 139,528 of record CAWCWY010000018.1, read on the forward strand.
CCTCTCAAGACTACCGTTTCTTTACTCGCAAAAGAATCTGGATTTGATTTTCGTTCTCATGTACGTTTCCAACCAGCCAAAGATTTTGTCTTAAATTACTATCATGACGAAGAGAAAAATCAATTTGACGCTAGCTGGAATCTTTTTTCAGCATTGACTTTAGTAGCCGATGGAGACACGAAGCAGGATAAGTTTAGTACAGGTATCAAGAGTAGCTGTTCATAGCGACTATATGTCTATTTCAGCTAAGGCTGCTTTGGATAGTAATAACAATCTACAGTGGAATCTTAAATCTAGCATCGGCGGTTTAAAATTTGCTCACGGAAACAGCAAAGAAAAAAGTACTTCCGAAATCGATTTAAATTTGCCTCAAGCAAATACTTGGGGTTTGCAATGTTCTGCTTTTGTGAAATATGAAAGTGAAACAATACACAATGACGACAATTTTATGGTGTGGGGAAGTAAATTGCAGTCAGGAGAAAAAATTACCCCCGACGAACATTTATGGTCGGTCAATTTAGGTTATGGTACTGGTTCTCATGGGAGTGGCTTGATTGCCTCTAGCTCGATCGCTCTTAAACCTAATCTATTTTTCAAGGTTTCTTACCAAGAAATATCCGCTACTTCTGATGACACCAAAATCAAGCTACAGATTGCCTCTAAATAAGATTAACGGTTGTTTAACTAAAATTCAAATGTAAAGCTTTGTTGTGCGATTGGATAAATCGGATTACTATTTATGAAAGTTTATAAACAAATATTAGAGGAAATCAAGATTTATGCCATACACAGAAGAAGAAGGCGGTATCTTAAATAATTTTGCCAGAGAACCCCAAATGTACACAGCAGATGAACCTACACCTAAAGAGAAAAAGAACTATGTGTTTTTTGGTGTTTTGGCATCCGCTTTGTTGACTGGAATAATTGCAGTTGCAGTGTATGCCTCTGGTGCTAGTTAATTTCTTTCAATCAGACTTTTGAGTGAATTTTACCCCGTGTTTGTACATCCATAGCACGGGGTATTTATTTGGCTTTGGGACTATTTCAAGCTCGTGAGACAATAATCATGGAAAATAATAATTAAAAACTTAAGTTTATAGAGGTAATAACATAAAAATGTTCAAGTCGTTGTTTGCTGGATTATTAATTATATTAAGTATAGCTATCTCAAGCTGTTCGGCTGGGGTAAGTGGATTACAAAGCTATGTCAACACCAGTAAAGGATATGAGTTTTTATATCCTAATGGTTGGATTCCCGTTAATTTAGGAACATCTGCCAGAAAAAGCGTGGATGTGGTGTTCCGCGATTTGGTTGAAAGAACAGAAAATCTAAGCGTCATTATCAACGAAGTTCCTGATGACAAAACCCTAGAGGATTTAGGCTCTCCTTCGGAAGTGGGATATCGTCTGTTGAAAGCAATTAACAAAACTCCCAACTCCGATGTCGAAGCAGAATTTCTGCGTGCAGAATCTCGCGAAGGTAAAGATAAGACTTATTACCTTCTAGAGTATGAAGAGAATTTACCCAATCAAGAGGAAAGACATAATATTGCTAGCGTAGCGGTAAGCAGAGGCAAAATTTTTACTTTTAATTTGTCTACCCCCCAGAGACGTTGGGATAACGTTAAAGATAGTTTTGAAGTTGCAGCTAAGTCATTTACCGTTAGATAAGCTAAAGAATTAAATTATAAATAAGAGCTAGAGGAAAGACTGTTAACTATTTAATTGTTTAGCAGTCTTTCTAAATATTTATTGATCGGTTGTTAGTATTCTTCAGCTTCGACATACATTAGATATAATTGCGCTTGTTCCTTAACACAAACAATAAATTTTGTCACTGATATTCATGCAAAAATCTTAGTATTAATCATTAAAAACTAAGAAGTGAATTTGGCAATGGTGTCAAGATTAGAAAAGGCTATTTATAACCTATATTTTTGCTATGCTCCTATAGTTGCGATCGCATTATTTATTAGTGTCAGGTTAACTCTTCTTACACCGATCAGATGTTTGCTCGATTCATCGGCTAATGAGTGCATATTTTATAAGTTTGATTTTCATTTTATTTATCATCCGATAAATATTATCAACCTAATATTTATCGCTTACAATATTCTTTATGTTTACTACAATGTAGTTTTAAAACAAGATATTGTTGGTAGAAGCGTTAAAAGAATTTATTCTAAGACCAAGAAAATATATCGGATTAAAAATAAGCGCAAGCAACTTAGCATTTTGCTATTTTGCTATGTTATGGCACTGATATTATCCTATTTTAGATTTCCTATTACTTTGTCCAAAATAATTTAAATCAACAATATGCAGTTTAAAGTTTAAATGCAGCAGCTTGTATAAAGTAAGCGTTAGATAATTTATATAATCTGGTAAATAAATATTTATTACTTATTACTTTGATTAGCCTCTTCTTCCATTGCTTCTGTGATAAACAATTTAGCTAATTTATCATAAATTCCTGCACCAATATACTGAGGATATTTATGAGAACGACTATAGAGCCAAATCAAATTCTCTCCATAATAAATTCTAATGTCTTTAAATAATCCTTTACAACTAGGTATTAAAGAATTAGCTTGATTTAAAGCATCTGTCCAGCGTTCGTATTTTTCCTCGAAACCAGGAGTTATAACTCGAAACATTATTAATTAAAAGTGCCTGAAAACAGTAGATAATATTCCTGGTATTTTATATTAAATTCGAGAGCAAAAAATGGAAAGTGGTAATTGGACAGACGTGCTGTTTGGTGGAATTGCGCTGTTTATTGTAATAAGCGGACTATTTATGCTGTTTCAGGGTATTGATGTTATGAATAAGGAAGACTAGCAATATACTGCCACATAATGACTCAAGCCCAACCCTCTCTGGAATTTATACCGCCAGCCTACAATCCTCTTGTTTGGCAAGCAGCAAAGAGAATATTACCATTCTGGTTACGGTATAACCACGATATTATTGATGTCAAGATTGATAACCCTTCAGAATTAATTGAACTATATCGTCAATTTCAGCAGGAAAAAACCAGATTTATGATCGCATTCCGTCATCCTGCTGTCACCGATCCTCCTTGCATTGCGGATCTTTTATGGAATCAATTACCGCGTATTGCACGACAACAGAAAGTAAAATTAGAATCTCCTATTCATACCCATTTTATTTACGATCGCGGTATTCCTCTTTGGGCGGGAGATAAGGTAGGCTGGGGTATATCTAAACTGGGTGGTACTCCTATTCGTCGAGGTGCGCTAGATAAAGTAGGTTTACGCTCTATTAGAAATATTTTTGCTAATGGACGTTTCCCGATGGCTGCTGCACCAGAAGGAGCGACTAATGGTCATAATGAAGTGATTAGTCCGATTGAACCAGGAATTGCTCAATTTGGCTTTTGGTGTCAGGAAGATTTAATCAAGGCGGATAGAGAAGAATCTGTGGCGATCGCTCCATTGGGAGTAAGATATTTTTATTACAACGCGCCGTGGCAATATTTGGAAAAGCTATTGTCAAATTTAGAAGTTGATAGCGGTTTTAAGCAAACTCCTGCTGGCACAATGGGACTAGTCAACGGTATTACTCCTACTCAAAGTCAAGAAGCAGATTTGTATCAAAGAATGTATGCGCTGTCAGAATATCTCCTCTCTTTGATGGAAGAATTCTACGGCAAGTTTTATCAACAAAAAATATCTAAAGAAGGAGAGGAATTATCCACTCGTCTCCCTGCAATGCTTGATGCTGCATTAAAAGTTGCCGAACAGTATTTTGGGATCAAGCCTAATGGTAACATAAGCGATCGGTGTCGTCGCGTCGAACAAGCAGCCTGGAATCGCATCTATCGCGACGATCTAGATGAATTAGATGGACTAGCTCCCGCAGTTAGAGGACTAGCCGATTTGGTCGCATCAGAAGCCGAATTACGTCTTTGGCATATGCGCTTAGTGGAAACTTTTGTCAGCGTTACAGGACATTATGTCGCGGAAAATTACACCGTAGAAAGATTAGCAGATACGGTACTACTCTTGTGGAAAATGGTAGCTAAACTCAAGGGTGAATCTAATATCAAGCCTCCCCATCTAGGCAAAAAATGGGTGCAGCTTACTGCTATGCCATCACTACATATTGCTGACTACTGGGAACAATATCAAAACAAACGTCGCGAAGGAGTTGCAAGTCTTACTCAAGACTTACAAAAATCATTGGAAGAATCAATTTAATAATAAAAGAGAAATTAATTTACTAACTCCTAAGAAATGAACAATTTATTTTCTAGGAGTTATTTACTAGGATTTGGGAATCCAAACTGAAACCGAACCAGCCTGACAGCAAAAATCTGCCCAACCTTCTTCGTTGGTAGTAATAGGTTGATTAATATGTTCGGTAAGGTCAATATAGGTTTGATTAGGTTGACCAACCTCCATCCATTTACTACCTGCATCACCATTGCTTAAAACTACAGCTATGCCCCCTGGATGATCTTCATCCCCCAGTCTTGTCCAGCCAATACAGTTAGCATGGTCAAAATAATCATACTGTTCGCCGTAAGCTAAGTCTTTACGGGTTTCCAAGAACTTGTCAATCAGCCATTTATGGGAGTCCATGAAGATTTCATACTCTTGCCCATCTTTCCCAGTATCTTTATAGTGTGTGCCATAATAATCGGCATAGAAAACGCAAGGATAACCATCTTTCCTCAACAATATTAAGGCGTATGCTAGAGGTTTGAACCAGGCTTCGACTACTGATTCAAGAGACTGCAAGGGTTGAGAATCATGATTTTCCACTAAAGTCACTGCTAAACCAGGCTGATCTTTAACTAGTGTGCCATCAAATATTTGACGCATATCAAAATTATTACCCGTCTTACTGGCTTCGGTAAAGTTATAGTGCAAAGGCGCATCAAATAAAGCTACATCTCCGCCAGTAGTTTCAATAAAGTGGTGTAAGGCTTCAATATTATCTGACCAATATTCCCCTACTGCAAACAAAGGTTTGCCTGAGTATTCTCTAACGTGGTTTAGCCAATCGGGAAAAAAGCCCGCATTAACGTGCTTGACTGCATCAAAGCGAAAACCATCAACATCGGTGGTATCCATATACCATTCGCCCCAATACATGAGTTCTCCCCGTACTTCCTCATGTTCCATATCTAGATCGCAACCCATCAGGTAAGCAAATGAACCTTTTTCTAGATCTACCTGATCGTCAAACTGCTTATCTTTAAAGAGATAAACCGCATTGGCATCACCATCATAGGCGTTATAATCAACTGCATCAAAGTGCCACCAGTGCCATTCTAAGCTGGAGTATTTACCATCACGCCCAGGAAAAGTGAAGTGTGTCCAGGTTTTGATAGTTTGCATATCTCCCATTGGCTCGTGACGGTTATCAGGACTCATAGGAGTGGCTTCAACTTCTTCTTCCTTGTCCCCACCGAGTTTGTGATTCAACACTACGTCGGCATAGGTGCGAATACCAGCTTCTTTTGCTACTTTAATGGCGTTAACATATTCCTCTTTTGTGCCGTATTTGGTTCTAACCGAACCTTTTTGGTCAAATTCCCCTAGATCGAAGATATCATATACTCCATAACCTACGTCATAACCCCCACCAGTACCCTTATAGGCGGGAGGTAGCCAAACAGAAGTAATCCCTACTTTAGCCAAATCTGCTGCTTCGTCTGCTAATTGATTCCACAAAGTACCATCGGGTTCGTTGTACCAGTGGAAGTACTGCATCATCACACCATTAAACTCAGACATAGTAAAAACTCCAGATTTTAGAAATTGCCAAGTTGTATATTAATTTACGAAATTTTGTCTTCAACAATTAGGTGGCGAAAATTTACTATCGTTGAGTCTTTTGTTGATTGCTAGAGATTATCTCGCTTTTTAATTGGATTCAAATCATCCTTTAGATATATGATTTCTAGTATTAAGATAATACTAGAGAAAAAGTACAGAACATCTTATCTCTATTTCTACCCCTTTACTTTTAATTAAATCTCGCTAGAATTAGATTTAATGACAAAATTATTTTCCGAGAAATGTCAGAATAAAAATATCGGCATCTGCACCACCAAAAGGCACATTATTACTGTTGTTTCCCTGGAACACATCTGATTCTGCACTGCCATAAATGGTTCTGAAGATACTCATTTGCTATACGTATCTTCAAATCAGTTAATTAATATTTAGCTGGTACAAAATTTTGTGTCTCCATGGGAGGACGTTCGTATTCAATTTCCTGTTGACGAGGGGGTAATTCAATTTTCTTTGGTGGCAAATCTTTATAAGGAACATTGTCCAAAAGATGATTAATAAAATTCAACCGCGCCCGTTTTTTATCATCTGCTTCCACCACATTCCAAGGAGATTCAGGAATATCTGTCGCTGCAAACATATCATCTTTCGCTCTCGAATATTCCACCCATTTTTCTCTCGCTTTTAAATCCATGGGACTTATTTTCCAGCGTTTAGTTGGGTTTTTAATTCTATCTTGGAAACGTTTTTCCTGTTCTTTGTCGCTGACGGAAAACCAGTACTTGAGAAGAATTATGCCCGATCGCTGTATCATGGTTTCAAATTCAGGGCAAGAGCGCATAAACTCATTGTACTCATCATAGGTGCAAAAACCCATCACTTTTTCGACTCCAGCACGGTTGTACCAACTGCGGTCAAGCAATACCATTTCTCCTGCTGCGGGGAGATGGGTAACGTATCTTTGAAAATACCACTGAGTTTTCTCGCGATCGCTTGGCGTACCCAATGCTACCACTTTACAGACACGGGGATTTAAACATTCACTAATCCGTTTGATTGCACCACCTTTTCCTGCTGCATCCCTGCCTTCAAAGATAACCACAACTTTTAGACCTTTGTGTTGCACCCATCTTTGCAGTTTGACTAGCTCTATCTGCAACTTAGCTAATTCTTTCTCGTATACTTTCTTACTTAATTTTTCTTTCTCTGGCTCTTTTTTAGTATCTTTGCTGCCTTTTTTTGCTTTACTACTGGATTTTTTTTTGTTCATATCAAATCAATCTTGTTGTTTACTTATTACTTTCGTACAAACATTTCATGAAACGTCTGTACGTCTCTTCTTTAATTCTTAGCTTCCTGCATTAATTTGACAAACTTCGCAAACAGATAATCAGCATCATGAGGACCAGGACTAGCTTCAGGATGGTATTGTACTGAGAAGAAAGGTAGAGTTTTGTGACGTAAACCAGCTACAGTGCGATCGTTGAGGTTGAGATGAGTAATTTCTACGTCTGCCCCCAAAGAATCTTCGGCGATCGCAAATCCATGATTCTGACTAGTAATTTCGATTTGTTGTTGTTGAAGTCCTGCGGGTTGATTCAAACCACGATGCCCAAACTTAAGTTTAAAAGTTTCTGCACCAAGAGATAAACCCAAAATTTGATGACCCATACAGATACCAAAAGTTGGCTTTTCTGCCTCCAGCAAGGCTTTAGTCGTAGCAATTCCTTCCTTAACAGCAGCAGGATCGCCAGGACCATTGGAAAGAAAAATGCCATCAGGATTATGGGATAAGATTTCTTCACTAGGGGTATTAGCAGGAACAACGATCACTTTGCAACCATAGCTTGCCAAGCGACGGAGAATATTACGTTTAACACCAAAATCGATCGCCACCACTGTTAAAGAATTATCATCTTTCCCATTTTGTTGGGCAAATTCCCATTCTGTTTCAGTCTCTTCTGACCATTGATAAGTCTTATCTGTAGTTACTCCTTTAACTAGGTTCAATCCAGCCATATCGGGTGCTTGTTTGACTATATTTAGCAATCTTTCGGGGTCGAGAATTTCGGTAGAGATTCCTCCATTAATTGCGCCATAGTCTCTTAATTTCCTGGTTAAAGAACGGGTGTCAAGACCATAAATTCCTGGTATTTTTCTTTCTTTGAGATATTCAGGCAAAGATTGAGTAGAACGCCAGTTACTTGGACTATAAGTAATATTACGAGCAATTACAGCTTTTGCCTGTACTGTATCTGATTCTTCGTCGATAGGATTAACCCCTGTATTGCCCAACTCAGGATAGGTAAAGGTAACTATTTGACCCGAATAGCTAGGATCTGTCAAAACCTCTTGATATCCTGTCATTCCTGTATTAAATACCACCTCTCCCACAGCAGTACCTTCTGCGCCAAAAGACCAGCCAGGATAGGTCGTTCCATCGGCTAAAACTAGTAAAGCAGGTTTGGCGTTGGGTTTCAGTATATTTACCATTGGGTTCTATGTATTGAGCGAAAATTACTTTGATCAAGAGATAATCTATCAGTTATTGGTCAAAATAAAATTAATTATTTCTTTAAGAAAATACTATGTAACGCAAAATTTTTCTGCATCTTGATAGTTAAATCAGAACAAGGAAGTAGAATGACAACAGAATTGGTTTAATTAGTTAATTCAAATTTGGATCGTTATTTCAGCAGGATAAAAAATTATGAGTCGCCTAAAACTAATTTTATTGGTATTAATCGTCGCCATATTAAGTATTGTGTTCGTACAAAATAGAGAACCTTTGGCACTCAAAATCCTTTGTCCCGAACAGGCTCAATCTTGCCTTTATCAAACCCCCGACTTACCCTTAGCAATTTGGATGGCACTGTTTATTGTAGGAGGAGTTGTCACCAGTCTATTAAGTCAGCTATTTAATCGTTATATATATGGTGGTGCTGGGAAACGAAAAGCCAATTATGATGACTTTGAAGAGGATACAAATAAATGGTCGATGAGAAACGATCGCGGCGATCGAGATTCTTCTTCTGAAAGAATTAAAGATTCTACTATTCAAGATAAATATAGTCCTGGTAGTTACGAAACACCCCAAAAGCCTGAAAAAGTAGAACGTTCTGGATCTACCTATTCTTATAAGTATCGTGATGCAACGGAAGAACCTAACGGCAAATCTTCCACAAGAGAGAATAATTCTCAGAAAAACTCTACAGACTCTAAAATTGACTCAAGCATCAATCTTGATAAAGATGATGAAGATTGGATCTAAGACCGATCGCTCGATCGAGATTTAAGGCTAAAACTATCGGTAACAAGCCGAACAATTGTACCTGTTATCAATAACCGTCATTTAATGTATGGCGGGACGCAGACTTGAACTGCGGACACAGCGATTTTCAATCGCTTGCTCTACCACCTGAGCTATCCTGCCGTGTTGTTTTTTCCAACCCAACCAATATAGCAAACTAAGGTTTGGTTAAACAATACATTTTCAAAAAATAATTATTATTGCAGAATACATAAGCAAAGTTTATACCTGACTTATTGTTGAAAGCCTGGCATTTCCCCTGCAAACCATCAACAATGACACAGGTATTATGGGAAATCATCTCAATATAGTTATCAGCTTCCCCCAAGCCATCAGCAAACAACTTTTCTGATGCTAGTTCAACATCAGCAGTACGAGCTACATTATTCATAACGCGATCGCTATTTGTTGCTTCGACAAAGATGGTAGGTACTCCTGTTTGTTTAATTTCTGCTGCTAAGTCTTTTACCCCAGAAGCAGTAGCAGAAGATTCTGAACTTAATCCCTGTAAAGTTTTGTATTCTTCTATAGGATAAGCCTGAACGTAATAGTTAAATGAGTCGTGGGTAGTTACTAAAATTCTTTTCCCTTCGGGAATAGTGACAATTTGTTCATCTATCCAAGCATCGAGTTGCCATAGCTTTTCGGTCAAAATACTACTGTTTTGTAGATATTTTTCTGCTTGAGCAGGATTGAGCTGTAACAATATAGGCTGAATTAGTTCTACCATTGCAACTACGTTTTCAACATTGTGCCAAATATGAGGATCTGGCTCTAATTCTTTTTGCTTAGGCTTATCTGCTTTATCTTCTTCGTGTTCGCTCAAAATTGGTTCGGCAACAACTTGTTCGTATACCGCAAGTTTGGGTGCAGAGGTTTCAGTAGCTTCAATTAATTGAATGATCTGAGGTTCTAGCTGATAACCACCATAGAGAATCAACTGTGCTTCTTCCATCGCCTTGCGTTGGGAAGGAGTGGGACGATAAGTGTGGGGATCTTGATCTCCATCAATCAAACAAGTCAAATCTACCGTATCTTCAGCAATGGTGTTGACTAAATCGCAAATAATATTGTGAGACGCGACTATTTTCGGCTGGTTGTTGGCTTGAGCAATATTATTGCTGTGAATGCTGCAACTACTCAACCCAGTCATACAGCTTAAAAGCGTCAAACTTAGTATGTTTTTTATCCGAAATCTATTTAACATACAATTAAAACATCTAAAACAATAAATATTTGAAAGGCATATAGCTCATGGCTTACACCCTGTAACTACGAGCAGTTTTATTAACAAAGCCCGTCATCTCACCATCATCGAAAAAAAATGATAATGATTCTAATTATTATAATGTAGAATGATAACGAGTCTCATTATTATTCATTGATGTTAAAAGTTTGCAACCTTAGCGTAAATTATCGTCATACCTGGGCAGTAGAAAACGTTTCATTTACTCTACAGCCAGGACAGGTTACGGGTTTGTTGGGATCGAATGGTGCAGGGAAAAGCACTTTAATTAAAGCAATATTAGGGCTAGTACCAACCGCCGAGGGAATAATTAACTGGAGAAATAAACCAGTCGTCAAGCAGCTTAACAAAGTGGCGTATTTACCTCAGCGATCGCAAATTGATTGGGATTATCCTGTAACTGTGGAAAAAGCAGTAATGATGGGACGAGTTGCTACTACAGGATGGTTTAGAAGTCATAGCAAATATTCGTGTTTGTTAGTGCGTGAAGCGTTGGAAAGAGTGGGAATGTGGCAATATAGATCTTCCCAAATTAGAGAGCTTTCTGGGGGACAACAGCAGCGAGTTTTCTTGGCTAGAGCGATCGCACAAGAAGCGGATTTATTTTTGTTTGATGAACCTTTTAATAATGTCGATCGACAAACTGAAGGCATTATTTTTGATGTTTTCACCGAACTAAAAGCACAGCTTAAAACTTTATTAGTAATTAGTCACGATTTAAGCGATACTTTAGAAAACTATGACCAATTACTATTATTAAATAAAAAGTTAATTGCTTCGGGAACAATTGAAGAAGTTTTAACCAACGAAAATATTAATCAAGCCTACGATAGATATTATCCCAACAATCGTCAGCTGTTAACAACGAGCCGTCAAACTACTAATGTTAACTTGGTTAATTGAACCCCTAGAATTTGAATTCATGCGCCAGGCGATCGCCATTGGCTTATGTCTAGGAATTCTTAGTGCAGTAGTGGGAAGCTACCTAATTTTGCAACAAATGGGCATGATGAGTGGCGTAATTTCTCATGCCGTATTACCAGGAATTTCGCTCGCTTTTTTTCTAGAAATAAACTTAGCAATTGGGGCATTTGTTGCAGGGATACTAAGTGCTTTGGTTGTGGTGCTGATTCAAAAGCGATCGCGCATAAAAGTTGATGCTGCAATGGCTCTTACTTTGACCAGCTTTTTGGCATTGGGAGTAATTTTAATTACCTCATTAAAGACCAATCAAATCAACTTAGATGAGATTTTATTTGGTGATATTTTGGGCGTTACCAGTAGTGATGTTTGGCGCACTTTTATAATTACAATAGTTATTTTAATTTTAACCAAACTATTTTATAAAGAACTAGAGTTCTACACCTTCGATCCTTTTGGCGCAAAAGCCTGTGGCTTACCTATAAATTTGCTCTATTTCGGTTTAATTTGTGCCATAACTTTAACTATCGTTGCTAGTATGCAAACCGTTGGTGTGTTACTAGTTATGTCTTTATTAGTTGGTCCTGCAATTACTGCCTATTTACTAGTAAAAGAGCTATATCAAATGATGATTCTTGGTTCAATTATTGGTGCAGCTTCAAGCATTATTGGGATGTATAGTAGCTATTATTTCGATTTGCCTTCTGGTGCTGCGATCGTAATAGTAATTTTCATCTTTTTCTTATTAGCTTTTCTCTTCAGTCCAACTCAAGGAATTTTAACCGAACCTGAATTAAGAAAAAAAGTTACTAATTGGTTTAAAAAATGAAAAGCACCCAACAAATCTTGGATGCCTTTCAATTTAAAATATTAGCTATAAATTTACTTAAATCCCACTGCTGCTTGCCATACAAACGCTAAAAGAAGAAAAAACACGGGAATAAGAGGTAGAACATCTACCAACGGTTTGAACATAGCATAAGCTTCTGGCAAATCAGCCAATATCATCGCAGCTTCCATATATCTATATACCTTCCAACAATTTTTTTATAAATATAGTAAAAATATTATCATAATTTGGCTGTGAGATTTAGATTCACAACACCGAAACAGTCTGAAGTATATAAATCCTGTCTTCTATAAGTTTTGTAAAAGCTCTTTACAATTGGATAAACTATACCCCAGAAACTTCCATTAATTCTTCAACAGTAGAGCAATAATTTTCTAAACCAAAATTAGCAGGAGTCACAGGATCGGTATAGACAAAATGACGATAGTCGAGGGAAAAACGACTCCAGGCATCCATTTGAATGCGGAAGATTTTGATAAAGATATTAGCTAGCCAGATGTATAGAGGAAAGCGGATGTAAACTCTTTTATTAAAGTATTTACTGATATCTGCGATCGCCCTATCGACGCTAATAGCTGGATTACCTAATACTAAGCAATCTACTTTGCTATCATCTTGCTGCTGTGGTGAATAATCAGGATTTTCCACTAAATAACTAATTACTCCTGCAATATCTCGAGCATGAATGAAGTGAAAGCTACCATCCACGCTAAACCAGCGAATTAAACTAATCCATTGGGTAACATCGGTGATGCCAGAGCTTAAATGGGAATAGGGTTTGTCTTTATCTCCCCCAAAAACCAAAGTAGGAAATACCGCAATAATCTTATTTGCGATCGCTGTATGGGAGAGTTGAGAAAAGCACTGATACTTAGTACGAATATAGTCATGACCAAACTGACTAGCAGGCAGTAATAATTGATTTTTTTGGTCTAAGATACTTGCAGTGGAAAAATAAATTACTCGTTCGCATATTTTAGGATTGAGTAGATTAATCAGACTCAAAGTTTTAACGACGTTAATGTCATAAGTTTCTCCTTGTCCACCCCAAGCTGTAGCAGCCAAAATCGCGATATTAATATCCTTGAGCAGCAAGTCACTATATTCTTCAATCTGAGACATATCGCCCTGCAATATATGAATTCCTGGGCGGGCGTTGCAGTCAAACCGAAGCTTATCGGGATCTCTAACTAGCAAATATAGTTCGTGGTTAGTATTTTGAATCAGTGCTTCAGTCATATAGTGACCAATACAACCACTTGCGCCAGTAATAAAAATCCGTTTCATATATGAAGAATCTACTAAACAATCATTATTTGATTGACATTAGGTTACTTTACTTTAACTAAGCTTGTCGAGTATGAGAATAATCAAGCGATGAGACCCCGCGTCGCCGTCAGGCGCAAGGGAACGCTCATCAAGACAGCGATCGCGATGAATGTTCATAATTGTTAACTAGAAAATCTATTTAAGCGACAAATTACTGAATAATGACCTATGAGCTGTAACATAACTCAAATTTAGAAACTTTTTATAAGATTAAGGAGAAATATAATATGACTTGGACAACTGCGTTGGCGGTAGACGATCTTGCTCCTGGTGCAAGACAAGTAGTTAAACTAGCAGAGCGATCGCTTTTATTATTAAACGAATCAGGCAAAATTCATGCGGTTGATAGTATTTGTCCTCATTTAAAACTTTCTCTTAAAAAAGGCAAAGTTACCCCCGACGGATCTTTAGTATGTCCTTGGCATCGTAGCGAGTTTAATCTAGAAACTGGTAGCGTCAACAAATGGTGTCCTTTCCCTCCAGTCGTAGGTAGTGTGTTGGGCAAAATTTCTTCAGAAAAGACTCTGGGGGTTTATCCTACTAAAGTTGAAAACGGACAAATATCAGTAGATTTATAATTTGCTTTATTAATAGTAAAGGTGAATGAAAATTCGCCTTTGCTCAATATCACAATATATTTTATATATAAACTAAATTGTTTTTTGCTATTTAGTGTAATCGCGATCGCAATAATTATTAAACAAATAATAGAATTTGAATAGCAAATTTATTTAAGAGTTTATTCTGAGGTCAATATTGTTTTTGGCACAATACCATAGAAATAAATATAAATTTTATAAAAATGGTATTTGCAATTAAAAATGAACTACAAAATCTATCTCCAGAGATAGCAGAGAATTTAGTTGAAACATTACAAAATCTACCTGATAGCGCACCAGAAGCAGTGGTAGACAAAAATTTTATTTCTACTTCATTTTTTGATGCTTTGGGTTTTGAATTACAGACTCGTATTCCAAGTTTCAAGACAGGGATTAGTTTAAAAGCAGTTGATTATGCGCTGCGGTGGAATAAAGAAAATGATGTTTTTCTTCATACCCAAATTAATCCTCATGTTTTAGTTGAATTAAAAGGGAGAGATATTAATCTCGCTCATAATACAGGAAGCTATAAAACAACAGTAAAACAATTAAAAGGCTATCTTCTTGGGTCTAAGTGTAAATCGACACAGTGGGGAATAATTACTAATTCTAAGCATATTCAGCTATTCAGAAAGCATGGCAAGGTTATTTTTCCAGCAACACCTTGTCTGGAAATAACTCTAGAAAATATTGCTGATATTACATATCAGATAAGAAAAAGAATTGAAAATACATCTAAAGCTTTAACTGTAGCAGTATATAACAATAAAGGTGGTGTGGGAAAGACAACAACTGTAATTAATTTAGCTGCAACTTTAACTTTGCACAAGAAAAAAGTTCTGGTTGTTGATTTCGATCCTAATCAAAAAGATTTAACAGATTCATTGAATACAGGACTAGGAGAATATAAGTTATATCACTGTTTGCAAGATAAAAGAGATTTAGTCAATATAAAGCAAGTTATATGTCCTTATACCAAAGTATTTAATGGTGGAAAAAGTATAACGTTTGATGTAATTCCTGTTGATGACGATCTGGCTGAAGTTGATGAAGATCAAATAAGGAATGAAATTAGCTTTTATAGCTTACGCAAGAAATTAGAAAGCATCAAACATGATTATGATTATATTTTAATTGATGCTCCTCCTAACTGGAAATTTCATAGCATTAGTGCAGTTTACGCTGCGGATGTTGTTCTGATACCAACCAAACATAATAATATTCGTTCATTGCAGAATGCAGCTAAGACAATAAAACAATATATTCCAGAAATCCAACAAGTTCGACAAGAAAAAACTCACGGTTTAGAATGGGGAGCGATTGCATTACCAATTTTCTTTAATGGAGAAAATATCAGCGATGCTGCAAGAGTCAATGCTAAAAATGCCATTGCTGCAATCATTAACAAAGCAAAGATAGAAAATCAATTTGATTTAATTCCTTTCTTTTTTCCTCGTTATAAACCAGGAAATAATACTAGCATTTTTGAATTGTGCAACAGCGCATATATCGCTAGTTCAGCTTTTGACAAGCTACCTGCCGTATACAGATATAAATTAGCTTACGACTATTATTCAAGATTAGCAAAGGAGTATTTTTTACAATGAGTAATTTAAGTGATGTAGGAAATTTAATGTATCTTGACTTAGATATTATTGAATCAGAAGATAAAAATATTATTTCTGAATATTTAATCGAAGCTACGGCTAAACAGCTAAACAATAGTAACAGTAGAAACTGGATTCCTTTGGTAGTAAAAGAAATTGCTGAAGATCGCTATCAAGTTATTGGTAATTCATTTATTTATGCCGTAGCAGAAGCAGCAGGTTTAGAAAAAGCTTGGTGTATCATCGCCGATGATAGCGAAGAAACAGCAAAAGTAACCAAAATATTAGCAGGGGAAGAAATTCCTAAAATAAATCTATCAACAGCATCAGGGGATGAAATTAAAGCTGCTTTAGAGTATTTAGTTAATCAACCCGCAACTGCTCTAAAGGAGTAAAAATTCCTGTAGCAACTAATCGAATTGACGAAGCACCCCGTCAATATTGGCAGGATTTAAAACCGATCGCAAAATTGAAATGCGGTATTACATTAGGAAAAAAATTAAAGGCTTTGGAACAAGTTTTCTATCTGACTCCCAAATCAATGCCCAATGATATTAAGATTCTAAAATACTAAACACATTAAGTACAGCAGAACTCAAAAAGATAGCCAAAAAACGCAATTTAACTGGATATAGTAAATTGAATAAGAGTAAGTTGGTGGACTTATTGAGTAAATGAGTTCAGTTTATTTTATTAAAATAGATTCTATCAAGCGATCGCCTAAACAGAAGCTTCAATATAAGTAGATGTTGAATTTGGTTGGGGAATTTCATATCCCTCTAACTCTAATCCTTCTATGTGAAATGCGATCGCTTACAATTGGCTTCACAATCCAAATATTTCTCCTTATCCCTCGTTCCTCGTTCCTCGTTCCTTATCCCTCATCCCTTATCCCTCGTTCCTCGTTCCTCGTTCCTTAAATTGCCGAAATTGCCCCTCTTGCCATATCTGCGATCGCTTTATCGTTCGCTTTGGGTAAATGATAATAAGTACCACCAGCTTGTTTGGCTAATTCTTTGGCAAATCCAGTAGAGACAAAACGGCTTTCAGTATCGATCATCAGTAGTTTCATCCCTGTAGCGCGGACTTTACCTGCAATATCGAGTAATTCCTCTTTAATATTAGGTTTTTCTGCCCCTTCTTCGGGCATTTCTCCCAAGGAACGAGATAAAGGAATATTACCCCTACCGTCAGTAATAGCGACAATTACCACTTGTCCCACATCTCCCGACATCTGAGCGTTAATGCCAACGTTTACCGCTTGGGTTAAGCCATGAGACAGGGGAGAACCACCACCACAGGGTAAGGTTTCTAATCTGCCTTTTGCCATAGTAATCGATCGCGTAGGAGGCAATAGCACATCGGCTCGTTCCCCTCTAAAGGGAATCAAAGAGATTCGATCGCGGTTTTCATAGGCTTCCGTTAACAAGCGCATCACGGCACCTTTAGCCGACTGCATTCGATTGAGTGCCATCGAACCCGAAGCATCTACCACAAAGATAATTAACGAACCTGCTTTACGCGCCATGCGTTTAGAACGGATATCGCTTTGTTCGACAATTACATTTCGTCCTGGGTTACGTTCTCTTCTGGCTTTTTGATAGGGTGCAGCAGTACGCAGGGTGGCATCTACGGCAATTCTTTTTACTTTACCTTTGGGAATCATTGGTTTAATGTATCTTCCCCTGTCGTCAGAGAAAATAAGACTCCGCGCCCCAGATTTACCTTGACGCTGCATAGTTTGAGCAAAGGTTAATACTTCAGGATCTAAGATTACTCCTTCAATATCAAAGACAAATTCATCGGGGATAGCAGGAGGCTCTTGTTCTTGTTCCTGTTCCTCTTGTTCCTCCTCTTCTGGTTCGTCCTCATCATCATCTTTGTCTGGATTTTGGTCGTCGTCAGGCTGCTGTTGCTGTGGTGGTGGCGGTGGCTGGGGTGCGTCATCGGGGGGTGCTTCGATAGTCGTGGCGCGGGGAATGATTACCAATTCTACTGCCTTACGTAAATCATCAGCAGTAACGTTATCCCTACCATCTAAGGCTGCACAGGCTTTGGCTACCCTTACGGCAAATAGTTCGGCTCGATGTCCCTCTACTGTCCCTCTAACGGCTTCTTGTACTAAATATAAAACCTGATCGTGGCTGATTTTTACTTCTTTGAGCCATTCTCTAGCGAGGATAATATCTGTTCTGAGACTGTCGATATCTCCTTCATAGGCATTAATGAATTCTTTGGGGGAGTTGGTGTAGTCAATTACCTGATTAACCGCTTCCACTCGCTGTTCTAAAGATAAAACGCCATCAGCAGAAAGAGCGATCGCAATGCGATCTAAAAGATGTTCCCGTAGTACTCCCTCTTCAGGGTTATAAGTAGCAATTAAAATTGGTCTGCAAGGATGCTGAAAACTAATGCCTTCCCGTTCGATTACATTTCGTCCATCGGTTAACACTGTTAGCAACTGATTGGCAATTTGATCGTCTAAGAGGTTAATTTCATCAATATACAAAACTCCACGATGAGCTTGTGCCAGCAATCCTGGTTGGAATATTGGTTCGCCACGCTTTACCGACTCTTCTACATCTACTGAACCTAATAACCTGTCCTCTGTTACCCCTAATGGTATCTGAACAAAGGGTGCTGGAATAATCTGTGTGGGTATATCTTCAACAGGAACATCACCATACTTAGCAACGGTGTCATCATCCCAATTTTGGGGCTTGGTTGGATCGCAATTGTAGAGCGAATCTTTAATAATTTCTATGGGTGGCAAAAGATTATAGATCGCCCTCGCCATAACTGATTTAGCTGTTCCACGACGACCAGCGATCGCAACTCCGCCTAATTCTGGATCGATTGCAGCTAAGAGTAAAGCTAGCTTGATTGTTTCTTGTCCGACAATAGCGGTTAGGGGAAAGTTGATATTTTTCGGTGCAGTAGTTACAGCAGACATGGCGATCGCCTTTTAATTCCTTTTGGGTAATAAAACCAACGGTAAGGAAGCCCTGCCGTTAAACGACAGGGTCTCTTACCTAGACTTTTTACTTTAGTCTATTGAGGGGGAATTGAGGAAGTCCTAAACCACTAACTACTTAGTCCAAGACGCGCTCTAATTTTGTTTAACTGCGTTTTATTATTTACGGGCAATCGAGGTGCTGGCAGTTCGTTGTTGGGCCAATTATCTAAATCGCTACACAGACAGTCTAAAGATTGAATCCCCGATTTTACAATCGCTACAGGCATATTGCATTGAGAACAACCATTTATATCCCACTTTGATGAAAGCAACTCTTCAACACTTTCTGTCGAATTTTCCAAATAGCAATCTTTGCCGCCGATGCTCATAATTTTTTGCCAGCATGATTCAAACTGGGGTGAAAAGCGATCGCTTTGTAAGATTGGTTGAGGTAATAGGGTTTCTTCTCCATTGCGCCAGACTAGCTTTTTGCCTAACTGAAACCAGTGAGCGAGATATTCCTTAACCTGTGTTGTTGATGCCATGACTTTTTCCGACTTCTCTACATTTATTTGTTTTATTTAAAATGCTTGAAACGATAAATTTAATATATGAGAATTAATCTTTTTTTACAATTTCATCTTATCCACATCAATAAACATAAGTGATAATTTATAAGCTAAATTTCATAATTGCTTAATGGTTTTCCTAACAAACTAAGATTAAGTACATGACCACCTGCAACCAAATATGTCGTATCGGCAATATTACCGATTTGTCTTGATAAATAGCCCAGGCGATCGCGAAATAGTCTTCCCATAGGATATGCAGGGACAACACCCCATCCTGTTTCCTCCCCCACAAGAATAATTTTGGCTTTACTGCCTTGTAAATTAGCTAAAAGGTTATTAGTAATCTCTTCCCATTGAGTCTGGTCTAAATCCAAGAAATTGGCAATCCAAGTACCAAGAGAATCAATCAGCAAACACTCTGATGCAGCAGCTTGGACTATATATGAGGATAATTTTGCATCACAGATAGTTGCACTCTGCCAACTTTCTGGTCTTCTTTGTTGGTGCTTGAGAATTCTCGCCTGCCATTCTGGATCTGTTCGATCGACTTTTGCCGTAGCTACATATATAATTGAGCATTCTGATTTTCTTGCTAGCATCTCAGCAAATTCGCTTTTTCCAGAGCGAGACGCACCAGTCACTAAAACGATTTTTTGTGTGTTTAACTTATTAGAGTTCATGGGCAATTAAGCAGTATTAGATTATTAAATTTGAAACATGACTACTGATATCGATAACATAGTAAAGTCGATGCCAATTTTGGATGACGAATCTTGGGTAGATTTAAGACAATACAATCCTGACCAACACGATCGCCAAAGACCTAGCTGGGTTGTAATTTTGTGGTGGCTAACCCAAGGGGTGTTGTTTCCCTTGAGTTTGCACAACATGAATGGTTTTCGTGCTTGGTTATTACGTTTGTTTGGCGCAAAAATTGGTCAGGGAGTAGTGATTCGTCCCACTGCCAAGTTTATCTATCCTTGGAAAATTGCGATCGGTGACTACAGTTGGATTGGAGATGATGTAGTTTTATATAGCGTAGATCGGATCGAAATTGGCTGTCATTGCGTCATTTCACAAAAGTCTTATCTTTGCACGGGTAGTCACGACATTGCAGATTCAACCTTTAGTTTGATTACTGCACCAATTAAAATTGGCAATGGTGTTTGGGTGGCTAGCGATTGTTTTATTGCTGCGGGAGTTGCGATCGGTGCTAACAGCGTAGTTGGTGCGAGAAGTAGTGTTTTTGCTAACATTCCCGCTCAAAAAGTGGCATGGGGTTCTCCATGTGTGTGTCATCGAGACAGAAAAATAACAAAATAACAAAAAATAAAACTGGGTTTTTCTTCTAACATCACGGCGGGGAAACCTGCCATGAAAAGCTTTAACAGTAAGATCGCTAAAAAATATTTAATTTATTAAAATTATTAATTGCCATTTCAAAAGAACAAAAATAAATATTTTAGTAGACTATGGCTATCTAGATATTATTTAAAATAACTATAAAAATAAATTTAAAGCAAAAAAAGCGGCGTAGCAATCTATACTCAAACGAATATTTTGTTGCCTCAGACTAAATATTTGAAAATAAATTTTGCAACATAATTCAAAAAAAGTAAATTATTCCGAAAAAATTGTAACAGGGACAAGAATTAAGGTATATTTCTTATAATGTCTATTAGGACAAAATTATATTTCTCCTAATAAGACAAAAGTCAAAGGAAAACAAAAACAATATGAGCGATACAGCTACAGCCCCATTAACAGGAAAAGCATTACTTCAAAAAGTAAAAGAGCTATCCCATTTGCCAAGACGTGAAACAGCTAAAAAATGTGGATATTTCACAACTACTAAAGACAAGCAAACTCGTGTAAATTTAACAGACTTTTATGACGCAGTGCTTGCTGCCAAAGGTGTTCCTCTCGATCCAGAAGGAGCAAAAGATGGTCGAGGACGTGAACCTACTTATCGAGTAAGTGTTCATAAAAATGGTCAAATTGTAATCGGTTCTACCTACACTCAAGCTATGGGTTTAAAAGAAGGAGACAAGTTTGAAATTAAATTAGGTTATAAACATATTCACCTCAAACAAATTGATGGTGAAGAAAATGGTGCAGCAGACAACTAAATATTGTTGAGCATATTTTATGTCTGAAATCGTCTTTGTTAGCGAAGGCGATGTACTGTTACCTAAATTACTTAAGATGCTTGACACATCCTGGCTAAAAGTACTAACTTTTTTTGGAGTTTGGTCTGTTATTTGGTTGCCGATCGCTTTTGTTGTATCTCGGTCGATCGCTATTGCTCCAGATAAGCCATTGATACCCAAACAAAAACTTATTTTGCTAGCTTCTCTTTATCTTCTTAGTCCAATTGTTTTAGGCTGGAAAATCAAGGTAGAAAATTTATCTTTTACCAGTCTTGGATTGAGTTTACAGATTGATATCTTTTTATCAATATTGTTGGGTCTAATTATTGGTCTTGTTAGCCTAATAATTGTTTTTGCCCTAGAATCTGTTTTTAATTTAGTTAGTTGGCGTTGGAATCATAGCAAGCAGTTACTCTCTTTACTTTTGCCAATTCTTGCTTTAAGTTTGTTTGTTAGTGTTGTTGAAGAGTCAATATTTCGAGGTTATGTATTTAGTACCTTGGTTGATGATTATCCTATCTGGTTCGCTGCGACAATATCCAGTTTGATATTTGCTTCACTACATTTGATTTGGGAAAGAAAAGAAACATTGCCACAAATTCCAGGATTGTGGCTAATGGGAATGATTTTAGTTGGGGCGAGAACAGTCGATCGTGGTAGTCTTGGTTTAGCGATCGGTCTTCATGCAAGCTGGATTTGGGGTTTAACCTGCATCGATTCGGCACAGCTACTAACCTATACCAAGGAAGACTCTTGGCTAACTGGATTTAATCGACAGCCCCTAGCAGGAATTGCAGGTATATCTTGTCTAATTATTACTGGCTTTGTTTTGTGGTTAACCGCTAGTAGTAATTTATTAGTTTAATTGAGGTAAAACAATTTTACAGGGATCTTCAACACCCTTGGAGACTTTACCTTCGGTGACTCGATTTACATCTCCATGAGTAATTACATTACCTTTGCCTAACAAGCCATAGTAAAGTCTATAAAAAGCCATTTTTTGAGTTTCACTCATAACTTGCTTGCGAGACGCTTCATGTTTCCACCATTGAGGATCGGCTATTTCAGGTGAACTAGGGGTAGAATAAGCGGTAACTTCAATATTTTTACCTAACACTTTCTGAAAACTCCAAACTCCTCTGCGTAAATGATAGCGATCGCTTACTAAGACAATTTTATTGACAGGCTGTTTAATATCTTTAAGCTTGCGCTGGAAAGTTTTAGCTTCATCAAAAGTGCTTTCAACTAAATCTCCACAATAAAGGCGATCGCTTGGCAGATTATATTTAGCAAAGATATCGCGATATCCTTCTAATTCTGGGATCTTTTCATCAATACCACCAGCATAATAAATTCCTTTTACATTCCCCTTGTTGTAGAGGTCGATCAACGTTTCCAAACGCTCGTTGCTACCAGATAAAAGCACTGATAAATCTCCCGTGGGGTTATCCTCTCCAGCAGCTAACCATTCGCCGTAATTAATTGCGATCGGTTTCCAGGTAACAGCAACAATTGCTATTAAACCTAAAAGAGATAAGAAAGATATTTTGCCAAGATTTTTTTTCATTAGTTAACAATCATCTTAATAATACTTTCCTAAGATTCCAAAGATTTTACATTAAAAAGGGAATAGAACAAGATTATCTTGCCTACTCCCTTTTTAATATATGAGATTAAAGCTTTAAACGAAGCGAATTAAACTAAAGCTTCGGCTAACTTTTGCGAAAGATTGAAAATTCTGCCACAACTTTCTGCGTGCCATACTTTCAACTTATCATTAATGTTTCCTGCAACCAATGGTCCCATTAAGTATAGGTTTTCGTTGGCTTCAAAGTCGCCACTCATTTTAAAACCGCCTTTAGAATCGTTGGGAATACATATTTCGTTTTGGACTAAATTTTTAATTAAAGTAGAGGAAGACTTGGTTACATCTTGAAAACCAGCACAGTTAATTACAACTTTAATCGGTTGACTGAATACTTCTTTCTGTTTGCTATCAGAAGTAATATATTCAAATCCAGCTTGACCTTCAGTAGTGCCAACAAATTTACCTTTCAAAAATTCTAGCTTGCCATCTAGAAGAAGTTTATCGACTACATTTAGGTAATCTTGTCCTGCACGTCTTTGGTGTTTACCTATTTCTATGCCGTACTTAATCACGAACATTTTTTGTTCTTCAAAACCCAGCATATTCAAACCAGTAATAACTTCTTTAGAAATTACTTTATAAGTACCATCGATAGTTTTACCTTGTTTTAAAGCAGCTTGAACATCTTGTTTTACGGCTTCAAAAATATCTTTGGCTGTAAATTCTTCTGACTTAACTAAAGCAACTAAATTTTGAGGAATATAGTTTGTGGGGGTAGGGTCGTTATGAATACGATGGGGGAATTGAGCGTTGGGAGAAACAATAATAAATTGACTAATCAAATCCTTGGCTTCAGGCATATTGTTGAGACTATAAAGTGTCTCTAAAGCACTAGCATTTGAACCAATAATCAATACTTTGTTGTCTTGAGGAGTATCAGACTGTTTTAAAAATTCTAAGATAAGCTCAATATTGCTATTTTGTGAAGGCTCATACATATTTGCGATCGCACAAATGTTTTTGTCGTTTTCACTCTTGTCGAAATTACTGAGGAAAGACGCTTTATTTGGAGGGCTACCAATGGCTAAAACTACCTTTTCGGCAATTAAAGAATTATTTTGTTCCGAACTGGCAAAGTCAACCTGATATTTTTGGGCTTCAGCTTTTTGAACATTTAAAACCTCTCCCACAAAGCGATCGCATTCTAAGTATTCTTTATTTTTCGCTTCGGTTAAAAGTTCTTCTATTTGTTCTTTTAAATACCAGCCAAATACATAGCGAGGAATAAATAATTCCGACCAATTTCCGACAGCTATTGCTTCTTCATAGGACTTGAGCCATTGCTGATTGAGTACTCCTGGTCTTGATTTCAAGGATTGAAGTACTGCATCGTAATTGTTAGTCAACCACGTCACAAAGCGTTCTAGTTCAGCAGGGGGTAAAAACTCTTTTAGCGCAGTGATAATTAAAGATTGTTTTCCTGTTCTACCACCATAAGGGATTCCTGTCCAAAATTCACCAAATTTGTCTAAAACCGCCACTCTAATTAGTTTATTGGGTAATGTAGCTGCTTTGTTTAGCTTCTCTTTTAATAGAGAAATATAGTGAATCAAAGTGTATGTACAAGAAATACCAGAGCCAACAATAACAAGATCGTAAACTTTATTGTTTTGAATGGTTGTGTTTTTGGTATCTAAATTTTGCATTTTAATCCCCTGCTAAATAAAAAAGGCTGCTGTTTTTTTAAAGAACTATATTTGATTGAGGCTGGCTAAGATTTATTGCTTTTTAGTTCAGCTATTTCTCAGAATACTTTCAAATGTATATATCGCAGCAATAATAACAAAGTATTGAAATATTAATATTATTTACTGCTTGAATTATATAACCATATTAAAAGCTAGCTTTTAGCTATAGAAATCACAGAGTGAGTTTTAAAATGTTTTTTCTACGCTTAACTAAATATTATGCCAAACAGAAATACAACTTTAAAGTTCGACACCTTAGTAATGTAAACAAATGGGTGATAAATTCATCAACAATTAATCATAATTGCGGCTAGGTTCATCTGTTCTTCATACATAATGCTAAATTTGATTGGCTTTTTGAGTAGATAGTGCTGATTGACTCACTTTTGATGAACTGAAAAAACGAAAGTAATTAGCAACACAAAATTCTTTGATGGGGAAAAGAATGAAAGTTAAGGGATTAATCGTTACAATAATGTTGCGAATATCTCTTTTAGCTAAATTAACAATTTGCTTGGCTACCCAATCAGCAGACATTACTCCAACAGGATTTAGCTGGCTTTTAAATGGCCCTAGAATTAGCTTCCGCACTACACAAGGAGCATCTAAACGGCTCATTGTTACCATGTCCCCTGTGGCTCTTTTACTTAGTTCATATAAAGGGCTAAAAGCAGGATTTACTTCCGCTTCTGAAGTATTAACCCAAACTTCTTTTCTAATCATATCGCGATCGCTTTTAATGGTTTTATAAAAGGCTTCCATCAACCGCAGAGTGGAAAAAGTATTGATCTCATAGGATTTTGCGATCGCTTCTCCATCTCTTTGCCCATGGACATTAACACCGTGATTAATAATTAAGATATCAATCTTATCTAGCTGTGCTATTAACTCTTCTTCTTTCCCTACCTGCCAAGATATAGTTGGAATGGGTAACTTTTCATCAGGCAGGTTTAAACTTACTTGAGTATCAGAAGAAGTTAATGCGGTAACTTTAGCCCCTGCTAAGTGCAGTTGAGTTAATAAAGCCGTACCTAAAGTTCCAGATGCGCCAGTAACGGCAATACGTTTGTTTTTTAAAGATAAAGCAGTACCGAGTAACTTATCGACTAAAGTCAACGTGCCAGAAAAGTAAGCATCTTGGTTATCGAAGTGATGTCGCCAATGATAAGGACGATTTACAAACCACGATGAAGGTAAGCTAGTAAACTCTCCTGGGCGATGGGTAATATCGGTAAGTTCGTCCATCATTGGGATACCCAACCCACGAGCGATCGCACCAAACAAAAAGGTGAGAGTATAGATAGATCCTGCCCAAGCTGCCCATTGGGGGGAAATATCCCAGGTATGTACGATACCCCAAGGCAAAATGCTTAATGCCAACATTACTAAAGATTCGGGTACGTCATTGTACCAATGCGCCTGACGATAAATAGTATCGCTGACCACCGACAGATCCCGCCGAAAAACCTTGTGATGCCAAACATGAAGGCGATATAGAGGTGGAAAAAGATGGGACAACGTATGATACAAATCCCTGACTATTTCGACCCACAATACTGAAGCCAAAGCGATCGCCAATGCGGTGATTGGATAGGCTGCTTGCACAGCTGCATCCCTCACCACCAATCCCATTCCCAGACTATTTATCATGCAACAATTTTGGTAAAAATTTAACTAAAGTTAAAGCTATTAAATATTATCGCCGATCTGTTTAACTAAAAAAAGGAGAAGAAACCAGAAAAACCGTAGTTTAATCGAGTAAATATTAAATTTTAGCTAATAAAGTTTACAAACTTCGATACAATTGAGCCAGCGCGATGGCATAAAACTGCGATCGGCAACTATTAACCGAGGGGCATAAAAAACAATTATGGCAGAGAATTATTGGCGCAAAAAAGAATCAGAATCAGAATTTGACCCCATAAACTCTCTCCTATCAGAATTATCCGATCCCGAAGACGCAGAAGAAGAGTTTCGCGCCGACTTTTTTAGAGGTTTAGCAGGGCGAAGACAGAAAGCTGCCTTCCTTTTAATGGTCATTTGGCTCGTTACTATCTCTTTGCATTTAGTTTCTTGGGGATCTTGGTTAGTCTTGGGAGTAACAGGTTTGGCAGGTATACAAATTCTGCGCTATATTTTCGCCAAACCAGAAGTTGCTCAAAAATTATCTACAGAAGAGTTAGCGGTTGCACCCAGATTTTCTTTATTAGTAGCAGCAAAAAATGAAGAAGCGGTGATTAGTAATTTAGTTGCAATGCTTTGTAGCCTAGATTATCCTGCGGACAAGTACGAAGTTTGGGCAATTGACGATCGCAGTACCGATAATACTCCCGCAATTTTAGATCGCCTAGCCAGAGAATATCCTCAGCTAAAAGTTGTCCATCGCGCTGCTAATGCTGGTGGGGGAAAATCTGGGGCATTAAATCAGGTAGTACCCCAAACCTTTGGCGATATTATTGGCGTATTTGATGCCGATGCTAAAGTTAGTCCCGACTTATTAAAAAAGGTCGTTCCCTTGTTTGCCAAACCCAGAGTAGGGGCTGTCCAAGTCAGAAAAGCGATCGCCAATCAGAGTGAAAACTTCTGGACAAAAGGACAAGCAGCAGAAATGGCACTTGATAGTTATGTCCAACAACAACGCATTGCTGTGGGCGGTATTGGAGAATTGCGGGGAAATGGTCAGTTTGTTAGTCGCACGGCGTTAAATAGCTGTGGTGGCTGGAATGAAGAGACGATCACCGACGATCTCGACCTAACTATTCGTTTGCATTTAGATAATTGGAAAGTCGATCTACTCTCTACTCCTGCGGTATTTGAAGAAGGTGTTACCGATGCGGGATCTCTCTGGCATCAACGTAATCGTTGGGCAGAAGGAGGCTATCAACGCTATTTAGATTATTGGCGTTATATATTCGGTACGCCAATGGGTTTTGGTAAGAGAATTGATTTACTATGCTGGATGTTTTTGCAATATATTGTTCCTGCTGCCAACGTTCCTGATGGCATAATGGCGATCGCCAGACATCGTTTGCCCATTTTAAGTCCCATTACCGCATTGCTTTTTGCCTGGGGCTTTGTTGGCATATTTCGCGGTTTGGTTAGAATCAATCTTGCAGAAGAAAAATCTCTGGATGTTCCCACAATATTTAAGATTACCTGGCAGTCATTTCGGGGTTTGATCTACATGGTTCACTGGCAAATTGTGATGTTGAGTATTACAGCCAGAATGTCCGTTCGTCCCAAAAGGCTTAAGTGGGTCAAAACTGTTCATGGCGGAAGCACTAGTTTTAACAATGGATAATTGTTTGAACTAACTCATTTTTCTCTAAGTTTGCTATGTTTGAGTCATAAAAAATATCCAGCAAAAGATAGCTTGAGAAAATAGTAATGGAAATAGGCGTTCCCAAAGAAACTAAAGATCGAGAATTTCGCGTTGGTTTGAGTCCTAATAGTGTTAGAGCATTATCTCAAAATCACGTCGTGTTTGTTGAAACTCAAGCGGGGATAGGATCTGGTTTTACAGACGAAGAATATCAGCAGGCTGGGGCAAAAATTGTCAGTAGTGCAAGTGAAGCCTGGAATAAGGAATTGGTGGTTAAGGTTAAAGAACCTTTAAAGACTGAATATCAGTATCTCCAAGCCAATAATTTGTTATTTACCTATCTTCATCTAGCAGCCGATCGCAACTTGACCAATGCTTTAATGGATTCTGGGATAACGGCGATCGCCTATGAAACTGTAGAATTGGATAACGGTAGTCTGCCTCTTTTGACTCCTATGAGTATTATTGCAGGACGTTTATCCGTCCAGTTTGGCGCGAGATACTTAGAAAAGCAACAGGGAGGAAGAGGGGTTTTGTTGGGTGGTGTTCCTGGAGTAAGTCCAGGTAATATAGTAATTCTTGGTGGTGGTGTAGTTGGTACGGAGGCAGCCAAAATTGCGATCGGCATGGGCGCAAGAGTACAAATTATTGATATTAATGTCGATCGCCTGGGCTATCTAGAGAATCTATTTGGTTCGCGAGTGGAATTGCTTTATAGTAGCCCTGCAACGATTGAAAATGCCGTAGTTAGCGCAGATTTACTAATTGGTGCAGTCTTGGTTGTGGGTAAAAAAGCCCCCGTGTTAGTATCCCGCGATTTAGTGGCAAAAATGCGATCGGGTTCGGTAATTGTAGATGTAGCAGTGGATCAGGGTGGCTGTATTGAAACCTTGCGCCCTACTTCCCACAGCCAACCTACTTACGTCGAGGAAGGAGTAGTTCATTTTGGCGTTCCTAATATGCCTGGCGCAGTACCTTGGACGGCTACTCAAGCGTTGAACAATAGCACTTTACCCTACGTTATGCAGTTGGCGAATCATGGTATATCTGCATTGGAGAAAGATCGGGTTTTAGCGAAAGGTTTGAATATCAAGGATGGCAAAATTATTCATCCCGCAGTTCAAGATGTTTTTAACTCACATCAGGGGTAAACTTTTGCCAGAATTAAAAGCCAGGGAAAAAAACTATTATTGCCGTAAGTCATGACGATCGCTATTCTCCAGAATGCGATCGCTTAATCAAACTAGATTACGGTCGAGTTATAAGCTAAATCGATCGTTCAATCAGCAAAAACGGTCAATTTGAGAGAGCTTGAGTATAATTAACAGGTTTAAATTAACCTAATACTCAGACTAGGCTTCATGGAAATTATTCTGACTCTCAGCGTTCTGACATTAGCCTTAATTGCCTTTATTTTTGAATGGTTTCCTGTAGACTTGACCGCCATTATGGTGGCAATAGTCCTGATGTTACTAGGGTTGGTGACTCCTGAAGAGGGCATAGCTGGCTTTGGGAACACCGCCACGGTTACGGTAATGGCAATGTTTATTTTAAGTGCAGGAGTGGCAAAGACAGGGGCAATTCAAGTGGTCAGAGATTTGCTGTTGGAGTGGGGAGGCAAAAATACTTTTCAGCAAATCGTAGTCATGGGTCTAATTGTTGGTCCTATTAGTGCTTTTATTAATAACACGGCAGTAGTAGCAATTTTTATTCCGATTATTGAAGACTTTGCCAAAAAACAAGGAGTGGCAAATTCTAAGTTATTGATGCCCCTTTCTTTTGTTTCTATTTTAGGTGGAACATTAACTTTAATTGGTACTTCGACTAATATTTTAGCTAGCAGTTTGTCGGCAAAATTAGGTTTGGGAGAATTTAATTTATTCCAGTTTACCAAGTTAGGTATTATTGTTTTTATTATTGGTCTGGTTTATATTGCGATCGCAGCACCAAAAATTTTACGCAATCGTCACAGCAGCAAAAATGGCGGTTTAAGTGAGGAGTATGCCATCAAAGATTATGTTACAGAAGTGGTGGTGGCACGTAATTCTAGTTTGATTGGGCAAACTTTACGGGAAAGCGAAATTCAACGTAAATTTGACGTGGACGTATTAGAGATAATTCACGATGGAGTTCACTTTCCTCAACCCATTGCCGATAAAAAACTTAGATCGGGAGATATTTTGTTAGTCAGAGGAAGCAAGGATGTTTTAATTCAGCTTAAAGCCGAAAGAGGAATTGAAATATTACCTGATGTTAAATTTAATAAAGACCAATTAGAGCAAGAATTGAATACCGAAGAAGAGAAAATTGGCGAAGTTTTAATTTTATCTAACTCTCGTTTTATTGGGGCAACTTTAAAAGATTTGCGCTTTCGTCAGCGTCGTAATGCGACGGTTTTAGCTATTCGTCGAGGAGAAGAAGTATTACGAGAAAGACTGGGTAAAGTTCCTCTAAGATTTGGCGATTTGCTGTTAGTTCAAGGACCCAAACAAAGCTTTCTTGGTTTACAAACTTCCAGGGAATTATTAGTTTTAGAACAAAAAGATGTAGAAAATCTGAGAATAGACAAAGCGAGAATTGCGATCGCAGTTTGTTTGCTAGTAATTGCTACATCTGCATTTAATTTAGTCCCAATCTTAGTCAGTGCTTTGGCTGGTGTTGTTTTAATGGTTTTAACAGGCTGTCTTAAACCAGGGGAAATATATGGTGCAGTGCGTTGGGATGTAATTTTTCTTTTGGCGGGATTGATACCTCTGGGAACGGCAATGCAAAACTCTGGTGCAACGGAATATTTAGCCAAACCAATTTTATTTATTGGCAGCAATTTATCAGGATATTGGATTTTATTGTTTTTCTATTTTATTACAACTATTCTGACATCAATTTTGTCTAATAATGCAGCAGTTTTATTGATGATTCCGATCGGTGTTCAGGTAGCGCAAACTCTAGATTTAAATCCTTTTGCTGTTATGTTTGCCGTTACTTTTGCTGCTTCTAATAGCTTTATGACTCCCATTGCCTATCAGACAAATACTATGGTTTATGGACCAGGAGGATATAAATTTACTGATTTTGTTCGCCTGGGAACACCTTTGAGTATTATTGTCGGTCTAATTACTCCTGCTCTAATTATTTGGCTTTATGGCTTATAAATTCATTTTTTTTGTTCAGTGTTTTGAACATATTTACCAAGTAGGATCGTCGTAGACATTGATAGTTAATTCAGATTTATCTCCTGGTATAGAACTAATGCAAGCACAGACAGCTTCACCTTCATCTAATTCCACTTCACAAGCATGACAAGAACCCATTAAACAACCAGTAGCAATAAATACCCCTGCTCGTTCTGCCACTTGTAACATTGGTTCTCCTGGTTCTGCCTCAACGGTGGTGTTATCTGGCAAAAAACAAACTTTAACATTCATGGTTAAACCCCTTGAGTAAATATGAGATAGTAGGGGCTAAAGAATAAGATTTGGGAGAGAGAGATGTTCCCAGCATCCAATTTAAATTCATCTTTTAAATAATTGTTAATATTGGCTGGATAGGATAGGGTTTAAGTTCAAATTCTTCTCCACAATATCAGCCAAAATATTTAGCGTAGCCTCTCTTTGATCGCGATAATTAGAAATCCCAGTTGCCAAAGATGACATTCCTCTTTGTTTACGTAATTGATTGATCCAAGAGCGTCGCCAAGCCCCATTGTCAAACAAACCGTGAACATAACAACCCCAGATCGATTGACTCTTATCGACTAAACCCAAAGCTGGATCGTCAAAAATAGGCAAATAGTCCTCTGTTCCTTCTCTCAAACGGCGATTAATACGACTACGACCTTGATGAATTTCATAACCATCTACGGGCAAACCTGCTTGGGGAAACTCAGAAATAACCTGTCTTTGACGGGCAACTTTATTAGGGGAAAGAATAGTAGTAATTGGAAGTAGATTCAAGCCAGTAAATTCTCCTGACTCTCCTTCAATTCCTTCTGGATCGATAACACGCTGTCCCAATATTTGGAAACCGCCACAAATACCCAATACAGTACCCCCCGCAGCAGCATAGTTTCTAATTTGCTCTGCCATACCACTCCTTTCCATTGCTAGCATATCGGGAATGGTAGTTTTTGTCCCAGGAATAATCACTGCATCAGGATGTCCCAAAGAATCTTGAATATCAATATAGTTAACAGATACCGATGATTCAGCCTCTAGAGGATCGAAATCAGTAAAGTTAGCAATTCTCGGTAATTTAATTACGTGGATATTGATATCTTTACTACTACGGCGACGGTTTCTTTCTAATAAATCTAAAGAGTCCTCTGAAGGAAACATTTGATGACTCCAGGGAATTACTCCTAACACTGGTACTTTGGTTTTTTCTTCCAGCCATTCTATACCAGAGTCCAGTAGTTCTTTTTGTCCTCTAAATTTATTAATCACAACACCTTTGACAAGCGATCGCTCTTGAGGGTCTAATAGTTCTAAAGTACCTACCACGTGAGCAAATGCACCACCCCGTTCAATATCCACTACTAAAATTGTTGGAGCATTAAGATGCTTTGCCACTCGCATATTGGTTAGATCGCGATGTTTAAGATTTATTTCTGCGGGGCTTCCTGCACCTTCACACACGACCATATCAAACTCTAGGGAGAGACGATACAAAGACTCTTGAATGACTTCCCAACCTAGTTCAAAAAACTTTTCATAATATTCTGTGGCTTTGACTGTACCAGCTGCTTTACCTTTAATAATGATCTGAGAAGTCATGTCTCCTTGGGGCTTGAGTAGAATAGGGTTCATTTCTACTCTTGGGGCTACTCCCGCAGCCCAAGCCTGAACAGCTTGAGCGTGACCTATTTCTCCTCCTGTAGAGGTAACATAGGCATTTAATGCCATATTCTGTCCTTTAAAGGGTGCAACTCGCCAACCACGCCTGGCTAAGATACGGCATAAGGCAGCAGTCAGGAATGATTTTCCTGCATGAGATGTTGTCCCGACTACCATAATCGCTTTCATCGATCGCTCCTGTGCTGGAATAGATAAATATACACTGTTATAGCAACCCGATTGTATTATTGAACATGAACTGGTAGAAAAATGGCATGAAATACCATTATAAAAGCCAGGACTTGGCGAACTAAAATTCGTCGGCTAGCTTCTTTAAAATCTCTACTAAGAATTGATAATATTGGCTTAGAGGGATAATTGTAGCCAACGATTAATCCAGTTGAAAGCTCGATCTCCTAATGATGCAGCAGGAATCTTATTTTGTCCTTGTTCCCACTCCTTGACGATTTCTCTGCCCAAAGGAGTTAAGCGAAAACTATCCGTCAAGCCTTGTCCGTCTACTTCCCGACGCAATAAACCCACATTAATCAACCAGACTAGCTTGTCTTCTATTCTAGCTTCACTATACGCCTGGGTAGCATAACCCAGTTTTATCCCTGTTTCTCCCGCGATCTTTTGGATGGGAACACTTTGGTTACGCATATCTCGAAAAAGATCTAAACAAAAGGGAGAACAAGATAAAGCTTTTTTTGCTCTGCTAATCGTTGCTGGTTCGTATGTATAGGTTTTTATGTTTGAGTTACTGTTCATATTTTGATTACTATTGGAGGGTAATATAAAACGAGCAACGCTTTATTTTTCATATTTTTCATAGGCAGCAACAATTTTCTGTACTAGAGGATGTCTGACAACATCTGCTTGAGTTAGTTCGCAAAATGCAATGCCTTCTACATTACGTAAAATTCGACGAGAAACAACTAATCCAGAATCTTGATGAGAAGGTAAATCGGTCTGGGTTATATCCCCTGTAACTACCATCTTAGAACCAAAACCCAAACGGGTTAGTACCATTTTCAATTGAGCAGGAGTGGTGTTTTGCGCCTCATCTACAATCACGAAAGCGTTAGATAAAGTACGCCCCCGCATATAAGCCAATGGAGCAACTTCTATCTTTCCTCTTTCCATCAAATCGGGTATTTTCTCTGAATCAATAAATTCATACAGCGCATCATACAGAGGACGTAAAAACGGATTTACTTTCTCCTGTAAATCTCCTGGTAAAAATCCTAATTTTTCCCCCGCTTCTACCGCAGGGCGAGTCAAGATGATCTTTTCGCATTCATCACTCAGCAAAGCCTTAACTGCCAATACCGCAGCTAAAAATGTTTTTCCTGTTCCCGCAGGACCAATGGCAAAGGTAACATCGTGTTTTTGGATCGCTTTTACATATTGCTTTTGCTTAAAGGTTTTAGCGCGAATAATCTCGCCTTTTTTGGTTCGAGCTAGAACATTCTTTTGCAGTTCATTATATTCTTCGGTTCGACCAGTATCGATCGCCTGAAATGCGGTCAAAATATCAGGCTCGTAGATGGCTTTCCCGATTGACCACAGTGGTTCTAAAGTTCTTATTGCTTTAGCGCATCTAGCAACAGCTTTCTCTTGACCTTTAATCAATAAATCTTGTCCGCGCAATACTAATGTGACTCCTGTCTGACGGGAGAGTAGTTTGAGATTTTGTTCTTTACTTCCTGCCAAGGCGATCGCGTTTTCGCTATTTGGTAACTGAATGGTTTGGGACGAGTCTGTCATTTACAGATTTTTAACTTTAACCTTCATCTTACAAGTTCTGCTTGTGATGAAGTGGTCAAGTTGATGGCATAAAAGTAAAACTTATGTATTAAGCAATGATTGATTTAATCTTCTGAAAGAAATATTAAAATAATATTAACTATAAATGTGAGAATTATTTTCATTAAGCAACGATTATCTTTCTTTACAGACCCTTGCTTTCTTATTGAGAATCGTGTATCAATAATATTAATTAGGCTGTTCTCTTTATAGCTTTTTTTTTGCTTTTACTTTTCGTTACACCGTATAAAGCTTATGAATAAAAGCTTAGAAGAATTCGGATTTGAGAAGTAGGTAGTTTAAGAAACATTACTTTATTACTACGATTTTTGTATAAGTAAATATAGCTATTGACAAAAAGCAGCCTATGGTTAGCGGATGTAATTCCAAAAAAAAACCTCCAAATTAGAAGTTTTAAATAGATAAAATATACAAAGTCAAAAAAGCTAATAAAAGCTAATAGCTATCTTAATTATTTAGTTTTGTTGACCCCGAACTAATATTATTTGATAGCACTGTAGCTGGGACTTTCTCTGATGGAAGTATCGTAAGGATTAGCTAAATCTCTAGTCAGAATGCGAAGTCCCATAGAAGACTGCTTTGCCATTCCTTCCTGATATATCTTATCTACAGCCTTGGCATCTCTGTTAATATGTTGATCGGGAAATCCAGTAAAACCTAAAATAGTATCAATTTGGCTCAAAGCATTGCTTTGAACAAAGGCATTTTTACCATAACTAAAATAGGCATCCTCGAATTTTTCATCTAAGGGTTTCATTTCTGCTTGAGCAGGTAAAGCAAACACACTGGTAATACCAGCTACCAAAAATATTTTGGACAAATTAGTAAACTTAATAGACATTAATTTATTTAACAGTAAACTTCTGCTCAATCCTAGCCAAAGTTTTTGTTAAAGAACAGTGTATATTTGTCTATTTTATTTTGTTTTTTGCTCTTAATTTGAATCAAAATTTTCACTATAAATCAGTGTAAATAACTGTTAGCTATCTCCTTTTGACCCTATAAAATTAGATTACCAGAATCGAAATAGATATCCTATATCTTGTTAAAGCTATACAATAAATGCTGCCTCATTTGTTAAATTTACTATCTCGCAAACTTTTATGGACACAGATCGCACTAGTGACTTATCTTTAGCCACGGCTAATACTGACGCTCTAAGACAGGTATTATTAGATTTAATTGTTCAACACGCTTATGTAGAAGGTGATTTTGTTCTCTCTTCTGGCGCAAAAAGTTCTTACTACATAAACTGCAAACAAGTCACTTTAAGAGCAGAAGGTGGACTAGCCTTGGGTCGTCTTTTATTTCACCTATTGCCAGAAGATACCGCAGCGGTTGCTGGTCTTACTTTGGGAGCAGATCCAATGGTTTCTGCCGTCAGTGTCGTTTCTGCTTATGAAAATCAACCTATCCCTGCTTTGATTATTCGCAAAAAACCAAAGGGTCATGGAACAAAAGCTTACATAGAAGGACCTTCTTTACCACCAGGCGCAAAAATAGTTGTCTTAGAAGATGTAGTTACTACAGGTGGGTCAGCATTGACCGCAGTAGAAAGATTGCAAGATGCTGGATATGAGGTTACGCAAATTCTTTCTCTAGTAGACCGAGAACAAGGAGGGAGTGAACTCTATAAATCAAAAGGAATAAAGTTTGAAGCTTTGTTTTCTATTCAAGAAATTCAACAGCATTCAAAACAAAACTAAACATAAGCCTCTGACCGATTATTGAATCATTGGTGGCCAAAAAGCT
Source organism: uncultured cyanobacterium (assembly GCA_963799375.1). GTDB lineage: Bacteria > Cyanobacteriota > Cyanobacteriia > Cyanobacteriales > Xenococcaceae > Waterburya. Next base: position 175,908 of record CAWCWY010000018.1, read on the forward strand.
TACTCCACAGCATTTTCACCTTAACTGTTAAAGCTTGTTTAAAAGACTTTACCAATCGTTATACGAGATTGAATATCTGTTAGTTAAGCTAAAAGAGTAATTATCTTTTTCCTATAACTTTTATAACTTATGGAAGCTTCTTCTCCACGCATTTCTAAATCTGTAAGCTGGTCAACAGCCATCATGGTGGCATTAGGATTTTGGCTGAGTGGTAGTTTAATTTTTGACTTTTTAATTGTTCCTGGAATGTTAACCACAGGTATGATGAGCGAGTCTGGTTTTGCTAGTGCTGGATATGTAATTTTTGGCACGTTCAACCATATTGAGTTGCTTTGTGCTGCTACTGTTTTAGCTGGTTGCTTGGTTTATCGCTTTGGCGATCGCTTTAATCAACAAGTTAGCTATAAATCTGTTGCGACTGCAACTGCTTTGCTACTGATTGCTTTAGTTTATACCTATGTGTTTACGCCACAAATGAGCAGTGCAGGAATGTCTTTGGATTTGTTTTCGACAACTAAAGTCGCTTCGACAACCATGACAGTAATGCACTTGGGTTACTGGAGCTTGGAAATTGTTAAGCTAGCTTGTGCCACTGCACTATTGCGTACATTCTTCCGTAATTCTTGTAGCTTGGTTTAGGAAGTAATTGAAGATTATGGCAAGGGGTGCTATTCGGTATAATCAACTTAGTACCCAAGCCTATCTTCAGCTTCCTATCCTGTGCTAATTTTAATATCTCCTGCCAAGACTCTAGACTTTGAAACTCCTGCAAAACACAATCGCTTTTCTCAACCTGCTTTTCTATCCGATACAGAAACATTAGTCGAGCAGTTAAAAACTTTATCCGCAGCCGAAATTTCAAGTTTGATGAAAATTAGCAGTAAACTGGGAGAATTAAACGCAGAGCGTTATCAGACTTGGCAACCTACTTTTGATGATAATAATGCCAAGCAAGCTTTACTGGCTTTTCGAGGAGATGTATATCAAGGATTAAATGCAGACAGTTTCGATCGCGCAGACTTCGATTTTGCTCAAGAACATCTCCGAATATTGTCAGGATTATATGGTGTGCTTAGACCATTAGATTTGATTCAACCCTATCGTTTGGAAATGGGAACAAAACTAGCCCATGCCAAGTTACAAAATTTATCGGCAAATACCCTCTACGACTTTTGGCAAGATAAGTTAGCCCACGCGATTAATCAACAGCTAGACAGGCTGGATAATCGGATTATAGTCAACCTAGCTTCCAATGAATACTTTAAAGCCCTAAAGCCAAAATTATTAACAGGAGAAATTGTTACTCCTGTTTTTAAAGATTGGAAGAATGGTAAGTACAAGATAATTAGTTTCTATGCGAAAAAAGCTCGCGGAATGATGTCGGCTTACATTATCAAAAATCGTATCAAGAAGACAGAAGATATTAAGGGTTTCAACGAAGCTGGATATGGTTTTAATAACGAATTATCGGATGATAATAATTTAGTCTTTACCCGTGATCGACAAATCCCCTGACTAAAAATTTGACCAACCACTGACCACTATCCGTCAAAACGATAAAATATAAATTAGGAAAAGATTTTTAAATAGCTTTATTAAGTTTATGGTTACTGTTGTTGCAGTTGAAAAGAAAAAATTAGATAATCCACCACTAGACATTCACTATTTGGGCGATCGCGTTTTACGTCAGCCTGCCAAACGTATTGCCAAAGTTGACGACAAGATTCGCACAACTATTAGAGAAATGCTGCAAACTATGTATAGTGCGGATGGTATTGGTTTAGCTGCACCCCAAGTAGGCATCAATAAGCAGCTAATCGTGATTGATATTGCCTTAGATCGGTCAGATAAACCGCCTTTAGTCTTAATTAATCCCAAAATTGTTAAGTCGGGTAATAATCTTTGTAATTCTGAAGAAGGTTGCTTGAGCATTCCTGGTGTATATCTAGAAGTAACTAGACCAGAAGAAATCGAAGTTTCTTATAAAAATGAGCAGGGTAAACCCTGTAAACTAAAAGCGAATGGTTTGTTATCCCGCGCTATTCAACACGAAATGGATCACCTTAATGGTGTGATGTTCGTAGATCGAGTAGAAAACGCTATTGCTCTCAATGAAGAGTTAAATAAAAGAGGATTTGCTGTCAGTGCAGTTAAGCCTTTCGGAAAATAAATCGATAAATATATAAAAAATCAAGCTTTAAAGGAGAGTACAAAAATGGTTTCAATGACACCAAAGAGTGGCATATGTTTGTTGTTGTGCTGCATTACAGCGATCGCTGGGGTAGGTTCTGTTTTTGAACTTTCCTCTGGCAATCCAGAATTAGGTAGCATGGTAACGGGTCTAATTTTGGCAGCGAGTATTCCTTTGACAGCTATTCTGTTTTGGATAGCCGTACAAGATACTAAGGCTAATCAAAGCTAATTTGATTTGATGTAAATGTAAAAGGCTTATAACTTAAAGAAATTAACTACGTTTTTCAAATCCTTGGCAGTAATCGAAGTTTCATCTATAGACTCCAAGGTACGATCGCTTAGAAGAGCAATTGAGGCAGAAGTTTCATCTAACTCTCGCTGTAAATTACTAATCTTCTGAGTGGTTTGTTGCTGTATTTTGGTCATGTTAACTAAAGAAAATAGGTTTTGTTGAGCATTCTTTGTCACCTTGACAATTTGTTCGAGATTTTTACTGGCGTTGCTGACCAAGTAGTTCTCTTGTTCTAGTTTGTTTTCGCTCTTTTGATATTCTTGTAAAACTTCATTGATTTCACTGTCGATACCAAGTACTACATTTTCCAATTCTTTCGTCACTGCGATCGACTGTTGAATAGATTTTATTTCTTCCTTAAGACCAAACGCCGATTCATCTAATTCGGGAATACGCTTGCTTAGTTTATTGACAAGTAAACTAGCCCGTAAATTAATCTTTCTGATTGAGCCTATTACCCTGGTCATCTTCCTAGAAGCAGTACTCAGATTTTGAACTTTATCCCGATTGTCCCGCAAGTTAGTCTCCAATTGAGACATAAAAGCGATCGCATGATTAAAGTTAACCTTTTCCGATTCTAGGTCTGTTACTACCGAATCTACTGTATAGGATGCTACCCCTACCTGGGATGATACTTCTATAATTGAATCCCTTATCTGCTCTATGAAAGCGAAGATCAAAGTCAACTGATTGGCTTGCTCCTTTAATCGATCTTTCAAATAGATCAGATCGTTTTGATTTTCCCTAAGACCCTGATAAACTTGCTGACTGGGAGCTTGTATTTCCCTAATAGTCTGACGCAAACTATTCAAAATGGTATTAAAAGATTTTGTAATCTCACTAGAAGAATTGGTATTGCTAGCTAAATTACCACTTAAATCTCCTTGAGAAGCATTTTTTATTAGACTCGATATTTGGGCAAAATCGTTTTTTACACCAGATTTTTGCAAACTCTCTTCTTGATGAAAAATATATCCTCGCAATGCCACTGCTAACTGATAAGCCGTTTGTTGCATATAATCCACATCTGATTGCGACCAAGCTCTAGGATTAGTACATTGATGAGCAATCAGTAAGCCAATTAGCTTTTCTGATTCAGAATCTGTGGGATGATCTAAAACAACAGGTAATACTAAACTAGCCTGAACCTCATAGGGTTCTAGCTGTTGAAGATGGCAAGGGGTCAAATTTGCCTCATATATATCAGATATAGCCTGAATTCTTCCCTTTTGATATTTCCTGACATATTCTTCAGCAAAACAAGGATCGTCGAACTGTACCCCCAAAATACGAGGAAAACCTTGAGCTACAGATTCGGCGACAACTGTACCTTGCCACTGAGGATCGAACTGATAAAAAACGACGCGATCGCTTTTAATAAATTTTCTTACCTCTGCCAGAAAAAGGCTGAAAGGCAATTGTAATTCCCTTGAACTAAGGGATTGAGATATTCTTGCCATCAATTCAGAACTTCTGGCAACGGTCTTTTGACGCTGTATTAATCCATTTAACTGCCCTGCCATGGCGTTGATTTCATTCCCCAGCACAGCCAGTTCATCTTGGCGATTTAGTTCTATTCTGGTATCTAGTTTTCCTTGACTGAGTTCTCTCACAGCAGCAATTATTTTGAGCAGAGGCTGAAGGATTCGACTTGCCAAAAATCCAGCAATTGAACCTACTAGTAATATTGTGCCAATTGTCCCTCCCAAATAAATCCACTTCAAAGATTTAAGAGGTGCAAAAGCAATATCTGTATCTAGAGAAATTGCCGTACCTACATTGAGATTGGGATTGATGGCACCTACTTTTACAGGCGTATAACTAATAATTTGCTCTTGCTGAGTAATAGGACTATTAACCAATTCTGTAGCTATTTCTCTGACTAGATGAGCCTCTTGCAGTTGAGGAAAATAGTTAGCCACAGGTTGATTGTTCAAATTTTCTAGATTGCTGGCAAAAAATATACCTTGAGTATTGATTACATACCATTGTTCATCAGAACGAGTGTAGTTTTCCAACAAAGGTAGGATTTTTTCACTGGGAATCCTAAAGCGCATCACACCAATCACCTTATCTGTCCAAGCGTGCTTGACGGGAACAGCAAACTCAATTCTTGGCTCGCCAGTATAAGATGATATGTCTAATTCATTTAGTGTTGTATTTTTGCTGGCAATTGCTGTTTGGAAATATTGTTGCTGGCTATAATTTTGGCTGAGGGGAAGATCGGATTGACTTTGAAATAGAGGATTTCCCTGAAGATCTAGATAAACAATACTGTCATAATAATCTGTTTTACTTTGGAAACTATCGAAAACTGCTTTCTTTTGACTGTCCGTAACTGTTGCCATCACGTTAGGATTAGTAAATATCGGATTCACCGCCAAGGTTTCAGCTTCATGAGTACGACTGGTGATATAGTTTCCTAGCATTTGAGAAATGTGGCTACTACGATCTTGTTGGGTCTGATTAATTTGTTTTGTAAGATAATCTTGAGTTACTTTATAGGAAGTTGCACCAATAGTAGCTACAGGAATTACGCTTAAAGCGATCGCGGTCAATATTGTTTTAGTTTGTAATCCTAAGCCTTTTAACTTTTCCTCTGGTTTTTTAGCAGGTGGCGGACTTGAGTATGCTGGAGGAAGCATTTTGATCTCATTAGGTGTTCGATCGGCTTTTGAGAGAGAAGTCGTGGAATTTTGATAGGTCATGGATTTACAAAGCTTTGGGGAGCGATGCAGCGCGTTGTGGGGGTTCACCCCATTGTAGCGACTGCATTTCTGAGCGATCGCGACTGACTCTTATAAAAGTCAATTTAATTAGAACTCTCGATTGTCTATTATGTTACACAAATTCTCCTAGCCAAGAGGGTTTATAAATAAACTGTTTCATTTAAAGCAGCAGACTCTTGGGCTGCATTGGCAATTGTTAAGGCATAAAGACTCGCTTCAGGTTGAATATATAGGGGTTGACCATCGAATAAATAATCTAAAACCATCTTTGTATCCTTGGCAAATAAACCACGACGAGAGGCTACAGGAATTTCTGTTGCCTGTTTATTTTTAATTAATTTACCTTTTTCTCCTTCAAATAAAATCGTTCCATTTTCTCCATATATTTCTAAGGTGCGATGGCTGTGATGGAAAACATCTCCTTTGCCATAGACAACTTCTGCACTAATACCATCAACAAAATCTAATTTTGCCTGACATAAACAAGCATTGAAATAATTAGAGCCTGATTCATCCCAATAACGATTACGACAGTCAACTGCCTTAACTTTGCCAAATAAGTTTGTTAAACGGTGAATGCGGGATAATGCTGCTGCTAAAGGAAAGCCGAATGTGTCCTTGTTATATTTCCAACTATGGCGATCGCTGTCTTGGGCAGTAATAGTTTCATAACGAGCATGAAATACTTTGCCAATTTGAGGTAAACACTGCTTAATCGACTAAGTGTAAACCGCCAATGATCTCCATGTGTTCGACATGAATCAACCTTTGCTTGACCTTTGCCAATTCAATTATCTCTGCTGCAATTTTTGCTTCCAATGCCAAAGGATACTCTACTACTACGTGCTTTCCTGCTTTAATTGCTGCCAGGGCGATCGCTCCACAGTCTCGATTGATCGTACAGACAAAAATCAAATCTAATTCAGAGCGATCGACTAATTTGACCCAAGAGTCTACTGCTTCAAGTTCAAATATTTGGCAAAATTCTTTGATTCTTTCTGGGGTATTCCCCGTAACTGCGATTAATTCTGTACGGCGATCGGCTTTAATGGCTTCTGCTCTTTTTTTCGCTGCATATCCTGTACCAACTATGCCAACTTTAAGAGAAGAAATGGCTTGTTTAAACATAAATAATTTCGGTTGAATCTTAACTCTAAGAATAAATCATCCATCATAGGTATAACTATAGTTAATAGTTATTTTTGGGGAGAATCAAGAATCTTTGGCAAAAGTTTTACTCTTTAGTAAACACTGGTGTTTGGTCGTTTTAGACGACAAAATGATTTAACGCCTAAACCTTTCTCACCTTAGCTTTACAGATAAGAAAAACTTATTTTACAATTAATTACAAATCTCATTACTAATGCACGATCAATTCTTAGTACTTTTCCCTTAGTATCTAACATGGAGCTTATTAATTAAGGAAAAGCCTATCTAATCATAAGGAATAGACTATCTTTCCTAACTAAGCACAAATTCAAATTAATATACAGCCCTGTAAAAGAGGAAAAATACAATGCCAACTTTTAACGTTACTCTAAAAATGCCTGAAGGCGAGCAAACTATTGAAGTACCCGATGATGAGTACATTCTTGACGTTGCTGAAGAACAAGGTTTAGACCTACCCTATTCTTGTCGTGCAGGTGCTTGCTCTACTTGTGCAGGCAAACTCGAATCTGGCACTGTAGATCAGTCGGATCAGTCTTTTCTTGATGACGATCAAATCGAAGCTGGATACGTTCTTACTTGCGTTGCATACCCTAGTTCTGATTGTACAATCACTACTCACCAAGAAGAAGAACTTTACTAAGCAAATCTTCAAAACATTTAATCGTGAAAAAAATAGGACGCTCTAATTAACGAACGTCCTATTTTTTATTGTTTGTGGTATTAAGCTGATTCTGGTTTTCGATAGGAAGCAGGATGAATTATCAATTCAGCAGTAGAGCGTTTTTCCACCATTTCTTCGGTGATAGTACATTTGCCTACATCTTCACGGGAAGGAATTTCGTACATCACATCAAGCATCAGCTCCTCTACAATACCCCGTAAAGCTCTCGCTCCTGTTTTACGTCTATAAGCTTCTTTTGCTAAAGCTCTAATCGCACCGTCGGTAAATTCCAATTCTATATTATCCATTCCCAACAGCTTTTGATACTGCTTAACAATGGCATTACGTGGCTTAGTTAAGATTTCTACTAGAGCCTCTTCATCTAAAGATTCTAAAGCGGCGGTGACAGGAATTCTACCCACAAATTCAGGAATCATCCCAAATTTAACCAAGTCATCCAATTCTAACTTTTGTAGAATATCCACCGTCCGTTTTTCTTTAGACGATTTAACTTCTCCTTTTTGGATAAAGCCAATCGATTTTTTACCCATGCGACGCTCGACAACTTTGTCCAAACCGACAAAAGCACCACCGCAAATAAACAAAATATTTTTGGTATCAATTTGAATACAGTCCTGATAAGGATGCTTGCGCCCTCCTTGAGGTGGAACATTTGCTACCGTTCCTTCTAACATCTTTAATAATGCTTGCTGTACTCCTTCTCCCGATACATCGCGGGTAATTGAAGCATTTTCGCTCTTGCGAGCAATTTTATCAATCTCATCGATATAGATAATACCTCTTTGGGCTTCTTCTACATCTAGATCTGCTACTTGCAACAATCGAAGTAAAATGTTTTCTACGTCTTCTCCCACATATCCAGCTTCAGTCAGTGTGGTAGCGTCAGCAACCGCAAAAGGTACTTGCAACACTTTAGCTAAAGTCTGAGCCAGTAATGTCTTACCGCAACCGGTAGGACCGATTAAAAGAACATTAGACTTTTGTAGCTCAACAGGATCGTCAGCATCTTTAGTTTTATTGACTAAACTGAGACGTTTGTAATGATTGTACACTCCCACCGAAAGAACTTTTTTCGCTTCTTCCTGTCCGATAACGTGTTCGTCCAAACAGCTTTTGATTTCGATTGGTTTGGGAATATCACCAAAGGAAATACCACCCGATTTAGATTTTCGCTTCTTGGGTGGTTTTGCTTCAGAATTACCAGATACTGCCGAAGAAGATACGACGGCACCCTCTTCAATCAACTCTTCATCTAGAATTTCGTTACACAGTTCAACACATTCATCACATATATATACCCCAGGTCCTGCAATAAGCTTTCTTACTTGTTCCTGAGACTTTCCGCAAAACGAACATTTTAGATGAGAGTCGTATTTAGACATTTAGGTATATACCTCGCACTGATAGAGCAATTTTAGGTAGTAAGTGAGCTAGCTTCTGATTTAGTGATGACTTTATCGATTAGTCCATATTCAACTGCCTCTTCAGAAGACATATAGAAATCTCTTTCCGTATCGGCAGCTATCTTATCAAATGGTTGACTAGTATGTCCTGCGATCAGTTCATTAAGTCTCTGTTTGATATAAAGAATTTCTTTAGCTTGAATCTCGATATCTGTTGCCTGTCCCTGCGCTCCCCCTAAAGGTTGATGAATCATAATACGGGAACTTGGTAAAGCCATGCGCTTTCCTTTTGTACCACCAGATAGTAAAAATGCTCCCATACTAGCAGCAATACCATAACAAATTGTTACAACATCGGGCTGAATTTGCTGCATGGTGTCGTACATTGCTAGACCTGAATATACTGAACCACCAGGAGAGTTGATGTAAATTTGAATATCTTTTTCGGGGTCTTCTGCTTCTAAATATAGTAGTTGAGCTACAACAGAATCCGCTATTTTGTCATCAATAGCTGTACCCAAGAAGATAATTCTCTCTCTCAAAAGACGAGAATAGATATCAAAAGCTCTTTCTCCAATACCTGATTGTTCGACAACCATCGGTACTACGTTACCAGAAGTCTGAGAAGACTGAATATCTGGAGTATTTTTATTGACAAGAAAGTCGTAGTTTGAAAGCGATTCCACCATAGGTTTTTGCCAAAAATGATCTATTTAAAAGATTATATGGATATTATTGACTTGCAAGCACTGCTTGACTAAGAGATTAATATTCAATTCTCTTTATTTATTATGCCTCAACCGAGACAAAGAGGGGATGAACAATGAAGGAACTGGTTTGAGCGAATATAGATTTTTTAGGACCAAGCGATCGCTATAGGCAGGACAACACAGTTAATTGTGCAGTCTCCCAGTCCCTCAGTCCCCTATTCTCCTTCAGAAACTACTTCTACTTCGGCTGTTTCTACTTCTTCATCAGTATCTTCATCTTCTGCTGCTTCTGCTTCAGATAAAGAACCTTCTGGAACTAGCTCTACGTTGGCTTTTTCTTTTAACCAAGCATAAGTGTTTTCGCTCAGTAAATCTTCTGTGACCATTTGCAATAAACGGTCTTCGTCTACCTCTTGACCTGCCAATTCTGGACGTATCTCGGCTATCTTAGCGTCAATCGCAGCTTGGTCTGGCTCTAAATTTTCTTTCTTAGCTATTTCTTTAAGAATTAAAGATTTATTAAGATTGGTAGTTGCTTCTGGGCGAGCATTATCGCGCAACATGGGAACATTATCAGAATTAAACAACTGTCTTACGTCTAGCCCCATTTGCTGCATCTGCATCAAGGTTTTGGTCAAGACGCTGGTAACTTCTTCTTGCAGAAGAGATTCGGGTAAATCAATTTTGTTTTGTTCTAACAAAGCATCTGCGATCGCAGCGTTGATGTTACTCTTGGTTTGGTTTTCTGCTTGCTCTTTGAACTGCTTTTCGACAGATTCTCGATAAGCAGCCATCGTCTCAAACTCGTCATCGCTGACTTCTTGAGCAAAGTCATCGTCTAGTTCGGGTAACTCTTTGGTTTTCAACTCATTGAGAGTGATACTAAACAATGCTGGTTTGCCCGCCAAATCTTCTTGAGGATAGTCATCAGGAAAAGTGACAGCTACTTCCTTGGTTTCCTCTGGCTTCATGCCTACCATGCCTTCAACCATGCCAGGAATTAACTTACCCTCAACCATCTCTACCTGGAAGTTGGTTGCACTACCCCCTTCTATTTCCTTGCCTTCTTCACCTTCTCCTGTCAATGTTCCTTTGAAATCAACAAAAGCAACGTCACCCATGCTCGCAGCACGATCTTCAACTGGAACTAAATCGGCTTTCTTCTCTTGCTGCTGTTCGATAAATTCATCTACCTTTTCAGGTTTATAAACTATCTCTTCTGCTTTGACGCTCAAGTTGCTGTAGTCAGCTAGTTCTACTGTGGGTGGAACATCTACTGCGATCGAGAAAGTGAAAGCGTCTCCTGGGTTATATTGTCCTAACAATTCATTAAAATCAGAACGGAGATTAGGCTGTCCTAGTGCTTCAATTGACTCTTGTTCGATCGCATCTTGTAAAGATTTTTGAATCAATTCTTCTAATGCAGCAGCCTTGATACGTTCATTGCCAATTCTCTGTAATAAAACTTGACGCGGCACTTTCCCTTTACGAAACCCAGGAATATTGCTGGAACGGGAAAGGTTTTGCACCATTTTTTCGTAAGCACTACGGGATGCGTCGGGTGCAATTTCTATATTCAGACCTAATTGACTTTCTGGAAGTCTTTCCTGGGTTATTTTCATTGAATGCTTTTATCTCAAAACTACTTAATTGATTCTTATTTCGGATCTAGATAGGGATTAACTTAAAGTAAGATTAAAAATTTTCCTGCCTACTCTTTTGCATTAAGAAAAAAATGTCTGTTTCATCTTATGTCGTAATATTGGATACTCACAGTATCCAACATCCCCTATTAGCCAATAGACATAATAGTATATCTACTGAAGGAGCTACATTTTTCTTTTTATGGTGGGTAGATAACCAGTCATTAGATTAATTAAGACATTATGGTAGAATCAACCGATATGATTTGATCGTCATGCTTAATAAAGAAATATTTAATTAACTTACTTATTATCAAAGATTAGTTCGCCCGCAACCATTTAAGAGTCCACGATACATCGAGAATTAAGCTAAAAAGTTTGAGAATATAAATTGCATTTAATTTAAATTACATCAAAGCAAATTTATGGGGGTACATCTAATTGTCTAAGAATGTCAATGTAGCTATATTAGGAGCGACTGGAGCAGTCGGAAAAGAATTATTAGAACTTCTGGCAGAGCGCAACTTTCCTCTCAAAGAATTAAAACTGTTAGCTTCTCCTCGTTCGGCAGGTAGTAAAATTAATTTTAAAGGGAGAGAAATAACTGTAGAAGCAGTTAGTGATGAATCTTTTGCAGGGGTTGATATTCTCTTGGCTTCGGCTGGTGGTTCTACTTCCAAAGCTTGGGCTGCAAAAGCAGTTTCGGCTGGAGCAGTAGTAATTGATAATTCTAGTGCTTTTCGCATGGATGACAGTGTCCCTTTGGTAGTTCCCGAAATAAACCCCGAAGCTGCTGCTAATCATAATGGAATTATTGCAAATCCCAACTGCACGACTATTTTAATGGGAGTGGCTATTTATCCCCTGCATCAAATACAGCCAATTAAGCGCATTGTCGTCTCTACCTACCAATCTGCTTCTGGTGCAGGGGCAAGAGCAATGGAAGAGGCAAAAGTCCAGGCTAGAGATATTTTGGATGGTAAGCAGCCTCAAGCCGAAGTATTACCCTATCCCATCGCCTTTAATCTGTTTCCTCACAATTCCCCTCTAAACGAGCAGGGCTATTGCGAAGAAGAAATGAAGATGGTTAACGAAACCCGAAAAATTTTTAATGCCCCCGAATTGAAAGTTACTGCAACTTGCGTTCGCGTACCTATTCTACGCGCCCACTCAGAAGCGATAAATTTGGAATTTGAACAGCCTTTTGATGTTGAACGAGCCAGAGGATTAATTGCTGCTGCACCAGGGGTAAAACTAGTAGAAGATTGGCAGGGTAACTATTTTCCCATGCCAATGGACGCTACAGGACAAGACCCTGTATTGGTAGGAAGAATTCGTCAAGATATTTCTAGCGAAAATAATTTAGAATTATGGCTTTGTGGCGATCAAATTCGCAAAGGTGCTGCTCTTAATGCAATCCAAATAGCAGAATTATTATTACAAAAAAACTTGTTAACAGAAGTTGATTCTGCTGCAAGGGTTTAATGCCGATATTTGATTGATAGTTTAGAGGAATTAATGAACTACGAACCTTTTGGGAGAGTAATTACGGCAATGATCACTCCTTTTGCCGAAGATGGTAGCGTCAACTATGCAATAGCAGAAAAGTTGGCAGATCATCTGGTGAACAATGGTAGTGATGGATTGGTAATTTGTGGTACTACTGGAGAGTCCCCTACTTTGAGTTGGTCAGAAGAATATCAGCTTTTTAAAGTAATCAAGCAAGCGGTGGGAAACAGAGCGAAAATCATAGCGGGTACTGGTTCAAACTCTACCACTGAAGCGATCGCAGCTACTAAAGAAGCGGAAAAGCTAGAGCTAGATGGATCTTTGCAGGTAGTTCCCTACTACAATAAGCCACCCCAAGCAGGGCTGTATAATCATTTTAAGGCGATCGCTGAGGCTGCTCCCGATTTACCAATGATGTTGTATAATGTGCCTGGTAGAACTAGTTGCAATCTAGAACCAGAAACAGTGGCAGATCTGGCACAAATTGCCAATATATTGGCAATTAAAGAAGCTAGTGGTAATCTAGAGCAAGCCTGTAAGATTAAGTGTTTAACTCCCGACTCTTTTGCAATTTACTCAGGAGAGGATGCTTTAACCTTACCCATGCTAACCGTCGGCGGAGTTGGTGTAGTTAGCGTTAGTTCTCATTTAGTAGGAAATCAGATGCAAAAGATGATTCAAGCATTTGCTACAGGAGACAATAAAGAGGCAACGGCTATTCAAGTTGAACTTTTTCCCTTATTTAAGGCTTTGTTTATGACCACTAATCCAATTCCAGTCAAAACAGCATTAAATTTGCAGGGATGGAATGTGGGTAAGTTGCGAACACCTTTATGTGAGCTACAATTAGATTTATTAGAAACGTTAAAAGTGATTTTGAGAAAATTAAATATAGTTTGATATTTTGTCCCACAAGTTATTACCATCTTATACGAGATATTAAATCTGCAAAACACTGTAAAGCATTCAATTTACGGGATTTAAAAGGTAAAAAGCTGCTTGCTTTTAATAAAAGACTAGCTATAATACCATTTCAGCAAATCAGATTTATAAGTAATTTACGATAAATAATTCGGCTAAGCTATTATTAGCTAATGCAAGCAAAATATTTTTTTATTTTCACTCCTAGAAAAACTTCTCAAGCTGAATTTCTAGGCTAATTTTACAGTTTTTATTGAGCAAATAAAAAGTACAAACAAGTTAAATTAAGTAAAACCACATGAACAAAATCATCAAAAAAGCCAACAAACCAACAGTCAAAATTATTCCCTTGGGAGGACTACACGAGATTGGTAAAAACACCTGTGTTTTTGAATATGAAGACGAAATCATTCTATTAGATGCGGGATTGGGCTTTCCTTCAGACCAAATGCACGGTATTAATATAGTCTTGCCTGACATGACTTATTTGAGAGAAAATTCTCACCGCATCAAGGGCATGATTGTAACTCACGGTCATGAAGATCATATTGGCGGTATTGCCTATCATTTGAAGCAATTCGACATTCCTGTAATTTATGGTCCAAGACTGGCAATGTCGTTATTGAGCGATAAACTAGAAGAAGCTGGAGTAAGCGATCGCACTACCCTCAAAAGCGTATTACCCAGGGATATTGTCCAGATTGGTAAGCATTTCAAAGCAGAGTATATTCGCAATACCCACTCCATTGCCGATAGCTTTACCGTAGCAATTCATACTCCTATAGGCATAGTTGTTCATTCAGGAGATTTTAAATTCGATCAGACTCCTGTAGATGGAGAACACTTCGATATTCAAAAACTAGCAGAACATGGCGAAAAAGGCGTACTGTGTTTGTTAAGTGATTCAACCAATGCTGAAACGCCAGGACATACTCCTTCAGAACGCTCTGTATATCCCAACTTAGATCGTATTATTAGTCAAGCAGAAGGGCGTGTCATGGTTACTACCTTCTCTTCTTCCGTTCATCGAGTCAACATGATTCTTGACATCGCCCAAAAGCGGGGACGCAAAGTTGCAGTAGTAGGGCGATCGATGCTCAATGTAATTGCTCACGCCCGCAAGTTGGGATATATTCAATGTCGTGACGATATCTTTGAACCTGTTCGCTCGGTTAATCGCCTACCAGACAACAAAGTACTAGTGTTGTGTACTGGTTCCCAGGGTGAAACTCTTGCAGCCATGACTCGTATCTCTAGAGGAGATCACAGACAAATCCGAGTCAGAGAAGGAGATACTATCATCTTTTCAGCTAATCCCATTCCTGGTAACACTATCGGCGTAGTTAATACCATTGATCGCCTGATGATGCAGGGTGCGAAAGTAGTTTATGGTCGCCGAGAAGGTATCCATGTTTCAGGTCATGGTGCGAGAGAAGATCATAAGTTAATGATTAACTTAACCCGTCCCAAATTCTTTGTTCCCGTCCACGGCGAACATCGGATGCTGATCGAACACGCAGGAATGGCAAAAGCAATTGGTATTCCTGAAGAGAATATTATCATCATGAAAAACGGTCACATTATCGAACTGACCGAAAACAGTATTGGTATCAATGGTGAAGTTCCTTCTGGAATTGAATTAGTCGATCGTGCAGGAATCGTTCAAGACGATGTAATGAAAGAAAGACAGCAGTTGGCTGAAGATGGAGTGATAACTGTAGCAACAGCGATCGACTATTCTGGAGAATTAATAACACCTCCTGCAATACATCTACGGGGAGTAGCAACATCCGTCGAACAATCCTTACTACAGCAGCTAGTAGGAAGAACCGTTGAAAGAATATTAAGCGATCGCTGGAGTGACTTTAGCACTACCAAAGATGGAGAAACTGAAGTCAACTGGGCAGAAGTACGTTTAGAAATTGAAGGTGGCTTACAGCGTTTAATAAATCGCGAATTACGTAGTCGTCCCCTAGTTGTATTTTTAATGCAAACTCCTGAAAAACAACCAGTTAGAGGCACTAGAAGAAGAAAACGTTCTAGCTCTAGTAATTCTACTTCTACTTCTTCAACTCCTGCACCCGTAATCGCTCGTCGATCTTGATCGAGCAGCAAGCTATAGGCTTTTAAATAAAATAAGACGCAAAGCGTTACCTCTTTTCGATTATTGAGTAGAGGTAACGCTTTTTAATTGACTGTTAATTGTCAATTGTCCATCGATCAAGCGACTGTTACTATATCATTAAGATAATCTTGTAATTGGCGATCGTGGTCATGACTGAGGTTGCCTAAAGGTAATTCTTCTCTGGTAAACGCCTTTACCTGTAGGACTTCTAGTTTGTCTTCTGGATTAAATTCACCTTCAGCTTCTACCTCAAGCAAAATAGAAATTGAGTGCAGTCGAGGGTCTCTTTTAGGATCGGAATAAACTCCTCTTAGACCTCGAATTTTAGTTAACTTTAATCCTGTTTCTTCTTTTAATTCTCGGCTAGCAGCATGGGGTATATCTTCTCCCCAGTCAATAATGCCCCCTGGCAAACCCCATTTACCTGTATCACTCCGCTGCATCAGGACAATACGACCATCAGGTAGTATGGGAATAATGGTTGTTCCCGTGACGGGATGGCGGAAAATGATACCAATCACAGTAGAAATGAATCGCCAAGCGTTACCCATAGATCGAAATAAAAAATAGAGGTTAATTGCGAGCTAGCGCGGTGGGTCGAGACCCCGTTGCCCTAAAGGATACACCTTCGGATAAGGTTATTGCTGAGGGCGCGCCTTTCAGCGTACTAAAGCAAGATGCGGTGGGTATATGCGGAGCGGTATTTAGGACACCTTTCTCGCTACGCATAACGCGGGCAGATGCGGGGATTACCCCTTGCTCAAAAAGATGGAAATTAAGTATCGAGTAAAGATTTAGCATTTGCGATCGCTTGCTCTACTTGAGCAAAACCAGTACCACCATAGCTATTGCGAGCAGAAACCACCTGTTTAGGTGCGATCGCATCATAGATATCGGTTTCAAAAGCAGGATGCAGTTGTTGCCACTCTTCTAATGTTAGATCTTTTAATAGTTTTCCCGCAGCAAGACTAGTTTTTACTACTTTACCCACCAAATTATACGCCTCGCGGAAAGGAACGTCTTTACCTGCTAAGTAATCTGCAACATCTGTGGCATTAGAAAAGTCTTCTGCGACAGCTTCTGCCAATCTAGGGGTTTTAAATTCAATGCCTTCATTAAGCAGAATTGTCATGGCTTCTAAGCAAGCTTTGATAGTTTTGACGCTATCAAAAATTCCTTCTTTATCTTCCTGTAGGTCTTTATTGTAGGCTAATGGTAAACCTTTCATAATTACTAACATCCCCTGAAGATGACCAAAAACCCTACCTGTTTTTCCTCGCACAAGTTCGGGAATATCGGGATTTTTCTTCTGAGGCATAATACTCGAACCCGTAGCACAAGTATCTTTAAGAGTTATGAAGCTAAATTCTTGTGATGCCCAAAGAATCATTTCTTCACTCAAACGGCTGAGGTGTACCATAATTAGGCTGGCTGCACAGAGAAACTCGATCGCAAAATCGCGATCGCTGACCCCATCTAAACTATTTTCATAAACCTTGTCAAATCCTAACAATTCAGCACTATATGCCCGATCGATCGGAAAAGTTGTTCCTGCTAATGCACCACAGCCGAGAGGAGATATATTAGTCCGTTTATATACATCTTCTAGTCGTTCCCAATCTCTTTGTGTCATTTGGAAATAAGCTAATAGATGATGGGCTAAACTGATTGGCTGCGCTCGTTGTAGATGAGTGTAACCAGGAATTAAAGTTTCTATGTGCTGTTGGCTATGAGCTAATAATGCAGCCTGAAATTGTCTTAAATATTGCTGTATTTCTCCGATCTGCGCTCTCAAATATAGTCTAATATCTGTTCCAACCTGATCGTTCCGAGATCGCGCTGTATGAAGCTTTTTGCCTACGTCTCCCGCAATTTCAATTAACCGCTTTTCTACAGCAAAGTGAACGTCTTCCTGTTCTACTCCTGGATTAAAATTACCCTGGCGATATTCAGTCCGAATTTGTTCTAAACCTACTTCTAGTTGTTGCGCTTCCGCTTCCGAAATAATGTTAGTTTTGGCTAACATTTTGGCATGGGCAATTGAACCAGTAAGGTCGTATTCAATCAACTCAATATCAAAACCAATACTGGCATTAAAAATAGCGATCGCAGGATTTAGGGCAGATTCAAAGCGATCGCTCCAGGTTTTTTGCTTGCTCACAGTAGGATATATCAACAATTACACAACTAGATTATTCTAAATCATTAGCCTGTAAAACCTTTAAAGGTATAACCGAAAAACATACCAATTAATAATGCCCATACTTGACCCGAATCAATAAAATTCCACCAGGCATCTTCAATCTGTCCTAAAATGTCTGGATCTTCAATCTGCTGTGCCAAAAGGCTAGAAGCAGGTAATAAATAATTATGATGAACATCAATTATTACCTGTATAAGCTGGTCGTTAAATAATATTTCCATCTTGGTTAAAAGTTAAAATAGGGCAACTATTGCACCTAATTTAATCTCAGATGATTCAAACCGCCACTAAGATCGCAGTATGTTGATTAGTTGGTTAGTAAAGGAATAAACCAACCAAACCAGCCAAAGGAATAATTAAGACTACTTCTAGCTTTAGTTTCCAAATAGCTGCCAAAGATGTAGCAAAAATAAGTAAACTAACTAAAGCTGCCGTAGCTGAACCTATCTGTGCAGTTTGCGCCACAACGATCGCAGCGGTAAAAATCATGCCAATTACCGCAGGACGAATACCTTTTAGTGCTGCTTGAATAATTACCGAGCCTTTGATGCGTTCTAATAGGTGAGACATCGTTACCATCAATAATCCTGGTGGAAAAAAGATAGCTACCGTTGCCACAAATGCCCCTGCAATCCCTTTAACCACATAGCCAATAAAGGCTGCACTGATTAAAATTGGACCAGGAGTTATCTGTCCCATAGCGATCGCATTAGCAAATTGTGTCTGTGTTACCCAACCATAGTTATTAACTACCACCTCTTGAATCATGGGAATAAAGACATAACCGCCACCAAACAGCATCAAACTCATCCCTGAGAAGGTAACAAAGAGTTTTGCCAAACTATCTTCGCCTAATGGTATGGGGAGTAAAGATAGAGCTAAAATACCCGCCAAAATAGCTAAAGGAATGGCAATTTTCTTAATATCTAATGGCTCTAAATTTTGTTTGATCGGATTTTCGGCTAAATTCTTGGCTACTTTACCTCGGAAGAGAAGCCAGCCAACTAGTCCCGCACCCAAAATTACGATGAGAGTAATATAAAATCCGCCAATACTTTTAAGCAAAATAGCAGCAACCGCAGCAATGCTAACTTCTCGCCAGCCTTTGATTGCTTTTTTACTCATGCGAGTCGCAGCACTAATAATAATGGCTACCACTGCGGGAATAAATCCAGCAAATACTTTATTAACCGCAGGTATTTCTCCTGCTTGCAAGTATGCAATGGTTAAAGCCACTACTAACACAAAAGAAGGCAGTAATACAGCCGTAGCGGTAATTAATGCACCTATACCTCCTCGCATACGATAACCAACATAGGCTACTACATTGGCAGCCACAGGTCCAGGTAAAACGCTTGCTAAAGATATACCATCAAGCATATCTTCGTGGGTCAGCAATTTGCGTTTATCAACGATAATGTTTTCAATTACCGATACTAACGCCATAAAGCCACCAAAAGCGGTGCTTCCTATCTTTAAAAAATTACCAAATAAGTGAAGTAAGGATATAGAAGAAGAATCTAACTCCGATTCGCTAGGTCTTATATGAGCTTTGTCAATCATGTCTTTTGTATAGTTATATGTATAGTTATAAGCATTTTATCGATAATTTTTAATCTAAAATTGGCATTGGTAAATCAAAGCACGGTTACTAAAGAATGATTTTTATCGAGCCGATAGCTAATTGCTGATGGCTAATAACTGATGGTTAATAACCGATAGCTACCCTAAAGGATACCGCTACGCATAATAACTGATGGCGATAAAAGATATTTTTAGCAGTTCGATACTTAGAATTACCAATGCCATCAAGCTATACCAAAGCTACTTGACGCTCTTCAATTTCTTGTAATAGACTCGCTTGGCGATCGCGTCTTTTGAGATCTTCTGGATCCATCTCTGCTTTTTTCTGTTGTTTTAGGCGTTGATTAATCCCATCATATCGGGCGACAGTGCGAGCGCTAAATTCCATTTCATTACCCTTGGCAATTCTAACTCTTTCGTAACCAAGAGCATCTAAAACATCTCCTGCTACTGATTCAAAGATTTCAATCTCTTCTTCTGTAGCGTGTTTTAAGAATTTCTTGGTGTTTTGCTTCATAATTGGTTTGGTGACGTTACCCCATAAAGAGCTAGAAGAAGCAGCATTAGAAGCTTCACTAGACTGATGGAAATTCAACAATTCGGGGGTATATTCTCTACCCATAAATCCACACAAACCTTTAAGACTGGTTTCTGGATCTGCGACCAAATCTTCATAACTAATATTATAAAAACGATCCGACGATTCCAAGCTGTCTCGCATTTGCAGCGCAAGACGTTGAGACTTCGCCCAAGCTTGAGCAATATGATATATGTGCTTTTCTCCCACTACTGCCTTTTGGAAAGATAAAGCTACATCTCTGCCATCTCGATAGAGATAAATAAATTTAGCATCATCAGAGTAAGAATTGATTTCTGGCAAATACTTAACGTTAGCCAAGCTTTTACAGCACCAATGCTCTGCTCCCCAGGTTTCTGCTAAGATATCGTAGATAGCAAAGAAAACTGCTACCAAAGATCGCTCGTTGCACCGAGCAATAACATCCTCTCTATTGAGAGATACACCATCCCAAGTTACTGGATTCAACTCAACCAAACGGCAGACATCATCGACTAGTACCCGAAAAGAATCTGCTTGGTTTAAGTCTCCATAACTTGGGAGAAAAGGCATCATACGTTGCAAGATGTGGGGGGGATGGGGTGCAGCAATACCATCTATTTGGTTCAACATTAGACGCAGCAAGTTGGACCCCGAGCGTTGAGTCCCGATCATTAAATAAGACATAGGTAGTTATTAGGTTTGAGGTAAAAATTTAAACTAGTAATTTGCTACTGAGCAATCTGTGACACAGGAACAACTTGCAGTCAGTCAAGACAGTCAAATTGAAGCCGATGACAGTGGCGAAATACATATTTTCTGTAAGGGAATGCTAATTTAGCTTCATAATCAAACAAGAAGCAATTTGTGATTAAAGATATGACAAACCGCGTTTGAGGACAATAATATTGTCGAATAAACCAATTACTCTGACATATATATTGGGTCTGTCACTTCGATTGTTTACTTCCCTCTTTGCATATCACTTAGGTAATGTTAATTAAGTAAGATCGCGGGGACAACATAAATAAAATCACTCAATCACCTGTTGTGTTTTAGCTCTTTAGCTTTGAATAATGTATTCTTACAGTTCTTGATTTACAGTTTGCCGTCTTTACAGAGCTTTTGCCAGCTATTTTAAGGAAGTTAAGCAATAAGATATGGAAAAATGTAGAGTAGACAACTTTTGGTAAAACTACGGATATGTATGATAGATAACATTAAAGGTAATCAAATTCTGAAAAGAGTAAATATTTATACCTAAGTAAAACCAATAGTATCAATACATACCATACACGCTTATTTGAGCGATCTCCACATATCTCAAGATAGAGATTTCCTGAAGCAGATAACTCACAAAAAATCAGATAGCTATGGTCGAGGTAAATAGAGTTAATTATGAGTAACCCCAAAAAGCGAAATCGTGGTGTTATTCTCACTGCAAAAGGTTTAGAAAAGCTCAAAACAGCTAGGTATGACTGGGAATGTCAGTCAAGATATGGTGAAAGAAGCACTTACGAAAACATCAGTGAGCTAACTAATTTAGATATCAACACCATTAAAAAAATTTTAGGTGGCAGAGAAAAAGTAGACAAGCGATCGCTAGAAAAATTCTATTTAGCCTTCGGATTGAAGCTGGATGAAGAATCCTACACCAAATTCAATCCCAAAATTAAGGAAAGTTGGGGGGAAGCTTTATCAATAGATAACTTTTTTGGGCGCACTACCGAACTAGAAACTTTAAATAGTTGGCTGGTGACGGACAATTGCCGATTGATTACCATACAAGGAATGGGCGGGATGGGCAAAACAACCTTATCGACTAAGTTTGCCCAACAAATCAAAGGACAGTTTGACTGTGTTATTTGGAAATCCCTGCGAGATGCACCTCCCGCAGCAGATGTTGTGGCAGATTTAATTGAATTCTTATCACAAGAAAAAGAAACAGAACAAACTTTATCGAAGAGAATTGGAGACAGGATTACTAAGTTGATTGATTACTTGCGATCGCAACGCTGTTTAATCGTGTTAGATAACGCTGAATCTCTTTTAGATAGCACCAATAGAGCAGGACAGTATCGTCAGGAATACGAAGAATATGGTCAACTATTTACTAGGGTAGGGGCAACAAATCACGATAGCTGTCTAATTCTCACCACGCGAGAAAAGCCCAAAGAAATAGCAGCCCTCGAAGGAGACAATCTGGCAGTGCGATCGCTACGGTTAGAAGGCTTAAAGGAAGGTTTTCAGGAGATTTTTAAACTCAAGGGTTTAAACGCCTCTGAATCCAAATTAACGGACTTAAGCGATCGCTTTGGGGGAAATCCTCTGGCATTAAAGGTTGTCGCCACCACAATTCAAGATCTCTTTGAAGGAGACGTGGCAGAATTTTTACGCCAAGAAAATGCCGTCTTTGGCGATATTCGGGATATTTTAGAACGGCAGTTTGAACGATTATCCAACCTCGAACAAGAAATCATGTATTGGCTAGCGATCGCTCGCGAACCAATATCCTTAAAAGAATTACAGTCAGACATTGTTGCTAAACTATCCCCCATCAAACTACTAGAAGCTCTAGAATCCTTGTCTAGACGCTCTTTAATCGAAAGAAATGCAGCTTGCTTTACTCAGCAACCTGTAGTGATGGAATATGTAACTAGTCGTTTTACCGAAGCTATTTGTCAAGAAATAGGCGATCGAGATCCCAAACTACTCCAAAACCACGCCCTAATTAAAGCCACCACCAAAGACTACGTTAAAGAAAATCAAAATCGGCTTATCTTACAACCTGCGCTCGATGGGCTATTAAATGTCTTTAACAGTAAGCAAGACATAGAAAAACGTTTAAATCAAATCCTCTCAAGTCTCAAAGAAATATCTTCTCCCCCCAAAGGATATACCGCAGGAAATATTCTCAATCTGCTGATTCAAATGGAAACCGACCTAACGGGACTTGATTTTTCCAACCTCTGTGTATGGCAAGCCGATCTACGCCAGGCGCAACTACATAAAGTCAATTTCCAAAATGCCGATCTATCCAAATCGGTTTTTGCCGAAAACTTTGGCGGTATATGGTCAGTGGCATTTAGCCCCGATGGACAATACTTAGCTGCGGGAGATACTAAAGGCGATATCATCTTACGTCGTGTGGCAGACGGACAACCAATCATGCGTTTCCAAGGACATAGTGCCTGGGTAGTTTCCTTAGATTTTAGTCCCGATGGTAAAACACTAGCTAGCTCAAGCTGTGACTGTACTGCAAAACTTTGGGATGTCAATTCTGGTCAATGTCTTCATAGTTTAGAAGAACATGAACATGAAGTTTGGTCAGTAGCATTTTAGTCCTGATGGCAAAACTTGGCTACTGGTTGTGACGACCATAAAGCAAGATTATGGAATGTCGTTACAGGTAAATGTCTTCAAGTCTTTTCAAGGTCATAAAAATGAAGTTCTGGCAGTAGCTTTCAGTCTAGA
The DNA here is from genome assembly GCA_963799375.1 of uncultured cyanobacterium. GTDB lineage: Bacteria > Cyanobacteriota > Cyanobacteriia > Cyanobacteriales > Xenococcaceae > Waterburya. The sequence continues at coordinate 199,102 of CAWCWY010000018.1, forward strand.
TGGACAAGAGCTTATAAGCGGAAGTCAAGACAGAACAATTAGATTTTGGAATATCAAAACTGGAAAGTGCAAACAGATATTACAAGGTCATGATGACGGAGTACGTTCCGTTAGTCTTAGTCCTAATGGTCAAATTCTTGCTAGCGGCAGTAATGACCGAACTATTATGGTTTGGGATGTAATAACTGCAAAATGCCTCAAAACTTCTTCAAGGTCATGAAAATGTAATATTTTCCGTCACATTTTGTCCTAAAGGTAATCTTCTTGCTAGCAGTAGTATGGGTCAAAAAGTGAGGTTGTGGGATGTTCAGACTGGTGAATGTCTTAAAGTTTTTCAAGGTCATTCCAATATGATCAATTCAGTTGCTTTTAATCCCCAGGGTAATATCTTAGCCAGTGGCAGTTACGATCAGACAGTAAAACTATGGGATGTAGATACTTATCAATGTGTCAAAACTTGGCAGGGATATAGCAATCAAACACTGTCGGTCACTTTTAGTCCTGATGGTAAAAACTTAGTTAGTGGCGGTCATGATCGACAATATTAAACTGTGGAATATCGAAACGGAAAGAGTAATTAAAACTCTACACGGACATAATAATTGGGTTTTCTCCGTTATTTTTAGTCCCAAACAATAATTTCTAGCAAGCAGTAGCGGAGACAAAACGTAAAATTGTGGAATATTAATACGGGAAAATGTGATTAAAACACTTTTGGGACATGAAGCAGTCAGTTCGTTCTATTGCTTTTAGTGCAGACGGTCAAACTATTAGCTAGTGCTAGCGACGATCGAACAATAAGGATATGGGATATTAATACTGGTATGCGTTTAAGACTTTAGAAGGACACCAAGCGGAAATATGGTCAATTGCCTTCAATCCTGAAGACAAATTCTAGCAAGTGCTTCTCTTGACAGTACGATAAAATTATGGGATTTGCATACTGGAAAATGTCTTGACAACTTTAAATGGACATGACAGGTTGGGTTTTGTCAGTTGCATTTAGTCCAGATAATAACACTTTAGTTAGCACTAGCTCAGATCGAACTATAAGAATTTGGAATATAAAACGGCCGAATGTATCACAAGTATCAAAGAAAAATATAGGATATTCTCAATTAGTTGCTTTTAATACTGATGGTCAAATAATAGCCAGCTTTAACGGAGATCATAATATTAGAATTGTGGCAAATTAGCACTGGAAAATGTTTTGGAATACTTTACTGGTCATACAGCTTTAATTAATTCCATTGCTTTTAGTTCTGATGGTTTTAGCTTTAGTCAGTAGTAGTGAAGATGAAACTATTAGGCTATGGGATTTAAAAATTGGTGAATCTTTGAAATTATTACATTGAGAGAAACCTTACGAGGCTATGAATCTTAATAAGGTAAATGGGTTAACTGACCTACTATTGAGACTTTAAAAATTTTGGGAGCTATTGATAATTAAAGCAAGTGTTGGAGAAAGGTCTACAAAATAGCATCTTTAATTCTTTATAAAATATTGAATTTGTTGCACTAGATCGTCTTTTTGATATAAAAAATGAGGAAATGCTATATTCCCTCATTTTGTTCACTTTTAATTTTAAACTTTGATTAAATTCGATTAAATAGGATTGCTAACATCACTTGCTAATTCTTGTTCTAATTCTTCAGCTAAAATAGTATCTAGATCTAGTTCAATTGCAACTAATTCTAGAACTTCAACACTGTTATCAATTTGAGTAGCTGTTGCAGTATTCATATTCGTTCTCCTTAATTTTGTGTTTGAAATAATCGTTGTTCTTATTGAAGTAATTTGTTTTTAATTACGGCTTATGTTAAACTAATAAGCTCTATTCAATTGACTTTTAGTGGTTCTAAAATTGCTTGAAGTTCGTCATCAGAAATGTAACCCTCTGGTGGAGGACTAAATAACATCAAAGCCGTTTCATAACAGGCTCTAGCGATGCGAGTCCGTTCCGCAGCAGAAAGCTCGGCAACCAACTCTACATTTTCATGTGCATGACCAGCATCAGCACCAATGGCACTGTGGACACGCAAACATCTAGTGGCATTGATCTCAGGAGAAAATAATGATTCTACCTTTTCGATATAGTCTTTCTCGATGCCCAAAGATAAACGTTCCATAGTGTAGGCATAACCAACACCATCAATCGGATCGTCATCCTGGACGCTACGAGTAAAGTAATCTAGTAAAGCGATCGCAGCAGGGGGTTTAAGCTCCGCAACAACTGCTTCGGCATCATATCCCAAAGATTGAATGTCGAGTAAAGCTAATCTATCGTGACCAGTTTCCTCTTCAACCTTCTCCAAAGCCCAAGACTTCAGATTAGAACGACTATTAGCAGCAAAGCCTATAGCAGCATCTTTAAGCAGTTGTGGGACAGTAGAAGTTAGGTGATATGCACCTGCAAGTCTCCATACCCAACGAGTAGGTGTTAAGGCTGGTGGTCTGGAGTCCGACTTGACTGCTACTTTAGCTGCTGCGATCGCCGTATCCAATAGTTTTTTAGTGGTAGCGAAACTACCATCACATTCCATTGGACGAGCAAAGCGATCGTCAGACGACTGTGGTTGATACAACCAAGCACGTTCTGAGTTTGCTACAACTACTTTGCCAAGGGCAATTTGCGCCCATTCAAGTTTTTCTGAACCTTCAGATACCGATCCTCTGTCATCTACCTGCTGTTTGGCAGAACCAATATTAGCTTCATTAGCCATAAAAATTACAAAACAAATTATCGCGTGGTTACGATTTCTTCATCTGTTTAACAACACAATGAATATAAAATCGTATTTTTATTTTTTCTATTTAAAATTAGATAAAACAATAATCAAAATATAGTTTTTATATTTATTTTTGATTGCTTTACGCTAACTTTATGTAGATAATTATCGTTCTCTTTAATACTCAATGACATCCGCATAGCTACGGATTTTCTGAAAAAGATCGATAAATAAGACCACTTTTAAGACTAAAAGAAGCTTAGGAACTAAAAGTGTAGTTTAAATTACTCAGTAATTTTTATTAGTCAAATAATAGAAGATAGCAAAATAAACTATTGTTTATAGTCTAATTACATGAAAGTACTTAAATTGCCCGACTGGATAAATATTAGATATTCATCAATATTTATATCTGCATTTGAAAAATATAATAAAAATAATACTAGTCTGTATTTTTAACAGTTAGGACAGTTAGAGCAGTTATAGGCAATCGATAATTTGGTTATTTAAGGCTACTATCTAAAACCGATCGCCTTTCAATACTTCTCGGATAGGCAAATTGATTAATTGGTCACTAGCTAAAAGACACATATTCAATACCTTTCCCCTTTCCCCTTTCCCCTTTCCCTTTTCTCGTCCTTCGCAGATCGATTCAATCGTCAAACGAGAAGTATTAAATCGCCTTTTTCTGCACAATACAGCCAAAATAGGTTATTAAGTATAGATGTTTGGCTCAAGAATAAAAGAATGCAACTATTAGATCGGGTTCGTTTGGGTTTAGCTGTGGTCGTGGCAAATGCAGTGACAGGAGTAGTGCGATCGCTTGGATTGGGTGCTGCATCCGTGCTACCAGGAGAAATATCTCGTCGTCTTCATCCTCGTTTGTTACCTCTATTATTCGAGCAGGTAAGCCAGGGCGTAATCTTAGTTGTCGGGACAAATGGTAAAACTACTACTTCCTTGTTGTTAAAACAAATTTTGAGCGATAAAGGTTTTGAGGTGGTTCACAATTCTAGTGGTGCTAATTTAATCAATGGTTTGATCGCTGCTTTGTTAAACAGCACCAACATGACAGGAAAGCTAACCGCTGACTATGCGATCTTAGAAGTAGATGAAAATATTTTGCCGTTGCTCTTAAAAGACTGTCAGCCTAAATATATCTTGGCGTTAAATTTATTCCGCGATCAGTTGGATCGATATGGAGAAGTAGACACCATCGCCCAACGTTGGGGAAAGGCAATTGAACCTTTACCTCAAGACACTACGATTGTTTTAAATGCCGACGATCCGACTCTTTCTAGTATGGGACAAAAGCTAGAGCAAAAAGTGCTTTATTTTGGGCTAAATGAACCTGAATTATATTTAGAAGAAATTCCCCACGCAGTTGATTCTATTTACTGTCCCAGTTGCGGGCATTTGCTGGACTATCAAGGAGTTTACTTATCCCATTTGGGAGATTATGAATGTCCTAGCTGTGGCTTTTCCAAGAGTGAAACCGCCATAAATAGTCAGGAATATCCTCAAATTTTGATTGGAGTCTACAACAAGTACAATACCCTTGCAGCAGGGTTACTCGCTCAAGAAATGGGTATTGAGAGAGAAGATATTTTCAAAACTATTGGTAACTTTAAAGCAGCATTTGGGCGAGCGGAAGAATTAGAGATAGACGAAAAACAAGTACGCATCCTACTGTCTAAAAACCCTGTCGGGATGAATGAAACTATTCGGGCGGTTAACAATATTAAAAAGGCGGGTAAATCTTCCACAACTTTATTAGTATTAAACGATCGCATTCCCGATGGTACGGATGTATCTTGGATTTGGGATGTAGATACAGAAGAATTAGTTAAGCTGGGGGGAAATTTAGTTATAAGTGGCGATCGCACTTATGATATGGCGTTGAGAATGACCTATAGTTCGGAAGAAATAGCTAAAGACAAAACGAACTTTAACTTGATCGTCAAGGAAGATTTGCAAGAAGCCATCAAAACGGCTTTAGAACACACTGATAAAACGGAAACTCTACATATAATTCCCACCTACTCGGCAATGTTAGAAGTAAGAGAAATTTTGGTAGGGCGAAAAATACTGTAGCTTTTTACCTATTCAGTTAAGAATCTTGGTAAAAAGCCTAAATTTTTGGTTGTGAAGTGCCGACGTAGTAAGCTTAGTGAATTACTCTCATTTTGAGTTAAATAACAGTTTTAAACTAGCTCTACTGCGATCGCTCTATGTACCAAACAAACATCAAAATATTTGGGTACTTAAAAACAACCTGCTTGATATCTGCTTTGGCGACTGTATTCAGCATTACGAAGGAAATGCCAGCCAACGCCAATACAAATCGCCAATTTTATCTAGCACAAACGATCAATCCGCCCTTACCCGATCGCCAAAAGAAACCCCAGATTGAGCCATTACCACCCGTTGAAGATTTTTTAGAATCGCCCCCAGATCGATTACCAGATTCAGAATCTCCCGCAACCACTGTAGAATTTACAGTCAAACAATTTAAATTAGAAGGCAATACAGTCTTAAAACCAGAAGCCGTTGAAGCAATTTTCCAAGATTATCGCGATCGCCCGATAACTTTTGCCGATCTGCTGGAATTGGAAACTAAACTAACTCGACTCTATACTCAAAATGGCTATATCAACTCGGCGGTAATTATTCCCGCTCAAAATGTAAGTAAAGGCATCGTAACTATTAATGCCGTTGAAGGTAAAGTGGCAGAAATTAACGTTAACGTTAATGGTCGTCTTAAAGAAAACTATATTCGTTCTCGTCTAAAAAGAGGTGCGGGTACTCCTTTAAATATTAATGAGCTACAGGAAGCCTTGCAGCTACTACAGCTAAACCCTTTAATAGAAAACCTCAATGCAGAACTATCTGTGGGGTTGAGTCGCGATCGCTGGATGCTGGATGTGGATGTTAATCAAGCTAGAGCATTCGATCCAGTACTGTTTGCTAACAACTATCGTAATCCCAGCGTGGGCAGTTTCCAACGGGGTATAGAACTAAACCACAACAACGTTTTGGGCTACGGCGATCGCCTTAGCTTTATCTATAAAAACACCGATGGTAGTAACGATTTTGACGGTAACTATCGTATCCCTGTTAACTCTATGGATGGTACAGTTGGGCTGCGTTATCGCTATGTAGATAGCGAGATTATCGAAGAAGAATTTGAAAACTTAAATATCGAATCTGAAACTAGTGAATTTGAACTCACTTTAAGACAGCCTCTCTTAATTAAAGCCAATGCCGAATCAACTCAAGAATTTGCTTTAGGACTAGAATTTTCTCGCCAGTCCAACTCTACCACCATAGATCCAGAAGGATTAGAAAATGGCAGACAGCCGTTCGATCTTTCTCCTAATCCTGGCATTAGAGATGCGGGCGATATTGGGGAAACTAGAATATCTGCGGTGCGGTTTTTTCAAGACTGGACAAAACGAACTCGTAAAGACGTAATTGCAGCGCGATCGCAATTTAGTGCAGGTTTAGATATTTTCGATGCGACGGTTAATGAAAATGAAGCAGATCTCAGCTTCTTCTCTTGGCGGGGTCAAGTACAGTGGCTCAGACAGTTAACTTCTAGCTCTGACATCAACTTACTATTACGCTCGGATATTCAACTTTCCTCTTCCGATCTTGCACCTTTAGAACAATTTAGTTTGGGTGGAGTAGAAAGTGTACGGGGCTATCGGCAAGATGCTTTACTTAGTGATAGTGGAATATTCGCCTCCGCAGAAGTGAGGATTCCTTTTTATCGTTGGAACGATACCCAAAGCAATGTTTCCGTAGTTCCCTTTTTTGATGTTGGCACTCGCTGGAGTAATTCCGATGACTTTGATCGAGATGAAGATACGGTGGCATCATTAGGAGTAGGGTTGCAGTTGAATCTAGATGATAGTCTCCGCGCCCGTATAGATTATGGCATTCCCTTGATAGATGTAGAGGACAATGATAATACCCTCCAAGAAAAAGGGCTTTATTTATCTCTAGAATACTTTCCTTTTTAAATTCTGCTTAAATTAAAAATTTACTAAATTGCATTTAGAACAATGAGTCGAAAATTAATATCTAAATTGCTTAAGAATAAGGGTGCATGGTTTAATGTCTTCTTTCAAGGTCACAAAACCACATTAGGTTTTATAGTATTGATGACCATAGGAATTAATATAGCGATCGCTTTTCCCGCCATATCTCAAGATGTGCCTGAAGTAGAGCCAATTCAACTAGCTCAAAAAGGTAAAGAATATTATGAAGCAGGAAAACTAGATCGAGCAATTCAAACTTGGCGTAAAGCGAGCAAAGCCTATGAAGCAGCAGGAGATAATGACGGTAGCAGGGAAAGCTACTTAAATACGGCTACCGCACAGCAAGCACTAGGTCTTTATCCCCAGTCTTGTACCAGTATTTTGAGCGCATTTAATCTTACTAGTAAAACAGACTGTAGTAAGCTGATCGAACAGGCTCAGGCGATCGAACCCCAGTTGGGGGGAATTGTACCTCTAGCCAAAGAAGCAGAAGGAAAACTACTACCCGATGTTTCTGAGATAGAAAAATATCCCGATACTCCAGAAAAGGTAATCGGTTTACTGCGCTTTGGCGATTATCTGCGAGAGAGTGGCTACCCCAGAGTGGCGACTAAAGCTTTAGAATTAGGCTTAGAAGGTACTGATAAAATACCTAATTCCAGCAAAAAAGCGGCTATTTTACTCAGTTTGGGCAATGCAGAAAAAGCGATCGCTTTAGAAAAACAAAATCAGTTTCCCTCCCAAACCATAATTCTCGATGTCATTGCCAACTCTGGAGGAACAGCAGAATCAGCACTTGCACCATATCAGCCCGCTTTAGGTTACTACGATAGGGCGATCGAGACTGCTCCTAATGAATTAGATAGTATCAAAGCAGAGCTAAATAGCCTCAGTTTATTATTAGATGTTCAAGAATTTTGGCAAAATGCGATCGCCAATCTTAATCAAAATCTAGACTTACTCGAAATTAGCGATCCTGACTTTCTTCAACAAATTACTGATGGAGCAAAACGTCTGGAGCTAGAACTAGATCGACAGCTAGCACCTCAAATTACCGCCAAGATCGACACTATTGAATCTCGAGTAACTGATTTTCCTCCTAATCGTGGGGGGATTTATGGCAAGATTAATTTTGCCCAAAGCTTAATTCGCCACAACAAAATAGATCGCAACACGGGAAACATACTCGCAACAGCTATTAAACAGTCACGTAAAATTAATAACGTCACCGCCGAAGCAGAGGCGATGGGTTATTTAGGGCTGCTTTACGAAAAACAAAATCGATATCCAGAAGCCCGTCGTTTAACCGAAGCTTCTCTACAGCTTGCATCCACCGCCAAATATCCTGAAGTAGCCTATCGTTGGAATGCTCAGTTAGGCAGAATTTTAGCTGTTCAAGGTAATCGTAGTAACGCTTTGACTGCTTATGAAACATCATTCAACACCATCAAAACCTTACGGAGTGATTTAGCCACAACTCCTGTAGAACCAATTTTTCGTGAATATATCAGCTTACTGCTAGAAGAAGAACCAACTCCACCTCAATTAGTTCAAGCCCGTAATATTCTAGAGTCATTGCAGATTGCTAAACTAGATAACTTCTTTCGCGATCCTTGTTCTCAAATATCAGAAGATCCTGTCTCTATTGATGACGTAGATATTGAAGCAGCAGTAATTTATCCTATACTTCTGCAAGATCGTTTAGAAGTAATTCTGACCCTTCCTGGTCAACCTTTGCGCCACTATGTAACCCAAAATGTAACCCAAGAAAAAGTTGATAACACCATTAAGCAACTTCGTCGTCGCTCTCTAACCAATCCTGGTTTTGCTGAAGCAATTCGCAGTACGCGGGGTAGCGATAATGCCCAAGCAAATGTAGAAGTTGCCCAGATTCAAAAATCACAAGAAGAATCCCTACAGCAAGATATATTACCCTTGGCTTCGGAGATTTACAATTGGTTAATCGAGCCAGCAGAAGAAGAACTACAAAAAAGCGGTGTGAAAACTCTAGTATTTGTCCTTGATGGTTCTCTCCGCAATATTCCCATGTCAGTGCTGTATGACCAAAAAAAGCAGGAATATCTGATTCAAAAAAACTATAATATTGCCCTAAGTTCTGGTTTACAGCTAACCTCCCCCAAACCCTTGAACAGACAGCCCATCAAGGTATTAGCAGCAGGGGTTACAAAAGACTTTCCTCAATATAGTTTCCCGCCTATTCCTAAAGTGGCAGACGAGCTAAAAACGATCGAGAATATTTTTAGCAATTCAGAAGTTTTACTCAACAAAGAGTTTACCGAAAAAAGCTTGCAGCAGAAATTACAAGAATCTGATTTTCCTGTAGTTCACCTTGCAACCCACGGTCAATTTGGTTCAACTTCCGATCAAACCTTTATCTTAAGTGGGGCAGAACAAGGTAATCCTTTAATCAACGTTAATCAGTTTGATAGCTTACTTCGAGTCGGTAGTCTGTCACGTTCTCAGCCGATTGAATTATTGGTTCTTAGTGCTTGCAACACTGCTCAGGGTGACAATCAGGCAATTCTTGGTTTAGCAGGGGTAGCAGTACGAGCAGGAGCGCGTAGCACCATTGCAACTTTGTGGGGTGCTAATGATGAAGCAACGGCTAATTTAATGGGTAAGTTTTATCAAAACTTGGCTGCTGATGTTGATATTAGTAAGGCAAAAGCTTTACGCCAAGCCCAACTCGATCTTTTAGCCGAAGAAGATTCTCAATATCGCCATCCTTACTATTGGGCTCCTTTCGTCTTGATTGGAAATTGGCTCTAATAAAATTAGTGATTATTGATTGCTCAAAGAAAAACATGAACTCTTTCTTGGGCTTGGCTGTGCAGTTTGTCAGCAATCCTAAATATTTCTTGTCCTGTATGCAAATATTGGTCGTTATAGTTCATGGTAAACCACTGCAATTCTTTGATACCGTCTCCAATATGATTGAGGCAATAGTAAAGGTTGGCTGCAACTCCCGCTAACTGGGCAGGATTTGGCTTAGATGCCAGTTTTTGCTGTGCTTGCTGCCAATATTCGTTGCAGGTGTCTAGATAATTGCCAAAATCTCCCATTAATTCATCATCAAAAGGATCGGCAGACAATCGATCTATTTCTATTTCTAAAGGCTGAAGAATCTTTTCCACCAAATAATCTATCGGATGATAAATTTCTCTCAGCCATTGTTGATAGCTAATTTCTGGATTAGCTCTAGCTCGTCTTTGTTGATATTGTTTTTGGGCTGCTGCATTTCTTGCTTGTCGGCTAACAAAAAAATCGCTTGTTTGACCGAGCTGTTGCTGTCTGTCATATAAGCGACGACTTTTACGATCGCCCAGTACTTCATAAGCAGCATTAAGAGCAATAATGCGATCGCAGCTTTTAGCTTCTCGTTGGCTATCAGGATGAAACTGTTTTGCCAAACGTCGATAAGCTAATTTAATTTCGTGTTGAGTAGCCTGGGGATTTACTTGAAGAGTTTGATAATGATTCACGACTCTAAATCGTAGATAAATTTTGCTAAACAGTGTAAGTGTTAAGAGAAAAAAGCCTATATTTTGAAACTTCTATTAATTAAACACGGGCTGGTCTAAATCGGCAAATAAAGGCGTGCTGAGATATCGTTCACCAAAGCTAGGCTGAATCATGACGATAAGCTTGTCTTTATTCTCTGGTTTCTGAGCTACTTTAACTGCTGCTGCTAGGGCTGCACCTGTAGAAATACCAGACAAAAGCCCCTCTTCACGAGCTAAACGACGACCAAAATCGATCGCTTCATCATCGGTGACAGTCACCACCTCGTCAATTAAATCGACTTTGAGTACTTCGGGAACAAAACCTGCACCAATTCCTTGAATCTTATGCGATCCAGGATTCCCCCCTGATAATATAGGACTTCCTGTTGGTTCTACGGCGATCGCTTTTATTTTGGAGTTATATCTTTTTAATACTTCCGCTGTCCCTGTAAGCGTGCCTCCTGTACCCACCCCCGCTACAATCATGTCTACTTTTCCGTCTGTATCTGCCCAAATTTCTTCTGCGGTGGTGCTTTTGTGAATTTCAGGGTTAGCAGGGTTATTAAACTGCTGCAACATATAGGCATCGGGTAGGTTATCACTAATTTCTTGTGCCTTTCTAATACACCCGCCCATTCCTTCGCTACCAGGAGTCAATTCTAACTGTGCGCCATAGGCTTTCAACATCGCCCGTCTTTCCTTACTCATGCTTTCAGGCATAGTTAATATCAGCTTATAGCCTTTTGCTGCTGCTGCCATCGCCAATGCAATTCCTGTATTGCCCGATGTAGGTTCAACCAAAATGGTTTTACCAGGGGTGATTGTACCTTCTGCTTCGGCTGCATTAATCATATTAACCCCAATCCGATCTTTAACTGAAGCTGCGGGGTTCATTCCTTCAAGCTTAACTACTATTTTGGCTACACAGCCTTCTGCCTGGGGTATGCGATTGAGTTGAACCAGAGGTGTTTTGCCAACTAATTCTGTAACGTTTTTTGCGATTTTCATGGAACGGGATTTAGTAGAAATCTGTATCTTTCTATTTTGCTATTTGAATAACTAATAAGATCGCTTAATAACCAAATATTTAATATTTCTCAGCTTACCAAAGCGATCGCCATTCTGTTCGATTTACCCAAAAATGCCCAAAAACTATCCGCCCCCACAAGTAGATAACGGCGAACAAAATTTTGTCCTGGTTATTACAAGTGAGGGCGGTCTAGAGGGTCTCTTAGTTGAAACCTAACTGCTGGAAGGAACTCCAACAATGTCTATCTAGTTGCTTCAGTTAGAAGTGTTCGATGTGACTGTTTAGAGAACAGCCCCAGCGCGCAGCTGGCTATCATCAACTAGAAGACCCATGTTACTACTGTGTTCTGTCATGGGCATCACCTCCTGTATCCCTAAATGGTTAATTGATACTTATGTATCTCGATTCAATATAACTAAATTTTATAATTCTCGGCAATGATTAATAAATCTTTGAGGTAAATGTTTACTTGCTCCCCAATGAAGATGCAAATAGGAAGCGTGTAGCTGCTCTATCTGCCAGCCTTCTGGAGTTTGAGGGCTAGATTTATGAAAGCCCTGTAGTTGCCAGACAGAAGTATTGGGCAACAGTCAGAATTTGAGAGCGATGAAATTCGTGTCCTATTGCTTTTTGCTGTGCTGCTATTAAAGGACTATCGTGTAATGCGATCGCTTTACGATAGCCTAACGTGAGCTTGGCTTCCATTGTCACCACGCTAGGTATTACTCCTACCATCGACCAAGTTTGCTGTTCTAAATCTATTAATTCTTGGCACAGATACATCAAACCACCACATTCAGCATAGGTTGGAATGCCAGCTAAAATTATCTGTTTGAGCTGGTGTAAAACATCCTTGTTGGCTGCTAGCTGTTGAGCAAATATTTCAGGAAAGCCACCACCAAAATATAGTCCCTGAATATCATTGGGAATATCTTTATCTTTTATGGGACTCCAATTGATTAACTCTGCACCTAATTCGGTCAACAGATCTAAATTATCTTGATAGTAAAAGTTGAAGGCTGCATCTTTGGCTACGGCAATTCTTACTTTTTGGTTTTTAAAAACTTGAGTTACAGGGGGACGGAGGGACGGGGGGACTAGGAGAGGAAATAGTTTTTCCCAATCAAATGATGTCTGCGCTAAATCGGCTAATCGCTCAAAAACATTACTAATGTTATTCAATTCATTAGAAGGAATTAAACCTAAATGGCGATCGGGAATGCTTACGCGATCGTTACGTCGCAACACCCCTAATATCGGCATTTCTATTGCTTTTAATGCCGTTTCCAATAGTTCTAAATGGCGATCGCTTGCCACTTTATTGAGGATTACTCCTGCAATTTTAACTTCTGGATCGAGATTGGCATAACCATAGGCGATCGCTGCGATCGAAGTAGATAGACGAGAACAGTCCAAAACCAATACTACAGGAAGGTTCAGAATTCTGGCGATATGAGCCGTACTGCCGTAATCATTAAGAGATTCAACCTTATCTGGGTTGTAAATGCCGTCAAATAACCCCATTACCCCTTCTACCACTACACATTCGGCATTACTAGCATGAAGCTCAAAACAATCTCTGACATAGCTAGGAGAAGTCAATACGGGGTCTAGGTTACGACAGGGTATTCCCGTCGCCGAAGAGTGAAACATCGGATCGATGTAGTCGGGTCCAACTTTGAAAGACTGTACTTTCTTTCCCTGACGTGCGAGAAAAGCCAAAATCGCTAAAGTAACGGTGGTTTTACCTACCCCAGAGCGATCGCCAGCAATAATTAAAGCCATGTAATTTGTATATAGTCAAAAATTTTCCGATTGGAACATAAATTTTATGATGATTTTTGGGAACTATAAAATAAATCACTATCACATTATCTTTTTTTAATTCATTTTTCTATTTTTTTGCTATTACTAATAAATTTCCCACAACATCATGAACCAAAATTTGCAAAACCCATTACAAGTTATCCATGCCAAATCTCAAGAGGGTTGGTCTGGTTGCGTAGAAGTATCAGAACCTAAAGATCCTTCTGTTGTTTGGCAAGTGTATTTGTTGCAGGGAAAAATTCAGTACATAAATTCTATTTCAGGACAACAAACACGCCTAAATTATCTTTGGCAGCATTTAAAAATAGGTTCTGATTGCCCCAAATTAAAAGATGCCGAACATCAAGTGTCTGAATACAATCAATTATGTCACTCATTGATCGCTAAGCAGTTAGAAAAAGAAAAGATAAAAAAAATATTATCTCAATTCATTCGAGAAGGATTTATAAATGTTGCCAGCATTAAGCTAACTCAAGTTGAATTAAACCCAGCTAAAAGAATTAATAAATCAATCATTAGTTTTGAGCTTAAGAAACTCGTTACCAATGAACATATTAGAGCTGAAGTTATGGCTTGGAAAGAAGTTAGAACATACTATTCCTCTACTGGTAGTCGTTTATATCTCGAGCAAAAAAACGCTCTTAAATTTTATAAGATTTGGAAAGATTTATATACGAAGGAAGAAATAGAGCCTTTAGCTAAATCTCAAAAGCTATCAAGCTTTGTAAGCTTGTTTGTAGCAAAAATTAGTCTCTATGAAATAGCAACCAAAGCTAAAGTAGATACTTATTTCTTAGCTAATCATCTCCGACAGTCTATAGAGGAAGAAATAGTAGAATTATTACCTTTTTCTGAAGTTGGTGTGGAGAATAAGAGCTCAAGAATACTGCTGATTCTAATAATAGTACCCAAGCAGGAGAAAACACTAACGATAGTACTTCATCCAATCTAATTGTATGTGTTGATGATAGTAAAACAGTCCAAAAACAGGTCAAGATGACTCTGCAAGCTGCGGGCTATGAAGTATTAGGAATTCTAGATCCAACAATAGCGATTAAAGAGTTATCTCAACATCAACCGTCAGTAATTTTTATGGATATAAATATGCCAAATATTAATGGCTACGATCTTTGCGCTTTGCTAAGAAAATCCCAAAAATTTAAAGACATACCCATTGTGATGTTAACTGGCAGAGATGGAATGATAGACAGGGTTAGAGCAAAAATAGCAGGGGCAAATGACTATTTGACCAAACCTTGCGATCCCAACAAATTAATTGCCATGGCAAAAATTTTGGAAAAACAAGTAGTAGCTGCCCAATAAATTAACGATATCAATGATAGTTGGCATTGGTATTTGGGCATTATAGTAACAATAAAAAGAAATAATTTAGGAATTATGAAAACTATTTTAATCGTTGAAGATACCCATGCAGAAAGGCAGATGAGTTCTGCGTTATTGTCTCATGCTGGCTTCAAAGTAGCTGTGGCAGAAAGTGCTGAATCTGCTTGGGAATGGCTCAACAATAATCCTACTCCAAATTTAATTTTGCTAGATATTGTCATGCCAGGAGAAAGTGGCTTAGATCTCTGTCGCAAAATTAGAGAAAAAAGCGATTGGAAAGACATTCCAATTTTATTCTGTAGTTCTAAAGCTGAAGAATTCGATCGCTTTTGGGCAATGCGTCAAGGAGGAAATGAATATATCACCAAACCTTATGTTCCACAAAACTTAGTTGACAAAGTAATTCAGTTTGTTAATTAGCAAAAATGCGATCGTGCAATTAAATTAAACATTAAAAGCGATTTGTTTTGTTTTTAACATCTATATTGATAGCCTTAAAATCATACTATGTAAGCATGAATCAAGAATACTTTAGTGTGGCATTATCCTCAGATATAAGCCTGGCAGTACCCTTAGATAGTATGGGAGCAGTAATACAAATAGAAGCTAAAAATATCTGCCTGATTCCAGGTGTAGCTGATTTTTGGCATGGCAGCAATCAACTTCAAGGGTACATTATTGTGGGTATTAGATAGCGATCGCTATTTTGATTTAAATAGTGAAAATATTCATCAAAAAAAATTAACAGCAGTAATTATTCGACAATACAAAGGTGAAAGTTCTGCCAAGATAGCTTTGATTACCCCAAAATTGGAAGGAATAATTTCACTCAACTCAGAACAGTTAGAACAATTGCCGAACACTTCAGAATCTCCTCTACAAAAGTGTTGTTCTGCAACTACCGAAGATGAAACTAAACGTACTTTTATTTTAAATCCCCTCAGCTTATTAGAGCAGCTACATCAGCAGTCTGTCCTAGTATCTGCGTAAAGCAAATTTCCACTTATTGTAATTACTAAAATAAATCTTATGTCTGATTCACAATTTGAATTTAATAGCGACGATCTCGTTGGCAAAATTGTTCAAGCTAGCACCTTAGAAAGTGAAGGAAAAACAGAACAAGCGATCGCTCTTTATCAAGAAATCGCCACCCAAGATCCTACTGGTAATTATGGCGATGTCGCTAGAGAGGCATTAACTAATCTTCAAAAAGCTTCTGTTGATACGTCTACCGTATCTGCAATAGAATCCCAACAAGAATCAGGATCGTGGTGGTCAAGTCTTAGTATCAAAGCCAAGACTAGCTTTGTCTTGATCGGAATAGCTTTAACTTCCAGTATTGGGATTAATACAGTGGCTTATATTTTTGCCGATAACACTGTTACCCAAAAGATGAATAATCTTCAACAGTCTCAGTCTCAGACGCTCACTAAAGAAGTGGCATTGTTTATGCGCGATCGCCGCAACGACATTGAAGCTTTATCAAATTTGGGGGTGCTTGCAGATCCAGAATTAAGAGCGGGTTCAACCCAAGAGCAAAAACGCACAATTCTGAATAAATATATAGATGCTTACGGTATATACAATAGCATCGCTGTCTATGATGCTGAAGGAGAATTGATAGTCAATACGGAAGGAAAACCTGCTAGCAATCATAAAGACAAAATATATTTTCAAGAAGCAGTTAGAACCAACCAAGCATTTATTGGACAGCCTCGAATGTCTAGCAGTTCGGGAACATATGCTGTGTATACTTCCGCACCTATTAAAGACACAAAAACTGGCAAGCTGGTTGGTGTGATTAGAGCCAGAATGCTGGTAGAAAGTCTTCAAGACGTTATTGCAGCAGGAGAGTCTACTAATGCCTATATATTAGATGCAGATGGGCAGGTTTTCCTAGCATCTAATCCAGAAGAACAAAAGCGATTATTAGCAGCAGAAAATAACAAAATTTCTTTGTCTAGCTTTTTTGATTTTCATCAGGAGTTACAAACAGAATGGAATCGCCAAAAAAACAACACAGATAAGAAACAGACTAGAGGTGGTAGAAATAATCCAAATGAGCAAAATATTTTCTATGGCAAAAACGAAGTAGCGTATTTTAACTCCCTTGCTAATATTGAAGTCAAGTCTTTAGATGGATTTCCCGATTTAGGCTGGAGTACAGTTATCTCTGTCGATAAAAATGTAGCTTTTGCCACTCAAAGACAACTATTAGAAGTATTTGTCATCGGCACAATTATTGCTGCATTAATAGTAGCCATTTTAGCCAGACTAATTATCGATCGAGCAACTCGTCCTATCATAGAAGCTGCTGAAGCTGTAGAGAAACTAGGACAAGGTGATTTTAATGTTCGCGTACCAGTATCAGGAAAAGATGAGCTGGCGAATTTAGGAAATAACATCAACAAAATGGCGGGGCAAATTCAAGATCTGCTTAGTAATCAAGAAGACGAAGCTAAACGTCAACGCCAAGAAAAAGAAAAGCTTCAACAGGGTGTAATGGGATTACTGCTTGATGTGGAGGATGCAAAACAAGGAGATTTAACCGTAAGAGCGCAAATGAGTGATGGTGCAGTAGGTTCAATTGCAGATGCCTTCAACTCCACCCTCAAAAAACTACAGGAATTGCTCAAGGAAGTACAAAGTGTCTCTACTGAGGTTGGTCAGCTATCTCAAGTAGGGGAAGGTTCAGTGAGAAAACTTTCCGAATCTGCTTTAACCCAAGCAGTGGAAATCGATTTTGCCTTGAGCAGTATTGACGAAATTAATCAGTCGGTCAAAACTATTGCTGACTATGCTAAAGAAGCTGCTGTAATTGCTAGAAATGGTTCTATTAAAGCCAAGGAAGGGGATTTAGCTATGGATGCAACAGTAGATAGTATTGAAAAAATCCGTACTACTGTTGCCAATACTTCTAAGAAAGTAAAACAGTTAGCAGAATCGTCTCAAGAAATTGCCCAAATTGTGGAAATTATTTCGGGAATTTCAGAAAAAACAAACCTGTTGGCATTCAACGCTTCAGTTGAAGCAGCAAGGGCTGGAGAACACGGTGAAGGATTTAGAATTGTAGCTGAAGAAGTACGTCGTCTAGCGGATCGAATTACAGAAGCAACCAAAGATATTCAACAACTTGTTACCACAATTCAACAAGATACAACTTCTGTATTGCAGGGGATGGAAACTAGTACTTCTGAAGTTGTTAATGGTAGTGAACTAGTACACATGACAAAGCTCAATCTACGTAGCTTGGCACAAACTAGCGAACAAATAGATGAATATTTAAAATCTATTTCGACCAATACGATCAGGCAAACTGACAACTCAAAGCAAATAAATGAAAAAATCAATGGTATTGCTCTGGTAGCCAAAACTACTTCTACTGAAGCCCAAAGCGTGGTGGAATCTTTGCACACTTTGGTACAAGAAGCTCAAACCCTTCAAGAATCTGTATCCCAATTCAAACTCTAGAGTTAACCCCAAACTCTTTGACTAATTTTTATTACTACCCAAATAATTCCCTTAACGCCCAGGCTTATTCAACATGAGTTCTCAGTTAGATCCTGCTATTCTCGCTGCCATTACTGCCGAAGCACGCCAGTGTTTTCTAGATGAAGATGCTCCAGAGTATCTTGAAATGTTAGAACAAGGCATTGTAGACCGTGCTAATCCCAACTATACCAATTTACTACGGGCAGCACATTCCCTCAAAGGGGGTGCTGGTTTAGCGTCATTAACTAGTTTGCAACATCTGGCACACAAGCTAGAAGATGTGATGTTGGGAATTCAACAGGGGCAAATTGCCGAATTAGAATTAGCTTGGGCATTAGTAGAAAAAAGTATTGACGAAGTAGGATATGTTCTAAGTCAAGCTCGTAACGTCGATAATGCGATCGCCAATCCCGATCTAATTGTTGCTTTGGAATCTTTGGTTGGATCTGGCTTAGATGATACCCAAGATAATAGTACGGCTAATAATGAAGGAGAAAGTAATCAATATGCTCTTTTGCAAAAGACTTTAGCTGTCGATCTTGAAGACAGTTTTATTGTGATTGAAGAATTGGAATTAGATACTCCAGCAGAGGTAATTCAACCAATCTTGTCAGGCTTTGTCGATGAATGTATGTTTATCGCTGAAACTTTGGAATTGCCCTGGCTAGGAGAAGCGGTTATTCCCGTTGCCCAAACTATAGCAAAGTCGGATACGGTAGAAGCCTTGTTGGTAACTCAAGAAATTATTACTCAGTTAAGGACTCAAATTGCAGATCATCTCAGTCATGTTGAAGCAAACTCTGAGTCAAATTCAGAAACAGCAGGGAATAATTATCAATTAATTGCCAATAGCTTAAATCAAGACTTAGAAGAAATCTGCCAAGCGATCGCCGATTTAGAGATGGACACTCCAGAGGAAGTCATCAATCGAGCTTTGGCTGGTTTCACAGAAGAATGCACCTTTATTGGGGAAACTTTAGAATTGCCCTGGCTAATCAAAGCCGTTGCACCAATTGAAACTTTGATAGCTGAAACTGATTCCTTAGAAGCATTATTAACGGTACAAGAATTAGTCGCTGAAATTCGCCAACAGCGCGATCTATATCTAGAGAATTTGGCTACTGTTGAGCCTGAAGAGTCAGTATTCCTTGAAAGCTCAGAAGGGGAATCTTTGTATGAATATGAAAGCGATGAAGAGGGAGAGGGAGCGTTTTTCGATCTTGGGGAAAGTGAAGAGGAAGCAGAGCTTAGTACGGTAATGTTTGCGCCAACTGCGGTGGCTAAAGAGAAAATCGTTGCTAAAATTGCTCAAGAGTCTTCAAAATCTCCAAAGTCCCAAAAATCTCAAACATCTAATCCTACAGGCAACCAAGTCAAAATTCCTTTGGATAGACTACAGGATATGACCAACAACGTAGAAGAGTTGATTTTGACTTACTCCCGTTTTGGTCGTCAACAAGAACTTCTTAATCAAGCAAATCGACGTTTGCGATCGCTTACTCGTCAGTTTGAACCTATTCGGGAACAAATTCAAAATCTCTACGGTGAATTGGCGATTGGCTCTAGTAATAGTGCTAAAAAAGTCCAACAAGCAGAAAGCAAGGATAGTTTTGATTCTTTGGAAATGGATCAATATACTGACCTCCATACTAGTCTGCAATCTTTCCAAGAGTTGATGCTACAGATTCAAGAAACTCGTACTGATATTGACTTTGTCGATCGAGAATTGGGAGAAGACATCGAACAAACTCGGAAGAATTTAGATTCTTTATACTCAGAGGTTACAGACTCTCGTTTAGTCCCCTTCGATTTGTTAGCCAAACGATTTGTTCCGCAAATTAGAGGTTTGAGCCAAAGATTTGATAAGCGAGTCGATCTCAAAATCGAGGGTAAAAATACTCCTGTAGACCAGATACTATTAGAACAGCTACAAACACCCCTCACTCACTTGCTTAATAATGCTTTCGATCATGGTATTGAATCCAAATACGAGCGTTTTGCTACTGGCAAACCAGAAGAAGCAACGATTTGTCTAACCTCCAAAGTACAAAAAAATACCTTAGTTATAACTATCCAAGATGATGGAGGTGGAATCAATCCTGAAAAAGTTTATAACCGTGCTGTACAAAGAGGTATTTGTCCTCCTGAAAAATCAATTGAAGATTTTAAGCCTGGAGAAATTCTCAACTGGATTTTTGAGCCAGATTTTTCTACCGCAGCCAAGGTAAGTGATATTTCTGGTCGTGGTATGGGATTAGATATTGTATTGAATTTAATCCGCAAACTTAAAGGTCAACTACAGGTACAAACTGATGTTGGTCATGGTAGCACTTTTACGATTACTCTACCTCTAAACCTTAGTTTACAGTCGCTTTTGTTGGTTCAACTACAGAATAATCTGATCGCAATTCCTCACACAAGTATCAGAGAAATATTACCTTACAGGGACTTGTATTTTACTAATGATAAGAAGAAGCATATTAATTGGCAAGGAAAAGTAATTCCTTTATCAGCAGCCTCTAATTTATTTCCTTGTCCCCGAAAACCTCTAAGTTTTAGTGAGGGTAAAGTAGGTATAGTCTTAGAGACAGCTTTTGAACCTTTGGTGATTTTGGTTGATGCTATTGTTCGAGAAGAAAAATTAATTATCAAACCTTTCGATGAAACTATTCCTGTACCTCCTTACATGGCAGGTTGTGCGGTATTGGGTACAGGTGAAGTAATTCCTGTAATTTTGCCCCAAGGTTTAGAGCAAGAAACTATCTCCGTAGCTTCGGCAAAAGACAGCAAAGTTACGATCGCTAATACAGTTTCTACTATTTTAGTTGCAGAAGATTCTGTAGCCACTAGAAGAATGCTCGACAAAATATTAACTTCTGTTGGTTATCAAGTTATTGTGTGTCGTGATGGACAGGAAGCTTTAGAACAGGTTGAGCAATACAAAGGCAGAATCGATTTAATTCTTTCTGATGTGGAAATGCCTAGACTTAATGGATTTGAACTGTTAGAAAAAGTAAGATCCAAAACAGCGTTTAAAAATACCCCAATAGTTATGGCAACATCCCGTACAGGCGATCGCCATCAGGAAGAGGCGAAAAGACTTGGTGCAACTGACTATCTTGGTAAACCTGTTCAGCCTCAACAGCTGATTGATACTATTTCTGCCTTACTTAAAAAAGCTAATCATTAAAACAAAAAGTTAGTATTTCTTGTAGGTTGCTGGTTTGTTGGGGATAGGTTATTTTTGGTCGCGCGATCGTAATCAAGGGAATATTTAACTCTGCTGCAACTTGACGTTTAAGATCTTCTCCTCCTGCCTGTCCCGATGCTTTGGTGACAACTAAAGATACGTCCCACTGTTGCCACAAAGCTCTTTCTAGATCGATGCTCAAAGGGGGGCGAACAGCAATCAAGCGATCGCTAGTAAATCCCGCAGCTATAGCTGTCTGCATCGATTCTATTTTTGGTAATATTCTGGCATATAACCTAGACTTGTCTTGCCAATTTTTAAATAGAGGCAAAGTTTTGCAGCCAGTTGTGAGCAATACTCTTTCTCCTTTTAGATAGTCACCTTGCAAAAGAAAATTAAAATTATCTAACTCGGTAATTAATGAATTAACTGGAGTAACGTTGGGCTGATAATTGCTTCGTTCGTAACGCAAATAAGGAATATTTAATTCAGTAGCGATCGCGATCGCACTTTGAGAAACTTCTATAGCATAGGGATGAGAAGCATCAACTATAGTTTTGATTTTTTCGTGCTGGCAAAAAGACTGCATCTTTGCTCGATCCATGCAGCCTATAGATACTTGAGTATCACTACTATAAAGAGCTTGTGCCGTTGAAGTCACAACGCTAACCACAAACAGTATATTGTTGGCTTTTAATATTCTGGAGATCGCAACACTGTCACTCGTTCCTCCAATCAACCAAACTTTATTTTCCATTTAGCCTCAATGAACAAGATTACTCATCACCTTCCTTTTAAAGCTTTTTGGAAGTTTCGGCGATAAGACTTATTGGAAATTAAGAGTACTGGCCATAATAAAGCTAGAGTAATACGTCCAGGTAAACCAGAATCAAAGTTAGTACGGCGATAGCCAGATAAAAACTTCCAGATTCCGCCGACATAAGCTACGAAGAGAACAAATCCGATAAAGTGTGGCATGGGGATAAACTATAAATTTTTAATAACAAATTGACAATATTCATATTTTAACAATTCCCAATTTTCTTTCTTTTAATTTTCATAATGAAGCCATACAATCTTCCTTGTTCTACAATACTCAGTGAAGATAATGGAGCAAATCTAGATATTAATAATCTTTTGTTACATTTACTAGCTCGATAAAATTCAAAAAAAATTCGGCATAAATCAACATCAATAAATTTCGCTAGTTATCAAGATAAAAAAACATCCCGTTAAAAATAAATAATATAAATCGATAATTAAGGAGGTTATGATGCGAGCAGTGCTGATGGCTGGTGGTTCTGGGACGAGGTTACGCCCCTTGACCTGCGATCTTCCTAAACCGATGGTTCCAATCCTCAATCGTCCCATAGCCGAACATATCATCAACTTGTTAAAACGTAATAACATTACTGAAGTTATTGCCACTCTTTATTATCTGCCAGATGTGATGCGGGACTATTTTCAGGATGGTAGTGATTTTGGGGTGCAAATGACCTATGCCGTGGAAGAAGAACAACCCTTGGGTACGGCTGGTTGCGTCAAAAATATTCATCAATGGCTAGATGATACTTTTATTACTATTAGCGGAGACGCAATTACCGATTTCGATCTACAAGCGGCGATCGCTTTTCATCGAGAAAAGAAGTCTAAAGCAACATTAATCTTAACTCGCGTTCCTAATCCAATTGAGTTTGGCGTGGTTATTACCGATAAAGATGGCAGGATTAACCGCTTTTTGGAAAAGCCTTCCTCAAGCGAAATTTTTTCTGATACGGTCAACACTGGAACATATATTCTCGAACCAGAAATTCTCGAATATTTACCAGAAAATGAAGAGGCTGATTTCTCTAAGGATTTGTTTCCCTTGCTTTTAGAAAAAAAAGAAGCGATGTATGGATATGTTGCAGAGGGTTATTGGTGTGATGTAGGTCATTTGGAAGCCTATCGAGAAGCTCAGTATGATGGGCTAGAAAAAAAGGTTAAGCTAGATTTTCCCTATAAAGAAAGGTCTGCGGGGATTTGGATTGGAAATAATACCTATATAGATCCTAGTGTTTCGATTGAAGCACCAGCTTTGATTGGTGACAACTGCCGTATTGGTGCGAGAGTGAGTATTGAAGCGGGAACGGTAATTGGCGATAATGTAACTATAGGGGCTGATGCTGACCTTAAACGTCCAATTATCTGGAATGGGGCAACGATAGGGGAAGAAGCTCATTTGCGTGCCTGTACTATCTCTCGTGGCACAAGAATAGATCGGCGAGCGCAAGCCTTAGAAGGCTCTGTAGTAGGAACTTTGTCCATTGTCGGAGAAGAGGCTCAGATTGCCCCTGGAGTTCGGGTATGGCCGAGCAAAAGAATCGAGTCTGGTGCAGTTTTGAATATCAATTTAATTTGGGGAAACACCGCCCAACGTAATCTTTTTGGACAAAGAGGTGTATCTGGACTGGCAAATATCGATCTAACCCCTGAATTTGTGGTTAGGTTAGGTGCTTCTTATGGTTCAACCTTAAAACTTGGTTCGACAGTACTAGTGTCTCGCGATCAGCGTAGTGTCTCCCGCATGATTGGACGAGCAATGATTGCGGGCTTGATGTCAGCAGGGGTAAACGTGCAAAATCTGGAAGCGACAGCTATTCCTATTGCTAGGACTATGATGACCAACTTGATTGATGTGTCAGGAGGAATTCATATTCGTTTAGAACCCAATCGACCAGATTATTTATTAATTGAGTTTTTTGATCGCCAGGGAATTAGCATTTCTAAATCTATAGAAAAGAAAATTGAAGGGACTTATTTTAAAGAGGATTTGCGTCGAGTTGCCATTCAAGAAATTGGGAGCGTTAGCTATCCTAGTGGAATTTTAGATACTTATAGTCGCACCTTTGAGCAATATATTAATGTCGCAGCGGTGCGTAATAGTTCCTCTAAAATCGTAATTGACTATGTCTATGGCGTTTCGGGGGCGATTTTACCTCAACTGTTGGCTAAGTTTGGCTGTGATGCCGTGGTACTTAATGCCAGTTTGAGAGAAACAGCTATTTCTGCCACAGAAAAAGAAACTTTGTTGGATCGCTTAGGTCGTGTGGTAGAGGCTTTACAGGCTAATTTTGGCGTGCAGGTATCGGCAAATGGAGAGCAATTTATCTTAGTAGATGAGGCTGGTTTACCGATTCGTGGAGAGGCTTTAACAGCATTAATGGTCAATACTGTTTTTACTGCTAATCCCCGTAGCACAGTGGTTGTGCCAGTAAATGCTTCTAGTGCAGTAGAAGAAATCGCCCGTCGTCATGATGGTAATGTGGTTCGGACTAAAGTGAATCCTACAGCACTGATGGAAGCCTCTCAGGATAACCCTAATGTGGTGTTAGGGGGTAATAGCGACATGGGCTTTATTTTTCCCCATCTTCATCCAGGCTTCGATGGTATGTTTAGCATTGCCAAGCTAATCGAAATGCTGACAATTCAAGAGCGATCGCTAGCTGATATTCGTAATGATTTGCCCAATATATGTCACAAATTTTGTTCCATACGCTGTCCTTGGAAAGTAAAAGGCTCTTTGATGCGTTATTTAATCGAAACCCATCCTACAGAGAATTTAGAGCTGATTGACGGAGTTAAAATAATCAATCCCCAAAATGATAATTGGATTTTAATTTTACCCGATGCAGGAGAACCTTTAGTTCATATTTATGCTAACAGTAGCGATCGCCATTGGGTTGATCGACAACTGACTGAATATCGTCATCGAGTCCAAGATTTCGTCGATCGCGAGTAGAATTAAGCTCGACATTCTTTGTAAAATTACTGTTAAATAACAGTATCTAGACTGGTATAGTACAATTGTTCAACAAGTCTTTTACAGTTCAGACATTTAATTTAAAGGAGTAGTAAACCCATGAATAGCTGTGTTTTGATGGCACAAGTAGTCAGTATCCCTGAATTACGTTCTACTCAAGATAACACTAGTGTATCTTCAATGATGGTTGAATTTCCTTCTAGCCGTGAAGGGGAAGAGCCAGGAAAAATCCAAGTAGAAGGATGGGGCAACCTAGCAGAGGAAATGAAAAATTCTTATAGCGCAGGAGACAATATCATCATTGAAGGGCGATTATCAATGAATCTGTTTGAAATGCCTGAAGGATACAAAGAAAAGCGAGCGAAATTAGTTGCTTCTCGTATTTACCCTGTAGGTGGTTCAAATGCCCGTAGCACCATAGCTGCTACTAATAGTCAAACCTATGAATCTCCTAGCAATGTGGTTGATTTTGCCTCAACTATGCAGACTGAAAACTCACCTAGTCCTTCTAATACGACTACTGCCACTCCCGAACCTACTGCACCCCAGAGTGATGCCAATGAAGATTGGGATGAAATTCCTTTTTAAGATTTCAAAACTTAAAAAACCTCAACTGGACCTCACCTTAGAACATATAGTGATATGAGACATCAATCGCTATATTAAATAACATCATGAAAGCAATTACTATTTTGGGGTCTACTGGTTCTATTGGAACGCAAACTCTTGATATTGTTACCCACAACCCAGATAAATTTCGCGTAGTCGGGTTAGCAGCAGGTAGTAATGTCAATCTTTTAGCAGAGCAGATACGTACCTTTAAGCCCGAAATAGTTGCTCTGGGGAATGGGAAAAAATTACCAGAATTGAAAGAGGCTATTGCATCTGTTTCTAACCCTCCTCAAATATTGATTGGGCAAGAAGGAATCTGTGAAGTAGCTCGCTATGGCGATGCTGAAAGTGTAGTAACTGGCATTGTTGGCTGTGCGGGACTATTGCCGACTATTGCAGCAATTGAAGCTGGTAAAGATATTGCCCTGGCAAATAAGGAAACTTTGATCGCTGGCGCACCTGTAGTCTTACCTTTAGTCAAAAAACATCAGGTAAAACTACTACCAGCAGATTCGGAGCATTCGGCTATTTTTCAATGTCTTCAAGGCGTTCCCAAAGATGGATTGAGAAAGATTATCCTTACCGCTTCTGGTGGCTCATTTCGCGATTTGCCTGTAGAAAAATTGAGTTCGGTAACTGTTAAAGATGCTTTAAAACATCCTAATTGGTCGATGGGGCAGAAAATAACTATTGATTCTGCCACATTGATGAATAAAGGGCTAGAAGTAATCGAAGCTCATTATCTATTCGATGTCGATTACGATCGCATTGAGATTGTTATTCATCCTCAAAGTATTATTCATTCTTTGATTGAAGTACAAGATACGTCGGTATTGGCTCAGTTAGGATGGCCTGATATGCGTTTACCCTTACTTTATGCTTTATCCTGGCCAGAAAGGATTCACACTGATTGGGAACAGTTGGATTTAGTCAAGGCAGGAGATTTGACCTTCCGAGAGCCAGATCATCAAAAATATCCCTGTATGCAGCTAGCCTATGCTGCGGGAAGAGCAGGAGGATTGATGCCAGCCATTTTAAATGCTGCGAATGAACAGGCTGTTGCCCTATTTTTAGCGGAGAAAATAAGCTTCTTAGATATTCCTCTTCTAATTGAAACTGTATGCGATCGCTTTTCTAGCCAAAATACTAAACATCCTAATCTAGAGGACATTCTCTGGGCAGATCAGTGGGCTAGACAAGCCATTATTGATGCAAATGCAGCTTAAAATAAATCTGGTATTTGTCCCTGGCTTTTAATTAGATAGTAAATTTGTGTATGAATTATGATGTTTTTTGTATTACGTCATAATTACTATATCTTAGGTATAAAGTCTTAAAATAACTCAATCATATGAATCGCTGGTTAATAAGTATATTTTTAATTTTCTCTTTTTGGATATTCCCTGGTAGCGTTGCATTGGTCAGCGCATCATCAGTGGAAGTAGCGGAACTAAGTTCACAACAAATTGCAGAAGGAGAAAAAATTGCTAAAAAAGCATTCCGAGCTGCTCAAAAAGGGAATTTTGCCAGAGCAGAAACCTATTGGACACAATTAGTCGAACAATTTCCTGATAATCCCGCTGTTTGGAGTAATCGGGGCAATGTCCGCATTGGTCAATATAAACTTACAGAAGCTATATCTGACTTTGATCGCTCGATTGAAATAGCACCAGAATATCCAGATGCTTACCTCAATCGTGGTATTGCCTATGAAGGTAAAAGACTTTGGGATAAAGCGATCGGTGACTATAATTATGTCTTAGCAATTACGCCAGAAGATCCAGTAGCCTTAAATAATAGAGGTAATGCTAAAGCAGGACAAGGAAATTGGCGAGATGCTCTAGTGGACTATCAAAAAGCTGCAGATCTTGCTCCCAACTTTCCTTTGGCTAGAGGTAACGCCTCCTTGACGATCTATCAAATAGGCGATCGCCAAGAGGCAATTCGCAATATGCGTAATTTAGTCCGCAAGTATCCTATGTATTCTGACATGAGAGCAGCCTTAGCGGCAGCACTGTGGGTAGAAGGACAGCAAGGGGAAGCTGAAAGTAATTGGGTAGCAGCAGTAGGTTTGGATAGTCGATATCAAGATTTGGAGTGGATTGAAAATATTCGCCGTTGGCCTCCTGAAATGATAAATTCATTAGAAAAATTTTTGAACCTCAGCTAATTAATATTGAATATCATCTATAGCAATATTTTTCTAACATCATTATTTTGATATTTGATGCAATATAATTAAACTAAAAAATGCGTCTAAGCTAAGCTATAAAATAGTTAAATCGATAGCTGGTCTCGCACACAACAAAACATTAATTAGAAAATTAATACAAATAAAAATTATCCAAGAACTTTAGGTAGATGACAAACAGAGAATCACTCTCATTTTCTCAAGCAATCCAAGCTACTCAATCCTTGATTGAGAATATGAATACTCAACAATTAGATGAAGCTAATGTTGAACAAGAAGTTTCAGCTATAGTGAGTACTAAAAACGGAGGAAGAGGGTTTTTCGTAGCTTATCTGACTAGTGAGCTTTCATTGGCTGATAAACCATCTGAAGGAATCATAAATGGTTTAAAATCTTCTGCAAAAATAGTCAGTGAATTATTGGTCAAAAATTTAGCTATGTCTTCGGCTATGACCATTACTCATAGCCGAAATAACGATTTTAGCAAGGTCCAAGGTTCACAAAGGGTTTGCCGACGTACCACTGATTTAATTCAAAAAATTGAACTAGATTTATTAAAGCAAGAACTAGAAAAATTAAAAGCCACAATCGCTAACGGGAAGGGTGAATATAATGATTTTTTAGAGCGTTGGGAATACGATACCGAACAGCAGCAAGCAATTCAAGAAGCGATTATGCATACTCTAATTCAATAAACTATAAATTATATTTACATCAATAATAAAAAGACTACATTAAGTTAGAAACACTGTCGACCTCAAATTTATAACCTACACCTCGAACAGTTTGTATAAAAGAGGGTTCGGCTGAATCTATTTCAATCTTCTTGCGTATTTGACCAATATGAACATCAACAACTCTTTGGTCTCCTACATAATCATAATCCCAAACATTTTGAATCAGTTCATCTCTTCGCCATACTCTTCCTGGTCTTGTAGCTAGAAAATGTAATAAATCGAATTCCAATGCCGTTAACAAAATCAATTCTTCATTAATTTTGACTTCTCTACGTACTGGATCTATTACAAGATTACTAAAAACCAAAGGTTGTTTTTCTGATGTTGTGACGGTTCTTTGTCTTTTCAAAATCGCTTTAACACGATACTCTAATTCTTGAAGATCGAAAGGTTTTGTTAAATAATCATCAGCTCCCTTTAAAAATCCCTCCTTTTTATCTGCAGCGTCGGAACGGCTAGTCAGCATCAATATAAATACATCTGTGTTACTTTGCATTTCTTCGCAGAGATTGTATCCTAAAGCATCCGGTAGATTAACATCAAGGATCACTAAATCTGGGTTAAACTGTTCAAAAATTTTCAATGCATTTTGACCGTTTTCAGCAGATTCTAATAGATAGTTTTTTTGACTAAGAAATCGATATATTAGGTTGCGAATTGCAGGATCATCATCTACGACTAAGATTTTTGCAGAATTTGTGTGCATAATTTAAAGCAATAAGCTAGGTATTTATGAAAAAATAATTTACGAGGAAACAAACGAAATTAACACTTTTATACGCAGTCTCTCACGCTATTATCGGTGCATATTTAAGTAATGCCAACAACATATATCACTTTTATAATTATGTCTATATTTTTCGTCTGGTGTGAATTAAGTTTTACGAGGTAGATGAAAATTAAAAGATGAGAATATCAATGATGAGCCGAGCCTTAGATGAAGAGGGAGGTATAACTTACCATAGGTGATTTTAGCTATTAGTAGAACATAATCGCTAGTAATTCAATTAAACAATCGTGAAAAAACGCAACTGTATTTTAATCAATGCAATGAATCAATTAAGTAAAGAGTTTGTACAGATTGAGCGACTAATCATCGGTGGAGAAAATGATGATTGGGCAGTAGAGAAACAAGACAGTTCGGCATTTTATAGTGGTTAGCTCTTTTTCCAAACAAAAGAGGGAAAGTAATAATGTATTACTTTCCCTCTTTTGCTAAATAAATGAACCTGGCACTGAGCTATTTTTCCAGGGGGCTACCCCCCAAGTATCTTCGCCGCTACAGCGTTTCACAGTCGAGTTCGGGATGGGGTCGAAGTGGTTCCACTGCGCTAAAAGCACCAGGAATATCTGTTGGGTGTACTCAACGCACCCTCAAGACTGCACAATTCTAAAAAATAAAGTGAAGAGCTTTATCATAAAAAACTAAGACAATTGAATTTAAGCCGAAGTAAAATGAGTTGTATTCAAGGTCAAGCCCTCGGTCTGTTAGCACGTCTCGGCTGCAAACATTGCTGCTCTTCCACCTAACGCCTATTAACGGGTGTTCTTCCCGTGACCTTACTGACTTTGCGTCATGAGAGTACTCATCTTGAGGTGGGCTTCCCACTTAGATGCTTTCAGCGGTTATCCTCTCCGCACTTGGCTACCCAGCGTTTACCGTTGGCACGATAACTGGTACACCAGCGGTGCGTTCTTCCCGGTCCTCTCGTACTAAGGAAGACTCCTCTCAATACTCTTGCGCCTACACCGGATATGGACCGAACTGTCTCACGACGTTCTGAACCCAGCTCACGTACCGCTTTAATGGGCGAACAGCCCAACCCTTGGGACCTACTTCAGCCCCAGGTTGCGATGAGCCGACATCGAGGTGCCAAACCTCCCCGTCGATGTGAACTCTTGGGGGAGATCAGCCTGTTATCCCTAGAGTAACTTTTATCCGTTGAGCGACGGCCTTTCCACGCAGCACCGTCGGATCACTAAAACCTACTTTCGTACCTGCTTGACTTGTCTGTCTCGCAGTCAAGCTCCCTTCTGCTTTTGCACTCTTTGGCTGATTTCCATCCAGCCTGAGGGAACCTTTGTGCGCCTCCGTTACTTTTTTGGAGGCGACCGCCCCAGTCAAACTACCCACCTGAAACTGTTCTTCTCCCGGCTTACGGGACAAAGTTAGAATTCTAACCTCCCTAGAGTGGTATCTCACTGATGACTCGAGTAACCCCACAAGGCTACTTTCATCGTCTCCCACCTATTCTGCGCAAGGGAAGCCCGAACCCAATTCCAGGCTATAGTAAAGCTTCATAGGGTCTTTCTGTCCAAGTGTAGGTAGTCCGTATCTTCACAGACAATCCTATTTCGCCGAGCCTCTCTCCGAGACAGCGCCCAGATCGTTACGCCTTTCGTGCGGGTCGGAACTTACCCGACAAGGAATTTCGCTACCTTAGGACCGTTATAGTTACGGCCGCCGTTCACCGGGGCTTCAGTCGTTAGCTTCAAGCTGCAAGCAGCCCTGACCAACTTCCTTAACCTTCCGGCACTGGGCAGGCGTCAGCCCATATACATCCTCTTACGAGTTAGCATAGACCTATGTTTTTGGTAAACAGTCGCCTGGGCCTCTTTATTGCAACCACCTCTCGGTGGCACCCCTTCTCCCGAAGTTACGGGGTCATTTTGCCGAGTTCCTTAGAGAGAGTTATCTCGCGCCCCTTAGTATTCTCTACCTGCCCACCTGTGTCGGTTTCGGGTACGGGTACTACATCTTCAACACAATAAACGCTTTTCTTGGCACTAGCTTTACCACACATTCTCCTTAGAGAACTCCCAATCCAATCAGGGCGTGGTTATTTTTCATGCGTCCCGTTTATTGCTCCCATGTAATAGTCAGGGAATATTCACCCTGTGTCCATCGACTACGCCTTTCGGCCTCGCCTTAGGTCCCGACTAACTCTTCGCGGACGAGCCTTCCGAAGAAACCCTTGGGCTTTCGGGGTATATGATTCTCACATATATTTTCGCTACTTAAGCCGACATTCTCACTTCTGTACTGTCCACATCTGCTTGCCGCTAATGCTTCTCCCTATACAGAACGCTCCTCTACCACTTGTAACAAGTACAAGTCCACAGCTTCGGTGACATACTTAGCCCCGTTCATTTTCGGCGCAGGAGCGCTAGACCAGTGAGCTATTACGCACTCTTTCAAGGATTGCTGCTTCTAAGCAAACCTCCTGGTTGTCTATGCACCCCCACCTCCTTTGTCACTTAGTATGTACTTGGGGACCTTAGCTGGTGGTCTGGGCTGTTTCCCTTTCGACGATGAAGCTTATCCCCCACCGTCTCACTGGTAAAATATTGTTAGGTATTCTGAGTTTGTCTCACTTTGGTACCGCTCTCGCAGCCCGCAGCGAAACAGTGCTTTACCCCCTAACAAGGAAATTTACCGCTGCGCCTAAACGCATTTCGAGGAGATCCAGCTAGCTCCGGGTTCGATTGGCATTTCACCCCTAACCACACCTCATCCGCTGGCTTTTCAACGCCAGTCGGTTCGGACCTCCACTTGGCTTTACCCAAGCTTCATCCTGGACATGGTTAGATCACCCGGGTTCGGGTCTACAAATTGTGACAAGGGTCGCCCTTGTCAGGCTCGCTTTCACTTTGGCTTCAGATATTACTCTTTAACCTGCCACAACCTGTAAGTCGCCGGCTCATTCTTCAACAGGCACACTATTACACGTTCAATCGTGCTCTAATTGCTTGTAGGCTAACGGTTTCATGTTCTATTTCACTCCCCTCGCCGGGGTTCTTTTCACCTTTCCCTCGCGGTACTGTTTCGCTATCGGTTACACATTAGTATTTAGCCTTACGAGGTGGTCCTCGCTGATTCACACGGAATTCCACGGGCTCCGTGCTACTCGGGATTCAGTCTGGTAAGTTCCATTTTCGACTACAGGACTTTCACCTCCTCTGGTGCAGCTTTCAACTGCTTCGTCTAATTTTCCTTATCCGTTATGACTGTCCCACGACCCCATCAACCTTAGTCGATGGTTTAGGCTGTTTCCGCTTCGCTCGCCGCTACTAAGGAAATCGCTTTTGCTTTCTCTTCCTTCAGCTACTAAGATGTTTCAGTTCGCTGAGTTCGCTCGCTCCTGCCTATATATTCAGCAGGTCGTTCAATAGGTTGCCCCATTCGGACACCCTCGGATCAATGCTTGTTTCCAACTCCCCGAGGCATTTCGTCGGTCACCACGTCCTTCTTCGCCTTTGTGTACCTAGGTATCCACCGTTAGCCCTTTGTAGCTTGACCAATCAGTGTTGAACATTCATACCTGAGTAATCTTGCTCAACACTTTCTGTTCTCTACCTATAGGTTTTTACACCTTGGACTATTTTGTGAGTTTTCACTCACTTGTTAGTTTTAGAGGTGAGCATTCCCTTGCGCCTTTCGGCGACGCGGGGTCTCACCTTGACCTAAATTTATTACTTAGTTCTTTATTGGCTCTATCACAAACAAGATTTGCCTTTACGTCTTTCGACTTCTAGCTCTTCTTGCTTCTTCTAGATATTATGCAGTTTTCAAGGTTCGTTCTGGACTCATTAAAGTCCAGCATCCTCATGGACTATTCTTCAATAGTTATGACAGTGCTGAATTTTACTTATTTATTTAGACTTTTAAGTCTTTTTAAAGTCAGCTTTCCCTTGCGTCTTTCGCCGACGCGGGTTCTGACTTTTTGGTGGAGGTAAGCGGATT
Organism: uncultured cyanobacterium; assembly: GCA_963799375.1. Classification (GTDB taxonomy): domain Bacteria; phylum Cyanobacteriota; class Cyanobacteriia; order Cyanobacteriales; family Xenococcaceae; genus Waterburya. Next base: position 232,368 of record CAWCWY010000018.1, read on the forward strand.
TGAACCGCTGACATCCTGCTTGCAAAGCAGGCGCTCTACCAGCTGAGCTATACCCCCATAATTTTTCTCAACCTATTTGTAAGTTGATGGTGGGCCATCCTGGACTTGAACCAGGGACCTCACCCTTATCAGGGGTGCGCTCTAACCACCTGAGCTAATAGCCCTCATTTTGGTTAGAACTTTCTACTGGTTAGATAGAAATTGAGTTCTGAACCAGAACAATCAGTTTGACAGTTTTTTTTCACATAATCGCTTTTTGAATCGACCTTTGGTTTGACCTGTGATAACCAGACGTAATATCAGTCTTGGCTTCACGGTTAGGTCTCCCTTTAAGGAGGTGATCCAGCCACACCTTCCGGTACGGCTACCTTGTTACGACTTCACCCTAGTCACCAGCCCTGCCTTCGGCATCCCCCTCCTGTAAACAGGTTAGGGTAACGACTTCGGGCGTGGCCAACTTCCATGGTGTGACGGGCGGTGTGTACAAGGCCCGGGAACGAATTCACCGCAGTATGCTGACCTGCGATTACTAGCGATTCCTCCTTCATGCAGGCGAGTTGCAGCCTGCAATCTGAACTGAGGCTGGGTTTGATGAGATTCGCTAACTCTTGCGAGCTTGCTGCCCTTTGTCCCAACCATTGTAGTACGTGTGTAGCCCAGAACGTAAGGGGCATGCTGACTTGACGTCATCCCCACCTTCCTCCGGTTTGTCACCGGCAGTCTTCCTAAAGTGCCCAACTTAATGATGGCAACTAAGAACGAGGGTTGCGCTCGTTGCGGGACTTAACCCAACATCTCACGACACGAGCTGACGACAGCCATGCACCACCTGTCTTCGAGTTCCCGAAGGCACTCCACCTATTAGGGCGGATTCTCGAGATGTCAAGTCCTGGTAAGGTTCTTCGCGTTGCATCGAATTAAACCACATACTCCACCGCTTGTGCGGGCCCCCGTCAATTCCTTTGAGTTTCACACTTGCGTGCGTACTCCCCAGGCGGAACACTTAACGCGTTGGCTACGGCACTGCTCGGGTCGATACAAGCAACGCCTAGTGTTCATCGTTTACAGCTAGGACTACAGGGGTATCTAATCCCTTTCGCTACCCTAGCTTTCGTCCCTGAGTGTCAGTTATGGCCCAGTTGAGCGCCTTCGCCACTGGTGTTCTTCCCAATATCTACGCATTTCACCGCTACACTGGGAATTCCCTCAACCCCTACCATACTCTAGCAAACCAGTTTCCACCGCTGTTCAGAAGTTGAGCTTCTGTCTTTAACAGCAGACTTGATTCGCCACCTGCGGACGCTTTACGCCCAATGATTCCGGATAACGCTTGCATCCTCCGTATTACCGCGGCTGCTGGCACGGAGTTAGCCGATGCTTATTCTTAAAGTACCGTCACTTTCTTCTTCCTTTAAAAAAGAGGTTTACAATCCAAAAACCTTCCTCCCTCACGCGGTATTGCTCCGTCAGGCTTTCGCCCATTGCGGAAAATTCCCCACTGCTGCCTCCCGTAGGAGTCTGGGCCGTGTCTCAGTCCCAGTGTGGCTGCTCATCCTCTCAGACCAGCTACCGATCGCTGCCTTGGTAGGCCTTTACCCCACCAACTAACTAATCGGACGCGAGCTCCTCTCAAGGCAAAAAATGTTTCACCAAATAGGCATATTGGGTATTAGCAGTCGTTTCCAACTGTTGTCCCCATCCTTGAGGCAGATTCTCACGCGTTACTCACCCGTCCGCCACTAAGCACCGAAGTGCTTCGTTCGACTTGCATGTGTTAGGCATACCGCCAGCGTTCATCCTGAGCCAGGATCAAACTCTCCATGATGAATTACTTCACCAAGAATTAAGACTTGATTTTTCGCTCTTTTTTTCGTTACCATTGTTTATTCGACTTAACTCTAAATAAATCTAAAATTAAGTTTCTTTAACGGGATGGATTTTAATTTGTTTTTAATCCAAAAAGCTGTGTTTTAAAAAACCGTCAAACTATTGATTTGTCTAGGTTCTGACCGCTTGGTCTCGAAGTTTCCCTCTCAACCGCGCATTTACCAATATAGGGAAGTTGAACAAGAAAGTCAACCCCTTTTAGGAAAAAAATTTGGGATTGGTTCAAAACAACATCGAACAATCGCCTTTTAAGTATTGATAGGTATAGTGTTAAAGCATTTGTTATTCTTAGAATAAACAGCAAAAAAGTTTCTATGATTAATTTACCTTCCTTAATAATCATCGATCGCCTCTTACAAGATTGGCTATTAGAAGACATTGGCAGAGGCGATTGTACGACTCAGGGATTGTTCACTGGAGAAGACAAAAGAGAGAAAGCAATCTGGATAATAAAAGAAGATGGCATAGTGGCAGGATTACCGATTGCAGCCAGAGTTTTTAAACTGTTAGACAATAGTGCAATGTTCACTCCAACCGTAAAAGAAGGAGATTTCTGTAAATCGGGTACGAAGATAGCGAATTTAGAAGGAAGTAGAGAAGCATTGTTGACGGGAGAAAGAGTCGCGCTGAATTTAGGAATGCGCTTGAGTGGAATTTCTACAGCAACTCGTAGTTACGTTGAAGAGATTCAGGATTTACCAACTCAACTAGTAGATACGAGAAAAACTACTCCTGGCTTGAGAGTGTTGGAAAAGTATGCCACAAGGGTAGGAGGCGCAATAAATCATCGAATGGGATTAGATGATGCGGTAATGATCAAAGACAACCATATTCAAGCAGCAGGAGGAATAGAAAAAGCGATCGCGCTATTGAGAAAAAATATTCCTTACCCTCTTAGTATTGAAGTGGAAACTACAAACCTCGAAGAAGTAGATCGGGCACTGAAACATGGAGCAGATATTATTATGTTGGATAATATGGACGCTGAAGAAATGATTAAAGCGGTGAAGATAATTCGTGATACAAATTTCAGAGTCAAAATTGAAGCTTCGGGTAACATTACCCTTAAAACTATTCGTACTGTGGCTGAAACTGGTGTCGATTATATTTCAAGTAGCACACCGATCACGAGATCTCACTGGTTAGATCTAAGTATGAGAATAATCTAAATCTAATTTTCCTACTTACTATTTATAAGGATTGAGGAAAAATATTTTGAGCAATACATCAATCGGCAATTTTATAAATAAACATTACTTTAGTTTTATTTGTGTAAAAGACCCCGATTGTGCATACACTATAGATCTTCAAGCAAAATATTTTCAATAAATACAAGTTCACAATGCAGCATCATGAGTGATATGGTCAAAAAACCAATCGGTATTATAGGCGCTTCTGGATACGGTGGAGTTCAGCTAGTTCGGCTTTTATTTGAACATCCTGGAGTAGAAATTGCTTATTTGGGAGGAGATAGTAGTGCAGGGAAACAATACGGCTCTATTTATCCACATTTAGCTCATTGTGTCGATCTCAACGTTGAGAAAATTGATTTAGATGAAGTTGCTAATCGTTGCGAAGCAGTTTTTTTAGGACTTCCTAATGGTTTAGCGTGTGATATTGCACCGATTTTAGTGGAGAAGGGATGTAAGGTATTAGATCTTTCCGCAGATTATCGATTTGACAATTTGGATACTTATACCGACTGGTATAAAAAAAAGCGTATAGATAAAGATACTTCTGCTCAAGCTGTGTATGGCTTGCCTGAATTGCACCGAGAGCAAATCAAACAGGCACAATTAATTGGCTGTCCTGGTTGCTATCCCACAGCCAGTTTATTGGCTCTTGCACCTTTATTAAAACAAGGTTTAATAGATCCATCTACGATAATTATTGATGCCAAATCAGGAACTTCTGGTGGTGGACGACAGGGTAAGATAGGTATGCTTTTGGCAGAAGCCGATAATTCCTTGGGAGCTTATGGCGTAGCTAGCCATCGTCACACACCAGAAATTGAACAAATTTGTAGCAATTTGGCTCGTCAAGATGTGACTGTACAATTTACTCCTCATTTGATCCCTATGGTGAGAGGAATCTTGTCAACGGTTTATGCAACTTTACGAGATCCTGGCTTGGTTAGAGAAGATTTGATTACTATTTATAATGCTTTTTATCGCTCTTCTCCTTTTGTCACAATTCTGTCTAATGGTGTTTATCCTCAGACCAAATGGGCTTGTGGTACAAACTTAGCCTATATAGGTATCCAGGTAGATCCACGTACAGGAAGAGTAATTGTTTTATCAGCGATAGACAATTTGATTAAGGGTCAAGCAGGTCAAGCGGTACAATGTTTGAATCTAATGATGGGTTGGGAAGAAGCAACAGGATTACCAAAATTAGCTTTTTATCCTTAATGTACTGAATATACTATGAAAAAAAGGATTGCGTATTATCTAGGTAGTAGTTTGTTTTTTTGCTGTTTGGGACTACCAGTTAAAGCGGAAAGCGTTTTAACTAAAGTTCAACGTACAGGAATTTTGAAAGTTGCTATCAGAGAGGATGCAGCACCTTTTGGTTATCTAGACTCGAATAATAATTTGCAAGGATACTGTTTGGACTTTTTTGCTTTGTTAGAAAAACAGCTGGTTAAAGATTTGGAGCGCAACACTTTAATCACAAAGTTATTCAAGTCTACGGCAAACAACCGTTTTTCTTTGATTAGCAGTAATATTATCGATTTAGAGTGCGGTCCTAATACGATTCGCACTGATGTTCATGAAAAGGCTAGTTTTTCTACAGCATTCTTTATTACTGGGACACAATTTTTAGTCAGCAAGAAAAATCGCGATCGCTTCAAATTAGACGAGAATTTAGCAGAAATCAAACTTGGAGTAATTAAAAACACAACGACGGAGAAATTTATTGCAGAAACTTATCCTTCGGCAATTATTTACAAATTTAGTGGAGTGACAGCAAGAAATAGAGGGGTGCAGGCAGTCTCCCAAGGCAAGATAGACGCTATGATTAGTGATGGTATTTTGTTGAGAGCAGAAGCACAGCGACAAGAATTGTCAGCTTTGAAATATCCTTTAATACCTGACACTCCTTTAACTTGCGATCGCTATGGAATGATTCTTGCTAAAGATCCTCAATGGAGAGATTTTGTTAATTCAGTAATCGATAGTCCAGAATCAGCAGCTTTATCTCAAGCTTGGTTTGGAAGTTTATCTAATGATAGTCAAGTCATCTCTAATAATTGCAATTAGGAAAGTATTTTTGTTCTTGATATTATAAAAAAACAAGGTGGATACAGCATTTAGTTTCAATCAAACACTATATCCACCTTATTAATTAAAAATAAATTTATTATTTATTATTCAGTAATTTCTGGACTTACTTCACCAGGATTAAACTCCGCAGCAATACAACTTTTGATTGCCTCTTCACTGGATATTTGAGAAATACCAGCTAAATCGACGGTACATTCTGCATGACGTTCGGGTAGTAAGCTACGACGGCAACTATCCAAAGCCATCATAGATTTTCCTTTTTCTAAACTGCTACTAATAGTTGTGACACAGCTAGCTAATTCATCAGGTCTACGAACACGGTAGCAGGACTGTAGGGCATCATTCCCTTTGATGTCTGTTCCACTACTAATAGTTGCAACACAAGATGCAAGGTCGTTCGGTTTTAAAGCATCAGAACAAGCTGCTGCTGCTGCTGGTTTCCTTACGCCGTCTGCAATCAGGCTATCAGCACAGCTACCAATACTACCTGCCACTGAAGGAGAAATAGGCACAGTTAATAAGAAAGCTGGTAAAGAAATTAAACTAGTCCAACGGATAGCTTTTACTATAATTTTCATGGCTATTTAAACATGATTCTGACTGTTTTTGATTCACCACCATACTAAAGGCAGATCGAGGAAAATTGTTAACTCTCTCAATTAATTATTGATCCATTTCCAAAGGGGATGTTTGGTACCCCTTGCCATTATTTTCTTTACTTGCCTTTCTAATTTATGTTTTTCTGTCTCAGGCAGACCCCAAATTAAGTTGCGGCTTTGCCATAATAAGACCGAAACTGTAGTACCAATACAAAAAGCTAAACAAAGGGTGGGCAAAAAATTAAAGTGTAATCCATAGTACACCGCCGCCCAAGTAAAATAGTCTAAACCGATAGCAATCTCTTCCTGCAAATGCCAAACAGCATATACGCCTAAAGTTAGCCAACTAGATATAACTAGCAGCCAACGAGCATATATAGATAATTTATATAGTCTGTTTACTTTTTGCTCAAAATCAGATTGAATGCTCATTATTTTGCTTTTAGCGGAGAATAAATTGCCAAATAGTTACTATTCTGATGCAGCTGTGTCAGAAACTACTACAGAATTTTTTCCTTTGCTGTTTCTCCACCAAGCAAGAAGGGTGCTAGCAATGAAAATACTAGAGTATGCACCCAATAAAAAACCAATAATCAAAGCTAAAGCAAAAAACTTTAATGTCTGTCCGCCAAAAAGGAAAATACCTATTAAGGGCAGCAAAGTAGTTAAAGTTGTGTTGATCGAACGTCCTAAAGTTTGATTAACAGCGTTGTCAACAATTTCATTAATTCCTCGGTCTGGGTTGACGGTTATGTTTTCACGAATACGGTCATAGATTACTACGGTATCGTTGACTGAAAAACCAATGATGGTAAGCAAAGATACTAAAAATAAACTATCTGCTTCTATACCCATTACCAAGCCTAAGAAAGAAAAGACACCTGCGGTAATAATGACATCATGGAACAAAGCTGCGATCGCAAATAAAGCATAGTCGAATTGGAAGCGAATGCTCAAGTAGACAATAATGCCAAAAAATGCGACTAATAGAGCTAAGATGCCCGAAACAAACAGCTCTTCGCCAATAGTTGGTCCTACAGAGTCAATTTGTACTGTTTTGTCGTCAAATTTGCCAATGGCGTTACCTAAAGAACTTAACAGTTCACCACGGCGATCGCCATCAATATTTTCTGTTCGTACTGAAAGAATTTGTTTGTTGTCTCCAAGTAGCTGAATAGTACCGTTGCCTAAATCCTGAGCGTCAAGGACTTCTCGAACTTGAGCCGTATGAATAGGTCGATCGCAGTTCCCTGCAACAGTACAATCTCTAGCTATTTGGATTCTAGTTCCGCCAATGAAGTCAATACCTGGACGAATTGGAGCTTTTAGAGTGCTAAAGGAGACAATCATCATGATGATACTGGCAACAATAGCTGTTCCAGAAATTGCCCACCATAAATTGCGCTTACTTGTAATATTAACTTTCATGGATTATTAAATTACTGATTACTCGATACCGATGGTTGAGTTTCCACATTCAGATTGGGACAAAAAATAATTCTGGTTTTTGTCTTATCTTGGACAAGCTAAGTACTACCAATAGCATGAGAGTTCGGCTACAGGTGACAGCAGTAAACATACTAACCACTACTCCGATCAAAAGAGTTACGGCAAAACCTTTGACCAAACCAGATCCTAGCCACAGTATAGCCAGACAAGCGATCGCAGTGGTCACGTTGCTATCTAAAATACTTGAAAATGCTCTAAAAAATCCTGACTCTACAGAAGAACGGTTCAAAGAGTTTTTCCTGCTCGTACTTCTTCTCTAGTACGCTCAAAAATCAGAACATTTGCGTGTACCGCCATACCAATACTCAAGATGAAGCCTGCAATTGCAGGCAGAGTTAGGGTAACGCCGACTAAGGCATAAGGAGCAAGGTCAACAAAGCATAAACAATTAATGCGCCATCAGCAATATAGTCCTGGTAGACAATCGTAAAGCACCATGAAGATTAAAACCAAAACCAAGCCTACACAGGCTGCAATGATACTTCTACGAATGCTGTCTTGTCCTAAAGTTGCCCCAACGGTTACGGTTTTCTACTACTGCTTCAGGGAAAGGTAATGAACCCCCCTTAATTTGAATACCCAAATCTTTTGCACCTTCGAGGTCAAAGTTACCTGTGATTCGGCTTCCTCCCACAATGCCAGTGTCGGCAAATTCTGGACCAACCACGGGAGAGCTTATTTAAGTCATCATCTAAAAAGATACCAATACTACGACCATTGCCACCCAAGTTTTTAGTTAGTTCGAGCGAATTTTTTACCTCCAGCATCATCAAAATTAATTGCCACTTCCCAACGGTTTCCTGTAGCATCGGGTTGAGGACGGCATCAGTCAAATTTGTCCCAGTCAAGCCAACCGATTCAAATCTCGAAAGTTGCGATCGCTGGTTCAGATTTGGTCAATGATTCTTTTATTTTCGGCTAGTTTAGCTTGGTTTTCTTCTCCTTCTTGTTGACTAAAGAAGTTTCTTTGAGCCTTTAGCTGTTCATTCACTTGAGATTCAGCAATGAAATCTCCTTCTGTACCTTGTTTTTGTTGCTTACTAAATTCTAATTTAGCTGTTCCTTTTAAACGTCTTTCTGCTTCTTCAGGTTTGCTTTTTCTCCTGGTAGCTGAATTAATATTTTGTTCTTCTCCAATGGTTTGAACAGTTAGTTTCAGAAACACCACAATTCGTTAATCCGATTTCTAAAACTCGCTGTACCCACTTCCACATCTTCTGCGGTGGGTTTAACATCAGGCTGTTGCTTTAGTTGGATTTACCTGAATGGTTAGATTCCGCGCCTCCTCGAAAATCTAGCCCTTAACTCCGGCAGAAATTGTAGTTAATATAGCAATCGCTGCTGCGACTAACGCTAAAATTAGAATAATATAGGCCCTTTTTGTTTTGCATTCCGATCACCTACCGTAGTGTTGAACTGAAGTATTCATTTAATTTAAATTTATTTTTTTGCGTTTCAATAATATTACCCACTCAGTTTACTACTTCCCCATGATCCTGATGAACAGGTTAAGTCCACAACTATAGCTCACTACACTCAACGGGGTATACAGAATAAATCCACAGCCAAAGTAAATAAAACTGACTCTATTTTGCTAAATGACTTTTTAGACAATAGTAATTTTTTGGTCTTTACTAGAAAATAATACTTAAACCCACCAAGTCGCGATCTTTTAGCGGTTTACTGCTGCCAACCACATATTTTTCTCCTGGAGATATTCCTGCGACTCTATTTTGCTCTGGAGAGATCGCCTACCATTACCTTACGCTTCGTTACGTTGTTCTGGTTGTTTGCTCTTTTTTTTGTCACCATAAAAAACATTAGTATTATTCTCTTCTTGAATAAT
>CAWCWY010000019.1:0-324497 GCA_963799375.1 uncultured cyanobacterium
CAACAGATACCGTGACGAATTTCACAACATTGGTCAACGATTTTAAAAAGCAGAATATTCAGCACGTTTATTTGATTACTGATGATTTCCATTTACCTAGAGCAAAAGCGATCGCTTGGATAGTTTTAGGAAGTCGAGGAATTACCTACACTCCGATTGCTATAGCTACAGAAAGACTTCCAGAACCCAAATTCAAAATTTTTCGTGATGTCTTTAGATCTATTGTATGGGTTTTGACCAAACATACAGGATCGTCGTTAAATCAACGCAAAAGTAGCTACTAAACTTATCTTTGTATATCTTTTTCAATAGGGAGGAGATTTAGTTGTAATTTTGCTAGATAATATACCGAAGTAGCCTTAGTGTATTTCGAAAAATAGCCTGTATGAATCATTCAATCAAGTTTTTTTTGCCAATTTTGACCATATCTTTAGCCTCCTATAGTTTGAGAACAGTTGAGCAGCACATTACTATCCCCAGCGCATTAGCTGCTGATGTAGGTACAGAAGACAGTGGATTAGTTACTATAAATAGTCCCTATGATGTCACCGAAACAGGCGATCGCCTGGAAAAGATAATCGATGAGAAAGGTTTAACTTTATTTAATCGTATCGATCACAGTGCTAATGCTGCGGATGCAGAATTGAAATTGAGTCCAACTGAGCTACTGATTTTGGGAAATCCTCAAGTTGGTACTCTTTTGATGCAATGTTCGATTACAACGGCGATCGATTTACCTCAAAAGATCTTGGTCTATCAAGATGAAGATGCTCAAACCCAAATTGTTTATAATCAGCCAGACTACCTCAAACAACGCCACAATATTGAGGGATGCGACGAAGTACTAGAAAAAGTATCTGAAGCATTGAAAGGTATTACAGAAGCAGCGGTGCAATAAGCTTTTTGTTTAAATTAACGATCGATCACTCTCCACTCAGCCAAGCGATCGCACTTCTAATCCATTCTTCAGCATGAGGATTTTTGAGTAACTGCTCATCTCTGCTTAAAGCAGTTAAAACTTGCTCAATTTCTTCATTACTATAACCCAACGCCAACAGAGTCATTTCCAAATCTTCTTTAATTTCTGGCTTGGGAGAGAATACAGCTTCGGGTTGTTCGACCTGTATCCCTGATATTTTATGCCATTTAGCCAGTTTAGTTTTTAGCTCTAAAGCAATTCTTTCGGCAGTTTTCTTTCCTACTCCTGGGATTTTGCTTAGAGTCGTAATATTGCTCGTAACGATCGCACCTACCAATTCAGAAATGCCCAAAGTATCAATTGATGCGATCGCAAGCTGCATACCAATACCACTAACAGCGGTAAGCTGGCGAAACAGATCTCTTTCTGCTACTGTTGCAAAACCATACAAAATCTGTTTATCTTCTTGAATTTGTAAATGAGTAAAGACTTGAATAGGTTCGTCCGTTGCTTCATCTAGTTGACGAGCAAAACGAGAAGAAATTTGCATTTCATAGCCAATATCATTAACTTCTAAAATTAGAAAGAGGCGATTTTGGGTAGTCTTGGCGATATCAACTTTTTTTCCTTTGAGGTAGCTAATCATGTCGTTGAGGATTGCTTGGCTTCGTTATGGTTAAAATTGCTCGAAGCTATAAGCTTTAGGCTATAAGCTATAAGCTTTTTTTACCTATTACTATCAGTAAAGGTAGCGTAGATAAACATACCATTTACTAGTTGCTATAAAGTATTTCGTTACTTGTAATCGCAAAATCTGAATTTAGCCAAACTAAAGAAATTTCTTTTACTATTCCTTGCTCGAGGTAAACCAGAGAAAAACTTCGTTGTGAATTGCGATCGCTTTTAATCACACGAGGTACACAGGCTGCATTTAAATAGACTATATCGTCTTTGACTTCTATAACAGACCTCCGCTTACCCAAAGGATGTTTTAAAGCGTGGTGCATATGTCCAAAAGTAACAAGAGGAATGGACTTACCTAAACTGCGTATATCGGAGATCGCTTGAAGCAAATCTGGATCTCCATAGTCTCCCCCATCTGGTTTCCAATCTCTTCCGCAAATTGACTCTGTTTTATTTCCCAAACCAAAAGGCCCATTGTGACCAATAATAATTATGTTGTCATAAGCTGCTTCTTCGGCAGAGGAAACGATCTGCTGAGTCGATTCGGCAAAACTTTTAACATTATAGCGATCGCTGTAGAATTGGCGATTTCTCCAAGTCGAGCCACCCCAACTAAAAGGACGACTACCCACTACTGAAAAACCATAATCTGCAAAATCTAACTTGGAAAAACCAACATGATCTTCACCCAACAAATCTAGCTGTTGCTGCACCCGATCTTCAATAGATTGGTCATAAGGTGCTTTTTGTCTTCCCCAAGAAGATGCACTATACCAAGCATCATGATTGCCCATGAATAACTGCTTTGGGAGTTTCTACTGCTGCAACTTTGCGAACAACCTCTACTGCTTCATTCCCAAAATCACCAACAAATAGAGCTAAATCCACTCCAAGACGCTGTAAGGCTAGGTTGTCTTGTTCGTCCCATTGATTATGAACATCTCCTACAACAGCGATGGTAATTTGTTCTTTCTTTTGACTCATTAATAAATTACTACTTATTGCTTATTACTTATTACTTACCCTTCGGGAGGTGCGCGTTCCCTTGCGCCTTACGTCGACGCGGGGTCGCACCTTTACTTACGAGCAATTTGCCTTTGAGTCCTAACCAATCGATCTACTACGATCCTAAACTGCACCACTGTTTCTATTGAAAACTATTAAAACTGTTTTAACAATTAGCTTTAAGTCGTATGACAAACTCCAGTTATGCTGGTATTTTAAATCTAGCTTGATTACGTCTTCAAAATTGCGTACCTGAGAACGACCATTTACTTGCCATTCCCCTGTCATACCTGGTTTTACATCTAACCTTTGCCACTCAGGTATTTGATATGAGTTAACTTCTTCTTGGGTTGGCGGACGAGTACCTACCAAGCTCATATCACCCTTAAGCACATTAAAAAATTGGGGAAATTCATCTAAGCTAGTGCGACGTAGAAAATGACCCACTGTAGTTATGCGGGGATCTTTGTCGTTTTTAAAAAACGCTCCACTGGCTTGGTTTTCGACTTCTTTCTTTCTGGCTTCGGCATCAGCGCACATAGACCGAAATTTCCACATTTGAAATTTCTTTCCCATCCAGCCACAACGAGTTTGAGCAAAAAATATTGGACCAGGACTACTTAACTTAATTGCCATCGCGATCGGCAGAAAAATGAGGCTCAAAATAATTATACCAACAAGAGATCCGATAATATCTATGGTACGCTTGATTAGCGATCGCACAGACGGATGGGTTTCTGGAGATTCTTTACGAGACCATTTCTCTGAAGATTTGATATTAAAAACATCCACCAGTCCAGTCATAGATAAGGTTGCCATTACAGGAGGCTGTACAGATTCTAAAACTAATGCAACTTCTTTTTCTTGAGTAGACTTGAAACTAGCCACCAATGCACCAATTCCGCTACTATCAATAAATCTTGTTTTGGAAAAATTAAGAATTATCTGTTGATGAGAATCATCTGACTGTAATAAATTAGTGACAGCTTGTTTAAAAGCTACAGCTTCTAGAATTGTAAAGCGTTCTGGCAATTCAACAACGGAGTTGTTTTCGTAGGAAGATATAGGAAACCGAATTTTCGGCGTCTCGTCAATCATTAATCCTCAATGTTCGATTATTAAAGGCTAGTTGTTTTTAGGAATATTAATATTACTTATCAAAATGATGTTGTTACTTAACTATAAAATTAGTTAAGTAACAACATCTTATATCTAAAATATCTCAAAACTGAGATGAAGTATCCAAAACTATATAGTTGTTTATTCCAAGACTTATCTATTTAATTTTACACTTCGATTGAAAACAATCAACAAAATAACTACTTGAAAAAATTTTATTAAATAGTAGGGAAAATATCTGTATCAATAATTTCCCTATTAGTTTGTGTCACTCTAAATTATTGATGGACTAAAGACGATTATCTCTTCTACCAATAGGTTGTCTTCCTTCTTGGCTTCTTTCTTTATCCCTGGATGCGCTACGACGCAGCGCTTGCAAGCGTTCTTCGTATTTCTTTCTTTTACGACGGCTAGGAGTCATCTCAATCAGAGTTTTTAAAGCACTACCCAGACTTTTATAAGCATTAGGCAATGAATAACCAAAACGAGTTGCTAAAGCGATCGCTTTTTCATCTGCTTCGATGGATTCGGTAATCGTCTTTTCACTGCTATTTTTTTGCCAGAGGCGATAACCAGAAATACCACAGAGAGATAACGCCAGTAATAGTAGTAAGCCATCCTGTACCCACAATTCTCCCACAGCACCACCTAAACCGATTGCCAAGGCAGCCATTTCCCATCCTTCTTTGGGGATAGTATCATTTTGAACCCTTGCAACCTCATGCCAAAAGAGCAAATTACGCTGATCGATCGCCAAATTATCCCATTTAGCCAGATCGATTTGAATTTCAATTTCATCTTTGCCAATTTCTTCACTACGAATTAAGGGAGGATTGACTTCTGTCGAACCTTCAACAATCACCCAGCTCTGTAATTCTGGGGGGAGCAGGGTTTTTAGACGGCGCAATTCATTTATTTCTGCCCTAGCAGAAGAGGTTGCATAACTCATAGGTTTATTAGATTAGTACTTTTATTATTTCGTAATTTCTAAGTGTACTCACTTTTACATCATATCTAAATTCATTTATTGATTAAAATGCTTGGGTTATGACATATTCCCAGATAAACTTAAGACTTGACAAATGTTTTAAATTTGGAATTAATATATTATGTCTGGGCAGACCAAAAAATTTAGTCTCACGTTTTATATCTGCTTTGGTCTTACATTAAGCATTTTATTCTCATTTATAAGCCATAACTCTGCTATTGCTAATTCTACAGACATTATTGCTCAAGATGTTGAAACTAGTGCCAGAACGGTAAATTTACTTCAGGCTATAGTCTTAGGTTTTGTTCAGGGTGCAACGGAATTTATTCCTATCAGCAGTACAGCACATTTGAAAGCTATACCCGTGTTTTTTGGTTGGGGCGATCCTGGAGTGTCTTTCTCCGCTGTAATTCAACTTGGCAGTATTGCTGCGGTTTTATCCTATTTTTGGTCTGATTTAGCGAACATTACCAAAGGCATGATTAAAGCGATTCGTACTTCTGACTATGATTCCCAAGAATTTTGGATGGCGGTAGGTATTGCTGTCGGTTCAATTCCAATTATCTTTTTTGGTTTACTACTAACTATTTTTGAACCTGCTTTTTATGAAGAAACTCTTAGAAGCATGACCTCGATCGCGATTGTCTCAATTATTATGGCTATTTTACTGGCTCTGGCAGAATCGTTGGGCAATCAAAAGCGTAACTTCAAGGACTTGACGGTAAAAGACGGAATTTTAATTGGTTTAGCTCAGGCTATGGCTATTATACCAGGGACATCTCGTTCTGGTTCTACGATGACTGCTGGCTTATTTAGTAATTTAGATCGAGAAACCGCTGCGCGTTATTCTTTTTTATTAGGTATTCCTGCAATCACTCTAGCTGGTTTGGTCGGATTAAAAGACCTAATTAGCCCAGTTGAGGGAGAAGCGATCGCTTTAATACCTTTGATTGGTGGATTGATATCTTCAGCTATATTTTCTTACATAGCGATCGCCTGGCTATTAGAGTTTTTGAAGACAAGAAGTACCTGGCTATTTGTTTGGTACAGACTAGCTTTTGGGGTGGTTATCTTAGCTGCGGTGGGTTTGGGATGGGTTAAATAAAGGGATGCCCTAAAGGATACCGCATTCTTTGAATTAATTCCAAGATATGCGATCACAATTAAAATCTCTGACAACAAGATATAGAATAAATTGTAGATAATCATTTTAATGCTCTTATTTCCTTGGGTATAGGTACAAGCCTTTTATTTAATTCCTCATCCTTCATCCTTCATCCTTCATCCCTTAATGAGTCAAGCTACTGTCCAACCAGCCAAAATTAGTCGTGTGTTACCAGATTCTATCGCCGAGGAGATCGGGTTTGAAGTTGGTGATGCGATCGTTTCGATCAATCAAACTAAACCCCGCGATTTAATTGACTACCGTTTTATGTGTAGCGATGAATATTTGGAGTTGGAAGTAATTGATACTGCGGGAGATATTCACGTCATCGAAATTGAGAAAGATTATGATGATGACTTGGGCTTAGAATTTGAAACGGCTTTGTTTGATGGTTTGATGCAGTGCAATAATAACTGTCCTTTTTGCTTTATCGATCAACAACCCCCAGGGAAACGGAAAAGCCTTTATTTCAAAGATGATGACTATCGCCTGAGTTTTCTTTATGGTAGCTATCTTACCCTAACTAATTTAACCGAAGCCCAATGGCGCAGAATCGAGCAGATGCGCCTGTCTCCCCTATTTGTTTCCGTACACGCGACTGAACCAGAAATTAGAACTCGTTTGCTGAAAAATAATCGTGCTGGGTTGATTATGTCTCAGTTTAAATGGTTCCAAGAGCGACGGTTGCAAATACACGCTCAAGTAGTAGTATGTCCTGGAATCAATGACGGAGAGCATTTAGAAAGGACTTTATTAGACTTGGCATCTTTCCATGAGGGGGATATTCCTGCGGTGGCTTCGGCTGCGGTTGTCCCTGTCGGTTTGACTCGTTTTCGCCCCTCAGAAGACGAATTGATTCCTGTCAGTCAAGCAAAAGCGATCGAGGTGATTAAACAGGTACAGGAGTTACAAAAGAAGTTTAAGCAGCAGTTTGGTAGCAATTTTGTCTGGCTGGCGGATGAATGGTTTTTGATTGCGCGTCAGGATGTTCCCCCAGAGTCTCACTACGAAGACTATCCGCAAATTGGTAATGGTGTCGGTTCAATTCGTTTATTTTTGAAACAGTTTCAGAATACCGCCACTCAAATGCTACCCGATGAGATAAATACACCTCGTCATTTTACTTGGGTAGTGGGGAATGCAGTGGAACAAGCTTTTCAGCCTTTGGTAGAACAATTAAATACTGTCAAAGGATTGGAAATCAATTTAGTAGCTTTAAATAGCCAATATTGGGGACAAGAAATCACCGTTACGGGTTTATTAACAGGACAAGATTTGCTTCAAGGTTTAGAAGGAAAAGACTTGGGTGAGGGAATTTTATTACCATCTTTAATGCTCAAGCACGATGACACTAAATTTCTTGATGACTTAACAATTGAAGATGTTAGTAGTCAGTTAAACATACCGATCTATCCTGTCAGTGGTGTAGAAGAATTGATCGAGCGGTGTACTGATAATTCTGAAAATGAACGCCTTTTGCCTGTTTAAAGCGATTTGAAGCGATCGCTGTTTAATTTTTTAGCTATGCTTAACGATCGATTGAAATAATGGCGTTGGTGAATGCGTAATGCTTTAAAACAGAAGCTCAAGAATGTTTGGACTATGAAGCTATAGAATCTATCGCAGCTAAAGAAGACTGATTTCAGAATTAATAACTATGAAAGAAACTATAGTTCGGAAACAATATAACGAAAAAGCAAATACATACGATCGCCGTTGGAGTAGTTATTTAACTAAAACTCTCTCTTTCCTAAGATCCTGGGCGCAGATTTTGCCATCGGAAACCATTCTCGATATTGCTTGCGGTACGGGGGAATTAGAAAGACTTTTGTTGGAAGAAAATTCTCAACAAAGAATAACGGGAGTAGATATATCTAAAGAGATGCTAAACACAGCAGAGCAAAAGCTGTCTACATATTCTCAAGTATTTTGGCATAAAGCCAGTGCTTCCAAGTTGCCCTTTGATAGTGGCAGTTTTGACACAATTATATGTGCTAGTTCATTTCATTACTTTGAAGATCCTATTGCTTCTCTAACAGAAATGAAGCGGGTACTTAAAGAAGATGGCAGAGTAATTATTCTTGATTGGTGCAAAGACTATTTAGGCTGTCAAATTTTAGATTTAGCTTTAAAAGTTATCGACTCGGCTTATCAACAGTGCTACACCCAAAAAGAATTTTATGATTTACTGACCAAAGCAGGCTTTGAGATTCTTCGGGATACTAAACTTCGTTATGGCATCCTTTGGGAATTTATGGTAGTCGAAGCCGTAATATCAACAAAATAAAAAAATGAATAATTTCCGACTTAATAATGTAATGCACAAAAACAATATATCTTTTAAATTGGCGATCGCAACTACCATCACAAGATCGAACAAGATTTAGCAAGATTGGATAAGACAAACAGTTCCATAACATGAGAAATTGATCTAAAAATAAAGAGTAGGAAGGAAATAAAAAAATTAAGAAACAACACTATGACTGATGTTAATCAAAGCGGTACGCCAAAGTTTAATTACTGGCACGTTTGGACAGATGACGATGGCGTTAGTCACCAAACCCAATGTAAATTAACCAATTTTGAACAAGAAAGCATGAGTGGCGATGCCGATCCTCAGTGGAATAATCGCTTAATGACCGCCGAATCTAAAATCATTTTTGCCGAACTTCCTGTAGATTGGATAGGGGAATGGCACGAAAACCCTCAGCCACAGTGGATTATTCCTTTGTCGGGCAAATGGTTTGTAGAGACGATGGATGGAGAGAGGGTAGAAATGGGTGCAGGAGAAATTTCTTTTGGGGGCGACCAAAACACCAAGCCTAATAAAAAAGGGCTTCAAGGACATCTTTCGGGTACGGTAGGCAATGAACCTTGTAAGATGATGATCGTTCAATTGGAAGGGGATAAATGGCTGGGTTTGC
This sequence comes from uncultured cyanobacterium, assembly GCA_963799375.1. Taxonomy (GTDB): domain Bacteria; phylum Cyanobacteriota; class Cyanobacteriia; order Cyanobacteriales; family Xenococcaceae; genus Waterburya. Next base: position 8,805 of record CAWCWY010000019.1, read on the forward strand.
GCCCAGGGGATTTAGATTAAGCGATAGAGATAAGGCATGCCTTGTCTATACAAGAAGAAATAAGAAGTAATTGATTATGGTAAAAATTCAAAAAATTAGTGCGATCGCTTTAACGGTATCAGACGTAGATCGCTCGACTGATTTTTATACTCAAGCACTGGGTTTCAAATCAGTTAGCGATGTTACCTTTGCAGCATCTAGCTATAGTAAACTAGCGACCATTTCCGATAGTAAAGTTCGCATTGTTACCTTACAGATGGGGGATGAATATATTGAATTGATTCAGTATGTCGATCTTGAAGCAAAATCGATTCCTGAAGATTCTCAAAGCAACGATCTTTGGTTTCAACATTTTGCCATTGTAGTCAGCGACATGGATCGCGCTTATAAACACCTAAAAGAGTTTGCGATCGAGCATATTTCAACCGAACCCCAAACTATTCCCAAAGAAAACAAGTTAGGTGCGGGGATAAGGGCATTTAAGTTCAGAGATAGCGATCGCCATGCTTTAGAATTAATTTGGTTTCCCCCAGATAAAAGCAAACCTAAATGGCAAGAAAACAAAACCGATTTGTTTATGGGCATCGACCACAGTGCAATTAGCGTGACTGATACCGAGCAAAGCGCGAAATTCTATAGGGATTTGTTGGGTATGGAAAAATTAGAAGGACCTCTCAATCAGGGACAGGTTCAAGCAGATCTCGATGGTTTACCCGTAGCACAAGTACAGGTTACGCCTTTGGATGCTGTAGAGGATGGTATCGGAGTAGAGTTTCTCGACTACATCAAACCTGGTACTGGTCGTTCTGTACCAAGGGACTGGCAAATAGATCATCTCAGCCATATGCACTATATTGCTGAGGTTGAAAATATAGAATCCAGCTTCGATGAGTTACGACAACAAGGAGTAAACGTTGTTTCTCCTAGTGTTATTCAGTTTCCTGAATCTTATCGCTATCAGCAAGGTTATTTAATCAGAGATTCTGACGAACACAGCCTTTTATTGGTAAATACCAAAGATTAAACAACCCTTAGTGTGGATTAGAGAGGCTTAATCCAATTGTTTTTATAGATATTTTATAGATAATTTATCCTTAAAAACCAGATTCATTCCTGGGGGATTAACCCCCCAGACCCCCCATTGGGGACGTCACGACTTCCCCATATGCGAAGCGGTATCCTTTAGGAAACCCCTCCGTACAGGAAATTTAGCTACAACATCTATCTCCGTAATCATCTTTTGCTCTCAATTTTCAATTAGCGATCAATTATTTCAATCAAATTTACAAAAGTCTTTTACAGTCAAGTTTTCACTAATCTAATGTAATAAACTGAATTCACACTAAGTCAAGCAATTATCTCTTATACAGACAAGGCATATTTTGTCTTTTCGTATCTAACCATGTCTCAAGCAGTAGCCATTTACGACCAAAGAATGAACTCTATTATCGACCCTGACTCTAAGCCAGAAAAGCTAGCAGGTGGGGCAAAACATAGTGAAGGTGTAGTTTATCTCCCTGAAGATGATAGCGTTATTTTTAGCGATGTTAGTGGCGATCGCTTATTTCGTTGGAGTGCAGCCGATGGAACGAGTATTATTCGCGAATCTGGTTTTTATTATCAAAATGGTAATTACCTGGATCTTGAAGGGCGTTTGGTAAGCTGTTCTCACGGTAAACGGGCAATTATCCGACAAGAACATAATGGGGAATGGCAGGTTATATGCGATCGCTATCAAAACAATCGTTTAAATAGTCCTAACGATCTGATAGTTAAAAGCGACGGCACGATTTGGTTTACCGATCCCCCCTTTGGACTAACTCAAGCTGATGAGGGATGTGGAGGACAACAGGAACAGGCGGGAAGTTTTGTTTATCGATTCGATCCCAATACGGGCGATCTAGATGCAGTAATTAAAGAGATGGAACGCCCTAACGGATTGGCTTTTAGCCCAGATGAAAGTATCTTATATGTATCTGATACTTCTCAGGTTAACTATATTCAGGGTCATCACTATATTCGTGCTTATGATGTCGTAAACGAAAAGCAATTAGCAAACAGTAGAGTCTTTGCGGTAATTGAACCAGGACAGCCAGACGGTATCAAAGTAGATAAAAAAGGGAATATTTTTACTAGTTCTGCCGACAGTGTTCAAGTATACGCCCCTAATGGCGATCGCCTTGGTAAGGTTTTTGTACCCGAAATTGTCGCTAACCTTGCTTTTGGCGGAAAAGAAGGCAATCATTTATTTATTACCGCAGGTGGATCTTTGTATGGAATCAATCTGAAAAACTAACAATTACTGTACAGATAAGGTATACCTTATCTCTAACGATCAACAACTAATAACTAACAATGCTCGATATATTAGAACCTATTTTAAATTTGTGGAAATCCCTTTATGGTTCGTTTCCCATTGGTATTCAAGGCTATACACTATTAGCTTTGCGGGTTAGTTTTGGGATCTTGTTTATCCTTCATGGCTATCCCAAAGTAACCCATCTCGAACAGTGGTCAAAAGCCTTAAAGATGCCAATTTTTCTCTGCTTTTTGTCTGCTTATTCAATGTTTCTTGGCGGTTTTTGCCTAATTGCTGGGTTTTTAACTCCTTTAGTTTGCATAACATTAATCTGCTCGATGGCGTTCGCTCTAGTTCTGGAAATTATCCAGGGATTACCTTTTGTCGCGCCAGATCCCTATCTTATTCCCGCAGGAGAATACGACGGTCCAGACGGTAAAGGCGAACCACCCAGTCAGGAAAAGGCGTTTGTTTTTAACCTAGTGTTAATAGTATTGATGATTTTTGGACCAGGTGCATATTCGGTTGATGCGTGGTTATTGATGCGTTGAACCTGTAGAGACAAGGTATGCCTTGTTTCTACAGGGTACGTCTGTGCTGCTAAACAAATATATTTTAAGAATTGAATAAATAATGACAAACAATAGCCAACATTACGATCTAATTATCATTGGTACGGGTGCGGGAGGGGGAACAGTGGCACATGAACTTGCACCAACGGGTAAAAAGATTTTGATTTTAGAAAGGGGTGATTTTTTACCCAGGGAAAAGGAAAACTGGAGTCCTAAAGAAGTTTATCAAGACCATCGTTACCACACAGAAGAACAGTGGTGCGATCGCGATGGAAAAACTCTTAAGCCTCAAACTTGCTATTGGGTGGGAGGAAACACTAAGGTTTATGGTGCTGCATTGCTGGCGATGCGGGAAAGAGATTTTGAAGATGTGGAACACAAGGGGGGTATTTCTCCAGCCTGGGGATTAAAGTATCAAGATTTTGCTCCCTATTATGCCCAAGCGGAAAAGCTGTTTAGCGTTCACGGGCAAAAGGGTCAAGATCCTACCGAACCAGCTAGAGAAGAGTATCCTCATCCTCCTGTGGCTCACGAACCCTATATGCAGCATACGGTAGATAACCTCAAACAGCTGGGTTACTCGCCGTTTAATCTTCCCGTGGGCTTAAATTTGAATCAAGTCGATAAAACTTTGTCTTCATGTATTATTTGTGATACTTGCGATGGTTTTCCCTGTTTGGTTGATGGCAAGGCGGATGCGGAAGTTAACTGTATTAATCCGACTCGCCAGCATGACAACGTAATTTTGATGACTGGGGCGAAGGTAGTTAAATTACATACCAGTGCTTCGGGTAAAGAAGTTACGGGAGTTGAAGTTGAGGTTGGTAATAATACTCAAACATTCTCTGCCGATATTGTCGTAGTAGCCTGTGGCGCAATCAATTCGGCTGCTTTGCTGTTGCGATCGGCTAATGATGCCCATCCCAACGGTTTGGCTAATAGTTCTGACCAAGTGGGACGTAACTTTATGAAGCATTTATGCACCAGTATTGTGGCATTGAGCGATCGCCCTAACGACAGCATTTATCAAAAAACGATCGCAATGAATGATTTTTATTGGGGAGAGGAGGGCTTTCCCTATCCCATGGGAATGATTCAGAATACGGGTAACGTTAAGCCAGACATGATTCCCCCTAGCGCACCGCCGTCACTCGCTCCCTTTGTTAGATTTGCCCCTGGAAAAGCCTTGGAAATTACCGCTAGACACTCTACAGGCTGGTGGTTGCAAACCGAAGACTTGCCCGATCCTAATAATAGAGTGCGTTGGGCAAAGGATAAAGTATGTCTTGACTATACTCCTAACAATCTAGAAGCTCGCGATCGCCTAGTCAACCGCTGGACGGAGATTTTAAAAACCGTTAGACAAGCAAATAAGCGTGTTGTTACCTTCGGGATTTATCCTCGCAGCTATATTCCTCTTTCCGCAGTCGGACATCAGTGTGGGACTTGCCGTTTTGGTGAAGATGCTAGCACTTCTGTACTCGATCTCAACTGTCGTACTCATGATATAGAGAATTTATACGTGGTTGATGGTAGCTTTTTCCCTTCCAATTCAGGAGTCAATCCGACTTTAACTATTATTGCTAATGCAATTCGTGTAGCGGAACATCTTAAAAAACTTATTATCTGGTAGCTTATTTACACGCAAGTCTTTAGTCAGGCTGGTAAATGTTCGCCCTCGACACGGCTAAACCGCGCACAGACAAGCTGCATAACGACAATGGCAATAACCTTATGGGTCGCGGTATCATTTAGGACAAAGGGAGAAAGACTTTTCCTAAAGGATACACCTTCGGATAAGCCCCACCTGACCCCCACAACTGTCGAGGGCGTCTCGCAACGATAAATGTCAAGATTGTGCTGTTTTAAATACGGGTAGATGGGTTAAAGGCACGGTAAAAATAACGGTAGAGCCTAAACCATCCCCCATACTGTAAAAAGAAATAGTACCACCCATTGCTTCAACCAACTTCTGGGAAATAGCCAAACCCAAGCCCGTACCGCCGTAAGACTTAGTTCGAGAACCATCTACCTGATAGAAATTTTCAAACAATTTGTTTTGCTTTTCTAAAGATACGCCAATCCCTGTATCGGCAACGCTAATTTTAACCATTCCTGGTAGCTCTATCCCCTGAGATTCTACTTTTTTGTTGTTTACTTCAGCACTGACGACAATTCCTCCTTCTCGGGTAAATTTAATCCCATTACCCACCAAATTCAACATTACTTGAAGTATGCGCTGATAATTTCCATAAAGAGTTACAGGAGTCATGGTTGCAGGATATTTAAACTGAAAACTGAGTCCTTTTCTTTCTGCTTGAGTACGAATTAGATTGTCAACATTTTGAAATAACTCATCTAACTCGACTTCAGTTAATTCGAAATCCATCTTGCCAGCTTCAATCTTGGCAATATCTAAGATGTCATTAATTAGATTGAGCAAATGAATTGAGGATTTATAGGCTTCTTCAATAAATTCGTGCTGTTCTTCGGCATCATCTGCCATCCCTTCTAAAAGTAGCTTTAAAAAACCAATGATGCCGTTGAGAGGAGTACGTAATTCGTGAGATGTATTCGCCAGAAAATCGCTTTTAAGACGGTTGGCTTCCTCTGCTTGAATGCTGGCTTGTTCTACTTCGCGATACAGCTTTGCCAGAGAAATTGCAGCTTCTACCTGTTCGGCAATTTCTTTTAGCATTTCCATTTCTGCTGTAGTCCAATGACGATGGCGATCGCATTGTTGTAAACAGATTAAAACATTATCTTCACTATTATAGTTAGTAGAAACCACCAGGCTAGATTTACGTTGGAGAACATCATGTTCCATAAAATCTATCGCCAAAGGATAGCTCGACTCTAATGCTTGCTGTAGATGAGCTTCATTTTTCCAGTTGACTTGATGTTCCGTAACCGAACTATATCTATCGGCACAATATTCTGCTTCTACCGATAGCTGAGTAATATTTTTGTGGTTAGTCAAAATCAGGCAGCGACTAGCAGCAAAAGTCGTACCAATGTTATTAACTGTCTGCTGATAAATAGTTTCTAAATCCAGACTGCGGCGTATTTTTCGCACTACCTGATTTAATAATTTTTGGTAGCTATAAATAGCTGCGGGAGCTTCATCTTGAGCAAAAGAAAACATCTTGGCTTCTTCTAACAGATGTCCCATCACTAAAACTGCTTGGGGTTCTCTATTAGCAGATAAGATCGGAGCGATCACCAATTCAAAGGAATGAGAATTTTCTCCACATTGAAATAAGCAGTAACATTGTTCGGGAAGACGACGCTTGATGACTCGTCTAATTTTTTCTAAATATGCTTCAGGGTCAACAGGAGCAAAAATTGTGTTGAAAAGACTTGTGGGGCGATCTCTACTACCATTTTCAACAGCAAAATTATCGTATACTCCATATTCTTTGGCTTTTGCCCACCAAAAAGAAAGATAGTTTCCAGAAATATCTTGAGTAAAGACTAATTCTGCTCCCAATTGTTGCCATTTAATTTCATTGGCTGACATAGTACTACTGGGGTTAGATCGTTCTGAATCAAATCTAGGGAGCATGGGCAAAGGAGTTAGATTTTAATCTAAACCAGGTTTAAAGTGAGACTCTTCCCTGAAACTATAACCTATAGATAAATTTAAGTCGGGATAAGATTAAACTTTCCCAATTATTCCCGATATTTCTTCTATTTTACTCTCAATTCAGTCTAATCGTTCCATTCTCCTTGAGGTGGAACAGGTGGATTACGGCGAAAAGTACGAGTCAAGTCTGTATCTCCATCTCGCTCTCCATTCAGCCATTGTTTGATAGCTGTTTCGATAATTTTACTAGGGTCGTTAGTTAGATGCTTAATTCGGTTTAATGTTTCTGAATCTAAATCTATCGATACCTTAACTTTATCCGAATTAATAGTTTCGCGAGATAGATTATCTTCTTCGTTTGAGGATGAAGAAGATTGTTTTGATTTAGCTAAATCATTATTCATAGATGTTTACTGGTTAGTGGTTAGATTTATATTCATTTTACCTGTTGGTCTTATCTAAGAGCAAAATCGAATCACAAAACTAAAATATGCAATCTTACTAGAAAATAAGTAAAAATGCACATTACAATAGTTTAAGCAATGGTTCGACCGTGCTGTCAAATAACAGTATGGATAACTGCACTGTAGCGACTTTAAAATATTTTTAATTTAACCTAATTTTTATGACCGACGTTCCTGTCTCTCGTATCCGTAACTTCTCAATCATTGCTCATATCGATCATGGTAAATCTACCCTAGCAGATCGAATGCTGCAAGACACTGGCACTGTGGCACAGCGAAAGATGAAAGAACAATTTCTCGACAATATGGATTTAGAGCGAGAACGAGGAATTACCATTAAGCTACAGGCAGCTCGAATGAACTACACTGCCAAAGATGGACAAAATTATGTTTTAAATCTTATTGATACTCCTGGTCACGTAGATTTCTCCTATGAAGTATCTCGCTCTCTGGCTGCTTGTGAGGGTGCATTACTGGTAGTAGATTCTTCTCAAGGTGTAGAAGCTCAGACTTTGGCTAACGTTTATTTAGCCTTAGAAAATGATTTGGAAATTATTCCTGTACTTAATAAAATAGACTTACCAGGGGCAGAATGCGATCGCGTTGCTCAAGAAATTGAGGAGGTTGTCGGTTTAGACTGTAGCGATATTATTCAAGCTTCGGCAAAAATAGGTTTAGGTGTAGATGATATTTTGGAGTCTATCGTCCAGAAAGTACCACCCCCAGCCGACACGGTAGATAAACCCTTACGAGCCTTGATTTTTGATAGCTATTACGATGCCTATCGCGGTGTAGTAGTTTACTTCCGCGTGATGGATGGCAAGGTTAAAAGAGGCGATAATGTGCGTCTGATGGCATCAGGCAAAGAATATGTCATTGACGAGTTGGGCATTCTTTCTCCAACTCAAGTAGAAGTTGATGAACTCCATGCAGGGGAAGTAGGATATTTTGCTGCTGCCATCAAAGCCGTGGAAGATGCTCGTGTAGGAGACACTATTACCTTAGTAGAAGATCCTGCACCAGAAGCCCTTCCTGGCTATACTGAAGCCAAACCAATGGTATTTTGTGGCTTGTTCCCTATTGACTCGGATCAATACCCCGATCTGCGAGATGCTTTGGATAAGCTCAAGCTCAATGATGCTGCTCTTTCCTATGAGCCTGAAACATCAAGCGCAATGGGTTTTGGTTTCCGTTGCGGTTTTTTGGGTTTACTTCATATGGAAATTGTCCAAGAAAGACTAGAGCGAGAATACAATCTCGAACTGATCACTACTGCACCTTCGGTAATTTATCGCGTCACAACGATAGATGGGGAAGTGATGGAAATTGATAACCCCAGTTTGTTACCCGATCCCCAACAGCGAGAAAAGATTGAAGAGCCTTTTATTAAGGTAGAAATTATTACTCCTGAAAACTACGTCGGAACTTTGATGGACTTGTGTCAAACTCGACGGGGAATATTCAAGGACATGAAGTATTTTACTCAAAATCGTACCTGTCTAATTTATGAGCTACCCCTAGCCGAAGTTGTGACGGACTTTTTCGATCAGATGAAGTCTCGCACCAAAGGATATGCCAGCATGGAATATCAAATGCTTGGCTATCGCAAAGATCATTTAGTTAAATTGGATATATTGGTCAATAAAGATCCTGTGGATGCTTTATCAACTATTGTTCACCGAGATAAGGCTTATTATGTTGGTCGAGCATTAACGGAGAAGCTTAAGGAATTAATTCCACGGCATCAGTTTAAAGTGCCAATTCAAGCAGCTATCGGCGCCAAGATAATTGCCAGCGAACATATTCCTGCACTGCGTAAAGATGTATTGGCGAAATGTTATGGCGGTGATATTTCTCGTAAGAAAAAACTACTGCAAAAGCAAGCCAAAGGTAAGAAACGGATGAAATCTATTGGTACGGTAGATGTACCTCAAGAAGCATTTATGGCGGTGTTGAAGATAGGTAAAGAATGATTAGTAATCAGTAATTAGTAATTGCTGATTATAGAGCGATCGCTTTTTTTACAACCAATGCAAAAATCAATTTTTGTCAAAACCTTCACAACTCAATCGAACAAGGAAGTTCAAGTTAGCATTGCTTCCCCAAGTCAGTTTATCCTTGAGCATCAACAGCAATTATTACCTGATTGGGATACTCCCATAGATCGGGTTGTTTTGCTGTTGCAACAATCAAATATCTCTCTTAGAGAATTTAACACTGAAGTAATTCAAGAAAAAGATCGTTTGAGAGCAAATTTTCTTCGTTGGGGAACGAGTTTGATTTTTGCCTTGCGCGATCGAGGATATAACAGTGACCTATTCGATCCTCGTGATGGCTATCCCTTATTGGCACAGAAGGGAGAATGTCCCCTTGATGATAATGCAACGGTTAAAGCCTTGCTTAATTATCCCGTAGAGAGTTATGAAGGCTGTTCTTTAATCGCTCATCCAACTTGGGGAGATAAAGTTTATCCTGCGACCATCGTTACTTCCGCTCCACAAGATATTGTAGAGGCTTTGATTGAAAAACAGTCGAGCGATTGAAGATTAAACCTAGATAGTTTTAGTATTCAAGGTAAACTTTTGTTTCATTGCTTATGATACTCTTTTTTATAGCATAAAGTGTTAGGATTCATATTGAGATAAAGATCGGCAATCCAGTTTGCATTCGATATTAGTAGGTTTTTCCATAAAGTATTGATTGGCTTTTTTCCGAAGATTTAGCTCTCTACATCACAAATGCATTGAGGAGACATTACAGTTCATGTCAATTTACGTCGGTAACCTTAGCTACGAGGTTAACCAAGAAGATTTAAACGAAGTATTTTCCGAATACGGAAGCGTTAAACGAGTTCATCTTCCTACTGACCGTGAAACAGGTCGTAAACGCGGTTTCGGCTTTGTCGAAATGGAAACAGAGGCAGAGGAAGATAAAGCAATTGAAACTCTGGATGGAGCAGAGTGGATGGGTCGTGAGTTAAAAGTTAACAAAGCAAGACCTCGCGAAAATAGAAACTCCTTTGGTGGTGGTGGAGGCGGCGGTGGTCGTCGCAACGATCGCTTTTAAGCTCAAGGGTCAAATTTAAATGCGCTCCTGGAGAGCAAACTAGACTAGTATACTAGAAACTCCCAGGAGCGTTTTACTGTGTAATGAGGAATTCTATATAGATGGCTAAACGTCGTAACGCAAAAAAAGAGAAAGCAGCTCGTAACAAAATCAACGCTCGTAAATTCCGTAAACAAACTAGCCGTTATGGAAATCGTGGCAGACGCAATTACAACAACACTGAGAAAAAAGAGACAGAAGAAAATAATAACAATAATTCTTCAGAGTCCTCTACTTCTTCTACTACTTCAAACAATAATTAGTAGAGTTAGAAAATTAGCTTAATTAGCTTTTCGTCGGAGGTGATTTTAATTACTTTTCGATTGAAAAGCTTTTTTTTTGCTGAGTAATCAGTGATTACTAAACGTCACCTTCTCTAGCAGTTTAAGGGGAGTTATTTTTTTGAGTAATTCCAAAGAATTGCGATCGCGAACAAATAAAGAACCAGCAAAACCTAAAGAATTAATTGGAATACTGGCAAAAGAATGTTGCGATCGCGGTACAATTAGCATCCATTCTCTAGTAGCTAAGAAGTTATATGCAGCTGATTGATTGGTTACAGAATCATTAGCCAGACAAAGTTTATTCAATAAAGCATGATATTGAACCAACATTATCTCTGCTGCTTGTTGAGGAGAATGTTCTAAAGATAAACTTAATTTTGCTACCTGATGGCGGAAAGAAAAGCTGTCAATTGTGCCAAAAGAATCTTGAAAAACCATATTGGCGATCGCTTTTTCGATGGGAAGATGAATTACATCTGCCATAAAAGGTAAAGGAATTAGCTGGAGATGTTTGTGCTGTTGGGAAGCACCCGCAGCTTTTCCGCCATTAAAAAAGGCCAACCCGTCTATTTCCTGTAGGCAAGACCACAGTGCAGCAAAATCTTCTAAATTGAGTAAGTCTGTTTGTTCTTCAAAAGCACGAGTCACAATCAACAAATGATTATCGACCACATTAAATTTGTTTAGCAAGCAAACATGACTGGGAGATATATCCCCCACAAACATATCAGGTTCATAGGGAAGAAAGGGATCGCATCTTTTTCCCGTCTTTTGTTCCTTTTGGGTTTGCTCCTCTCTGGCTTGCTCTTTTCGTGTCAGATTGCCTTTAGTGCGGACAACAAAACAAATATCATCTTGTTCGATTAATTGATGTTCGGTTTTAATCGACTTGAGAGTACCACTTTCACGAGCCGATTTAGTTGTCTGTTGCGTTTTTGCCCACAACGTACCTGGCTGAAGGAGAGAAGTTACTGGGGGATTAGTTACTGATTCTGACATAGTTCCCTTCATAGCGATCGATAACTATCAATTATCCATCGTTAATCATTAATTGTTTAGTACCGCTTGACAATCTTTAGTAATTTGCTCTTTCAAAGCTTCGATTGAATCAAACTTTTGTTCTGGACGCAAAAACTCGATTAAATTAACTTTCAAACTTTGACCGTATAAATCTCCTGACCAATTTAGCAAATGTACCTCAATGGTTGGAGCATCGCCAGCCACCGTAGGACGACAGCCGATATTCATCACCCCTTTTACCGTACTTTGATTTACCAAGACATCAACTGCATAAACTCCATATCGGGGCAAAAACTTTTCAGGAGACAGCTTTAAATTAGCAGTTGGAAAGCCAATTGTTCTGCCTAATTGTTTTCCTGTAACTACTGTTCCCGTAAGACTATAGGGTCTACCTAACATCGTATTTGCCACCTCTACTTCTCCATTGGATAAAGCTTTGCGGATGAGAGAACTACTTACTCGCATTGTTTTGTTATTGTGGTGTTGGTATTTGTGTAGGGAACTAAGATGAACTGTGATACCAAAATCATTCGCAATACTTTTCAAATCTTCCGCCGTACCTTGTCTTTGGTATCCAAAACGAAAATCTGAGCCGACACTGATGATTTTTGCCTCTAATTGCTTAACTATAATTTGTTCGACAAACTGCTGGGGAGTCAAAGAAGCCAAATCTCGATCGAAAGACAAAAGAATTAGCTGCTCTATACCTAAAGCAGATAGCTGGTCTGCCTTTTCGGTAATAGGAGTCAATAGCTGTAATTTCCCTCCCGAAAAAAATTGACGGGGATGAGGTGAAAAGCTGACCACAGAAGAATGTAAATGCTGGGGTAATTGAACTTGAAAAGATTTAATAATTGGTTGCAGCACCACTTGATGCCCTTGATGAATACCATCAAAATTACCAAGAGCGATCGCCGTAGGAGTTTGTATCTGGTCGAGAGAATCTGCTATTAACACGCTTTACATTTTTACGCGGAATGGGGTCATATCGCAAGAAAGATCGGACAATGAGCAAAAAAAAGCCCCCAGGTACCAAACTGGGGGAAATCATGTAACAGATAATATCTGTTGCATAGCTCTATCTCTTCTCTAATATCACCTATTGTTTTTATGATGGTCGTGATCTCGATCCTAATTAGGCTGTGATTTTATCCTTTTGATTCTTGATAGGTAGGAAAATCAGTATATCCTTTAGCATCAAAGGAATACCAGACATCCATTTCCGCATCAGGATTAAGCTCCCAATCATTAGCAAAGCGAGCTACTAAATCTGGATTACTGATATATGGTCTACCAAAGGCTACCAAATCTGCATCTCCCGAAGCGATCGCTTTTTCCCCGTCATGACGATCATAACCACAATTGCCAATTAATATCCCATCGTACACTTTTCTAAATTCTGTTACGGTCATTGGTTCACCCAATTCATGAAAACCAAAAGCTAAACCATCAAGTAAATGTAGATATGCTAGTCCATAGCTATTTAATTGTTGAGCAATGTAGGTAAAAGTTTCACGATAGTCAGGCGAACCCATATCGTTAAAGCTCCCATTAGGAGAGAGTCTGACTCCAACACTTTTTGCATCCCACACCGTTAGTACTGCTTCTACTACCTCTTGTAAAAAACGATAGCGGTTTTCAATACTGCCACCATATTTATCGGTACGATGATTGGTTTTAGACTGTAAAAATTCATCAATGAGATAGCCATTTGCTCCGTGTATCTCTACACCGTCAAAACCTGCCTGTCTAGCGTTAGCTGCTGCTTTGCGGTATTCTTCAACTACGGAAGAAATTTCATCGGTGTCTAAGGCTCTAGGTGTTTCATAGGGCTTCTTGCCATCAGGAGTATGAGCCTCTGCACCCTCGATTTTAATCGCCGAAGGTGCGATGGGAAGCTGGTTGTTTGGTTGAAAAATACTGTGGGAAGCTCTACCCGTATGCCATAGCTGCAAGAAAATTTTTGCTCCTTTGGCGTGTACTGCATCAACCACCTGTTTCCAAGCTTCTGTTTGTTCTGGGGTATAGATTCCAGGGCTATGAGTCCAGCCATAACCCTGTTTGGAGATGGCAGTACCTTCGGAAATAATTAAACCCGCACCTGCACGTTGAGCATAATATTCTGCCATTAAGGAGTTAGCTGTTCTTTCTTCTCCCGCACGTCCGCGAGTTAAAGGAGCCATAACGACGCGGTTTTTAAGGGGTAGACCTTTATCTAAAGGACTGAGTAAATGAGGGACGTTTGTCATAATTATTGATTACTTTATTGATTACTGATATTAGCTGGACGCTGATAAATTCCGACTAATCTGGCTTGTGCTGTTACTGAGTCGGCGATCACATTTAACAACTCTATTCGGTTCAAACCCGCCTGAAGTTTGAGAGAACGATCTAAGGCGTAAAGCCAAAAATAGTAGTAATGTGCGCCGTGTCCCGATGGAGGCGCGGGTCCAGTGTAGCCTTTAGCACCAGTAGTATTTACTCCCGTGGTATACAAATCTCCGCCACCTTCTTCAATTTCGGTAATGTTGGCGGGAATATTGTATAGAACCCAATGAGTAAAACCCCAAGGTAGAGGAGCATCGGGATCGTGACAAATCAATGCAAGTTCTTCGGTTTCGGGCGGTATTTTGCTCCAGCGTAAAGCAGGAGAAACGTTCTCGCCATCGCTAGTATAACGTTGTGGAATGGCTGATAAAGGTTGAAAAGCCGAGCTGGTAATTTCTAGATCTTTGAGTCTTAATTCCATCTGAGGTGTTAATTGTTAGTAGTCACAAATTACTAATCTGGCAATCGCTATTTACTAAATTTAGGCACAGATTTTTTTGACGCTTTTCAGAATTTTCACTTCTTCCCACCATGCTTTTAGTTTGGGAGTGCTGGCAATAAGTGCATTAAACTGTGGCGTTTTTTCTAGATAAATAAAAATAGGAATTAGATAAAAGTCGGCAATGCTAATCATAGTGCCAACTAAGAAAGGACTACCGATAAATAAATCTTCGATCGCTTTTAATGCTTTTTGAGTTGGTGCGATCGCTTTTTCTACCGCCTGTTGGTCAGTTGTGCCACCTTGGTCGGGTACGATTAGGTTTTGAATCACAATTGTGCCGACGGCTGGGGGGTAAAGATAGCTATCGATAATTGCCATAATCTGATGCATTCGCGTTTGACTTAAAAGATCTGGGGGAGCAAATTTGCCACCAGCTAGTTTTTGATTGATGTAGTAGGTAATTGCTGTCGTCTCATAAATTGTGATGCCATCAATTTCTACTGTAGGAACTTTGCCAAAGGGATGTTTTGCCAGATATTCGGCGGTTTCATTGTCACCGTTAAAGATACCAATATCTTTTAGTTCGTAGTCGTTAATGTTGGCTTCGGCTAGCAATAGTCGAACAGTGCGTACATAGGTACTCATAGGAGTACCGTAAAAAATTATATTAGACATAATTGATTTATATTTTAAAGTTCTTGCTTAGTAGGGCGAATAATTATCTCGTTGATGTCTACATCTCCAGGCTGTTCGATTGCATAGGTAATGGCGCGGGCGATCGCATCTGCATCAATAGCTACACCGTATAGTTGTTCTGCCATTTGGGCTGTTTCGTCGTGGGAAATAGTGCTGGTCAATTCTGTATCTACTGCACCAGGAGATATATTAGTCGAGCGAATTTTACCATCAGATTCCATTCTGATGCCTTCGGAAATAGCTTTAACGGCGAATTTGGTAGCACAGTAAACCGTACCCCCTGCAAATACTTTGTGTCCTGCAACGGAAGAGAGATTAATAATATGACCAGATTCTTGTTCAAGCATCACGGGCATTACCGCAGAAATCCCATAAAGTACTCCTTTAATATTGACATCAACCATTTGTTCCCATTCATCGATCTTGTTTGCTGCTAAGGGAGATAAAGGCATTAAACCAGCATTGTTAATTAAGACATCAATGCTTCCATAAGCTTCTTTAGTTGCTTTAGCCAAAGCTTCTACTTCAGAGCGATTAGTTACGTCGGTAACTTGATATTTGGCTGTACCACCGTTTTTTTCAATGTCAGCAACTAATTCCTTGAGGCGGTCTTCTCTTCTTGCAGCTAACATCAATTTTGCACCGTTGTTAGCCAATCTACGGGCGGTAGCTTCTCCTAGTCCACTACTTGCCCCTGTAACGATAACGACTTTGTTTTTAATTTCAGACATAATTTTATTAGTTGTTAATAATATAGTAGACCAGTCGTCTAGTAACTAATAAATAGTAATGAATTAGACAACAAGATTAAATCTGGCTGGAGGGGGATTTATTTAAGATTTGTTCAAATAAAATTCTGACAAAGGTTTGCATCGGCACAATAGACTTGGTTACTTTAGCCTGTAGAATAGCCCCTTCCCAGCTTGAAAGAATAAACTTAGCCAAATCCTCATAGCGATCGCTATTTATTTCTCCTGCTTGATAGGCTGCCTGCAAACATTGAGCAAAAAACCCTTCCCACTCAGCAAACACCCGATTAAGGCGATCGCGAAATAATTCATTTTGTGCTGATAATTCCTGAGCGAGATTGCCAATTAAACAGCCATCGGTGCATTGACAGACTTCCATATCAGCAATCTTAAGCTCAAAATAGTTGCGTAATTTGGTTAAAGGAGAGTATCTTTTGTCTCCTAAAACAGTTTGAAACCTGTGGCGATATTCCTTAGCAAAATCATCAACAATCGCCAATCCAAAATCTTCTTTGCTAGAAAAATAGTAGTAAAACGAACCTTTAGGAACGCCAGCAGTAGTTAATATTTCGTTGAGACTTGCTGCCTTAAATCCTTGCTGGACAACAATTTTCTTGCCAACTTGAATTAATTCATTGCGTTTGTTAGTTCGTTTCATTGTCTAATTATAATCAACCTAGATCGCTGCGAGTCAATTTATATTCATGAGAAAAACAGCTAGCGCGATCGCACCCTGTTCGAAAAAGGACACCTTTTTTCAATTTCTCTTGACTCTATAGCCGACTAGAGAGTTTAAGCTAACTTTAGAAGCAAATAAATAAAGTAATTAAGCAATATGACTATCCAACTCAAAGTTCCTAATATGGCGTGTGGTGCTTGCGCCAAAACTATTACTCAAGCAGTTATTGACATAGATCCGAAGGCTTCAGTAAAAGCCGATCCCAAAACCAAACAGGTAATAGTAGACACCCAAGCCTCTGAGTCATCTGTAAAAGAAGCGATGCCTTCGGCTAGCTTCGCAATCGCAGCAGTAGGATATCCCCCTGCTTAAACGAATCATTAAAATACCAAACTTTCTGTAAGGGCGAATGGTCATTCGTCCCTACTACTAATTATGAACACCACCACCAATATAGAAAAGGTCAATCTCAAACTCAGGGGTATGAGTTGTGCCTCTTGCGCTAGCAGTATAGAGCAAGCAATCCTCAACGTACCAGGAGTAAACGAGTGTAATGTCAACTTCGGTGCAGAACAGGCTGCCATTAAATATAATTCTCGCCAAACTAGCATTGAAAATATCCAAGATGCAGTAGAAGAGGCTGGATATTCATCTTACTCTCTGCAAGAACAAGAGATGGTTACGGGAGAGGACGATCGAGAAAAAGCAGCTCGCAAAGCCGAATCTAGGGATCTAATTCGCAAAATGATTGTTGGTGGGGTAATTAGCGTCATTCTAATTATTGGTTCGCTACCAATGATGCTAGGGGTGAATTTACCTTTCATTCCTGCATGGTTGCATAACCCCTGGCTGCAATTAATTTTGACCGCGCCAGTACAGTTTTGGTGTGGTTACAGGTTCTATATCGGTGCATGGAAAGCTTTCAAACGCCATGCTGCGACAATGGATACTCTAATCGCCCTTGGTACAAGTGCAGCCTATTTTTATTCTTTATTCGCCACTATCTTTCCTGACTTCTTTCTCAGTCAAGGCTTGATGCCAGAGGTATATTACGAAACCGCAGCGGTAGTTATCACTTTAATTTTACTCGGACAGTGGTTTGAAAATCGCGCTAAGGGACAAACCTCAGATGCCATTCGCAAAATGATGGGCTTACAGGCAAAAGATGCCAGAGTAATTCGCGACGGTAGAGAAATAGACGTACCCATTAGTGAAGTGCAGATCGACGACATTATTTTAGTACGCCCTGGTGAAAAGATTCCTGTCGATGGCGAAATCATAAGCGGTAATTCTACTATCGATGAAGGGATGGTGACGGGAGAAAGTATCCCCGTTAAAAAACAAGCGGGTGATGAAGTGATTGGCGCAACCATTAATAAGACAGGTAGCTTTAAATTTAGGGCTACCAGAGTGGGTGCAGATACAGTGTTGGCGCAGATCGTTCAGTTGGTACAGGATGCTCAAGGTTCTAAAGCACCTATACAAAGATTAGCCGATCGAGTAACGGGTTGGTTTGTCCCTGTAGTAATTGCGATCGCCATTGCCACTTTCATCTTATGGTTTACC
The DNA here is from genome assembly GCA_963799375.1 of uncultured cyanobacterium. GTDB lineage: Bacteria > Cyanobacteriota > Cyanobacteriia > Cyanobacteriales > Xenococcaceae > Waterburya. The sequence continues at coordinate 26,595 of CAWCWY010000019.1, forward strand.
ATTATGGGGAATGTTTCCTTGGCTTTAATTACCACCGTTGGAGTATTAATTATTGCCTGTCCCTGTGCTTTGGGTTTAGCTACGCCTACTTCAGTTATGGTTGGTACGGGAAAAGGTGCAGAGAACGGTATTTTAATTAAAGGTGCAGAGAGTTTAGAACTAGCACACAAACTGCAAACTATTGTCTTAGATAAAACAGGCACGATTACCGAAGGGAAACCTACCGTTACTAACTATCAAGCAATTCGAGGTACTGGTAACAATGCAGAATTACACTTGTTACGTTTAATCGCAGCAGTCGAACGCAACTCCGAACATCCTTTAGCCGAGGCTGTGGTTAGATACGCCCAGTCAAACGATCTAGATATTCCTGAAAGTGATGACTTTGAAGCAGTAGCAGGTAGCGGTGTACAGGGTACAGTTTCAGATCGTCTAGTACAGATCGGTACTCAACGCTGGATGTCTGAATTGAATATTAAAGCCGATACCTTACAAAAGCAAAAAGATATTTGGGAGGCAGAAGCGAAAACCGTCGTATTGATTGCCGTAGATGGGGAACTAGAAGGCATTATGGGTATTGCCGATGCTGTCAAACCTTCTTCCACCGCAGCCGTAAAAGCACTACGTAACCTCGACCTAGAAGTAGTAATGCTAACGGGAGATAATCAAAAAACCGCCGAAGCGATCGCCCGTCAGGTTGGTATAGTTAGAGTAGAAGCAGAAGTACGCCCCGATCAAAAAGCAGCCAAAATCAGAGAACTTCAGCAAGAAGGTAAAACTGTGGCTATGGTAGGAGATGGGATTAATGATGCCCCTGCACTAGCGCAAGCGGATGTCGGTATTGCTATTGGTACGGGAACGGATGTGGCGATCGCAGCTAGCGATATTACTTTAATTTCGGGAGAGTTACAGGGTATTGTGACTGCTATTGAATTAAGTAAGGCGACGATTAATAATATTCGTCAGAATCTCTTCTTTGCCTTTGTCTACAATGTCTTAGGTATTCCTATTGCAGCAGGTATTTTGTTTCCTTTCTTTGGCTGGTTGCTCAATCCAATAATTGCAGGTGGGGCAATGGCATTTAGTTCGGTTTCGGTAGTAACTAATGCTTTGCGATTGACGAAATTTTAGTCCGTCGAAATCCAGAACTTAAATTAAGGGGGAAATCATGTTTAACAAAACCAAAATATATGGAAGCCTTGCAGGATTGGGATTTTTTATCGCTTTAACTCCTAATATTGCATTGGCACAAAAGGAAGTAGAAATGCCCGCCTCTGGGGGAGAACAAACCAGTCAGTTTCAGAAGATAGAACAGCCTATCGGTTTAAAACTAGCTGTCGCTATAGGTGGTATAGGTTTAATTGGTGCAGAACTTTGGTGGTTCATGTTCAGTAAAACCAAATCCCAAAAAGCTCAGGTAAAACAGGGAATTCAATCGGTAGATATTGTCGTCGATGGTGGTTATACTCCCGACAGAATTGAAGTTGCTGCTGGCGAACCAGTTAGACTAAATTTTTACCGTAAAGATCCAAGTGGCTGTTTAGAACAAGTATTGTTGCCCGATTTTAATAAGGCATTAAATCTAGCTTTAAATGAAATTACCTCGGTAGAAATCGTGCCAGAAAAACCAGGAGAATATACCTTTACCTGTGGGATGAATATGTATCGTGGGGTAATAAAAGTAGAAAACTCCTGAAGTTAATTTTTTAAATAGCAATTCAAATCTTAGGAGCAACCCTTCCTGCTCGTGTTTCTTGAAAGTTAATAATGATAACGAGCCTGTAAAAAATACACCCGATTATCTTTTACCTTATAAATCAAACGGTGTTCTAAATCTATTCGACGTGACCAAGTATCTGAGGCTATATACTTGAGAGGTTCGGGTTTTCCAATTCCTTTAAATGGATCACCGTCCAAAATATCTGCAATTAAGTCCATTATTTTATCTCCCTTCTTCGGTTCATTTTGATACCACAATATATATATATTAAACGGGACACCAAATTTGAATAAACAGACAGTCATTGCAAGTTATTCTGATTTTTTCATAAATAGGACTTAATCAAGCATTATCGGCCGCAAAAAGCTAATCTTGTATAGTTAGCACCTCTGGCTTACCAAGCCATTAATTCTTCATCTATGAGCAGAGAAATTAGAAGACTACACCGAAAACAAACTCAATTCACCAATTTTACTGGCAGTCAGGCAACTGAATTGCCTAGTTCCACTGAATCAATCGAACAAAATATCGCAGATGCTTCTGGCAAACCTTTCAGAAGGCGACGTAGACAACGGCAGGATGATTCTTTTGCCGAGACAAACAATATCCCTTCCCTACTCAATTCAACTGAATCCACCGAACAAAATATCAGAGATGACTCTGAAGACACCCCTCTTGCCACTCCTCTGGTGACTGACTATTATTCTAATCTCAACATTAATGACAGCAATTCAATTCGCGCCGAAATTAAGGAGGATATTTATCACTCTAAACTTGCCGATTCCGATTTTTCTGATGATACCCACGACTGGGGTGGAGATCTCCACGAAGTTAGTGACGACTATTGGCATTTTCTCGGTCGCTATGAGTAATTAAAATTCAAGAAAAAAGGCGATAAGCCTGCGGCATGGCTTCGCTACGCGAAATTGCTAGACAGGACATAAAAATCGTTTCTTAAGAAGCTCGTGACTAGCGCGACCATACATCTGACGCTTGAGCATCTTGAGTCGATTAACCTGTCCTTCTACCTGTCCATTGCTCCATTGATAAGTCATCCCATTTTTAACTGCGTCCCAATCTGACTTGATGCCACGAGCGAAACTTTTTAAGGCTTTAATTTGACACGAATTCGCTTTTTCGTACCAGTCTTTTAATTCCTCTGGCTGATGATTACGAACTAGCTCGGCAAACCTTTGGATAAGTTCAATTGCAGTGTTGAGGTGAGGATATTGTTGTTTGAGCAAGGAAATTATATTTCGATCGGATTCATTTTGTAGAAATGGTTTTCGTAGAATCAACTTGGCTGTACGGCGCAAAGTTAATAACGATCGAAATATCAAAGACCCTCTCTGTTTTCCCCAGTCAGTTTCAGCGATTTATAGATAGAACCTAACTTTGCTGCTACATTTGGGGGTTTGAAGGTAAAATGAATATAAAAACTATCTTGCTCTACTGGCTTTTCCAAAACCTTGGCATAAATATCTTCGCTAAGTTCTAATTGTTGATTCGGCGATAATAAATTCAGCTTAATATTACTCAGTCCAGGTGGAATTTCTGATTGTTCTCGATTTTCAACTCTAATTTCAGCCTCATTAGCTGAAAGCCGAATTAAATTCCCCTTAAATAGTCGATCGCCCACATCCTTTACTTCCAAGACAGCGTATTGAATCGGTATTGCTTCAGAGAGGGTCAAAAAAACTTCTTCTTCTGGAGACAGAAAGAGATTGTATTTTCCCGCGATACCATTAACTTGATAGATGGTAATTGGCTTTTGGATTCCTTTTGATAATACTTTTTTGCTTTCTTCGACGATCGCGATCGCTCCAACGTCTTCTAAAGTCTGTTCTGAGATGAGAATTTGACCGCCTATAGTGTAGGATTCAATCCGATAAGTTATATTGACTGGAGTGCCGACAACACCATATTTACTGCGTTTTTCCGAGCCGATATTTCCTACCACCACTTCACCAGTATTGATGCCAATTCCCATTGTTAACTGGGGTAAATTCATTTGTTTCATTTCTTGGTTAACCGTAGCCATTTTTAACTGCATTGCACAGGCACAGGCAATAGCACGAACTGCATCATCTTTTCTAGCAGTAGGCGCACCAAAGAGAACCAGAATCCCGTCTCCTTGGAATTCATCAATAGTTCCCTGGTAATCAGCGATCGCATCTGTCATATAGTGTAGATAGATATTAAGGAGCTTAATCACCTCTTCAGGAAGTAATCGTTCTGATATAGCGGTAAATCCTCTTAAATCGGAGGTCATAATCGTAATTTTCCGTCTTTCACCGCCGAGTTTTAAACCTTCAGGACTTTCGAGTAAATTGGCGACAACTCGATCGCTTAGATAACGTCCAAATGTTTTACGTATGTCCCGTGCAGTCTTCGCTACATACACTGTGATCGCCAGCACAGCCCCTCCTAAACTTAAAAATGCTGGAACCACAGGCAGCCACCAACCTCCCAAAAATGCAATATAAGTGCCGAGCAGCAAAGTACCTCCCGCCACCAAGAAGCTAACAGAACTGAACCATAAAAGGATTCTTTTCTCCCCGATATAGCGAGACTGCCAGCGCAAGGTTGACCCAACTCCAGACCAAAAGAAAATCCACAGCCATTCTTGTAATTCCGACCAGTTTTGCAATAACAAGCGATTGTCTAGGGCTGCACTGATAATCTGGCTAGTCAATTGGGCATGAATTTCTACCCCAGCCAGGGGTTTGGGGCTTTCAAACCGACTACTGCTATAGGGAGTGTAGAATAAATCGTTAGAACTCTCGGCTACATAACCAATCAAAATAATGCGATCGCGACCCCAGTTTGGAGGTACTCGATCTTGGAGAATGTCCATTAGGGAAACAGTGTCAAAGTGACCGCTTGCTCCTCGGTAATTTAATAATATTTGATAACCACCCGCATCGGCTCGTACATAAGCGCCATCATTAGCCTCAAAGGGAGTAAATACTTTCTGACCCAACTGCCAAGAATCCGTTTCACCTTCAATAGATTGGGGGGCGATACCGCGATCTTCGAGATAATGGAGAGCCAGATGTAGACCAAAACTATAAACAGTTTCGCCCTCGGCGGATAAATAAATTAAACCGCGTCGTATTTTCTTATCCGAATCAAAGATTAGGTCATTAGCACCAACTCGATCCTTTTTTTTTAGGGCGGGAGGTGGAGCAACTGCCTGAATCCCTGGTCCTGCTACTTTTTGGATGCCTACTAGATAGGGAGTAGATTCAAAGATCTCAACTAAATCTTGATGACCTGGTTCTACTGGTAAGTCACGATAAACATCTAGACCGATGGCTTTGGGCTGTTGAGCGATAAGTTTTTTGAGTAGTTGTGCGTAAACCCCATCAGGAATGATTGCTGTCTCTAAACTCTGCAAATCTGCCTCATTAATACCGACGATACCAATACGATTGTCAGGAGATTCTTGGGGACGCAAGCGCATATATTGGTCAAACACCGACCATTCCCAGGACTGTAACAAACCAGCCGAGCGAATTAAGATTACCAAAATTGCGATGCAGGGGGTAGTAATCCAAACTCCGCGCCCGTGCCAAAAAAGCGATTTTAATTTTGCTCGCATACGCTGTTAACTCTAATAAATTGACTTAAGAAGCAGGTTATTAGTTTTTAGCCATACAGCATTCCAAGATTGGTTTTTTAGCAATGCTCTCAAGATTGATTGACTTTAAAAATTCCGCCCATTCAGCAGGATTTTCCGTAGATAATTGAGCCATAATATCCAAGGTTTCGTGCCAAATTCTTTGCTGTGCATAAAATTCGGCTTGTTCTAAAAGATCTTTATTGGCTAATTGTTGCTTGAGAGCTAGATCGATTTCCTGGGGCTGAAGCACCCCTAAGACCCACTGGTTACGCTTGGGGTTTTGGGGATTACAAACTAGAGAAAACTTCCACTGATAATTTCTATTTGTTTTTAAAGAGGCATTGGGCGGGATTTTTAATTTGACTATGCCTGAAGTGGAAGGAAGTTTGAAGTTAACCGCATAAATTTCATCTCCTCGTTCGTCTTCGATTAAAAATTCGCCAGACTGCGCCGTATTTCGAGGAACATACCAATACAATACGGGATTGGTAGTAGCAGTTGTCCCCACATTAGTGCGCGTTGGCATCAAAGGTGTTAAAGGAATTGTTTGACCGCCTTCACTCGATTTTACGCAAGAATTACCGCGTGTACCTCCTCCAGTTGTTGTTTGAGGAGATCCTCGTTCATTGGTAGGTGGGAATTCGAGACTAATTTTCATCGAAGAGGACTGTGCCAATAATCGCGACGACAGCCCAGAGAAAATTATCCCTGTTTGACAGATGAGAACCAGCAAAATTCTTGTTGATTTGTAATACTGTTGCCATTTCATGATTTTTATATTTAGTTTGAGAAAATAAATCTCGATTTGCTATTGCGATGTTGCAACAATTAAAAATTAAATGTGGTTCTAATACCGCCAATCACAATATCTTCGTTGTTGGCATCTTGGTTGGGGGCTGTAATCCAAATTAATGAAGGGGTGAGGGAGATGTTGTCATTAAGTTGATGTCTGTAATAGGCTTCGATATGCAATGAGGTGTCATTCTCAAATTCGGAAATTTCTAGATTGGTATCTAAACTGGTTAGGGTAGGCTCGACACCTACAATCAATCCTCCTTGATTGCCTTCAATAAATAGATCTGGGAAAGCTGTTTGCAGTGAATAAGTCCAAATATCGGCATCTCCTTTACCCAGTAACCTCGCTTTAATCAGATTTGCCCAACCACCGACAATAATGCGATCGCCGAACGTATAGTAACCCCCTATTTGATAGGCATTGCTAGAAACTTCTGCCCCCTCTGCAAAAAAGACCCCAGGATCGTCAAAACGATTTGCTAAGGCAGTTCCGACAAAACCATTACCTCTAAATGTCTGTCCGTTATTAAAACCGAAATTGCCGTTATCAAAATAGCCATTCTGATATAAGAGTTGTAAGAATAAATCGGCAGTGGGATTGTAATTAATCTGGGCTGAGGCAATATAGTCTCCATTAAATAAACCCCTACCCGATTGAGAATCGTTAGCGAAGGTACTCAAATAAGTTAAAGTGAGGACAGTCGAGTCTAAAAACTCATAGCTAGCCGATATTCCCGAACCTCCTCCTAATAGATAGATAGGTGGTGCTTCGGCAAAGGCACTTGTTGGACCTCTGTCCCAGACTATAGCCAGGAAAAAATTGCCGTAGCAGAATCGGGCTAAAGCGATATCGATTAGCAGCAACGATGTCAATTACCGCTTTATCTCCCAAGGGAAATTGATATTCTAAGCCGATTAATCGTAGGCTATTGGCAGTATTTCCAGAACCAGTTGTATCGCTCGAACCTTCTCTAGTCGAACCAACCTCAATTCCGCTATTGGTGCTGGCTAATTCGGGGAAAGTAGTATTAGTTGCCCCCAGGGCGGTTAGCAAAGTATCTCGACCAGTAAAGCTAGTTAGTTGCCCTAAAAAGAGATTGTACTGCACATTAGTTTGCGGATCGCCATCGCCAGAGAAAAAGGTATTAGTTTGAACCCTTAAGTTGCCTAGAAGTTTAGTAGTAGTAGAAAACTGAGTATCTTCTAGTTGTTCGATATTGGTTTCTAAGGCGATCGAGACGGCTATTGATTTCAACTAATTCTGCACTGTAATTTTTTTGCAATTTTTCCAAGGTCGCAATATCTTCTGAAGAGATTTGAACCGATCCCGTAGCTAAAAGCTGTTGGATATTTTGTAGGCAAGAATTTAAACCGACGGCAAATTCATAACGAGTTAAAGTTGCATGACCTCGATATGTTCCGTCGGGATATCCGCTAATGCAACCATAGCGATCGCTTAAACTCCTTAATGCTTCATATGCCCAGTCTCCAGGGTTAACATCTAGTAGTTCAGAAACACTATTAATTTGTTCCATACCATCTACTACTTCACCCTCAATATTATCTCTGGGGGAAATAAGCTGATTGTTAGATTCAATTGTTTGGGCTGTGGCTGAATTATTGGCAGTAATTAATATGGTAGAAGCGATCGCGATCGCTTTGGAAGCTTGGGAAAAATTCTGCCTAAGTATGGTTGTTGTTTCGGTAATATTCACTGTAGATTTGCCCCTAGAAATTAAAAATAATTCAACTCAAGCATTTCGTACATAACTACTTAGGTTAGTCAATGTAAAACTCAGGCAAAAATAAAATCATCAGCACTAAGTTGGTTAAATTGAACGTTAACGATGTTTGCCAGAGATACTTCACCTTCTATACCATCAACAGTGGCATAATACTGGTACTTTGAATATCGCCAAAAGCAGGCAGTAGTTTTAAGTCATCAAAAGAGGATATCTCTGGTATACCACCAATACCAATTTTGTCGATGTTTGGTTCAAAATCGGCGATCGTATTTCTAGTATCTTCTAAGTTTGGTAAACCAAGATCGGTTAGTTGTTCTAGTTTTCGGTTACCGCAACTGGTATCTGGTATTCTGCTATTAGCTATCCAAAATCGATCTGCACCACTATTGCCATACAGCAGATTATTACCACCACTAACAATTCTAAGGGTGTCATTGCCATCACCGCCATGTAACTCACTATTACTGCCAGCCAGTAGATAATCGCGACCATTACCACCATCGACATAGTTCCCCCCAGAAATTGTTTCTCCTAGTTGACACATCTATAGCAGCCTAGAGTTCGTCATTACCTTCGCCCCGCGCGTTCGCACCATTGAGAAGATTTCATCGTCTCCTTGACCGCCGTAATTCTTGTTACCAACTAGAGGCATCGAGTATGTCATCTCCCTCTTCACCAAACAGGCGATCGTCTTGAGTAGCAAATAGTTCATCGTTACCCTTTCCACCGTAAACCCTACGATTATTTTCATCGGATCTATTGAAGATGTCTGCTTCGTCCCCTAGAAAGAAAAAGGTCGGGGAAGACAAACCTTGAGATTTTAGAGGAGATGGAAAAGAGATATTATTATTAAAAAATGTGTCTGTTTCTGAATCATTGGGGATAGTAATCGCTAAAGACTCTACTTTCTCTTCACCGAAATTAGCAAATGAATATTCGTTTCCTGGAGCGATATAAACAAAAGTGTCTGACTCTGCTAATCGAACTTCATCATTAATTTGAAATGACAAATTTCCTTCACGAATATAAAATGCTTCGTAGTCTTCACTCACAATTGGAGCGGGAAAATCTGCCGAATTTAAAGCAATCTGCCCCCTAATTTCTCCTTCAGGTTTGCCTTTAGTATGGACTTGCAGGTAAAAACTACTTTCTGCTCCAACATTACCATCACCACTGATAAAATCGGTCAAATTTAGGGGAATTTCCGCTTCCGTACTTTCCCAAGTGCCATTAATAGTAGTAGAGCCATCGTCGTTTAAAGTAATATCGAGATCGCTTTCATCTTGTTGTTGAGGATCGAGAAGATTAAATTCATGAGAACCATTGCTACCGCGATCGCCTGAATGAACATGAATAGCCACAACATCATCAAGTTCGTTATTTGGAGTTTGAGGACTGCTTTGGGCGAGAGTATCTCCAAAATCTAAACCAGATATTCTCAAGCTGTATTCAATTTCTCCAGCTTCGTTAAGTTGCAAATTGGCAATTCCAGTTGCCGACGATTCTATCGGCTCTACTACTTGAGCGTCATTTAAATAAGCTTCAACTAAAGTAGTAGTAGATTGAGGGGCGAGGGAAAATTGATTGTAAGATAGTCTATTGCCCAATTCGTCTTTTGTTTCTGAAAGAGTACTCAAAGAAGTGTATTCAATGTCAAACTCACCAGTAAAGGTTGGACGTTGGCTAGCGGTAAAAATGCTGAAACCATCAATTCCTGCTACCTGACTTCGGATATTATCCTCTAACTCTTTAGATACATCATCGGGCAGTACTAGTATATAGTTAGGAGTTCCTTTAGGAGGTTCGTATCCAGAAAATGCAATCCCTCCGCCAGTTCTTTGTCCAAACTCTAATTGTTTGGGATCGATTCCTACAGATGGAGGTAAAATCTGTTCATTTCGATCTTCGACTGGAATACCTGCAAACTCAAATAGGAGGTCTAAGCCACCTGGAGTAGTTAAAGAAAGAATTCGCGCACCACTGTTTGTTCCCGATGTTGCTTCATTTGAATCTGGATTGGCAAATCCATGGGGTCTAAGTCTGGGACCAAAAATAAAAGTTCCTTCTGGCAGTCCTTCTAAAACAAATTCTTCTCGCTCGTTTCCTGGAGGAATATCGATCGCGCCAGCTTCATTACCCAAAAAGAAACTAACTCGACCTTCTTCGACAAAAAAGGCTTCGTGTTCAAAATTGTGAATGTGTGGTGGTGGTCCACCTCCTTCGGGTATAAAAAAATCAAAAACGTTAAAACGAAAGTCAGTTTCTTGACTAGTAGCTAAAAAAGTATATAGATCTCCAGAAGTATAAATTGCAGGTCGTTCGTCTAAGGGTGCATCTCGATCGACACATTAGATAATCATCAACTACTTCTGTTGCTAACAATGACGGAGAATCGAGTTCATTCGAGCGTTCGAGAGTCTCGTCGGGCTTATGTGAATGCTCCAGGTTATGTTTGTTATCTAAATTGCCTTCATTGGCAAGTATCGGTAAAGAATCTATTGGATGTGTCATCAAACTAAATTTCCTTGAATTAATTACGATATTTAAACTTGTGAAGATTTATAGTACGTAGTGAAGCTACATTAACAATCGTTTGTCTTCTTTGATAAAGAAAAAATTGCTTGCCCAAAGTTCTGAATGCAGATTATGAAGCAATCGAGAAAAAGTAGGGAAGACATAAACTACAAACAATACATTTTTTTCTTCTCTAGTTCTTCTCGATTTATTTTTAAGTTCAAATTAATCTAACTCGACCGAGGATTTTTTTGATAGTTGCAAATAATTTATGTGTCTGATTGCTCTTTAACAGTAGCTCTGTATTCTTAGTTTGCAAGTATGCAATAACCGAAACATCGTTACGGAATTTTTTATTGAAAATTTTGTCCTATGACTCAGTTGCCAACAATGACTAAATCTTCCACTACTCCCTATAAAAATGCCGTTTTAGACGATCTCGAACTACAAACGGCTCTACAAAATATCAATCCTAAATTTGGCGATTTTGTAACTCGTGTTGCGGGCGAAGCTTGGGGGCTACCATTAATCGATCAAAAAACTAAGGCTTTGATTGTCATTGCGGTTGATGTTGTCAATCAAAATTTATTAGGTCCAGGTACTCCTTTTGCTGCTCATGTGGATATGGCAATCAAACAAGGAGTAACTCGCGCTGAAATCGAAGAATTACTCTTGTTTTTGTGCGTTTACGCAGGATTTAACAAGGCTGCTGCTAGCTTTGGTGCTTTAAACGAAATTTTAGGTCAATCATAAACCGCTTTAGGAGAAAAAAGAGAAGTGACCATTTTAACCACAACCAGAAAGACTGATTATGCCATACGCGATCGCCAGGGTAGATTAGCTTTTTACGTGCTTGCTCTGGAAACGCAAAGGTATTGCTCGTCAACTGTTTGATGACTACTGGCGGGACGTTCATGGTCCAGTATGCGCTCGTTTACCTGGTCAACATCAGTATTGGCAGTTTCATCTCGATCGCAATGATGGAGGAATTTTTCCTGAGATCCCTGGTATTGAATATATCTGTCCCGATGAAGCTCAATTTAATGGGATTGCCGAATTGACCTTTACCAGCGAAGCCGAACGTAATGTCTGGTTTGAATCTGCTGCCATTTTGATGGATGACGAACACAATATCTTTAGTAAAGCGATCGGCTACAATACCAACCTGGGCAATTCTATAACCTATGTCGATGGTATTCCCAGTGGTGAACCTAACGGCAATCTGGGGCTGCTGAAGTTCCACATTATGGTTAGAAAATCAGCCACGGCTAGCGTTTCGGCGTTTCGTCAATATCTAACGCGAAACTTATGCTCCTGCGATCGCCCAAAGTGAATCGGTACTCAAATTACGTCTGCACCTATTTGAAGAAGTAGACAACTCTCGTCCCGATGCTGCGGGAGTGACCCATATCGAACCGCCAGAACAACAATATCAGGCTGCGGTAGAAATTGCTTTTGCCAATCCTTTGGAGATGGAAAAATTCTTTACTTCTCCCGAATATGCGATCGCCACTCAAGATTTAGCTCAATACGTAGATCGATTTTTACCTTTCCCCGAACGCACGGCATACACCTTTGTCTATGACGGCAACATGACCTTAGCAGGTCAGCGTAGCTCTACTGTTGCCGAATTAATTGCCAATATTGGCGCGACCAATCAACTAAAAGAGGATGTAACTACTCTCATGCTGCAACAACAATTAATCCAGTCCAATGGTAAGGAGCGAGCAACGGCAGATCGCAAACTGCTTCTACTCCAGTGAAAAAACGTACTAATTTCTATCAAGATTTAGCTGCCGATTATTCTCGTCCTGGATTGGTAACAGCTTATGTAGCCAAAAAACTAATTGAAGATGGCGAGAAGTTTGCAGCAATGAAAGAGCGGACAATACCAGAAATTAGTTCGCGTTATACCCTCGAACAAATCGAACAAGAAAACAAAGACTGGTGGCCAACTCATTGCGAGGCTTTGAGACAGGGACGAGGTGATATTTTAACCGATGAATATCGCCACGATTTAGTTTATTTATGTCAGGATGGCCCTTATTACGGCTTAGACCAGCAAAAAGAACGAGAAAAACACTGGTGGGCGTTAATTGCTCAACCTGGAGTGACTATGTGCTGGCCGATTGTCATGTTTCATGGTGAGGTGACTTACTTTGAATGGAAGTGTGTCGATGATGAGACTAACGAAACCCTGGCAAAAGGTAATGTAACTTGGGTGCGTCGGGGTCATCGAGGCGGTTGTCACCTCAAAACCGAACAACTCACCTTCTACCGCGATGTCTATGCCCCAGGTGGCTTACTGAGTTTGATTACGACCTAAATCTAAATTCATAATCAATAAGTGATGACCAATAATCGGTTTGATGATTTTTTGGCTAGCGTGACTAGTAAATACGAGCTGTCATCAATCGACCCCAAGGCAAAGGCTTTGATTGCGATCGCTGTCGATCTGGTCAACGGAATTAATCAGAGCGATAGTAATAGTTTTGCCAGCAGTATACATAAGGCTCGATCGCAGGGAATTACCTATCAGGGAAATCAAAGAACTATTGCTGTTGCTCTGTGTCTATGGGGGATTTAATAAAGTCGCTGGCTGCTTCGCAACGATAAACGAGATTTTAAGTGGTAACGGACAAATGATATCTGCAATCAGACAAGAAGATTATGCCATACGCGATCGCCAGGGTAAACTAGCTTTTTACGTGCTGTTATGGAAGCGTAAAGGTATCGATCGCGAATTATTCTACAATTACTGGAAAAACGTCCACGGTCCTCTGTGCGCCCACTTGCCAGGACAACATCAATACTGGCAGTTTCATCTAGATCGTCACGAAGGTGGTATTTGGCCGATGGTGCAGAACGTAGACAACAACTGTCCAGAAGAAGATTGCTTTGATGGCATTGCCGAATTAACTTTTGCCTACAGAAGCAGATTTTCAGGCATATATTCAAGCCTTTGGTATTCTGATGGCTGACGAACATAACCTATTCAGCAAAGCGATCGCCTACAGCACGAGTTTTGGTAATTCCCAAACCTATATCGATCGCATTCCTACAGGGGAACCAAACGGAGAACTGGATTTAACCAAATTTCACGTCATGGTGCAGAAATCTGATGTCGTCAAAGAAGAGGCTTTTCGCCAGTATCTGACAGACATTTTTGCCCCTGCCATTGTGCAGAGCGATCGCGTAATTAAGTTCCGACTGCATTTACTCGAACCAGTAGATAATTCACGCTCTAGTGACGATGGAGTCTGTCGTTATGAACCCCTAGACAAGCAGTATCAGGCTGCGGTAGAAATTGCCTTTGCCAATCCTTTGGAGATGGAACGGTTTTTTGCTTCTAGTGAATATGCGATCGCTACTCAAGATCTTGGCTAAGTACGTTAAAGGATTTTTCCCTTTTCCCGAACGCAGTACCTATACCTTTGTCTATGACGGCAAAATGACTCTAGCAGGTAAATGTAGTTCTCAAGTTGCCGATCTGATTTTACAGGCAGGGGCGACTAATCAACTTAAAGAGGATGTGGTTGCGTTGATGAACGGTACAGAATTAAAACCTCAAGCTAGTCCAGGCAGCTAAGTCAGGATTAGGTCATTATCTCCAAGGAGTCCAACACTTTGGCGTAACCGTCGATGACATGGCGCAAGCAGTGGAATTTTACACCGAAGTGTTGGGAGGCAAACTGGTCGTCAGTGAAGACGAATTAGTTGGCGATAAGGCACAAAATACCCTGTTTCAACAGGAAGAGTTAGATGCGATCGCTGCTGGCATCGATCCAGACAAGGCTGATATTCCCCATCTTAGAAGCGGTACAGAACAGGCTTTAGATGTTAAGTTTATTTCCTTTGGTAATGTAGTGGTCGAACTACTGCAAATTAGAGAGGCGGGGAAGCCCAGTCCCTATAAAGGCTCGGTAGGTAGTCGTCCTTCCCATATCGGTCATGTCAATGCGATGCACCTTTCTTTTAACGTCAAAGAAGGGATCGATCTCAACCTGTTTGCTCAAATGTTAGAGGAAGAATGCCAGCGTCGAGGCATGAGCAATGTAGCTTTTAACCGTGTCATGCGAGTTAATTCTGAAGCAGAGAGAAAAGCGATCGCACGCAAATACAATTCCTTCAAGTTCTGGAACGAGCCAGACGACGACGAACCAATTGACTGGAGTGAAGATCCGATGGAAGGCTGGTCTTTATTCTACTGTAAAGGACCAAATGGGGAACAACTGGAATTCAATCAAGCTACCCGCACGGTAAAAGAGAAGTTTCGCCAAGGGGTACAAGATTACAACCAGGCAAACGACACGGCTTTTATCTTTCCAGAAGCTGAAGTTACCTCAGAAACTAGAGAAAAACTGTATTTTACCTTTAGTTCTCCTGTTAACGCACCCATAGCAACTGTTTGGTCAATAGTAAAAGACAAAATAGAAAATACGTCTCGCTATAACCCCGAAGCGCAAAACCCAGAGATTTTAGCCAGGTATGACGACGGAGTGCTGCGTCAAATGAACGTTTTGGGCATGAAGGTTAAAGAAAGAATTACGATTGACGATCAGCACTAAAACAATTACCCATACCCTACTAGATAATCCTTGGTTTACTGGCACGATAGTCAACCAAATTATCTCAGGTCAAAACCCTCAAGAGCCTGTCGTTATTGATTATATCTTCGATTGGCTGCCGACCAACACAGAGGGCAAACAGATGGCTGCCAAAATTTTTCCCAATCTACAACAAGCAGTTCGTAATGCCGTACTTAGTGCCAAAGAAGTTGCCGAAGAACAAACGCGAGCGTTATTAACCTCAACTTATAGGAGTAAATCAATGTTAGAACCATTACCAGGAAAAAATGCCGATTTAGTTAAGCGTCTCTTTTCCAGAGGCGAAGCCTTTGACTCGGCGGGATTTGTGACTTTCTTTACCGATAATCCTGTATATCAATTTGGTAATTTTGATGTCTGCTTAGATAAACAGGCGATAAAACAATCAGCCGATAACTTCTTTAGTCAAATTAATGCGGTTTACCACGAAATTAAAATGATGCAGGAAGTGGGAGATGTAGTGTTTGTAGAAATGGATGTCTATTATTGGCGTAAAGATGGCTCGACGATTGCCCTTCCCTGCTGTGACATCTTCCGCGTTGAAGGAGATAAATTCAGCGAACTCAGAATCTTTATGGACGTTAACCCCGTCTTCGATCCCAGTATTCCCGTTCCTCCCTCGGCATCAGTGCTTACAGCCAGCCAAGGACAAACTTTAATTCCCCCTGGCACGATGAAAAGACACTTTGCCGAACATCCCGAAGGCAAACAACGAGTCGCCGATGGTTACGTCCCCAAATGGTCGATCGCAGGACCAAAGTGGGAGATTGCCAGCGACACTTCAGGCTCGTCAGAACAGTTAAATGCGACGGGAGAATTGGCTAATGCGATCGTGGCTCAAGATTGGGCAAAAGTTAAGACTTATCTGACTGATGATATCTACTATAAAGTTGGTTCGACAGAACCCCGCTATGGTAGACAAGAGGTAGTAGATTTCTTTGCTGATACTTTTAAAACTACTGCCGTTTTTACTGGTCATAAGGTCAGAAAGATTTGGCAAGAACCCGATATTATCACTATTGAAATGGATGCTTATTACAAGTTAGTTTCTAGTGGTAGGCAAGTAACTATCTCTTGCTGCGATATCTACCGCATGAGGGGTAACAAAGTCAGTGAATGGCGGGTCTATGCAGATATGTCTCCCTGGCAGGAATCGACTAATGGTGCGGTATCTAAACATACTGTCGTAGCAAATTGAGGCGTTGCTGATTAAAGTAATGACGTCAAAGTAATACTGTTCGTAGATTAGCATTAGCCATTAGCCATTAGCTTTTAAGAGACTATCACCTGAGTCGTGAACAAGCCTTTAGAGGCTCTTGTCATTATCTGATGCCCTATGGGTACACATTCAGCAACGCTGCAAATTAAATTAAAGCTCTGGCTTCATACCTTCTACCTTCTAACAAAGTTCCCTATTTCTTCCCGATTGTTCCCTAATCTCAAACACAAGTCAGGCATTGAGATTAATCCTAATTTGAAGTCCAGCACTTAGGGGAATATCTTTTCTCTTGAACTTTAAACCTTTTTCCAGTTTACAGATCGAGACGGCGTTAGTAAATCAAAAAAGCTAATAACTAATAGTTACAAGCAGACGCACTGTGTATTTCATACATTAAATTACCAACGTCATCAAGACAATTACGTTTCCTAACTTGAGGTAAATGATGTCAAATAACGTCTTAAGTCTGCTAGAGGCTGCTTTAAAGAACCCTTCTTTACAAGAACAATTGCATACAGCTACGAATCCCGATCGCTTTGTAAATATTGCAGCCGAAAATGGCTATTCTTTAAGTTCAGATGAATTAGCTCAAACTCTCGGTCAATTTCACGTGGTTTTTGGTCAGGTGGTTGACTCGATGCTCAAGTCGATCGCACCCAATGCAGATATTAATGGCAATGGTCGCCAGGCTAAAACCGAAAAAATCTCAGGCACAAATGTAGACTTGGTAAAGCGTCTATTTTCTAGAGGTGAAGCTTTTGATGCCGAAGGATTTGTAACTTTCTTTACAGACAATCCAGTATATCAATTTGGTAATTTTGATGTCTGCTTAGATAAAGAATCGATTCAAAAATCGGCAGAGAACTTTTTTAGTCAAATCAATGCGGTTTACCACGAAATCAAGATGATCTGGGAAGTTGGCGATTTGGTCTTTGTGGAAATGGATGTTACCTACTGGCGCAAAGATAATTCCGAGATTTCTCTACCCTGCACGGATATTTTCCGCGTTGAAGGGGATAAGTTTAGCGAATTAAGAATTTTCATGGATGTCAATCCTGTTTTTGACCCCAGTATTGCTGTTCCTCCTTCGGCATCGGTGCTTACAGCCAGTGCAGGTAAAACCATTATTCCTCCTGGGACGATGAAAAGACACTTTGCCGAACATCCCGAAGGTCAACAACGAGTCGCTAATGGTTACGCACCTAAGTGGTCTATCGCAGGTCCAGTTTGGGCGATCGCCGAACCAGAAACCAACGCCTAAATCTGCCGAACAGTTAAATGCCGTAGGCGAACTTTCTCAGGCGATTATGGCTGAAGATTGGGCAAAAGTTAAGACTTATCTGACTGACGATATCTACTATAAAGTCGGTTCGGGAGAACCCCGCTACGGTAGACAAGAGGTAGTAGATTTCTTTGCCGACACTTTTAAAACTACCGCCGTTTTCTTCGGTCATAAGGTTAGAAAAATTTGGCAGGAACAAGACATTATTTCTCTAGAAATGGATGCTTATTACAAGCTAGTTCCCAGTGGTAGACAAGTAACTATTTCTTGCTGCGATATCTACCGCATGAGAGGTAACAAAGTCAGCGAATGGCGAGTTTATGCAGATATGTCTCCCTGGGGCAATGCCTAGAAAATAACGAACATTAATCAAGGATAAAACATTATGGCAACAGAATTTAAAGGAAAAATCGGCGTACTGATAGAAGAACATTTCGATGGTACGGAGTATCGTCGGTTTAATGAATACTTTCCCCAACAGGGTTATGAAGTAGAATACATTTCCCATCTCTGGGGTAATGAATCATTGCGTTTTGGTTCAAATCCTGAAAATGACGAAATTGAGTATCACGTTACACGTTACTACTGAAGTAGCCAATATCGACCCTGCTGATTATAAAGGCATTATTGCGATCGGTGCATATGCGATGGATCGTCTTAGATATCAGGTTAATGTTAAACCAGGTCAGAAAAATAATGCCCCCGCAGTGGTATTTCTGCGTCAAGCAGCAGCAACAGAAAACCTCAAATTAGGCACTATCTGTCATAGTCTGTGGCTATTTTGTGCCGATTCCGATTTACTTAAAGACAAAAAAGTGACCTGCGCCCACAATATCATTTGCGATGTGGAAAATGCAGGGGCAGAAATCATTTACGACGGCGATGTCACCGCAGATTTAGTTATCGACGACAACCTGATTACAGGTAAGCATCCAGGGGTAGTCGATTTATTTATGGAAGCTTTTGTTAAAGAAATAGAAAAAGCTAACACCCTTACATTTTTGTAAGGCTAACAGCCGTTCGCTATTAGCAAAATTTGTGAAACTATCAACAGAGAGATACAAGACAATGACAACAACTGTTAGATTTTGCTTTTTCCGATTCCATTGCAGGTTACGTTACCAACTACGATGCCGAAAGTGATATTTTCGGCTTAAAAACCTCTGATGGTAGAGAATTTAAAGTTCAATTGAGTCCGATGGCTTATGCCAAAGTGATTCAGAATTTCGATGAAGGCTATCCCGATGCCACGGGGAATATGAAATCAATGCTCGTCCCAGGACAGTATTTGTCTACCTACGGCGTATTCTATCCCGACAGCGATCGCTTTGATGCCAAACAGGTTATTTTTCCTGGACGTAAAAAGACTGAATATGTCTTTGAGAAACAAGACTGGTGGGTGCATCAAATCAATTCTCTGGGTAATTTTTATCTCAAATCTCAATTTGGCGACGGGGAATTTGACTATCGCACACTATCGCACCAGTCTCGCTCTTTCGGGTCAGAAATCTGACGTTAGTTTTCGTCAAGAAACCGATACTATTTCCCGCCTGGTGTATGGTTTTGCCACGGCTTTTATGATGACTGGCAACGATAGTTTTCTCAAAGCTGCCGAACGTGGTACGGAATACCTCCGGGAACATATGCGGTTTGAAGATACCGACGAAGGCATAGTTTATTGGTATCACGGTATTGACGTACGGGGCGACAAAGAAGATAAAATCTTTGCGTCTGAGTTTGGCGACGATTATTATGCCATTCCCGCTTACGAACAGATCTATGCCCTGGCAGGACCGATTCAAACCTATCGCTGTACGGGCGATCCGCGGATTATGGCTGATACCGAGAAAACCATCAAGCTATTTAATGACTTCTTCTTAGATAAAAGCGAACAGGGTGGTTACTTCTCCCACCTCGAACCCATGACCCTCGATCCTCGTAGTGAGTCTTTGGGACAAAACCAAGGTAAAAAGAACTGGAACTCCGTGGGCGACCACGCTCCAGCCTATTTAATCAATCTCTGGTTGGCGACTGGCAAACAAGAATACGCCGATATGTTGGAGTATACCTTCGATACGATCGCCAAATACTTCCCCGATTACGAAAACAGTCCCTTTGTTCAAGAAAGATTTAACGAAGATTGGTCGCCCGACACTACCTGGGGTTGGCAGCAAAACCGCGCTGTAGTCGGTCATAACCTCAAGATTGCCTGGAATCTGATGCGGATGCAGAGTTTGAAAGCTAAAGATGAATACGTCGATCTAGCTACTAAAATAGCTGACTTAATGCCCGATGTGGGGAGCGATCGCCAGCGTGGTGGTTGGTATGATGTAGTCGAGCGTCTTTTAGGCGAAGGAGAAACGCGTACACCGCTTTGTCTGGCACGATCGCAAAGCCTGGTGGCAACAAGAACAGGCGATTCTCGCTTATCTAATCTTAGCTGGTACGTTTAGAACAACCCGAATATCATCGTTTCGCCCGCGAAGCATCCGCTTTTTATAATGCTAGTTTCCCCGATATCGAAGATGGTGGAGTTTATTTCAACGTCTTAGCTAACGGTATTCCCTTCCTATCTGGCGGAAACGAACGAGGTAAAGGCTCTCACTCTATGAGTGGCTATCATTCCTTTGAGTTGTGTTACCTAGCAGCAGTATATACCAACCTGCTAATTACCAAGCAGCCGATGGACTTTTACTTTAAACCCATGCCTGGTGGTTTCGACGACGATATTCTGAGAGTTGCCCCCGATATTTTGCCCCCTGGTAGCATCAAGATTGGTAAGTGCGAAATTGATGGTGAACCTTACAGTCATTTTGATGCTGATGCCTTAATTGTCAAATTACCTAGAACAAAAGAACGGGTAAAAGTCAAAGTACAAATTGTTCCCAAGTAGTCCTAATCTCCGATCCCTAACCCCCCGAACAGTTATCTAAAAAACTATAGGTTTTAAAGTAGATGCGGTTTATATGTCCCTGTTGTTCTAACACTCTATTGCACCATTTTAGTAGCCATAGACAATACTGGTTTTGTCGTAACTGTTGGCAAGAAATGCCTTATTTACCAGCAGTTAGAAAAGAAAAATACAGCCGACAAAGCCCAATTAGAAATTTATCAATTAGTTTGCTTGAGTTTAAACAACAAAGTATCAGCAATTAAGTAGAAAAATGGAAATCAACCTCAAAAAACTCCAAGAAATTCAGGTAGTAGAGTTAATCGGAGATGTGGATGCCAGCACCGCACCAAAAGTGCAGCAAGAAATATTACCCCTAGCGCAGCCCAATAGTAAAATTTTGCTGGATATGAGCCAAGTGCCTTATATGTCCAGTGCGGGCTTGCGAGTGCTGTTGTCACTGTACCGTCAAGCCACAGCCCAAGACGGAAAGCTAGTTTTAGTCGGACTTTCTGAAGATTTACAAGACACCATGTCCGTCACTGGATTTCTCGATTTTTTTACCACAGGTGACACGCTAGAAGCTGGATTAGCTCAACTCAAGGAGTCAGTCGCATGACCATTACCGAACGTATCGATATTCATCCCACCCACAATTACGAGAATTATAAATTGCGTCGGGGTAAACCTTTTCCCTTTGGTGCGACTCTAGTACCTGGAGGAGTTAACTTTTCCATTTTCTCCAGTCACGCCACCTCTTGTACTTTAGTGTTATTCAAAAAACACGCAGCACAACCAATGATGGAAATTCCTTTTCCCGAAGAGTTTCGCATCGGTAATGTTTACTGCATGGTGGTCTTCGATCTCGATTACGAGAACCTAGAATATGGCTATCGCATGGATGGACCTAACGACTTTGCTGCTGGTCAATGGTTCGATAAGACTAAAATCCTAGCCGATCCCTATGCCAAAAATATGGGTGGTCGAGATGTTTGGGGTGTTTTGCCCGATTGGGACAATATCTATCAACATCGATCGCGCATTGTGTTTGATGATTTTGATTGGGAAAACGATCGCCCGTTGGAAATCGAACCCGAAGATCAGATTATCTATGAAATGCACGTCCGCAGCTTTACCCGTGATGCTTCTTCTGGAGTGAAAGCCAAACATCAAGGGACTTTTGCAGGAATTCGGGATAAGATTCCCTATCTTAAAGAATTGGGAGTTAATGCGATCGAGTTGATGCCGATCTTTGAATTTGACGAGTTTGAAAATAGCCGTATTAACCCCGAAACAGGGGAAATGCTGCTCAATTACTGGGGTTACAGTACTGTAGACTTTTTTGCTCCCAAGGCAGGTTATGCTGCTACGGGCAAATTGGGGATGCAGGCGGATGAATTAAAGGCTTTGGTTAAGGAATTACACAAAAACGGCATTGAAATTATCTTAGATGTGGTCTTTAACCACACCGCAGAAGGTAACGAACAAGGTCCGACGATTTCTTTTCGGGGTATTGATAACAAGACCTACTATATGCTGACCCCTGAAGGGTATTATTTCAACTTTAGTGGCTGTGGTAATACCCTTAACTGTAATAATCCTATCGTTCGCAATCTAGTTCTCGACTGTTTGCGCTATTGGGCAGAAGAATATCACATCGATGGTTTTCGCTTTGATTTAGCATCAATTTTAGGACGCGATCCCTGGGGTTTCCCCTTGGCTAACCCACCCCTATTAGAAAGTCTTGCTTTCGATCCAATTTTGGCTAAGTGCAAACTAATTGCCGAAGCTTGGGATGCTGGCGGTTTATATCAAGTCGGTTCTTTTCCTGCCTACGGACGATGGGCAGAGTGGAATGGTAAATATCGCGATACCCTGCGAAAGTTTATCAAAGGAGATGCTACCGTTGGCGAAATGGCGCAAAGATTGCAAGGATCGCCCGATCTCTATGCTTGGGAAGGACGCGCACCAGCTACTTCGATTAATTTTATTACCGCCCACGATGGTTTTACCCTAATGGACATGGTTTCTTATAACGAGAAACACAACCAAGCCAACGGCGAAAATAATAACGATGGTGACAACAGTAATGAAAGCTGGAACTGTGGCACAGAAGGCGAAACAGACGATCCTGGGATTAATGCTTTGCGGAGGCGACAGAGTTAAAAATGCTGTAGCGATGTTAATGGTCAGTCAGGGAGTGCCGATGATTCTCATGGGAGACGAACTGGGACGTACCAAACACGGTAATAATAATACTTACTGTCACGATAACCAACTAAACTGGCTCGATTGGCAACTCTTAGAAACCAACGTAGACTTATTTAGGTTTTTTAAACACTGTATTGCTTTCCGTAAAGCTCACCCCGTGTTGAGAAATCGCCACCATTTCCAAGATCGAGATTATGTGGGTAGCGGTTATGCAGACATTACTTGGCATGGTACAAAAGCCTGGAATGCAGACTGGTCGCCCGATAGTCGCACTCTCGCTTTTATGCTTTGTGGCAAACACGCCCGACAAGGCACGGTTGCAGATAACTACATTTATGTCGCTATGAACGTCCACTGGCAAGCAAATTGGTTTGAACTGCCTGGTTTACCAACAGGAATGAATTGGCACGTCTTTGCCAACACTGGCGCAGCTTCCCCTGAAGATATTTGGCAGCCAGGCACAGAACCCCAACTAGAAAATCAAACGGGAATGTTATTGGGCGATCGCTCTGTAGCAATTTTAATTGGTCGGTAGGGGCATTTCGCGAAATGCCCTCACCAAAAAATCAAGGTTAATTTAGTCAATTAAGGAGAAAAACAATGGCTTTTGCCGCAATTTCAGAAATCAACGATGATATCGCCAAAATTACTTTATCTGGAGAATTGGATGCCAGCACCGCTCCAATTTTCAAAGAAGAAGTCGAATCAATAGCAGGACAAGATATTAGCAAACTGGTTTTGTTGACCGAAGACTTGGAGTATATGTCTAGTGCAGGTTTGCGAGTGCTAATTTTTTCTAAACAAAAGATGGGTGCTGATGTAGATATTTATGTAGTCAGTCCTCAAGAAATGGTCTTGGACACCCTAGAAAAAACTGGCTTCCACCACAGTGTAACTATCGTAGACGAATACGCAGCAGTTGCCAGGTAAATAAAACAATTTGGTTAAAATAATGAGCGATCGCAATATATCCTCGGAATTGTTAGAGCGAGAATTAGTGTCTTTGCGTCAAGAAGTTGCCACGCTCAAGAGTGAGAAAGCAGCTTTTGAGGTTCAGCAGAAATTATTAGAAAATTTGGTCGATCTCGAACACTCTCCCGCTAAAGGTAGAAGCACTGCAAGCTTCTTTGCAAACCACATTGGATTTAGTTACGGCTTTAACCGATGCCGAAAAGGGCAGTCTATTTTTACTCGAAGCTTCTGGTAAGGTTATTGATGCTATCCTCTCTCGTACTGAAGTTACCCCCGAACAACGGGCTAAACTAATTGGGAACGTCCTAGATCGAGGATTAGCTGGCTGGGTGAGCGATCGCTGTGAAGTAGGATTAATTACCGACACCGAACAAGATACTCGTTGGTTGACTCTGCCCGATCAACCTTATACTGTGCGTTCTGCTTTAGCTGTTCCGATCCAAAGAGGCGATCGATTATTAGGCATTCTCACTCTATTACATCCCGAACCAAATCATTTTAGTCCTGAATTGGCTCGACAGATAGATATAACCACAGATCGACTGGGTTTAGTTCTAGAAAATGCACGGCTTTACTTTCAACTAAAACAGTATTCAGCAGCATTAGATAATGAGTTGGAAACAGGTAGACAAATTCAAATCGACTTTTTACCCGAGCGTGTTTATCAGCCTCCTAATTGGGAACTTGCTGCTTGTTTTCATCCTGCCAAACAGGTAGCAGGAGATTTTTACGATACTTTTCCCTTGGGTAACTATGTGGGATTAGTAATCGCCGATGTCTGCGATAAAGGTGTGGGTGCAGCATTTTTTATGGCGTTAATGCGTAGTCTGATTCGAGTTTTTTCGGGACAAACTCAACTAAATGGATTGTCTATTGTTGCCCAAGAAGATCGAGAGCTTGTCCAAAAATCATGTTCTCAAACCCAAGCTCTCCAAGCAGTAGAACTAACTAACCAGTACGTCGCTCAAAACCACTGGAAATTAAGTATGTTCGCTACCATGTTTTTTGGCGTATTAGACCCAGCTACAGGCTTACTAACCTATATCAATGGCGGACACGAACCTCTGTTTTTGGTTAATAATGCTGGCATCAAGCACACCCTTAACCCCACAGGGCCAGCCGTGGGCATGATGCCTAATATAAAATTTGCGATCGCACAGGTTCAGTTTGAACCAGGAGATATTTTGATTGGCTATACCGATGGCGTAACGGAAGGTAAAAACCCCAATGGAGAATTATTTACTCCCCAACGTTTGCGATCGCTCTTACAACAACCTGCTAAGTCTGCTGGCGAACTACTAACTCGAATTGAAACTAAATTATTTGACCACATCGATCGAGCAACCCAGTTCGATGACATCACCATGTTAGCTGTGCAAAGACTTTTACAGTAAACAGTTATCAGTTATCAATGAGCAATCAACAAATATGAATTATGGAGACTTTAACCGTTCCTGGGGAAATAGATTCTTTGAATGCGATCGCCGAATATGTTAAGCAAGTGGCAACTGTTGCCAAATTAAACCGTAAAGCTGCTTACAAACTACGTCTAGCAGTGGATGAGATTGCCACCAATATTATCACTCATGGTTACGCAGAAGCGGGACTAACGGGAGAAATATATCTGCGTGCCGATATGGATAATTCTCGTCTCACTTTAGCGATCGAAGATACGGGCATAATCTATAACCCTAATGAAAAAGCCGCCCTCCAACAAGAATATTTTAACCAAACACTAGAAACCAGAGAAGTCGGTGGTTTGGGCGTTCATCTGGTTTTAGCCAGCGTTGATGAATTCCGTTACGAACGAACAGGCGATCGCAACCGCAATATTTTTATTATGCACCGTAGTCAGTGAACAGTTATCAGTGAACAGTTATCAGTGAGCAATCAACAACTAACAACTAACAATGAGTAATGAACAACGAGCAATCGACAATTCTTAACCCTCCTCATCCTTCATCCCTCACTCTTCATCCCTTCGAGAAACCTAGTTCAGATTTTGAATTCTTGTTTGCTAGGGCGATCGAGTTTCGCCAAGAGACAATTTACTTTATTATCGTCGATCGCTTTAATGATGGCGATTTTAACAATAATCCAGGCTTCAATCCCCAGCTTTACGATCCCACACGACAACAGTGGGGTAAGTATTGGGGAGGCGATTTACAGGGAATTATTGACAAGCTCGATTATCTCAAAGGTTTGGGTGTAACTGCACTGTGGATTTCTCCTTTATTCGAGCAGGTAGAAGAACTACAGTTCGATCGCGCTGCCATGCACGGATATTGGACAAAGGATTTTAAACGGATTAACCCCCGCTTTTTAGGTAAGGATGAGGACAATTCTCTCTCTAAATGTACAGCTTTAAATCGACTAATTACAGCAGCGCACGATCGCGGACTAAAGTTGATTTTAGATATTGTTTGCAATCATAGCAGTCCTGATGTCAATGGTCATAAAGGAGAGCTTTACGACGATGGAATAACGATCGCCGATTTTTATCACGATACGAATAACTGGTATCATCACAACCCCGAAATTACTGACTGGGAAGATGAATGGCAGCTTTTATACGGTGAGATGGCAGGATTAGCTACTTTCAACGAGAGCAATCTTGACTTCCGCAACTATATGAAATCGGCAATTAAGCAGTGGTTAGATCGAGGTGTTGATGCTTTGCGAATCGATACGGTTAAACATATGCCGATCTGGTTTTGGCAGGAATTTATTACCGACATCCAAACCCATAAACCCTCAACCTTTATGTTTGGGGAATGGGGTTTTAGCAAGCCCTGGGAGCAAAAATCGGTTGACTTTGCCAATTTTTCGGGGATGTCGATTTTAGACTTTGGCTTGTGTGAAGCAATTCGCGGTGCTTTAGCCAAAGAAGATGCTAGGGGATTTTATTTAATTAAAGAGGTATTCGATCTCGATCGCCTCTACTATCGGGCAACGGAATTGATTACCTTTATTGATAATCATGATATGCCCCGCTTCCAAAGTTTAAACGCCGATCCAGATAATTTACGAATGGCGATCGCCTTAATGATGACTTCTCGCGGTATTCCCTGTATTTATTATGGAACGGAGCAATATTTACATAACGATACCAATGGCGGTGAAGACCCCTATAATCGCCCGATGATGGACAATTGGGACACTAATAGTCCCCTTTATCGAGATATACAGCTATTTTCTAAGTTAAGAAGACTCAATCCCGCCGTATCTCTAGGCAGTCAGATCGAAAAATATATTACTGCCGATATCTATTGTTATACTCGCAGCTATCGAGATTCTCGCTGTTTTGTGGCAATCAATCGCGGGAATAGTGCCACCATTGATGTAGATACTAATTTAGAAGATGGTGAATATCGTTGCTTGGCTGACACAACGCACTTTTAATATCCAAAATGGTAAATTGTCGGGATTAGAATTAAGCTCGAAAGAAATTATTATCCTCAGCTATATTGGCGATCGCGTTAAGGGTCAGACTATCGCTAGAGTCCAGTTAAATGGCATTAGCACTCAACCAGGAGAAACGGTAGTAGTTACAGGAGATTGTCCCGAATTAGGTAATTGGGATATCAGTAAAGCCTACCCTTTAGAATACATTAACTCTAATACCTGGTTTGGCGAGATTCCCTTTACAACTAGTTCGGGTAAAGCAATCTCTTATAAATATGCTTTGCAGCGCGAAAACGACTTGCCAATCTATGAAAACGTTATCTCTCATCGTTGGATCTTAGCCGAGAGTGGCATTGTCAAATGGCAAAATGTTTGGGGACAAAGCTGACTGGAAGACTTAGAGACTGAAGACTTGGAGACTGGGGGACTGTAACTAAGCGCAGCTACCTTTTACCTTTTACCCTTTAAAAATTATGTTTAATAAAATCTCAGGCAATCTAAATCGAATCTGGCGCAACTGCTCGTATTTTCTGTTGTGTGGCTTATTGGCGATCGCGATTATTGTAACTGATATTCACCCCCTAAGACCGCAGATATTAACTGACGATCGCTCTAATATCGAACCAAAAGAAGAATTAGTAGATCTCGAAAAGTTTTCCGATCTGGTTGCCAAATTAGAGGAAAAGTGGGAAGGAGACTATGAAGGTTATTTTGACCGTGATTTTGACCATAGTTCGAGATCGGTAAAACAAATTGCACGACGTTTAAGTGAAGTCAAAGAACAAACCAATATCAACCCTGCGGTTATTTGGGCTGTCCCACAAGATGATTTTCTCCAGTTGATGCTAGTTACCCCCGACAATCAATATGTAGTCAAAAAGATCCCAGGTGCAAACCGAGATCGCTTAACCCAGAGAATTAGTGAGTTGGAAACAGCAATTGCAGATCGCACCTCACTCAAATATTTGCCCCCTGCAAGACTAATTTATAACTGGCTGTTTAAACCTTTAGATCCTTATTTAAAAACCGAACAAATTGATACGGTTTTACTTTGTACTGGACCTACTCTTCGTTCGTTACCCTTTTCTGTACTCCACGACGGAGAAAAGTTTGTCATTGAAAAATATAACATCGCTCGTATACCTGCATTCAGTCTGACAGACACCAGCTATGAACCCAAATCGACCCAAAAAGTCTTGGCAACAGGTGCGTCAGAATTTGACGATTTGCCATCTTTACCAGGGGTAGAGGTCGAATTAGATACCATCGTGCCAAAATTATGGTCTGGGAAAAAAATATTTAATCGAGACTTTACCGTTCAAAATCTCAAGCAAGCCCATCAGTTAGGAGATTTTGATATTATTCATGTCGCTTCCCATTCCGAATTTCTTCCAGGATCTCCCGAAAACTCTTATATTCAGTTTAGCGATCGCAAGTTAAGTTTAGATCGACTTGCTAAATTAGAATTGGATCTACCCCAAGTGGATTTGTTGGTTTTAAGTAGTTGTGAAACTGCTTTGGGCAATGAAGATGCAGAATTTGGTTTTGCAGGGCTAGCGATGCAGGCGGGGGTAAAATCAGCTTTAGCTAGTCTCTGGACGATTAGCGATGCAGGAACAGTTGTTTTAATGAGCGAGTTTTATCAGCAGTTAAAGTTAACTTCCATTAAGTCAGAAGCCTTGAGAAAAGCTCAATTAAATATGTTGCAGCAAAAAGTTTATCTAGAAGAAAATGAAGTTAGAGGTTCAAAAATAAAAGTTAATTTACCTCCTAATACTAGTGAATGCAGAATTACAAAACTTCAATCATCCTTTTTATTGGGCAGGCTTTACTATTATTGGCAATCCTTGGTAAGTATAATGAAGTTACTTTTTTTGGGTTCTGGCTCTGCTTTTACAGTAGGGGCAGATAACTTTCAATCTAATATGTTATTGATTGATAACGAGCATAATAAATTACTAATTGATTGCGGTTCTGATATTAAATTTTCTTTATATCAAGCAGGTTTTTCTAATACAGATATTACTGATATCTATATTAGTCATCTACACTCAGATCATGTAGGAGGTCTAGAGTATATTGGCTTTAGCAATAAATTTGATTCCAGATGTCCAAAACCCAACCTTTATTTAAGTAAAGATATTGCTTTAAAATTGTGGCAACAAACTTTGTCTGGTGGCATGAGTTCTATTGATGGCGATCTAGCAGAATTAGATAGTTTTTTTAACGTTAATTTTATTGAACATAATAGTCATTTTATCTGGCAAGAAATAAAGTTCTATTTAATCAAAGTTGTTCATGTAAATAATGGATATTATTTAATGCCAAGTTATGGTTTGTTTTGTGAAATTAATAAAATAAAAGTCTTTATTACTACAGATACACAATTATATTTAGAAACAATGCAAAAATACTATGACAGTGCCGATATCATATTTCAAGACTGTGAAACTGCTAAATATCCTAGTAAAATTCATGCTCATTATAATCAATTAGTCCAATTGCCTCAAAAAATAAAAAATAAAATGTGGCTTTATGGATATCAACCAGGAATATTGCCCAATTCTCAACAAGATGATTTTTTAGGGTTTGTTAAACGGGGTCAAATCTTTAAATTTTAAAAATATTCAATTAGGACTGCTTTAACTGCCCTAATATGCCCTAACTGTTGTTTATCTAAAGTTTTTATAAAATCGATTCACACCCCAAAAGCCAAAACATAGAATAATACCAAGACTGGGAGAAAAATCAAAAGGAACGTCTGCCTCTATTCCTCCATTGACGACATCCCCTACTAATTGAAAATTGCTATTGTATACTGTTTGGGTTTCTTGGGCAGCCCACAATTCTAAAGTACCTACTCCATAATGCTCGAAGAGAACTAACTCGAGGTCATATTCTCCAACTGCCAGATTTACCGTCCCTAAATTATCTTGAGTTGGGTGTAACGCATCATCAGTGATGATATCTGAGCCATCAATACGCAGGCGGACTCCATCATCACCACTAGTCAAAAAAGTCCAGTCATCTGCAGTGGTAATTTCTATTGTAGACGTTACCAAAACAGCGTAATTATTAACATTAGGATTCCCTGTAGTGCCAGGAAAAAAATTGTCAATATTTGAATGACCATAAGGAGTTCCATAAGCCACATCGCGAAAATCTATAATGTCATAACTTCCCGATGATGTACTTTCTAAATTAGTTCCGTCGATCAGTGCATCCGCATCGCTGAGACTATCAATAGGGCTAGTAGATTTAAATAATTCTACAGTAAAAGCATTTGCTTTTTCAGTCAGTCCGAACTGAACTAAACAAATTGAACATAATGTTATGCCGTAATTTATTATTATTTTCATGGTGTAAACTCCAGACAAATTTGGCATGATTTAATTACCTTTGATGTTTGTCGCCAAGGTTTTATACTCAATTAAAGTGCTTTGTTTTTTCTGTAACTTAGTTAGATGGAATTTAATCTGTCCTGTTGCTTGAGCAAATTTGCCGATCGCACAAAATAAGGCATACATTAAAGCTTCACCTGAAGGTAGCTGCTGCTTTTTTTTGCTATATATGCGATAGACCAAAACGGGATATCCCATTAGAAGTATTAGACTCCATCCCTGGGTTAACCAAATAGTGCTGATACTTGAAAAAGGTAAGATCGCGCCCCAAAACCAAATGCTTTTACTTTCTTTTACCCAGTGTTTTTCGGGGCTTTTACCATGTAGCCAAGCACCTTCTGCATAAGCATGACCAGCCCTCATGGTTCGATTCCACCACTGGCTAAACTTAAACATTTGGGGCATCGCGGAACGGGAAAAGGTTATCTTCAATCTGCCTTTTCCCTTTTCCACCAAACTATGCGGTGCAAGCCATTAACCTTTTGCCAAACTCCACCAGTTAATCATGAGGGAATTAATTGTGGAATGACTATAAGTGAAAATAGCTCTAACCTTGGCAAATTATTTAAGCTAAAGTTAAGCCATCGAGCTTTTCGCTGCCGAATCCGTTTTCGGAGCCGTCCCAAGATGAATTAAAAATGCCCCTTGTGTTCAAGCCAAGCGAGCTAGGACTAAAAGAGGAGATATCAGAACTATCACCACTAACTCCAACTACATCAAAAGCCCCATCAGTACTAAAATAAATATCTCCATTGTTATTAATCCAGGTAGCATTAACATCTTCGCCACCATTGTATCCTAAACCAACATCTGAGTTATCAGACATAAAAGCGACCAAGTTCCACTGGAAGACTCGCCTAGACTGGTTGCATCAAAGACAAGTAGGAAGTCTTCATCTTTGCCCCCAACCCCCGTTACGTTGACCGAACCTTTGGTACTAATGATCAAACGGTCATCGGGAGTAAAAGCGATCGCATCGATATCTTCTCCAATACTAGTTAGTCCAACGTCAGAACCATCTAAATATAGTTCGTAAGTCCCAGCGGTATTAGTCCCTGTAGAGGAAGGAATAAAGCGGACAATATCATTTTCATCTACACTACCAACGTCAGGCAGAGTAAAAGTTGCATTTAAACTTAGTAAAATACTACCGTCTGAATCGAGATGAAAAGCACCAATATCTGCGCTACTAGCACCCAAACCAATATCAGATCCATCAACATAAAGCGACCAAGTTTCGCTAGCGGTGTCAAAACTAAGAATATCTTCGTCTCTAAAAGAAATGTCTTCTACCCTACCACCGCTACTGGAACTAACATATATTCTGCTAAATTCTGGAGGATCGGTGACTGTCGAATTACCTACTGGATTTGTTCCATTTAAAAATTCTTCTATATTCGTGTAACCATCACCATCACTGTCTTGGATATTGTCTGATGAATCACCCATTTGAAAACCATATAGATTTTCAAACACATCTGCCATACCATCGCGATCTGTATCTACATAGGGAGTTCCTGGCGCTATATCTAACCATCCGCCAACTTGTGAAGGGTCATCAATGATACTGCCTGTAGTTTGTTTAACATCTTTGACAATTCTGGCATCGATATCATCTCTTCTCAGAAAAAAAGTTCCGTCTGGATTTACTCCATGACTTGAGCCAGCCTGTGCTAATACCCGATTGTATGCTTCTTGAGCAGAAGTCGTCGTGACATAAGGCGCAGCATGACGCTGTTGAACAATCCATTGTACCGAATCAGGGTGCATCACATCCTGAGGAACTATATTTCCTTCTACATAAACTTCTACTGGTTCCATCTTAGTGTCAATAAACCAATCAGCAGTACCAGTATCCGCTCCAGCTTTGAAATAGTTGTTGACGTAGTTGACTGGAACTAATCCGTATTCACCTCTTATATGAGTTGGTGAAAATGAGTCAGTGCCAAAACCTGGATTG
Organism: uncultured cyanobacterium; assembly: GCA_963799375.1. Classification (GTDB taxonomy): domain Bacteria; phylum Cyanobacteriota; class Cyanobacteriia; order Cyanobacteriales; family Xenococcaceae; genus Waterburya. Next base: position 58,941 of record CAWCWY010000019.1, read on the forward strand.
TAGATTACATTATTGACAATATCTACAACATCAGTCGTTTTAACTAGAGGGTTTCGTCTTCTATTGTGGGCAATGAGATTATGATGAACCGAGATATTTCCTTGTCCTTCTTTATACATCAGCAATCCCATGCTGTGAGGTCCTTCAGGATTAGTTGAGTCATCTAAACCTTCAGAGATAATATTCCATTGAATAGAAACGTCTTGCACTTGCTCGATAATGCTAGCAACTTCATCGGTTGACCAGCTTAAGGAAGTATGATCGACAACAACATTGAAAACTTCTGAACCACTGCCTTCAATAATATTTAAAGCATCAATGTTACCATCGTCAGCATCGCTTGCTCCTGGTCTAGAGCTAATATATCTTAAAATAACATCATGAGTTTTAATCTTTAAGGGAGCTTCGGGTTCTGGGTTATCCTCACTATTTTTTAAAGTAATACCGCCTCCTGGAGCAGTTTGCCCTGCAATAGTGATATAAGGGTTTTCGATTTTTAGGCTAGAATCGAGTTCGATAGTGCCACCAACTTTAAACACGACAATTCTCGGTCCATCTGCGTCCAACGCTTCCCGAAAACTACCTGGACCACTGTCATTTAAATTGGTTACTTCAATGACTTTGCCACCCCGTCCACCGATTGAAGCTGCACCAAAACCTTCTGCTCCTGGAAAAGCAGGAAGAAAATCAGAATGTGACGATTGTTCTACCTTAATAGTTGTTTCATCCTTTAAGGTCAGGGTTGCACTGTCATCTTCAGATTTCATAGCTATAAGTCTTGCTTCAGTTGGCTGTTGGTTTTGAATAAGACTGGCAAATAATTCGCCTTCATCACCTTGAGAATCGACAGTGTTTAACTGGGAATCGATAAAATGCCCTAGTTCTTCGAGAACAACATTTGCGATCGCATTTGGTTGAGCTATATTTTGTTCTAAAAATTGTTCGGAGAGATAGATTATATTATTACCAAAAGCAGCATCAGCCGAGATAATATCCTGAGAAACAATTTGCAAGTCTAATATGGTATCGTCGGCTAAATTTAAACTTATCTTGCTATTTAAATCTAAATTTGAATTATAAGTTAATACTTCTAAATTATGAGATATTTCTTTGATTATATTTTGTAGTTTTTCATGTTTTCTACTGCCAAACAATGAACTTACTTTATGTAATAAATCTGAATTTTCAGAACCATTTTGTAGAATTTTTGTCGTAATATCTAAGGATTTGCTAATTGATTTATTTGAAAAATCGACCGTCATTTAGTACCTCTATATGGAGAGTACAACTTTAGCCCATTTTTTATTCTTGTATTTTTAATTTAGGTTAATAAAATGAACAATAAAAGTCTTTTAATAGATATGAACTATGGTTTTCAATAAAATAGTGGATAGCTATGATTAACATATAATATATATAAGCTTTTTTTAATAATTATATAATATGGATAATACCTTAAGCCTATTGGGATATTGGTTTGTGTATATTTTTATTTTGTTTTGCTTGTCAATATAAGCTGTTAAATATAGCATATGTTATTCAGACAAAAATTCACTTCTAAAAATAAAAAATATATTGAATAAAGCACTTAATATATGAATTTGTAAAATAGAAAAACTGTAATTTCTTATAGTAAAAATGCGTAACCACATGGAGACAAAAAATACAAATAAAATAGATATAGCTATCAAATATTAACAATTGGTGACAAGCTAATAGAAAATAATCTCGATTGATTTCTATAAAGGGAGACTTTGAGAGCAAATATCACCCTTTAAAAAGGGGCTAGGGGGGGATCGAATAAGATAGATATAACTAGTTTTCAGACATCTCTTTAACTTGTCACGATCGCATTTTTAAAGGAGCGAATGCTAAGGGCTTTTAGATAAAGATGGTGTCCAATCCCAACTAGCGATCGCCATCAAAGTCCACCAGTAAAAAAACATAGTGGTGTGAAGTAAAATATTACCCGTCAACATCCCCACAAGTATTGCCACAAAATAGGCTAGCAGCATCATGCAAAGATTTCTCTGGGGAGATTGGGGAGATCCTGCAAGTAAAAGCTGAATTAGACGTGTAAATTGAGCTAAAAGAAAAGCTAAGAATGCAGTAAATCCGACGATTCCTTCTTCTACCAAAAATCGAATGTAATCATTATGAGCAGCAGTATCAAAAACACTCACCTTAGAATCCGTTCCCAAACCATAACCCCAAATCGGATATTTTTGCCAAGATTGAAGTAAATATGTCCATTGAGCAATCCGCCAGTTGAAACTATTACCGTCTTCCCACTGGAGTAAAACAGCACGAGACCAATCTATATTGGGATTGAGCAGGGGTGTGCCATACAAAGACTGAAGACGTTCTTGTCCTAGATCGGAACTGACAAACAAGAAACCAATTATTGCCAATAAAGACAGTCCAGCAATTAAATTGATTAGATTGAATCTGGGAATAAAGTAAGCCACCATAAATGCAACTAACATCATCATTCCTGTCAAAGAATTGGTACTGACCAAGAAAAATGCCAGCACGGCAACTAGCACGATCCAATATCGACGTTTTTGGTAACTATTAATTTTCCATAAAGCTAATCCGAGAAATAGGAGTACGAAGGTTGCAAAAGTATTGGGGTGTCCCAAAGTACCATTGATACGAGAACCCGCCTCTACGGAATAACCGCTTTCAAACACCAAGAAAGAAGGTAATACCGAAGGAGGGCAGACAATTTGTAATAATGCTGCTATTAAAGGCGCGATTAGACTTAAAAATAGTGCTGAAACTATTTTTTCTGGATGTAACCGTCCCTTGAACTGCATAATTAGGAGGTAAAACATCAACCAGGAAAACATCCGAACCCACTCACGAATACTGATTGATAATACCGAAGCATCAAACCCCAAGCCTCCTAGAGGTAACAGAATTACCCACAGACTTTGCAAAGCTATCCAGCCTGCGAAAAAATACCAAAATCTATCTAGCTGAATTTTTTGTTTATGCAATAACAAAATTGCTATATAACCCAAGGTTGCTAAATCAACGGCGATCGCCATCAATGCAGGTATTTGCTGATCGGAAAATACATCCAGAGAACTGCGTATAATTAGAAATCCTAAGATTACCTGTTCAAAACTACCAACAAAATAAATTGCGCCGACAATAGCAGCAGTAGCAACGATAGCTATTATTAGATAAATGGGGGCAATCCCCGCCATTAAACCAGCAACAGCACCGATTAAAATTCCTAGAATGGCGATTAATTGAGTCAAACCAGAAGTGGTATCGGAAAATTTGTGTGGTGGCATTACTGTTAAGATTGCGATCGCTGAATTGTAAGCGGGAATAGCTTTAACTTGGGCAAATTATTCAAGCTAAAGTCAAGCCATCGAGTATTTTCACCAGCAAATCCGTTTTCTGAGCCGTCCCAAAATGAAACAAACGCACCGCTTGTATTCGATCCAAGAGAGCTAGGACTAAAAGAGGAAACATCAGAACTATCGCCACTGACTCCAACTACATCAAAAGCCCCATCAGTACTAAAATAAATATCTCCATTGTTATTAATCCAGGTAGCATTGACATCTTCGCCACCATTATCTCCTAATCCAACATCTGAGTTATCGGCATAAAGTGACCAAGTTCCACTAGTGGAATCCCCTAAACTAGTTGCATCAAAGACAAGCAGGTCTTCGTCTTTGCCAGAAACCCCCGTTACGTTGACCGAACCTTTGGTACTAATGATCAAACGGTCATCGGTGGTAAAGGCGATCGCATCGATATCTTCACCACTACCAGTTAATTCAACATCAGAACCATCTAGATACTATTCATAAGTCCCAGCCGTATTAGTCCCCGTTGAAGAAGGAATAAAGCGGACAATATCATTCTCATCCACGCTACCAACGTCAGGCAGAGTAAAAGTTGCATTTAAACTGAGTAAAATACTACCGTCTGAATCGAGGTGAAAAGCACCAATATCTGCGCCACTGACACCTAAACCCACATCAGAGCCATCAACATAAAGCGACCAAGTTTCGCTAGCCGTGTCAAAAGCGAGAATGTCTTCATCTCCAAAGGAAACACCACCCACCGCACCATTGCTGCTAGAACTTACATAAATAGTGTCAAACTCGGATGGTTCATTGACGGTAACGCTCACCTCATCATTACTCGATAGTTCGCTGTCACTGGCATCCAGGCTAAATACATATTCCCCAAATACACCATTAGGCAAAGTGACTGTCGTGTCCTCGGCATTGGGGTCACTAAAAGTAGCCGTACCATGGCCGCTAACTTGAGTCCAACTGAAGGTTAAACCCGCAGGAGGATTAGGTAATCCATCGTCGTTGACTGTTGCATCCAAGAATGCGGTGAAGTTTAAAGTAGTTTGATCGTCTCCAGCACTAACTATCGGTGCTTGATTATCAATCGGTGCTGATCCCCCCAGAGAAAATTCGTATATCAATCCATCGTTTTCGTTGGGATCGGCATTGTTATCAATTCCGCGATCGCTAATGTAAATACTTGTCTGGGAGGAATTTTGACTGCTTACTCCCAAAGCCAATCCAGCAGGCTTGACTGGATTAGCAGCAGAAATATCTAAGGTATTTATCAGAGTTCCTGAAGCTGTTACTTCGGCTATAGTATTGACTGGATTGCCGATTATATAAAGATTTCCGCTGCTGAGATCATATTCTATTCCTTCTGGATCTGTGATGCCCAAACTGGCTGTGTCAAAACTGCTTATTAATGTGCCGTTGGTGGATATTTGGTAAATTTCCGAATTTAATCCATCTGCAACAAACAAAGTTCCTAAATCACTAGCAAAAGCAACACCTTCAGCATCAAAACTACCAAAAGCTTCGGTATCGATAATAGTAATACTATCGTCAGCAGTATCGTAAACAAGGTCGAGCTCTGGATCGAGTTCAACAATCTCGTCAGCATCATCATTAGAAATAAAAAGATGTTGATTTGCTGGATTATAGTCAACTCCAGTCGGTTCTCTCGAAAAGTCTCTAATATCAAAGGTATTAATTAGGCTTCCTGTCAGACTACTCTCAAATAAGTTTTCTGTACCAAAAAAAGGACTTTCATTAACCTCAGAATCGCTAATCAACAGAGAATTGGCAAAACTAAGATAACCAATTCCTGCGGGATCGGGGCTTGAAGGCGAAAACTGTGAGGTATCAATAGTTTGCACTAGAGGAGGAGCAGCACAAGGATTTAAGCTCTCCGATTGATTTGATTCCTCAACTTCTAGTTCATCCCAAGACAATTCAACGATCCCACCAGAATTAGGCGCACTATCAGCAACATAAAGACTTAATTGGTCTGGATTGTCTGTTAAATCTCCGCTAGGAGCAAATACGAAGCTTTCTGGCTCGCGAATTCCCAACTGAGAAAAATCTCGAACGGCAATTACTTCACCTTGCTGAGAGACTTCATATAACTGTTCTTGAGAAGAACTATAGATGTGCAGATTGCCAGTGATAGAGTTAAATGCAATTCCTCTAGGATTAACTATTTCTGAGGGAATATCGATTTGAGAAGTAGTTGATTCTTCAAAGCTGCCATCTACATCCAGCTCGGTGCGAACAATTTCTTTAGCTGCACCATCCAAAACGTATAAAGTACCATCAGCAGCAACACTTATTCCTCTAGGGTTTTGGATATCTAAAGATTCAACATCCACTTCTCCTTGAGCTGGCTGGCTAAAATTGCCGTTTGAGTCTGTCTGAATTTCAGTTAATTGATCGCCGCTAGGGTTCAAGCCTAAAAAACGATTGGAATGAGGATCGAAAGCAGTATTAATTGTTTGGATAGAAGCTGGAAAATCTATCTCGAAATCACTTGATAATTCTTCTTCAGTAGAAGTAATTGCAGTCACTGAAGAAAAATTATCTGGCGATACTAAAAAAATATCGTCATCAGGTATAAAAGCTAATCCTGTAGGGCTAGGTATTTCTCCATTGCCGAAAATATCATCAAATGTTCTTACTATCCTTATTTGAGAATGTTCCATGATTTTCTAAGCTTGTGTTTTGCTAAATGACTGATTGAATTTTGAGAGAGAATATTAGACCTAATATTCATTATTTTTTGGCTAAACGTATAGATTTATACTAAAAAATAAAAATGCTTTTAGTATAAATCTATACGTTTTTTTTATCGCTCTGTTTATTTTTCACTAATTTTAAAACAAACACAATTGTAATTTACAATTGTGTTTACAAGTAGTTACATAAATTAGTCTATATTGAAAATGCCTTTATATTAAGCCAGAATCTATTTAAAACCGTCCTTTTTGCTTTTTGCAATTTTATTACAAGCAATATTAATTGCTTTTTAATATACTCCGTACTATATGCAAAACATTATTAACTTTATATATATATTTTTTTTCACTTAGTAAATATACTGTTAAGCTTAATTTAGTCTTTACCAAACGTTAATTAAGTTTCTTATGTCTGGAAACAGACATAAGAAACTTAATATCTACGTACTAGGGGGGATTCTATTTCATACTAAATAGCTGTGATAAAAAGCAGACATGAGTCATAGAAAATTTCACTTACAAGGCTGATAAATATGAGCAGTATATAGGTAAAAAAAGATGAAAACACCAGCCTTAAATTGGCTAAAAAAAGAACCCGATTGCGATAAAATTAGTGAGGACTTTGGCGATCGTCAAAGCTATGTCTCTAGTACAGATTCTCAATCAAATTCTTTAGGTAAAGTAGCAATATATATAGATTCGCTTCGCGGTTATGGTGCGGATAAAGTACTACTTAAAATAGCTGAAGGTTTAGCTGGGTTAGATGTAGATGTAGACATGGTCACGGCTAAAAAAGTGGGCGAAATTAGCTCACAGATTAATCCCAGAGTAAATCTGATCGATTTTGGCAGTTCTAGATTTAATTTAATCAAGAATGTAATTGGTTTGACCCGTTATCTAATCGACCAAAAACCAGCGATCTTATTTTCTTCGATCCACTTCAATAACGTAACTAGTGCCTGTGCGATGGTACTAGCAAGATTATTAGGAGTAAAGAGCAAACTCGTCGTCAGACAGGCTAACAGTCTAGAGTATCAGTTAAAGGGTTATCCTTTTCCAGTGGGTGCATTGATGTATCCTTTAATCAAAATGGCTTACAAAAAAGCCGATTTGATTATTTGCCCGTCAAAGGGTTTACTTTCAGACTTAACTAAGTTTATGAAAGTTGAAGAGAGTAAAATCCAGCTGGTTTATAACCCCACTGTAACGGCAGATATTTTTGAAAAAGCCAAACAAGAAATCGATCATCCCTGGTTTAAGTCAAAATCCTGTCCCATAATTGTGGCAGCGGGAAGATTAAAACCGCAAAAAGATTTTAAGACTCTTATCCATGGGTTTGCTAGAGTCAAGCGCAACTTTACCGATGCCAAATTAGTTATCTTGGGTGAAGGCAGTCAGCGACAAGAGTTAGAGAATTTGATAACTAAGCTGGGTATCACCGAAGATGTAGACCTAATTGGTTTTCAAGAAAATCCTTATGCTTTTATCGCCAAAGCTGATGTGTTCGTCTTAAGCTCTATTTATGAAGGATTACCAAATATTCTGATTGAAGCATTAGCATTAAAGACAAAAATTGTTGCCACAAATTGTCCAAGTGGCCCAGCGGAGATCTTGAAGTTTGGCAAGTATGGTAGCTTGTTGCCTACTAATAGTCCATTTCTCCTTGAAGCAGCGATCGCCGAAGCTTTAGAACAAAAAGCTTGTAACTGGGCAGAATTCAACCCAGTAGAAGACTTTGAACAAAAAAGCCAGGTTGAGAAATATGGTCAGATATTTCTTAACTTGGCTAATAACAACAGTCCTCAAAAACTTCCTTGTTCAATATAATCCGCAGGGATTGAACACAATGCAGCTATATCAACTAGCAAGTTTAATTAGACCATTTATGCATTTCCCAATCTTAACAATTTTTTACCAATTTGATCCTGTAAATCCGTCTATCGGCGGTATTCAAACCTGCATCAAATATTTGATTAAGTTCGTACCCGAAGAATTTCAGTTGCGTATTGTCGGAATAGGAAACAATTCCACACTTACTGCAAACAAATGGCATGAAATTGAGTTATATGGCAGAAACTTGTTGTTTATGCCGTTATTTAACTTAGAAAATGATAATGTACGCAAACTTGTACCTACATCGGTCAAGTACACCATTGCCCTCTTAGGTCGCAAATTTGATTCGGACTTTTTGCAATTCCATAGATTAGAGCCGACTATGGCGGCCTTGGATTGGTCGGGAACTAAAGTGTATTACATTCATAACGACCTCGACCAAGCGGTGAAAATGACCAACGGAAAAAATGGCAAGGGGGGAATTTTATGGCGACGCTTTCCCTGGGCTTATTTTGCTCTAGAACGTTTTTTAGTTCGCCAGTTTGATCGCATCATGTCCTGCAACACTAATTCGGCAGCGCGATTTAGACAATCCTATTCTGATATTGCCGATCGCGTTACCTATCTTCCTAACACCGTAGATAGCGATCTGTTCTACCCTTTTTCTTCAGAAAAAAGGCAGCAGCAAAGAGAGAGCCTAGCTCAAGCTCTTGGTCTAAAAGAAGATACTCGGTTTATCTTATTTGCAGGACGTTTGCATCCCCAAAAACAACCTCTATTGCTAATTCGGGCGATCGCAGCCTTGGACGATCCCAACGTTCATCTACTCATTGTGGGTGAAGGAGAATTGAAGGATGAGATTCACGCCGAAATAACCCGATTAGAACTATCCCATCGAATTACACTTTTAGGCTCTCTCGAACAAAGTAAACTAGCAGATCTATATCGAGTTTCTAGTCTGTTTGTTTTAACTAGTGCCTACGAAGGTCTTGCCCGTGGTTCAATTGAGGCACTAGCTTGTGGAACACCAATAGTAACTACTAGAGCAGGTGAAACACCAAACTTTCTTACTCCCAATAGCGGGATCGTCTGTGAAGAGCAAACTCCAATGGCGATCGCTAATGCTTTGAGAACAGTATTAGAGCATCCAAAAAATTATTCTCCTGAAGCCTGTATTCAAGTTGTCAAACCTTACAATGCTCGCGATGTCGTCCATGGTATCTATAGCGAATTACTTCAGCAGTGGAAACAAAAAGAAGCTTCTTCGCTGAAGCGTGAGCCAAACCAAATGCAAAAGATTTGAACATAAATCTTTAATCGAAACAATGATTTTACAGATTGAAATCAAGCTGGGAAAATGAGCAATTCGACTTTATGCATGGGTTTTCCTGTCAAATATTTTGATAATTGCATTGTGGTTCAATTACCTAAATATTTGACTTCAACTGAATCGATCGCTCTTCAAGAATTATGTCTGGAGTTAATCGAGCAAAATAAAACTCATCGAAAAATAATCCTTGACTTTTACAACACTCGACTCGTCGATAGCACTAGCATTGATGCCTTGGTCAAAATTCATATATATGTCCGTGCATACAAACAAAGACTAACTTTTCAGCGAGTGTCATCTCTAGTTATAGACGTTTTTATCATGGCTGACCTAACAGAAGTTTTTGAGATTAACCCTGTTTAACTTTCCCTTCCAATGAATGAAACAGTAATTCATCCTTCGATTTTTTTTTCAACAAAACGCCTAATCAACATCATCGGCAACTATCGTCACATTTAACTAAGAAATAATCATGAATAACAAGATAATTTTGGTAACTGGAGGCAGCAGGTTTTATTGGCTATCATCTATGCCAAAGCTTACTTGCTAATGGTCAAACTGTCATTGGAATTGACAATCTCAACAATTACTATGACGTTGGACTAAAACATACTCGTTTAGAGCAGCTTGCCGATTCGAAATAACTTTCAATTTTTCCAGATGGATATCGCAGATCGCCCAGAAGTAGCTAAACTTTTTGCTATTCATCAACCTAGTATCGTCGTCAATTTAGCTGCTCAAGCAGGGGTACGTTATTCCATACTTAATCCTCATGCCTACGTAGACAGCAATTTGGTCGGATTTGTCAACATTTTGGAGGGATGTCGTCAGACGAATGTCGAACATTTGGTATATGCCTCATCTAGTTCTGTTTATGGTGCGAATCGTAAAATTCCCTTTGCGACCGACGATCCCGTCGATCATCCCGTTAGCCTTTATGCAGCAACCAAAAGAGCCAACGAACTAATGGCATACACCTATAGTCGCTTATACAATATTCCGACTACGGGACTTCGTTTCTTTACTGTATATGGACCTTTGGGTAGACCCGATATGGCATACTTTTCCTTTACCAAATCTATTTTGGCAAAAAAAGAAATCAAAGTTTTCAATTACGGCAAAATGCGCCGAGACTTCACCTATATCGACGATATTGTTGAAGGCATAGTACGAGTTATTGATAAAGGTAGAGTACGTCCTATGTTTACCAACGAGCGAGCAAAAACAGTTCCTCACAAAGTTTATAACATTGGTAATAATCAGCCAGTCGATCTACTTGAATTTATCAATATTTTAGAGCGAAAACTTGGTGTTTCAGCGCAAAAAGTATTATTTCCCATGCAGCCTGGAGACGTCGAAGAAACCTATGCTGATATTGACGAACTAATTCAAGATACGGGCTTTAAACCGAAAACCTCTCTAGAAGATGGATTGGGACATTTTGTTGATTGGTATTGCTCTTATTACAAAGTAGAAACAAAAAAACATTTCATACTAACCTAGACTCAGCAACAGTTAATACAGTTTCTATATAGGCTCAAACAAAATAATTAATCTCCAATTATTTTGTTTGAGAACAAACCAAAAATACTTATCCGATCGTAGGATCAAATTTTATCTTAATCCTTAGTTTAGTAAAAATTAATTACCTATCTTATCTTAATAACTAATGAATAAATCTCCTTTTAACCAATCCCTAACTTCAGTTTTAAAGAAACATTACTCGATCGCTTTACTAACATTTATTTCTACCATAGGTGCTTCTGTCTTATATTTGAATATTACTCCCTCGCGGTATAAAACATCTGCCAAGCTGATTGTTGGCGAGCAGGAAGTTAATGTTTCTAACTTAGGTCAACAGCTAACGGAAAAAAATATTAAAACTCCAGGTAAAATTGCCGATCCTGTTGCTACCCAAGCCGAGTTGGTCAAAACAAAAAATGTTCTTCAACGCGCCCTCAGTAATTTTCAGCAAGATACAGGAATGCCAAACAGTGAGCTACCAGATATCGAACCTTTAAAAAGGCAATTGATGTCGAAATAATGCCAGCGACAAATGTTTTGAGGTTAACTTATCATAGCTCCGACCCAAAAGTAGCTGCCCAACTATTAAACGGCGTTGCCAACTCTGTGGTGCAAGAAAACATTAAAACCAACAAATTGCAGGCATCTGCTTTACGAATGTTTTTAGAAGCTAAAATCGTCGAACAGCAAACAAGAGTTCAAGAAGCTGAAACTGCTGAAAGCAATTATCTAAAGGCTCAAGGTCAAATCAGTTTAGAAACTCAAACCAAAAACTTGGTAAACAGCCTGACCGAGTTGGAGAACGAAGAGCGAACCCTGCAAGCTCAAATACAAGCAGCAGCAATTGGGGATGACTTGTTAGAACAAGTTACTGGGGTGGATACTTTTGAACAGGCTTCTCAAATTATTCGTCTTAGTGAAGATGAAGAACTCAAAAAATTGCAAACGAAACTTAAAGAGCTAGAGAACACAATCAGCAGCCGTCGTTCTTACCTAACTGACAAAGCTCCTGAACTGCGATCGCTTTTAAAAGAACAGAATGATCTACAAATCCTTTACGAGCAAAAGCTCTCAGCTATTTCTGCTAACGGGACTTCTACCTCTAATGCTCTTAATAATGCCACCTCTAGTCCATATAATTTAGATTTGATCTCTAAATATGTATCTGGTCAGATTGAAAAAAAAGCCTTAGAAAATAGATTGAGTACGGTAAAAGCTGAGTTGAGCAATTTACGAGTACAAATCTCTCAAATTCCTGTCAATCAAAAACCTCTTGCCCAATTAGTTCGTCAACGAGAAAAAGCAGAAGCCTCACTTAAATTATTGCAAAGCCAACTAGAAGAGGTAGAAATTGCTGAAGCAAGACCTACTAGTAGTACCCGAATTGTCGATTTGGCATCGGTCAACACAATTCCAGTTTTTCCTCGACCAGGAGCTATATTGGCGATTAGTAGCTTTGCTGGGGCTTTTTTGGCGATCGCAATGGTGATGCTGTTAGAAGTGTTAAATAGTAGCAACCCAGACAATACCGTTAAAACTGAGGTAGAATTCCCCTTACCAATTTTAGGTATTTTACCTGAATTACCGTTTGCTGTAAATGAATTCTACGATCCAGAAGAATTCATGACTGTCAATGGATCTTCCTACCTAGAACAATTATTAACTGCAAATAAATCTTCCTACCTAGAACACTTTTTAAATAATTCTGCACTGGTCGAGCCTTATCGTGCATTATTAAAAACATTGGAGTCTTCGGCTAACAAATCTCCGTTTGCTACTCATAAGACACCAGTTATAGTTTTTAGTAGCATAGTAGCTGGAAAAGAAAAGTCGTCGGCTGTTGTACATTTGTCGGCTGTGGCAGCAATGTTATCGCGACGTACCCTAATCATTGATGCAGATTTACGCCAACCAATGCAGCATCGGCTTCTTAATGTGCCTTCTTGCCCTGGATTAACCGAAGTTCTTAAAAACCCCCAGGCTTTTAGCTCAATAGTGCAGTCTACGGCAATCGAGAATCTGTCAGTTCTAACTCATGGTCAATTTAGTAACCGTCCAGCAGCATTAATAGAATCAAAATCAATGAAGGTTTTATTAGCCAAGGTTGCAGATTATTATGATTTGGTAATCGTAGACGCCTCACCAGTTAGCCTTTGTGCTGATGCTGCTACGTTGGGTCAACTAACCGATAATTTGGCATTGGTAATTCAACCCAATATTGTTCCCCAAGAAACAATGTTTGACGCGATCTCAAAAGTCAAAGATAGCGGTGTGCCAATTTTAGGCGTTGTTATTAATAAGGCAACAGGGGAGCATGACAATTCTCGCCTAAACGATCGAGGAGATGGTGGCAAAACTCATTATTTAAGCGGGAAAACAGAGAATATTGCCAAAGCGTTAAAAAATAAGGTTGGTAGCCTCAACAATTTTATCTAAGCTCATTATTTCTAGTATTTTTTTTTCTACCTCGACACAATATTAAACATGAAAATAAATGCCTACTTCCAAAAATCTTAAGGAGAAAATTGTTAAAGGTGGTGTCTCCCTGTCAATTAGACAATTGATTGTTTCAGGACTTTCTTTGGTGAATATCCTGATAATTGCTCGTATTTTGGGACCAGAGCGTTATGGAATTGTCACGATTATCTTAGGATTCTTCTACTTTTTGACCCCAACCTTGAAATTAGGCTTGCAGGTATATTTAGTTCGTAAACCTGACCTGTTTGAAAGCGAGCCAGAACAGATAGTAGCTTTTTACAACACGGTAGGTGTAGCGGTTATAGCATTACTTTGGCTGGCGACTCCCCTGATTGGCTGGTGGACTGGCACGACGGAAGTAACGCAGGGATTACGCTGGGTATTGCCAGTTCTTTGGCTCGATCAGGTTAGTCGGGTATCTATCACCATGCTAGAGCGAGAACTGCGCTTTGCTCAAGTAGGGATAATTGAAGCAGTGGCACAAATTGCTAACTATTCTCTGTCAGTTGTCCTGGTTTTGATGGGATGGGGTTATTGGGGAGCGATCGCAGGAACAATTCTGAGATATGTAGTCCAAGCTTTATTGTCCTACTATTTTTATCCTATTCCTTGGCGTTGGCGTTGGCAATGGAAGGTGCTTAAACCAGCGCTTAATTATGGTCTGAGTTACTCTAGCTCTGACTGGCTTTTAAATTTAAAGAACTTGAGAGTTCCTTTTCTAGTAAGCCGTTTAATGGGAGTAGAAGCAGCAGGATTAATTAGTATTGCGATCCGCTTGGCAGATCAGTTAGCGATTCTGCGAATGGTAGTTCGTCGAATGTCCATTAGCGTGATGGCTAAATTTATCGACAATCCTGAAAAAACTCGCAACGTTATTAGTCAAGGAATGGCATATCAAGCTTTATTAATTGGTCCTGTTTGTGCAACTTTTTCTTGTGTCTCTGTCTGGATTATTCCCATTATGTTTAGCGAAGAATGGTTGATCAGTGCCAAGGTATTTCCCTTTATTGCTTTGGGAACAATGGTTGGCGGTATATTCGAGCTACACGCTTCTACTCTTTATGCCACGGGACATAACTACGAAGTTGCTCGCCGAAATGTATGGTATGTCGGAATACTATGGTTAGCTACCTTTTTGCTCATACCCTGGTTAGGACTATGGGGGTATGGACTGGCAGAAATAATTGCTTTGCCTAGTTTTTATTGGATTCATCTTTCTATTGCTAAGTTATGCGGTTCTCCTAATTATTGGAATGTATTTTGGCTGACTTTAGCCTCTGCAATTCCTTTAATTGGAGGAGCTTTTTTACCCCCTGTTTGGGGAATAAGCTTACTAATTATTAGCTATGGATTATTGTTGTTTAATTCTAATATTAGAAAAATGCTAATAATGACATCCAAATTAAAATTTGGCTGAGTATGAACATAGTTTTCAATTAGTCGATCAAAACAATCAATCTAAATTTAATTAAATATCAAAGGAGATTTAATCGTGAATAAAAACTTAAAGTCTGTGCTTAAAAATATCTACTTTTCCTATGAGGCGTTAACCAACTATAGATTTTATAATTTGAGGAAACAAACTAACGGTATGCTTTGGCCCGTCGTATATAAATATATGTACGAACAGTGTCGTAAATTACCAGATTTAAATATTATTGAAGTTGGTGGGGCTACTGGTGCGGGAAGTATTGCGATCGCCTGGGGCATGAAAGAATCAGATAAGAAATCTCGCTTAATTGTGGTGGAAAAATGTGAGGGTGGCACGAGAAGCGACGTTGGCGGATATGAAGATAATCTCAATTTAATTCAAGAGCATTTTAAGAAGTTTGATGCAGAAAATAATATTGTTTTATTTCCTCAAGAAGTAACTTTTGAGAATGGAAGTGAGGTGATTTCACTAATGCAAACTAAACAGATATCTGCTTTTATTCATGATGCAGATGGCAGACTAGATCGGGACTTTTCTTTGTTTTGGAATCTAATAATTCCAGGTGGTTTAATTGTGGTGGATGACTATGCCGATGAACCTAAATATAAGCCAATTAGCGAGCGACATCCCCAGGGAGGAACAAAGTCAGTGATGACTTATCGGCTACTCAATCAAATGATTGAATGGGGTTTATTTAAAACCACTAAAAAAATTGGCAAAACAATTTTTGGCTACAAACCTACGGATGCTAATTTTAGTCTTTTCGACCTAGAAGTCTGCAACCAGATTATTGAAGGTGTTAACCAGGAGCGAGATAGCTTTCTCCAAGAACGGAAAACTTTGGCGCAAGTCCACTAATTTTAACAATAATTCAGGGTGGCAAAAATGCCGCCTTTCACTTCTCAAAAAACGCGCATTAATAATGATTTCACTTCAAATTGTTGACAGATTGACCCAACGGCTCGAACAGGAAAATATTGCTTACTGCCACTGGAAAAGTAACGAACACGTTGACGCTGCGGTAGAAGGAAAGACAGACTTAGATATTCTGGTAGATAAAGCCAAGCAAGAGCAACTCGAACGAGTATTACCAGAAATTGGTTTTAAGTATTTTGAAGCTATTCCTTGTCGAAGATATAGAGATATTGAAGACTATTTAGCAATTGATGAAGAGACAGGAACTTTGGTTCATTTTCATCTTCATTACCAACTAGAACTAGGAGAAAAACAGCTTAAAGGCTATCATCTTCCCTGGGAAGAATTAATCTTGTCCAGTCGTATTTACGATCGCACTCACCAAATTTATATTGCCGAGCCAAATATAGAAATTATTCTGTTAATTGTGCGGGCAGCCTTAAAAGTGAGAAATCGCGATCGCCTTAAAAACTTGTTAGGTTACGATTATTTTAAAGGTGATTTTATTCGTGAATTTAACTGGCTTAAAGCAAGAATCGATCTGACTTCAAGTTAAACAACTGAGCGACAAGCTTTTAGGCGCAAATGCCACCGAGTTAATCTTAAAGGCGATCGCATCTGATGCTAATCTCAAACAAATATTATCCTCAAACAATGCTATTCGTTCGGCTCTAAAAAAATACCGCTACTATCATCCAATACTAGCAACATTATTAAGATGGAACCGAGAAAGCAAAGATGTCGCCCATAAAATATTAACTCGAATATTTCACGCTGCTATTGTTACTAGAAGAACATCGGTAAAGGGTGGCACTATTGTTGCTGTATTAGGGGCAGATGGCTCTGGCAAATCCACCGTGATTGCGGAAATTTCTAAGTCTTTGTCCAAAAAATTGGATGTGCTGCCAATGTATTTGGGTAGTGGGGATGGTAAAGCTTCAATTTTACGACAGCCTCTAATTTGGATTGCCCGAAAAGCCAAAACAACACCCTCTGCTAAATTATCTAATAAAGACGAGGCAAGGATCAAAGATAATCCCAAACCAACTAAGAAAAAATCTCTAATATCCAGACTACACAAGCTCTTGTGGGCAATTACCCTAACCTACGAAAAACAAAACAAACTCAAGCAAGCATACTTAGCCAAAGAACGGGGTATGATTGTCATTTGCGATCGCTATCCTCAAAGTCAGATTTTAGGATTTAACGATGGTCCTTTGCTAACCAATAGTGAAAACAAGACATCAAAAATACTTCAGACTTTTCAACGATGGGAATTTGAGTCTTATCAACACATGGCAGAAACCATGCCTCCCGATATTGTCATCAAATTAAACATTACCCCTGAAGTAGCAAAGGTGCGAAAAGTAGAAACACCTGATGAAATGGTTCATAAAAAGGTTGCAGCAGTTCAATCATTAAAGTTTCCCCATCAAACCACGGTGATTACCGTTGATGCCGAGCAACCCCTAGATCGAGTGATTACAACAGCAAAAAAAGCAGTATGGGAAAGTCTTTGACCGAAACAACACCTTTAATCGTCGAGTTTGTTGGGCTTCCAGGGGTAGGTAAAACAACTGTAGCCCAGCAGGTAGCCTTAAAGTTGAGAGAACAAGGTTTGCGGGTAGTTTTCAGAGCAGAAATTTTAAACCAGTGGCAGAAAAAGAACATCTTGCAAAAAGCGATTCAGCTTTTGCCTAATAATTTCAACCACTGGCAGATTTTAATTAATTCTCTGATATTTGCTTGGCAGGTAAAACCAATCAATCGCCAGAGCTTTGGCAAAGCAGCCAAAATTTTTACTAATGTTAGAAGAAATGATGCAGTAGCTTGCGATCGAGACTGTGACATTATCTTATTAGATCAGGGTTTACTGCAAGAAACTTGGTCAGTTAGCATTACGGGAACTCCCCCTCAAACCAAATATTTAAAGCGGGAAATAACGCCCCTATTTTATAAACGATCGACGTTAATTATTTACTGTCAGCTAGACATAGCCACTGCTTTTAAAAGAATGCAGAATCGTCTGACTACAAACAGTAGATTCGATCGCATGGATTCAAAAGAAGCCTATTCTACGATGGAAAAATATGTTTCTTATCTAGAAGAAATTATTAATTGTGCTAAAGATTGCAATGTCCCAATTTTAGAACTAGATAGCTCCCAGGCGATCAAATTACAGTCAAACGAAGCTGTAGATTTAATTTATGGCGATCGCATAAAGGTTAATTAATAAATAAAATGATTAACTTTTATTCTCGTTTTATTTCCAAAAATATTAGTTTCCGTTACTTTTGGTTGACCTTACTTTTATTGCCAATTTTCAATCGAGAATCAGCTTCATTTGTCTATCCTCAAACAAACACAAAACTAACCTTGACCAAGCCATCAAAATCTGTGCCAGCTTTTCCCGAAGCAGAAGGTTTTGGTGCTATGTCACGGGGAGGACGTGGAGGAAAAATAATTGAAGTAACCAATTTAGGCGATCGCGGATTGGGAAGTTTACGAGCAGCTATTGAAGCCCCTCAACCAAGAATTATTATTTTTAAAGTTGCTGGAACAATTGAACTTGATTCCAGCCTCGAAATCGCCAATCCCTATATTACTATCGCTGGTCAGACTGCCCCTGGAGGCGGTATTACCTTAAAGAATAGTCCTAAAAATACCGAAGCACCTTTAAAGATCAAAACTCATGATGTAGTTATAAGATATATCAGATCCAGACCAGGCAGTAATCCTCGTGAAGATGGAAATCTCGATGCTTTAACTATCGCTGGAAAAAGTGGAGAGGTTTACAATATTATCGTAGATCGTAGTTCATTTAGTTGGGCAACTGATGAAGTAGTCAGTGTCTATAACGATGCCCACAACATTACTATTCAGTGGAGCATTATCGCCGAAGGATTAGACTGTTCTACTCATGTTGAAGCTGGCGAACAGCAGTGTCATAGTATGGGTTTATTGCTAGCCTCAGAAGGACAAAAAGATATATCTATTCATCATAATCTATTGGCACATAACAAACGTCGCAATCCCCTAGTTAAAACCACTGGCGTAGTAGATATTGTCAATAACGTAATTTATAATCCTGGATTTGGTGAAAACTCTTTTTCCCCAACTCATGTACGAGGAGATTATGGTGTATCTCAGGTAAATTATATCAATAACTACTTTAAACCAGGAGTTAATACTGGCTCTAGTGACTGGTTTATCGATACAAAATACGAACCAGTAGAAATTTATTTTGAAGGTAATATAGTTCCTAAAAAGGTCATTCATCCAGAATCTTTAAAGTGGATTGTTCCAAACCCTCATCCTGCTGCCAAAGTTACTATAAATTCTGCACTAGAAGCATACGATCGAGTATTGAAATATGCAGGAGCAAATCAACGGCTTACAGATGATGGAACTTTCCTGACCATGAGAGATGCTATAGATCGTAGAATAGTACGATCTGTCAGACAAAACACAGGAAACATCATCAATGAACCAATAGAGGTAGGTGGCTGGTCTAAAATTAACCCTGGCGATCCTTACCAAGATACAGATCGCGATGGTATGTCCGATAAATATGAAGAACTACACGGTTTAGAGCCAACGAATCCATTAGATGGTTCTGAAGATGCCGACAATGACGGATATACTAATGTCGAGGAATTTTTAAATTTTACATATTAGACCTCTTGCAACATTTTGAACACTCCTGGTCATTACATTTTAAACCTAGCCTTATTAGGCAAAATCATCGCATCAAAGAATAATATTGAGATGCCTTCGGCTAGCTTCGCAATCGCAATTGGTGCTATATTACCCGATATGCCTATATTCATTTTTTACTTTGTGGCTAAGTTTATTTATAAAATGCCCGAAGGTAAAATATGGTCGGAAGGATATTATGAACCTTTCTGGCAAAACACGATCGCCTTGTTTCATTCTATTCCTTTAGCAATCATTGGCGCAGTAATTTTTTACTATTTAGATTGGAAACCAGGGATGATTTTGTGTACCAGTATGGTGTGTCATTCTCTACTCGACTTACCCGTACATAATGATGATGCTCATCGTCATTTTTATCCCCTAAGCAACTATCGTTTTATTAGCCCTTTTTCCTATTGGGATACGAGGCACTACGGTAAATATGTGGCGTTTATTGAAATGGCATTAGTAATGGTCGTAAATCCCATCGCTATCGGCTTGCTTAATTCACCTTGGACAAAAGGAATTGTAATTGCGATCGATTTATTTTATTTATTTGGTTATTCTCGTTTCTACCTCTAAAACTAGTAATTACCGATCGATAAATTGTGCGATTTTTTCTGCTGCTCGACGGAGAGTTTCTGGATCTCGGACTAGAGCAAAACGTACATAGCCCTCTCCAGACTTGCCAAATCCCGCACCAGGAGAGACTGCAACCCCTGTATGAGCGACAAGCTTGGTACAGAAGTCAACAGAGCTATTTTGCCAGGGTTCAGGGAGCTTTGCCCAAATATACATGGTTGCATTGGGAGAAGGTACTTCCCAGCCAATTTCATCTAGAGCTTGAATAAAAACATCACGACGTTCTTTAAATGTAGCTACAGTTTCGGCTACAGATGTTTGCGAACCAGATAAAGCTGCGATCGCGCCGTCCAATATGCCGCGATACTGATTAAAGTCTACCACTGCTTTTACCTGTCTCAAAGCTTTAATTAATTCTCGATTACCAATAGCATAGCCAATGCGGAATCCCCCCATATTATAGGATTTGGAAAGGGTGAAAAATTCTATACTTAGCTCTTTATGAGGATCTGCTTGGAGAATTGAAGGAGCAAGATCTGCCTGTTCGTCAAAAACTAGATCGACATAAGGAAAGTCATGCACCAAAACTAAATTATGCTCGCGACAAAAATCTACTGCTTGTTTGAAAAATTCTAGAGGTGCGATCGCCGATGTGGGATTATGAGGATAACTAAGCACCATCATTTTCGATCTTGCTAAAATATTTGCAGGAATATCTTTTAGTACAGGCAAAAAGTTATGTTTTGCTAACAAAGGCATGGGATATATTTCCCCTCCTGCAAGATAAACTCCTCCAGCATGGGAAGGATAACCAGGATCTAAAAGTAATGCCACATCCCCTGGGTTGAGAATTGTTAAAGGTAGGTGGGCTGTACCTTCTTGTGAACCAATTAACTGTAAAACTTCCGTTTCAGGATCGACAGAAATACCAAATTTGTCTGTATACCAATTGGCTGCTGCAACTCGAAAGTCTTTTGTCCCAGCGTGAAGTAAATAGCCATGAGTTGTGGGATCGTGCAGGGCGGTTTCTATAGCTTTGATGGTGGGTTCAGCTACGGGCAAATCTGATGAACCCAAGGACAAATCGATAATTTCTTGTCCCAAATTCCTGGCACTTGTTTTTGCTCGATCCATATCAGCAAATACGTTCTGAGAAAGAGCTTGTAACCGTCTGGCAAATTGCATCACTAGTTGAATTTTAAAATTTTCGGCAGATTTAAGTAAACGTCACAAAATAATATGGCGATTAACAATTACATAAGATACGATGAACCACGTTTATCTTATCTGAATTTACTTCTTTTTTCCCTATAGCTAAACATAGTTTCTGCAATGAATACTAATTCAACTTCTTCCACTTTGTCTTCTTTAGACAGCAAGTTAACTCATTCTGAAACTCGCAAAAATCGGGTTTTAGTATTAACAAATCCGCAGAATCAATTGGATTTGCCTACTCAAGAACAGAAAAAGTCAATTGCTTTTATTTATGTCGAACAGGCTCAAGTTTACTATCAAGAGCGTAATTGGCACAAGGCAATTTTAGCCTGTAAAAATGCCTTGGAAATGTCTCCCGATCTTGCTGATGCTTATAAGGTGTTAGGAGATATTTTATATCGTCAGGGAAAAAAAGCTGAAGCATTAGGAATATATGCGAAAGCCCTGACTATCGAGCCTAATTTAGCCACAGTTTATTCTAGTATAGGCACTTTGTATGCAGATCGAGAAGATTGGAAAAAGGCTTTAGACTATTATCAACAGGCAGTTATTATTGACCCCAATTTAGCGGAAGCTTATCGTAATTTAGCGCAAGTTTGGGAAGAATTGAGAGATCCAAAAAAAGCTCTAGAATGTTTTTGCAGGGCAATAAATCTCGATCCTCAAATTTTAGATGCAGAGGATTATTTTGATTTTGGCAAGGAACTATATCAGCAAGGAAAACTCAAAGAAGCCAGTATTTTGTTTATTCATGGAGTTAATTCAAATCCTTTTGCCGAAGAAGAATTATCCCAGCTAGTTAAAATACTGGAAGAGCTAGAAGAATGGCAGCAGGCAGTAATTTATTATCACAAGCTGATATCTTTACCTGAAGCCAAAAACGATCGGGTAAACCAAAATGGAATTAAATTACAGCATCAAAAATCATCATCTGAGTACAAACCAATTAGAAAAATCCTATCGGGTTCTCAATCTTCTCCTATTAAGGTAGTTACAAAAGGTACTCAAAACAATATTCCTGTCTTATATCGAAATGCTGCTCAACAATTATTTCCTAATGTAAAACCCGTAGCCGAAACAAATAATTCTGCTACTTTTAATATATCAACTCCCGATCTTAAAAAGATTTCTCCACAAAAACCAGATTCAGCTTTATCTTGGAACAATGTGGGTAGTATCTATGCTCAAAAAAAACAGTGGGAAAAAGCAATTAGCTGTTATCAAGAAGCACTACAGCTAGATGCCGAGTTTGCTAAAAGTTACCGCAATTTAGCCAGAGTTTATAATCATACGGGAGAGAAATTAAAAGCTGCTTTATACTGGCATAAAGCCTTTAATATTGAACCCGATACAGTTAAGCCTGGAGAATATTTTAGTCTGGCAAAAAGACTTTTACAACACAAGCAAAAAGAAAAAGCGATCGCTTGTCTACAGCGTACAGTTGAATTGAATCCAGATTTTACCCAAG
The DNA here is from genome assembly GCA_963799375.1 of uncultured cyanobacterium. Classification (GTDB taxonomy): domain Bacteria; phylum Cyanobacteriota; class Cyanobacteriia; order Cyanobacteriales; family Xenococcaceae; genus Waterburya. The sequence goes on from CAWCWY010000019.1 coordinate 81,472, forward strand.
CTCAAGTAATTTTAGACAAGCTATTGGTAAGTTAAGTAGATAGAGTAGCGGGGTAACTATGTGACTGGATGATTGGGCGCAACAGATGTTTTAATGATATGGCTATGTTCATTATCATTAGCCCCAAAAAATAGCAGGTAGCAATTAAGTTTACCTGCTATTTTTTGGTCGATTAAATTATAAATAGCCCAAAATTATTAAAAACTACTTATCAAGTTGAGAACGTAATTCGTCTAATTCCGCGTCAATAATTGCATCTTTGGGAGCAGCAGGTTCGGCAGCTTCTAGTTTGGGAGTTTCGGCTGACGTTCCCCCCAACATTCCTGCCTTCATGGCTGCTAATTCATCATCAACACCACTTCCAGCTTCTAATGCTGCAAATTGTTGCTCAATACCACTACCACCTAATTCCGCCGCAGTTTCAGATTCGGCTTCTATTTGCATTACTTTATCTTCCATACGCTCAAATGCGCCCATCGCACTGCTAGTACCAATGTTGTTCATTGAATCCTGTAGCTGCTTTTGAGCTTTGGCTGCATTGGCGCGAGCCTTGAGCATATCTTTTTTGGTTTTAGCTTCCGATATTTTGCTTTCTAAAGCAATGAGGCTACGTTTTAGGGTAACAACCTGACTGCTCTGGGCATCTAGCTGTGTTTTGAGACTAGTAGCAGTATCACCAAAAGATTTCTTACGTACTAATGCTTCGCGAGCCAGATTTTCATCACCTTTAGACAAAGCTAACTGCGCTCTTTGTTGCCAAGTATTAGCTTCGGATTGATTTTTATTATATTGCTGCTCGGTGCGTTTTTGCGTAGCGATCGCTCTAGCGACAGCTTGACGCAGTTGCACCAAGTCTTCTTGCATATCGATTACAGCTTGTTCCAGAACTTTTTCTGGATCTTCAGCTTTACTAACTAGATCGTTGATATTAGATCTAACAACTCGGCTAAGGCGATCGAATAATCCCATAACTTTATATATCCTTTAATCGTTTACAGAATAGTATAGGCTTGGCAGACTTCAGGATACTAAGCCCACCATAATTTTAATTTGTTTATGTAAGAGGGTGATTTGGTTTTCCACGTCTCTAGTGTTACATATTCTCTAAGTGTACTGTCGATCTCAAAATTAATTGTAAGATTGGATTAAAAAGAACATTTTTTGAGTCTTAATGTTGGAAAAACTGGCAAAAAGTCAAATTAATCGTGGTTAATTTCTTTCTTCACCTAAGTTTCATCTATGATTCTAAGCAAAAAACCAATTATTCAAAATACTTTTCTTAAGTTAATGAACAAAAAAAAGTACATCGCGGCACTACATCGTGGCGTAAAAGACTGGAATAAGTGGCGTAAAAAGCATTTGGACATTAATCCCAATCTCAGAGGAATTAATCTGAGTAGCTGCACCTTAATTGGGATCGATTTTAGGGGAGTTGACTTAGCAGGTGCTAATTTAATTAAAAGTAATCTTGCTAGCTCGAATTTAGATGGAGCAAATCTAACTGGAGCAAATCTGACTGAAGCAAATCTGACTGGTACGAGTTTAACAGGGGCAAATCTGATTGCAGCTAATTTAACTAAAGCAAACTATAGAAGTGCCGAACTCAGTGGTGCTAATTTAAGTTTAGCAAACCTTGCTTATGCCGATCTAAGAGCGATCGATTTTACGGCTGCTGAGTTGAGTAATGCTAACTTTAGTCAAGCTAATCTTAATGGTGCTATTTTTGTCGGAGCAAAACTGACTCGATGTAATTTTGAATTAGCGACTTTGTTGAGGGCTGACTTGAGTCATGCCAATTTGAGTAAGGCTCGTCTCAACAAAACAGATTTAAGTCATGCCAACTTGGATCGAGCTAATTTAACCGAAGCCAATTTATTTGAGGCAAACTTAACTAAAGCCAATCTTTTTAAAGCTGATTTAACCGAAGCTAACTTGAGCGCAGCTAATTTAACTAGTGCAGTTTTACTCAAGTCAGATTTATCTCAGGCTTTTTTAATTGACGCTAATTTGACTCAAGCTGATTTGATTCAGGCTAACTTAAGTAATGCCGATTTAACTCAAGCTAATTTAACTCAAGCTAATTTAACTCAAGCTAATTTAACCAATACTCAAGCTGCGATCGCCAATTTTAACCAGTGTACTCTCACTGGTGCTTGTGTTGAAAATTTACAGATTGATCGTCAAACTTCTTTTGAAAAGGTTAGCTGTGAATATCTTTATCTCAAGTACTATCAAAAACAACGTATACCACAAAATACAAAAGTGTCTTTAACTTTTGATGAATTTAATAATGTTTTACAAAACCTATTGGGTTCAATCAATTTAGTTTTTGATACTGATATTAATTGGTCAATTTTCTTAAATAGTTTTGAAAATTTGCAGCTACAGTATAAATCTCAAACAATCAAAATAAAATCTATAAAAGCACTTCCTAATCAAAGATTTTCAGTCAGTATCAACGTAATTCCAGATCTGGAAATTGATGGAATTAGAAAATATTTCTGGCAGAAATACCAGCGTACTTTAGCTGCTTTAACTCAAGACAACTTAATTGCTAAAAGAAGTGCAAGTATCAAAGGCGGACAAACAAATATTTATAAGCAAAATTAAAGTAGTCTCAGTATTAATTAATAAGCAGTACAGTATATTCTCTGGTTTAACCTAACCATATCCCATTGTTGCTGCGTGTCTTTGAGGATATGCGATCGCATTTATCGCTTCATCGGTAAACCTTTCTCTTTAGTTAACTCTGAAAATACGCGAAATAACACAAAATTAGTGGTTTTAAAAAGCCTTAAAAGCAGATAAGCAAATCCCTATCCCCTGTAGCCTTCGGATGGGAGTGAAACCGTTTCCGCCTATTCTGCTGAAGCAGATTGATTAGTTAATTCTGAAGATACGTGGTAAAAACTAGATCGCTTTGATTCGAGATCTTCCTCTATTTCAACTTCGGCTTCAGGGGAAGAAAATACATAAATGGCTACTCTGCCTAAAGCAAAGGCTAAAAATATGCCAGCGATCGCCATAATAAAAGCAATAATTAGATTACTGGGACGTTTCATAATTTCTGGTGTTAGATAATTATTCTATAAGTATTTGCTCGGCTCGTTCTCTTCTGGCAAGAGAAACTCTGATTATTTATTAAATACACTGACAATAACAGAAAAGGCGATCGCCTTCTTCAAGAAACAAGTTACGGCGAACTATATCTATTTTCCGATATGAATAGACTACGTAATTATTCTTTTCGGTTTCATCTATTGTAAGTATGAAATCATTGATAATTTCTTTATACCGCTTAAGGCTAAAGCTATATTTGTAGCAGTATTGACAAATAAATATACTTATAAAGCAAGAGATAAAAGTTTAAAGCTACTAACCACAGTTGAAAGCACAGCAAAAAACTAGGCTTGTTTATTTGTCAATAGGGAGCTGGTTAATCTGGACAAATACCGCAGTCAAGTAGCATGATTAAAAATCAGTACTAAAGTAGAAATGCAACATGAGAGCTAATTAATTTATTACTTATGTCAGAAGCAAAATACTCAATTAATAATTAAATTTTATTTATAAGTATTTTTTTAGGAACTATGTCTAAAGCAAAATTGAACAAAATTAGCTTACAAGAGTATTATTCTATTGCCAAAAAAGCTACCCTGATAGGATTTTTAAGTTTAACGTTACCGTTGAATCCTGCCAATGCTATTGAAACGAATAAGCAACAAGAATTATCAATCCCTGATACTGCAATAAGTTTCGATTTCTTTGGTTTGTTTAAAGGTGCAGTGAATTACGTACAGGTGGCGAATATTTCTAATGAACAAGAAGTTGAAATTGGCAAAGGGATTAATCAACAGCTTCTAAGCCAAAAGTATCAACTATACAACAACGAGCAGGTTCAGGAATATGTTAATAATATTGGACAAGAATTAGTTTCCAGCAGTGATAGTAGTCGAGATATTCCCTATACTTTTCAGGTGGTAGTTAGTGATGCAGTTAATGCTTTTGCGACTCCAGGCGGTTTTATTTATGTTACTACTGGTTTGCTGCAAGAAGCAGACAATCAAGCGCAATTAGCATCAGTTGTCGCCCATGAAATAGCTCATATTAACAAGAAGCATAGCATTCAAGCTCTAAAACGTGCCGCGATCGCTCAAGGCGTTGCCGAAACTGCTGGGGTAAGTACTAGTACTCTGGCACAAATAGGTTATCAACTAGCCGTAGATTTGCCTCAAAGTCGGGAATATGAGTATGAAGCAGATCGGGTTGGTTTAAATATTTTAGAACAGGCTGGCTATCCCCCTATAGCGTTCGTCAATTTTCTCAAACAGTTACAAGGAGGAAATCAACCAGAATTTTTACGAACTCATCCGACAAGCAGTAATCGTATCGAAGCTTTAGCACAAGAAATTGGGTCAACTAAAACTAGTTCTAACAAGGGTATTAGCGAAGCCGATTATCAAAACAATCTCTTATCTTTACTCTGAGATTCTATCAAAAGAGGTAAACAATATTAAATATTCCCGTTCGATTAGATCTACAAAACGTAAATTCAAACAACACTTATGAATCAAAATAAAAATAAAATACTTGGAACGACCTTATTGTTTTTTTGTACATTATACGTCTGGAACAACACCGCAACTAATAGTATTGCCGAGTCTACAGTCAGTGATTCTATTGGCAGTTTAGTAAAAGAACAAATTAAAGAAACCTCCGAGCAGTAATACTTTACCTGAGTCGGTCAAAAGTGCTGTAATTGAAGCTGCTTCCCAGCAAACCAGTAGAACGGTGGCATATTTAAAAATACTTAATTCGCAACCAAAAGAATGGACAGACGGTTGCTTGGGATTAACTGAACCTGGCAAAGTATGCGTTCAAAATTTAGTTTCTGGTTGGCAGGTTGAAGTCACCGATGGCTTAAGAAATTGGACTTTCCGAACTGATGAATCTGGAGGTTTGGTAAAGATAGAGCCATCTGATAATTAAATCAACTATATCCTTTCTCAACTTTTTACCACATTACCGTAATTATTTACCGATTGTTTGAATTCCACCTTCAAATCAGTATTTTCTACTGTTTCCAAAATCGATCCATCAGGATTTTCTAAGACAAACCCCGCATCACGAATCATAGCCAAGTCGCTACTAGCAGATTGTCCAGTAGTGGTAAGATAATCTCCCACAAAAATTGAGTTAGCAGGATATAAACCCATTACCTGAAGCGATCGCAAGTGAACTTCTCTACCACCCGCAATTCTGATTTCCTGTTTGGGTAGGATAAATCTAAACAGGTTTAAGATACGCAAGCAACGACGAGGATTAAGCTGGTTGATATCTGATAAAGGCGTACCTGCAATGGGAATCAAAAAGTTAATTGGTACGCTAGTAACGTCTAAATCCCGCAAAGAATAAGCCAAATCGATAATATCATCGTCAGTTTCATTCATGCCTAATATACCGCCAGAACAGGTAGTAATACCAGCTTTCTGTACGTTTTGAATAGTGTTGACGCGATCGCGAAAAGTATGAGTGCTACAGATGTTTTCGTGGTGCTTTTCAGAAGTATTCAAGTTATGGTTAACGCGATCGACTCCCACCGCTGCTAATTGTTGCGTTTGATCTTCGCTTAATAATCCCAAACAGGCGCATATCTTTAAGTCGTGTTTAGCTTTAACAGCCTTGAAAGCTTCTAACACATTGCCAAACACAGATTCCGATGGCGATCGCCCTGAAATAGCCATACAGAAAGTACCTGCCTGTAGTTTAGCTGCACGATCTGCTGCTGCAACTATTTTATCTTGAGCAATTAAAGGATATTTCTCAATCTCGGCTGAGGATATTTTAGACTGAGAACAATAATTACAATCTTCGGGACATAAACCACTTTGAGCGTTGAGAAGAAAGTGAAGTCTGACGCGGTTTGACCAATAATGGTGGCGCACCTTATACGCTGCGTTAAGTTGCTCTAACAATACCAAGTCTGGTGCGGATAAAATGCTTTTAGCTGTAGGGCGATCGATTAATTCCCCAGCTAGGGAAAGTTCAGCTATGGCATTGTAGTCAATTGTTGTCATGGCGATCGCTTGTTTATCTACATAGAACTTTATTGTTTTACCATGAAATATTTACTGATTACAAATTACTAATTACTAATTAATGATTGATGGTTGCCACTTCTTGTCTAGTGCGATCTCGGATCGTATTAGCGATCGCTTCTAGCCACTGTTCGGTAATCATTTCTTTAGATAGTTGAAACACACAATATCCTTCTTGTTGTGCGAGATTGAGCTTTTCATAATCCCGCATCAGGCTTTTCCCTGTACTGTGTCCTCCTTTGTGCCAAATTTGTCCGTTGATCTCGATCGCAACTTTGGCAGGGAAGTTAACATAATCAAATTTGAAACGACGTTTGGGAATTAGTCTTACTTCAGTGGCTAAGTCCAAGTCGGGAAACAAATCATCCCATAAGAGATCGAATTCAAATTCAAGACTACTGATGCTCATCGGTTAGATCGGGCGTTTTTTACCAAAGATAACCCTATTTTGGTGTATTGACCAATTAAGAAGTGTCAAAAAGCGTGAGTCTGAGACAAGCCAAACTCACGCTTTCTTAGCTTATCTCATTCCAAATTATAGAAATTGTCAGCAGTTAGCTCAACTGGACTAATGTCTAAAACTACTGCTATGCGATCGCCTTGATGGGTAACAAAGCTGTTGACATTTCCCGTAATCTCTAAGGAACTATAGGTCAAACTGTCGGGCAAAGCAATTTTGTCTCTATCTAGTTCAAAGTCAATAATCCAATCGCGATCGCCTTTGTTTACATAGAATAGGTCATCTCCCACACCACCCCTAAGAACATTTGTGCCATTGCCACCGTTGAGAATATCGTCACCACTATCACCATTAAGAACATCGTAACCATCGTAGCCATTCATGGTGTCATGCCCCGAACCACCATTTAAAGTATCTTTGCCTTGATTTCCATCTATGCGATCGTTTCTACCATAACCATTTATGATGGTGTTCTGTGAGGTGCTAAACAGAAAATTATCATTGTCATCCCCATCAATAATGATTACATCTTCGGCATTACTTTCTATTGCTCCAATATCAATACTTTTTCCTGCAACTCGTTTTTTTTCTCTTTGATCTAAAGACAGCTTTTTAGGATTACTTCCCCCATCAATCGCTGAAGAATCAGCAATCAAAGCATGGGTTAAGGTTCTACCACCGTTATCCTGTAAAACATCTAGTCCAGGATCGATGGGATTGTCTGGAGTACCAACAAGATCGCCGTTTACACCATCAATAATTCCAGGATATCTATTGTTACCGATTAAATTATTACCACCGCTGACAAAATTTCCGAAGCGTTCCTTTTGAAGATCTGTAGCGTTTTTATTGCCAGCAATAATACTACTGGTGATAGTTACTCTAGTCGAAGTTTTGTAACTATCGTCATCATAACCATAAAATTGAGCATAGTAGTGATTGTCTCCACTGACGCTAAATATCCCTGCACCATGGGGAGATTCGTTATCAGTCACAGTACTATTGCTAATGTCTAGGGCAGCTTCCTCATAATTATAAATACCACCACCATTAACAGCAGTATTGCCACTAATAGTACTGTTAACAATTTCCATATCCCCAAAATGATTAACAATACCTCCACCCCTATATCTAGCTTGATTGTTAAAAATCGAACTTCGATCTACAGTTATTTCGCCAGCGTAATTATGAATACCGCCACCATCATAAGCAGAATTATTGCCAATATTGCTATTAGTAATTACTAGATCGCCAACGTAGTTTCTGATCCCACCGCCATCGGCATAACCTTCAGTATTGTTATTGGTTATATCGCTATTGACAATGGTAACTGTACTAGTTTCTTCGGCAGAACTAAAGCTATTATTAATACCGCCACCACCATAATTTCCAGTATTGCTATCTATAGAACTATCAACAATAGCTAAATTACCATCATTGTCAATGCCACCACCATAATTAGTAGTATTGTTATTAACACTGCTGTTGGTAATGGTTAAATCGCCACCGTTATAAATACCACCACCAACAAGTTCGGCAGTGTTGTTGTTAATAGTGCTATTGGTAATGGTCAAATTTCCAAAGTTGCTAATACCGCCACCGCCATGTTCGGCAATGTTATCAACTACAGCAGCATCAGATAATTGAAGATTTTCCGCATTAAAAATACCTGCACCATCGCCATTAATATACTGTCGGTAGTTTCTATTATATTTAAGCTCACTGCTTTTTCCCCCCGCAACTATAGTATTTGATAAACTAACATCGATTAAATTATTGCGATCGCCATCATCAAAATCAAAGACGCGAGACAAACCTCCTGCATCAATAGTTAATTCATTTATTCCCGAACCATCAATTATTAAATTATCCGTAATATTCAATTCGCCACTAGTCAGATAAATAGTGTGTTTGTCTCCTTCTACCTCAAACACGATTTCATCAACACCAGCTTTGTTATTTGCCAAGTCGATCGATTCTCTTAAGCTACCTTCCCCTGAATCTGCTAAATTGATGACCTTAAAAATAGACATATATGTTTGTTGTTGAGTATCTTGATTGAAGAAAAGCTTTAATTATTCACGCCGACTATAAAGCTTTAACAAACCAAGTATGCCCATTGTTAATAGCAATTTGCTCAAATAAAAATATATTTCAGTAGTTTTACGTAATCAAGAATATTTAGAGTAAAATAACGTCAAAGAAATTTTATACGTAATATAGATTAGGCAGCCTTAATTTTTAAGTATTGAAAAGACATAACATGAGTAAAAGTAATAAAAAAGAAAATAATATATCAGACTTAAGTTCTGTTCAAAAACCCATAACCAGCGCATCACAAGAAGTAAAAGAAATTATTGAAAAGGTATTACAATTGGAAAAAGATAAGCTATATTTAAAGACTCCTAGAAATATTAATGAGGATATTTTAAATATTATTAAAAAAGTCGTGCAATGAAACTAATTTACCTGCAACTATGTAACTTTCGGCAATTTTATAGCAAAACACCACAGGTAAAATTTGCTAGTGGCGAAAGAAATACGACGGTTATCTACGGTAACAATGGTGCAGGTAAAACAACGATACTTAATGCTTTTACTTGGGTACTATACGAAAGATTTACCGCAGCATTTGCTTCACCTCAATTATTAGTCAATCAACGCGCTATTACTGAAGCGAATTTAGAACAAGCCGTAGAATGTTGGGTAGAGTTGCAGTTTGAACACGATCGCAAGCTTTATCAGATCAAACGTAAGTGTTACGCTAACAAAATTTCGTCAACTGAAGTTAAGTATAGTCCGACTAAACTGTTTATGTTGGTAGCAGGGGATGATGGACGATGGTATCCACCCCTAGAAGCAGCAGAAGACATTATTGAAAGAATTTTACCAGCTAGTTTACATCAATATTTTTTCTTTGATGGAGAAAGGATTGATAGTTTTTTTCGTCACAATCAAGAACATAATATTGCCGAGGATACTAAAGAATTATTGGGAGTTAAGATTTTAGATCGGGCGATCGAGCATTTGAAAAAAGCCAAAAGAAGTTTGCAAGAGGAATTACAAGAATTGGGCGATGCTCGAACCAAAGAGTTGTTGAGTAGACAAATAAAGCTAGAACAAGAACATGAGAGTTTAGCAAAAGAACTCAACGAAAATATTGCCAAAGTAAAGCAATTAGAACAGCAAAAATCTAATTTATCTCGTCAATTATTAGATGTGAGTGGTGCGGATAAAATACAGCAGCTTAAAACTAAATTAGTCGAACAACAAAAGAATCTGAAAAAAGACTTGATTCAAAGTAAGGTTAAGCTTAAGAAAATATTATCTCAAGGTAGTCATACAGTTTTTTTGGAGAACATTAGCGATCGCTTTTTAGATCTGCTTCAAAGTTTACGCGATCGCGGTCAGTTATTTAGTGGAGTAAAACAAGAGTTTATTCAACAATTATTAGAGGAACAAAGTTGTATTTGTGGAACAGCCTTGACTCCTGAAACAAAGACCTATAATAATGTCAAATCTTGGCTCAAGAAAGTAGAGCTAAAAAATATAGAAGAGTCGGCAATTAGATTAGAAACTCAGGTCAATAAAATAGAACCCCAAGTAAATGATTTCTGGCAACAATTAGACCAACAGCAAGCAGAAATTAACCATCAATATTTAGAATTAAATCGTTTAGAATCAGAAATAAATACAGCTAACAAACAACTGCAAACCTATCCTAATCGAGATATACAACAGCTACAGCAGCAAATCGAGCAAATAGAAACACAAATCAAAAACCTAATTTTAGAACAAGGGATAAATCAACAACAGCAAAGCGATCGCGCCAAACAATTATACAAATTGATCGAGCAAATTACCCAGCATAAACTGACAGAAAATAAACAACAAACTGCTCAAAAAAGAATTAATGTAACTCAAGAATCAATTGTTAGATTAAATAAAGTCAGGACTCTTTTAGAACAGCAATTTCGCATCGCGCTAGAGCAAAAAGTACAGGAGATATTTAGCTTCATCTCTTTCACTCCCTACATTCCCAAACTCAGTCACAACTACGAATTAACCCTCGTACAGAACATTGCAGGAATAGAAGTACCCGTTGCAGCATCCACTGGGGAAAATCAAATACTAAGTCTTTCTTTTATTGGCGGAATTATAGATCGCGTTAGACAATGGAGTCAGCGAAATACTTTAGTCGGTTATGACAGCAGCACTTTTCCTATTGTTATGGATTCTCCCTTCGGGAGTTTAGACCAAATTTATCGTCAACAGGTAGCTAAAGCTATCCCCGAACTAGCCAACCAACTAATTATCTTCGCCACCAAAACCCAATGGAGGGGAGAGGTACAGACAGAAACAAAGTCTCGAATTGGTCAAGAATATGTGTTAACCTATTACTCCCCAAAAACAGATTGCCAACTAGATTGGCTAGATTTAAAACAGCAAAATTACTCTTTAGTTAGACACAGTTTAAATAATTTTGAATATACTGAAATTGTCACTATTAAATCTTGATGTTAATCATGGCAACGGCAATATAAATAATCAATAATTCACGTTTAACATAAACCAAATATCGTGCCATTCAATTACAGAAGAATATTAGGAGAAAGACATCAATGCTCTTCTTAGATCATACGCAAGTAAAACATTGTAAGTTACAAGGTAAGGACAAAACCACATCAGGGATTATTTATAATGATAGTATTTTCACTAGAGCCAAAGCATTTCCTCTAGAAGAATTAGAAGTAGCTATAAAGGAATGTCGCGAAGAATACTTAGACCATGAAGAACGTTCCAAAATTCCCACTCTTCTTATAAAAGGAAAGAGTAGTGTTGGCATTTGGATGCAAAACAAACGTTATAAAAAGGAAAATATTTTAGAAGTTTCTGGTGATGAAAAATCTTCCCATCGAGAATCTTCTAAAAGCAGCCAGGACAAATCTACATCAGATATTAGCCGTATCAGTGTCAGACAGATAGCTACCCAGATGCGCTCCGACAAAGGAGTTGAAGTTAAAACTCGTCGTCATAAACTGAAATTATATCAGCGTTGTTTTTTAGGTAATGAAGCAGTCGATTGGATTGTAGAAAAAGTAAAGGTATCTAGACCAGATGCCGTTAAAATAGGGCAAAAAATGATGGAAAAGGGATTGGTAAATCATGTTGCCAATGAACAGCAATTCAAAGATGAAAATTTGTTCTATCGTTTTAATGAAGATCAAGGCAAAAGCATTTGGAATAGCAATGTTTAACCTAAATAGTAAATATTGTTCCAAATGTCCCTGTTATTCATTTGACCTAAAAACAATTTAAAGTTAGCTCAAGCTAAAAAATTGCTGTCCTCAGTAAATTTATAATCAGGGAAAACCCGATTTAAACTATCATTATTAAGTCCCAAACGATTCTGTAAAATTGAAGAAATAGGCTGTCTAAAATCTGTAGTTACGGGCAAGTCTCGGTTCTCATGGAGTACAGATTCCTGTAAGCCAAGCCATTCTCCATATACTTTTTGACCACGTACTTTTCCGCCTAAGATCCACATCACGTTTCCATGTCCATGATCTGTTCCTTTATTGCCATTCTCTTTAACAGTACGACCAAATTCTGACATCACTACGATTGTTGTATCCGAGAAAATAGGCTCTAATCCTTGGACGAGAGTTGCTAAACCTTTCCCTAAATTGGGCAGCAGATTATTGTGAATACCATTCTGATTAATATGAGTATCCCAACCACCCACTTCCATAAACGCTAGCTGAGTCCTAGTATTCCCTACCATAAGCCTAGCCACCTCTGCTGCATCATCAACAAAAGCATTTACATTGTTTGCGCTACGGGAAGAAGTCATCATTTCTTGATTTAATTCTGCCAAAACCGCCATTCTAGACTTAGTTCCATTTTGATAAGCTTTGCTTAAATCATCTTTTCCACTGTATAAGCTACCAAAAGCCTGACTGACATTGTTGCGATCTGTAAGAATTGGACTGGTAGAATTTTTTCCTGGTTTTAAAGTAGCTATCTCCATTGGTCCTTTGAGTATATAGGGAGTAGTCCCTCCTACATTAAGAGCCTGAATAGGTCTTTTCTGGGGTAATTCCGCTAAAAGACGGTTCATCCAACCGTCGGGGGTAGATTTAACTCCAGGCGTACCATTCTCCATATAGTCTTGAGCCTGAAAATGCGATCGCTCGCTGACAGTTAAGCCACTAGCATGAATAAAAGCGAGATTTTTTTTGTCCCACAAAGGCATCAAGTCTTCAAGTTTGGGATGCAAACCAAAAAAGCCATCCAAATCTATGACACCCTCCTTTTCCCCAGGATAGGGTATTGCTACGGTTGGTCTTGCTTGATAATAGTCATCTTCTTGATGGGGAACAACCACATTCAGACCATCAACAGCACCCCGTAAGAATATCACAACCAGACGTTGAGGCTGACTCGTTTGAGCATCCGTTTGAGCGACACAACTATTCAATCCCACAGGAATCAATATTCCTGCACCTGCAAAACCAGCTACATTTAAAAATTTTCTTCTTTTCATGATAGTTTCTGCTTCTTGTTTAAATCTTCAATACTTTAGCGATACATTGCTTCAGGACTACCCAAAACAAGCGCAGTGCTGAGTTCTGGCGAATCTGCAATTACCTGTTCTGTTTGAGGCGAAAGCGCACCTATATTACTTTTCACTTGCTGATATTTAACCGCCGATTCTCCATTCAAAGTCTGATTACTAATGGCAGTAGCAAAAGCTATTCTTTGTAACATTGCTTGAGGATTCAACCAGGCATCCTGAGTGTTCTTATACCCCGTGGGAGGAACACACATATATAGTGGCATTGATAATCGATTAAGCATCCCCTGAAGACGCTTAAAGTTTGGCTGCTCGATTTCCGTCATCCGTACCAGAGATATTAAATATTGATAGGGAGTTTTGAATTTTTGTTTACTGTATTGGGGATCGACAAATTCAGGACTATGAATCAAAGTGTCCATCACCGTCTTAATGTTGCCATTGCTAGCTAAAAACTTTTTGGCTAAAGAGTCTACTAAACTAGATGGCGGTTCGTCGGCAACAAAATACTGCGCCAGTTTATAACTAATAAAATTAGCTGTTGCGGGATGAGCAGCCAAAATGTCTAAAGCCTGTTTTCCTTCCTGGATGCCTTTAGCAGTAATTTTCTGACCGAGAAATACTTTATCTCCCGAATCATGGCGTTTTTGGTTAAAGTAGAAGCCGTTTTTATTGGTTTTTCCCCGATAATCAACAGTCCAGCCTGTAAAAATTTTGGCTAGGGTAATAATATCCTCTTGAGAATAGCCACCATTGACCCCCATTGTATGAAGTTCCATCAACTCACGAGCATAGTTTTCGTTTAATCCCTTATATCTATTTTTAGCTAGGGGACTATTGGGGTCAGTATTATATTCATTATCCAGATAAATTAGCATTGCAGGATTGCTGGCTGTAACTCCTAGCAAATCCCGAAAATTACCCAAAGAGCGATCGCGAATTTCATTTTCATAATCGCTCAACCAAAAGCTAACAATGCCTTTATTGGCAAAGACATTAAAGTGATTAAACCAAAAATCAACCATCACCTCTTGCAGCTGACGAGAAGAATAAATGGCTCTTGCTAAATGAATTTGGCTTGCTCGATCTCTAGCTTCTATTCTGATGCTGCTAACGTCTTTTTGTAATTTTTGTCTTGTTTCATTAGACTCGTTGGCAGCGTTTCTCAATTTTTTCTGGCCACTGGCATATTTTTTTTGCAGTTTTAAGGGTTCTTGATAAGCAGCATTAAATTCGTCTAAATACTCATCGACAGTTGGAGATTCAGAAACATTTTGCGGCTCTAACTGACTTTGAATATAGGCTTCGATTCCTTGAGACTTTACTGCTTCTAATTGTTCGGCAGTCGTACCAAAACTAAGGCGACTCAAAACATGAGCAGCGTCGGACTGAGATAATTGACTATTAGCCTGGGCGGTTTCAACCGATCCCAACCATAATATCGCTCCGTAAAACAAGATTGATGCCCAACACCGTAGTTTTTGCTTCATGGTTTGAAATTTAGGACTCGAAATACTATAGACTGCTTAATATCAATTTTGGTTCATGTACCACCAAAACGCACCCCATTTTAAACCATACTTTTTGAGATATTGTAAGCAAGCATCAATTATTGGTAAATGATAAATGATAAAACCCAAATTGTGATTATTGGGAGTGGCCCTACAGGTGCTACTCTGGCATTACTATTAGTTAAACAGGGAATCAAAGTAAAATTAATTGAAGCTTCCCGCGATTTTAAACGGTTGTTTCGTGGGGAAGGTTTGATGCCTAGTGGTTTGGATGCCCTAGAGCAAATGGACTTGTTGAAGTTAATCCCCGACATTCCCCATCAGTCTATTGACGCTTGGGATTTTTTGCTGTCTGGAAAAAGTTTGTTTAATGTTAATGAACCCATAGAAACCAAGGGAAAACCCTGCACTACGGTTTCTCAACCCCATTTGTTAGACGCAATTATCAAACAAGCTCAAGATTATCCCCAATTTGAGTTTATTCAAGGTGAAGCGGTAAAAGATATCTTAAAGGAGTCAGGCAGAGTAAAAGGGGTTATTTTAGCTTCTGGTCAAGAAATTAAGGCGGATTTAGTGATTGCTGCGGATGGACGTAATTCTTTGATTAGAAATAAAGCAGGAATTAATTTGACCAAGTTACACAGCAAGATTAATATTCTCTGGTTTAAATTAGACTCTGGTGAGTTAAAAAAATCTAAGAACACCTTTTACTCAATCTTAAAAGGACGAGATGCCTTTGGTTTATTTCGGGGTTCGCAAGGTAAGTTCCATATCGGTTGGGGATTACACGGCGATGATGATTATGACCCGAAAGAAGTGAATTGGGCAGAAAAATTAATTAATACTTCTCCTGATTGGTTAGCCGAGCATATCCAAACCCACAGAGAAAGCCTAACCAAACCAATGTTTTTGTCTGTAGTTATCGGACGGTGCGATCGCTGGTCGATCCCTGGACTATTATTATTAGGGGATGCTGTTCATCCTATGTCTCCTATTCGCGCCCAAGGAATAAACATGGCTTTCCGTGATGCTATTGTGGCAGCCAATCATTTAGTACCAGTGCTAACACAAGGCGATCTTACCGAAATAGACACCGTATTACCTCTAATCCAACAGGAAAGAGAACCAGAAATCATTCGTATCCAAAAGCTGCAAGCACAGGAGATGGCGCAGGCAGAATTATTACATAATAGTGCTTTTGTTCGTTGGGGAGCAAAAACCTTTACTCCTATTATTCGTCCCGTTATTCGCGCATCGTGGTTGAGACGACAAAGACAACTCCGCCAAGGAGTAACCAAGGTTAAATTGACAATTGACAATTGAGAATCATTTATTACTCATTGCGTATTTAACTCTGGCAATAATAGCTGCTTCGGGTTCGTTATTGATTAACTCTGAAAATCTATCTGTAATCTTTGGTAGCAAATCAGGCTGACTTTCTGCCAAAGTCTTCGCCAAAGACTCCAAACCCACTATGGCTGCATAACGCACTACCCACTCTCCGTCTTCTGTCGCTAATAATAGAGCTTGCAGTACTTTTTCTTGTGCTGATGCTACTTGTGATTGAGGCAACTTTGACCATAAAATGCTACCCAAACCCTTGGCTGCTGCACGACGTACACTTTGGGAAAAGTCAGATACCGCAGCCTCCAACAATAAATCTAACGCCGAAGGATCGCCAATACCAGCAAAAACTCTGGTAGCCCAGGCTCTTGCACCATAATTATAGCCATCTAAGTTATGCAGTAAATAAGGAACGACAGGCTCACCTATTTGAATTAAACCATCCACCGCAGCAACCGCAGCCCCAGGATTATTAAACCCCAGAACTTCAACTAAAGTGGGTATAGCATTTTCATCCACTGCTTCTGCCAAGTCTTCTACTGTTTGTAGCAGCAGATCGGCAGAATCTGCTTTATTTACTGCGTCTATAAGAATCCGAACATCCGTCATTCTGAAAAAAAATAAAAACGGAGAGAGAGGGATTCGAACCCTCGAACGAGTTGCCCCGTTACAGCATTTCCAGTGCTGCGCCTTCGACCACTCGGCCATCTCTCCAGGCGACGTTACGATTTACCATTATACATGGTCGATCGCCTGTGTCAAAGTTTAGCAATTCTTTTTTGCTGTAGACTACAAATTAAACAGTATTTAAACATCAGATTTATCTAATCCTATGAATAAAACCTACACCATTAAAATTCGCGATCGCACCACAGGTAAAGAACATACTGTAGAAGTACCCGAAGATCGCTACATCTTGAAAACCGCAGAAGAACAGGATGCTAAATTACCCTTTTTATGTCGCAATGGTGCTTGTACTAGCTGTGCGGTAAAGGTTATTTCAGGGGAGTTGGAACAGCCAGAAGCAATGGGACTATCTCCCAAGCTACAGGAACAAGGTTATGCTTTGCTTTGTGTCAGCTATCCTCGTTCGGATTTGGAGGTAGAAACCCAAGATGAGGATGAGGTTTATATGATGCAGTTTGGTCGTCATTTTGCTAGAGGTAAGGTTAGATTTGGCTTACCTTTGGATGAAGACTGATGATTACTGATTGACCATACTATCGACATTGTTTTGAAAACCTTGGTTAGCAGCCACCATTTTATTAGCTGCATCTACCAATGGTAGTTTCTAATACCATGACCGACTTTTTCATGAAAGCGATTCTAAGAATTCTTGCTGCTGTTTTACCATGCGATCGACGGCTTTATCTAAACGAGTATCACCCTGACCTTAATTTTAAAAATGTTATCGAGATAGTCTTCTAGGGAACTAATTAATAGAGATTTGGCAAAGTTGGTATTACAGCGTAAATTAACCCCAATTAGAATTGAGCTACAGGCGATAGCGGTTAAACTAGTAAAAAATGCCACCCCCATATTTTGCAATGGTATTTGTAGTTGCGAGACTAAGTTATCTACATCTGCTGCACTCTGGTTGATAGTTTGACTCAGGCTATATAAATTGGAACTGATACCGATGAAAGTACCCAATAAACCAAAAGCTAATAGTAAATTTGGTAGAGGTCTGACAAAAATAATCCCACTGTTCGCAACGTAGAGATATTCCCAAAAACTTTAATCTTTCTTGGCTGTATAAACCATCGATTAAAGCCATAGTATTTACTTGCTCTAATTTTAGGCTTGCTTGTTTAAATCTTGCTTCTAAATTGATCTACAATTTGCGGTTGTTTTCCTCGGCTTTGATAAGGTTAATAGTCTCGATACTTTATTTGCAGAATCAATTAAATAACTATAAAGAGAGTGTCGTAGCAAGACAGCAAAAAAGTTGGCAAGATGACAAAATAACCGTAGTAATATTAGAGAAGGCGGGAAAATATTTAAGATATCCAGCATAGATTTTAGATAGTACGCCTAATGTGAATTAGCTTCGTAGAAAATATAATAGTTCGTAGTTATTAGCCTTTAGCCTTTAGCTATTAGCCTTTAGCTATTAAGACATTTTTGGATGAGCCTGAGCGAATAATTTGAGAAAAAATATCTAATCCCCTGTGGGTACTATTTCTGAAATACCGATCGAATAAAAGTTTTAGCTTTACCCGAACTCAGGTTAATTTAAGATGTCTTTTTACGTCTGTATCTTCATCAATACGGACAAGCACCAGTTGAATTAAATACCGAGTATTTTTTGTTTAGCTGCTTCAAACTGTGCTGCGGATAAAAATCCTTTTTTCTCATTTGAATTAAGTCTTTTAATTCCGCCATAGGATGACTGAATTAGATTCTTCTACTTCAGCCTCGATAACTGAAGAATCAGTGGTAATATTTGATGCTGTGTTGTCTTGTAAATTCGGTTGAGACGTATTTTCTTCTAGCAATATGCGATCGCTATTATCTGCTGAGTAGTTCTGGTTGCTGCTTTGCCATTTCTTCTCTAACAACATCCTGCATCTTCTTCCAGAAACGATTGATTATTCCGTCTTGTCTGGGGCTATCGGCGGTTGCTTCAACTCCTAATACGGTTTTGATATATAAATAGTTGGGATCTTCTTGGGTAAGTTTTTTACCTTGGCTTCAAACTGGTTTAACTTGGGTAAGTAATAGCTATTCATTTACTAGGATTGTTTGTCAGATTGGGATGCATTTTTAAGTTTTTCATCTAAAGCATTAGCCATATCTTGACGACTAGCTAGTTGTTTAAAGCTTTGTCCCAGACATAACTTAAATAATTAGTTTCAGAACGATTGCAACAATATCTTAGATTTAATTGGTGCAGCACCCAATATTAAGCAACAAGATACTTTGGCTGTCGAAGCATCTTTAAAAAAGGCGATCGCACCTAAGTTTGAGATTGTTTTTGCAGGGGCTTTTAGTGCGGGTAAATCGATGCTAATCAACGCCCTATTAGAACGAGAATTATTATACAGTGCGGAAGGACACGCTACTGGTACTGAATGTTATATCGAATATGCCGAAGCCGATCAAGAAAAGGTTGTACTGACTTTTCTTAGCTTTCTACGTTTGAAGCCCCGCATCTGTATTGTAAAGGATGGGCAATCAGTGCGGGATGAAAAACGGGATGGCATTATGAATAGTAACAATATTTAACAGCAAAGCTATTTGTGTTAATATTGATTGCATGAGAAATGTAGTAAAAGTTCGATTATATCCAACACCAGAACAAAAGCTCTCTTTTGCAAAAGCTTTTGGGAGTTGTCGTTATATGTGGAATTATTGTCTAGCTGAGAATAACCGCATATACAAAGAAACTGGGAAAGGAATATCTGCTATTACTATGAAAAAGTGGATACCTCAACTGAAGAAACATGAAGAGACTGAATGGTTGAAAGAAACCTATTCTCAATGTCTTCAATCTTCAGTTATCAATCTTGGTGTAGCTTTTAAAAACTTTTTTGAAAAAGATATTGTTTAAAGTAGTAATCAGTATAAAGTAAAAAACGGGCGGTATCTCGTTTTAAAAGTAGGTACGGAAACAGTCTTTACAGTACCTCAAAACGTCAAAGTGCTAGCTAATGGTCTATATTTCCCAAAAATAGGAGAGGTCAAGGCTAATTTGCACAGACTATTTGATGGAGAACTTAAGACTGTAACTATAAGTAAAACCAAGACCAGCAAATACTACGCCTCTTTACTATTTGACGATGGGTTATCAGAAGTCAAACCAAATAGTAATGGGAAAGTACTAGGTATTGACCTCGGCATCTCTAGTTACTGCATCAGTAGTGATGGAAGCAAATACGATAATCCGCGCCATCTCAAAAAACACGAGGGAAATTTAAAGCGTAAACAGCAAAAGTTATCTCGTAAGCAAGAAGGCTCGAACTCTAGAAACAAAGCTAGAAAATTGGTAGCCAGAGCGCACGAAAAAATCAGTAATGCTCGTCAAGACTTTTTACACAAACTGTCTCGCAAATTGGTAGACAAAAACCAAGTTATCGTTTGCGAAGACTTAAATATAAAAGGAATGGTTCGCAATCACAAACTAGCAAAAGCTATAAGCGACTGTGGTTGGGGAATGTTTCTTAATTTCCTTGAGTACAAGTGCAAAAAGAAGGAAAAGTTTTTCTGCAAATAGATAGATTTTTTCCTTCCAGTAAAACTTGTAACAACTGCCTGAATGTAGTTGACAGCTTGCCTCTTGATATCCGTACTTGGGATTGCCCAAGTTGCCAAACCAAAGGCATAGATAGAGATATTAACGCAGCTAAAAATTGCAGAGATGAGGGCATCAGAATATTGTCTTGTGGGACGCGAGACACTGCCAATGGAGGCAATGTAAGACAACGCAGATCGACTCTTGAATATTCTACAAAAAAGCGATCGCACCTGCTGTAGTTTTTAGGTATAGGCGATCGCATTTATGCCGTACGCCAAGCATCGATATTTAAACAATAATGATAATTAGTAATTGATATCAGGGAATTCTAGGTAAAGTAACATATCCTCATCAAGTCAATATGAATTCTTTACCCCCTCAGTGTTCTGAATTATCTCAGAATGTCAACAATATCTTAGATTTAATTGGTGCAGCACCCAATATTAAGCAACAAGATACTTTGGCTGTCGAAGCATCTTTAAAAAAGGCGATCGCACCTAAGTTTGAGATTGTTTTTGCAGGGGCTTTTAGTGCGGGTAAATCGATGCTAATCAACGCCCTATTAGAACGAGAATTATTATACAGTGCGGAAGGACACGCTACTGGTACTGAATGTTATATCGAATATGCCGAAGCCGATAAAGAAAAGGTTGTACTGACTTTTCTTAGTGAAGCAGAGATTAAACAGCAAATCGTTGGTTTGTGTGTGTATTTAGGATTATCAGCTAAAGATGATGTTATTCAAGCAGAAATCATCGATTTATTACATCAGGCTTGTGCTGCAATTATCCAACAGGAAGGTGGTGCAAGTAAATCGGAAAGGGCGAAAAAAGCCAACGCCTTAAACCTTCTTTTGAAAGGCTTCAGAGAAAATAGCGATCGCATTGACGCGAATAAAAATAATACCTTTTCGATGGAGGAATTTAATTTCTCTAATCTAGCTGAAGCAGCTACCTATGCTAGAAGAGGAAGCAATAGCGCGGTATTAACCAAGGTTGAATATTATTGCCATCACCCTCTACTAGAAGATGGTAACGTACTGGTGGATATGCCAGGAATAGATGCCCCTGTTAAAAAGGATGCCGAACTTACCTATAGTAAAATCGAACACCCCGACACTTCGGCGGTAATTTGTGTATTGAAACCCGCTTCTGCTGGTGAAATGACTTCCGAAGAAACCGAATTGATGGAGAAAATGAAGTCAAATCTAGGAATACGCGATCGCGTTTTTTATGTCTTCAACCGCATCGATCAGACTTGGTTTAACGGACAATTAAGACAGCGTTTAGATGACCTGATTGATACTCAGTTTAGAGATACCAAGCGGGTATATAAAACCAGTGGCTTATTGGGCTTTTATGGCAGTCAAATTAAGTCTAGCAGCAGTCGCGATCGCTTTGGCTTAGATTCTATTTTTGCTGATAGTGTTAAAAGTGTCGGGGGAGAAGAGGAAACGCCCCAGTTTGTTAGCGAGTTTAATAATTATTGCACCTCTGGTAAGCTTACCCGCACTAATCTTCGAGTATCCGTTCATGGTTACGAAACACCAAATGAAAACTATACTCGCATCCTTAGTGAATATGGTACGCCCTTAATCGAACAGTTGATTACTGACAGTGGTGTCGAAGAATTTCGTAGTGGGATAACTCGCTACCTAACAGAAGAAAAACGCCCCCAGCTATTCATTAACCTAGCAGAAGATCTTAAACCTCTTTGTCTTAATTTAAAACAGCATTATCTCAAGCGACAGCAAGAATCAGATAACCAACCCCAAGAAATTGAGTCGATGAAAACTCAAGAATTGGTATTACTCAATCAAAAGCTACAGGAGATAGGCAAAGAATTCGCTGCACATCTAGAAAATGAAGTAAATTCCGTCGTAACTAATCAAGATTCCTTCTTTGAGTCAGATTTCCTCAAGCTTAGGGCGCAAATGGTAAGCCGTCTCGATGAATTGTTACAGACCTTCTCCGTACAAAGTGCCTATAGTCGCGCCACATTATCCCATCCCCGCAACGCTACCGCGCCTTTAATTGCCGTATTGGTAGAGGCGTTATATTACCTCGCCAACGAACTAGAAGTTACTTTAGTTGCAGCCTCAGAAGTATTGGTACATAACTTTTGTCAGCGTTTGCGCGATCGCTTTAAACAACAAGGATATTACCGCGATTTAGATCGGTTACTTAATGAAGATACAGGAATTATAGAACAGATCGATAAATTAGAAGCAGAATTAATTCATGCTTTAGTTAGTGAAGCAAAAACAGAATGCGATCGCTATGTTCGCGAAAGCCCGCGTTTTTATGACGAAGGAACATTCTCTATCTATCAGTTTCGTCAGACATTACAACAAACTTCTCAAGGTTATGACTGCGCCAGCATGGTAGAAGCCGAACCCGCTATTCGCCAGCTATTAAAGCTAGATTTTGAACCAAAAGTGTCGGCAACAATTCGACGTAATTTCCGACAGACAATTAACATGACTATTAAGTCTCATTTACTGCCAATGGCACAACAACAGGCAGACAAAATATTGCAGTATTATCCCCAAGCAAGAAAGGTTTTAGAACAAACTTTAGAACAAGAAGCGATCGCTAAAATTGCCCTCAATCAAAAAGCACAATTAGAAACAGAACAAGAAATAAAACAGTACAACCAGTCAGCAAATGGCATCAATAATTGCTTGAAATCGCTTCAACTATTAGACCATCAATTGCCGACTATTGAATTAATAGAAACAAACAGATAAGCCTGTAGAGAATAAAGACGAGTTTAGTCATCTTTGATTCGATAAAGGCGATCGATGAGATGTAATTACTACAAATATAGATTGCTTATCTCAGGGCGATTAATCCTATAGGATTGCGCTAGCGCATTAGCATGAATCGCCACTACGGAATGTTACTCAGTGCCTAACCCCCAACTTTGAAGGAATTTTTAATCTTGTGTTTAAATTGTATATCATAACATACAGTTGGCTTAGACAACATACATATCGTTATAAAACATCAAAAGAGTGAATTATGTCAAAACATAATGAATACCAAATAACGTATGACGTACAGGTAAACACCAACGAACATTTGAGTCAATGTGATTCAAAAGATATCATGTCTGTGAATTCTGACAAGTGGATTAGTATGAAAAAAATGAAAGAAATTGTTGATCGAGAATGTTATAAAAATTCAAGGACTTCAATTATCAGGTATATTTCTTCTGCTTCTGGGAAAATGGCAAAGTTTGCTGTTCAATCAAGGAGAAGAATGCGAAATACTTCGTGCAGGTTCTAAAGGCTGGCAGAAAGGAAAGATAAAAATAAATGTCACTTTAGAATTTATTCCTGATGAAGTCGAAGAAACTGCATGCGAGAATAATTTGTGAAGAAGTATTACTAAGCAAAAATAGTATTGTAAGTAGGCACAAGTTTTAAGACCTGTGGAATTATCATTTAGAATTTAATCGGCGATCAATTTGTTTAACAGTAGACTACTGCAAAATGACTTGCTCCCAAATAAATCTCCTCTTGATGATATTCGTCAGGCTGACACTAATAACCCTCGCACAACAATAAAAGAAACGTCAAGAAAGAATGGACTGTAATTTAGAAACAAATGACTATTTAAGTAAATGCGATCGCCGAGATGTAATTTCTTTTGATTCTAGAGATCCTATTTACCTTAGTAAAGTATATTCGCTTGTTAAAGCTTCATTTGATGGCAATCTTATTACCAATATAAGCAATATAGTTAGTCAAAAACTAGAACGTAAATGCAATGCAAAACTATGGTTTGAAGATGGTGAAAAATGCGAAATATTAAAATCTAATTCTTCAGGATGGCAAAAAGGAAAGTTCCAATTAAAAATAAACATAAGTCTAGAATTTATTCCCGACGAACCTAAACAAGTCACATCACCTCTTGATGATGTACGTCAAGAAATAAATACAAACAATACCTAATAATAGAGAGAAAAACAATTATGAATAAGAATACAGAAGTTTTAAGCAATGATGATGTCATTTCCGTATTGAAACATGATGAAGGTAGATTTGGTCTCGGAGATACTGTAAAAGTACAGCAATTAATTAAAGAATACGAGGAATATATCAAAGGAAATGGAAAAGGTACAAAAAACTTTGATATTTGCACTCAAGGTATTGAATGTGAAGTGTTAAGAAAAGAAGGAAATGTAAAAGGATGGAAAAAAGGAAAAATAAAGTTTGTTATTCAGTTTGAGTCAGATGAAATAGTCAATAATTCTAGCTCTAATTCTTTGAATGACATTCGCCAACAGCTAGATTCTACAAACTAAAAATACAAATAACGGAGTAATTAATCATGGAAGAAGCAAATAAAATTATTAGTGGTGATGAAGTAATTTCAATTAACAATCCCGAAGATAATGTTTTACTTGGTCATCATACTTATAAAGCAGAAGAATTTCTAAGCAGACTAGGTAGACACATAGATAAACATAAAAAGGAAAAATGGATTAATAAAGGAGTACCCTGTAAAATGCTGTCTCCCAATCAACAATGGCAAAAAGGCAAAATAAAGATTTGCTTGCAGTTTATTCCAGATAAACCAGAATCTATTCTTGATGATATTAGGTTAGATAGCCAGTAAAAGCGATCGCCATAAAATTATAAATATTTCTCTTTTTTTTGCTGTGCGTCCTCACCTCCATTGTTTGTATGGGAATTAAACTTTAGATTAGGGCATATTCACTATCTCTCTGCGCCTTTGCGTCTTTGCGCGAAATATTTATTTAAAATGTCTTAGCCTTTGCTTCGACTTCCGTACATAAAAAATCAAAATTCAGAATAATGTCCAAAACACCGCGAATAAATATCCCTCAATCTGTTAGAAAATACGTATTGCAGCGCAATAACTATCAATGCCACGACGAGCGCATTCCCTTGCGCCTTGCGTCGGCGCGGGGTCGCTCGTCAAAGCTGCGGTAAAAAGAAGACAGAAACTGAAGCTAAATATAGACCATATAATTGCTTTAGCAAAAGGTGGTAGTAATGATATTAGTAACCTGCAAGTCTTATGCAGCCAATGTAATCAAACTAAGAAGGCTAATTTTGACGATCGCTTTCAACGTTATTACGATTGATTAGTTTTGGTGAGCAAACAAAATAATTGTGCTTGCTGCTGATAATAAAATTCTGTTGCCCACCCTACAATTACTTAACTGTTTTCTAGCTGAGAAATAGAAACATCTACAACGTTAATTTCTTGAGATAAGCTCTTTAACGGTGGATTCATAGCCTCCTTATTTCCTACTACCAAAGTCACCAACTTATCTGGCTTAATATATTTTTTTGCAGCCTGGAGAATATCTTTTTGGGTGGTATTTTGTACCTTGTCCTGATATTCAAAAATAAAATCTTCAGGATAGTCAAAATATTCATAGCGCATCAGGCGAGATAAGCTTTGGCTGGGAGTTTGGAAGTTAAAGACAAAAGAATTAAGAATAGATTCTTTTGCGTCATCTAGCTCTTTTTCAGTTACAGGCTGAGTACGTAATTTTTTGATTTCAGAAGTGACAGATTTGATAAAAGGTACGGTATTGTCTGTTTGGGTTTGTCCTCCTGCAATAAACAAACCATCAAAATCATAGCTAGGACTCCATGCACCATATACGCTGTAGGCTAAACCCTGACGCGATCGCACTTCGTTAAATAAGCGTCCTCCAAAGCCATTCAATACTCCATTGAGTACGCTCATGGTTGCATAGTCGGGACTATCAAACTGACCGCCAATATGCCCAATTAGAATGTTACTTTGGGTTAGTTTAGGGCGATCGACTACAAACAACCTGTTATCATACTTTTGGCTAGCTGCTGGTGGTTGTAGCGCGGGTGAAGAGGCTATCGACTTCCCAGTCACCAAAAGCATCGTCCACTCGCTCGAATCATCTCTTCCGAATCAAAATCTCCTACAATACCTAGAATTATATTTTCAGGACGAACATAAGCCTCGTAAAAATCAACGGCATCTTGACGGGAGATATTATTTAGAGTGGAATATTCAATAGTACGACCATAGGGACTTGTTTCGCCGTAGATCGCTTTGTCAAACTCACGACTAGCGATGTCGCCAGGGTCATCATTACGACGGGCAATTGAGCCTTGCTGCTGTCTTTTGGCGATCGCAAACTTATCGGGTGCAAAGGCTGGCTGACGCAAAACCTCGGTAAATAAAGAAAATACTGTATCGATATCTTCAGTTAGGGTGCTAAAACTGGCATTACCGCTGGTATTATCAATGCTAGTTTCAACACTAGCTGCTTTTTGTTCCAAGATTGAATTCAACTCGGCTGCGGGATGATTTGTTGTTCCCCCACTACGCATCACGCTACCAGTGAGACTGGCTAAACCCACTTTGTTTGCTGGTTCAAAACGCGAACCCGTGCGGATTATAGCCGTACCACCAATCAAGGGCAGATCTCGATCTTCTACCAAATAAACCACCATGCCATTATCTAATTCATAGCGGTCATATTCTGGTAGCTCGAATTTCTGGGACAGGAGAAAATTCTAACTCCGTATAGTGTTTAGGGGTATCGGCGTTCGCAGGTAGGCGAATTGTGAATGATAATAAAACTGTTAATATTACTAAACTCAACCAAGAAAATAGTTTTTTACTCATTTATGTTTGTTTTTAGAGAAACTTTACCATTTTATCTACTTGGCTGAGTTATTACAGGGAAGATACTATTTTGCGAAGCCTTTACCGCGATCGCTTTTTGGCATACAGACACAGTTTTCTATTTGTTGACGCAGTAAATCTTGGTCAATATTCTGACCGATTAAAACTATTTTATTCTCCCTTTCTCCTTTCCAGTCTTCATCTTCGAGGGTAAATCTTTTACCGCTTAGGTGGAAGATATGACGTTGAGGACTTTCCTCAAACCAAAGAATTCCTTTTGCGCGGAATACACTTTCGGGTAGTTGATTGTCGAGGAAATATTGGAATTTGCGAATTGCAAAGGGTTGCTCAAACTGCAAAGAAAGGGAAGAGAAACCATCATTTTCTAGGTGATTTGAATGGTCGTGATGGTCATGACTGGTCATGATGACATGGCTATCATGGTCGTGGCGGTCGTGGTTATGGTGGTCATGGTCGTGTGCTTCAGACTCAGCTTGCTCAAAGTATTTATCGGATTCAAACAAGCCCACGCTTAGAATTAAAGGAAGAGATACCTGAGACTTTTTCGTCCGCAGAATACGCGCATCATTTTTCATGTCTCTAACTCTAACTTCCAAAGCATCCACATCCGCTTCATCAACCAAGTCAGTTTTGTTGAGGACAATCACGTCGCCATATTGAATTTGGCTAACTGCTGCTTCACTGTTAAATAAATCTAAACTAAAGTTGGAACAGTCTACCATCGTGACAATAGAATCAAGACGAGTCATATCTCTCAACTCTGTACCCAAGAAAGTCAACGCCACAGGAAGAGGATCTGCTAGTCCAGTTGTTTCTACCACCAAATAATCAATTTTGTCTTCCCTTTCTAAGATCTTGTAGACAGCATTAACCAAATCTTCATTAATGGTGCAGCAGACACAGCCGTTATTTAATTCCACCATGTTGTCATCAGTGGCGATAATTAAATCGTTATCAATGCCAATTTCGCCAAATTCATTAACTAAGACGGCGGTTTTGATTCCATCTTGATTAGTCAAAATATGGTTTAGCAAGGTGGTTTTACCACTACCTAAAAAACCCGTAATGATGGTGACGGGTAAACCTCTTTTCGCAGCATCCATTACAGCAGGTGCTTGTGCTTGAGTATTAGTTGTCATAGAGATCGCCTTAATTCTAAAATTGTCAGACTAGAAGTTATTATCTTCACTTATTTTAGATTTTTCTGACAATCTCAGGCTGACATCTAAGGATTAATTAGCAATTTGTTGATGCTCGGTCACTGATAGTTAAACAATATTATAGATTGCTCTTATGATTGGACTTTGGACAAACAGCATACTGACACCAATCAAGAATGCGATCGCCTGGAGGTAGTCAATCAAACTCGACATTTAAGACAGTCGCGAAAATAGATAGGGTTTCTTCAAATTAAGGTCATAAATAGTAAAATTATCCTATTACGTATCAATACATAAGTTGGAGCAGTAGGGAGTGGTAGTCAAACCAGATTGGTTAAGAGTCAAAGCACCGCAATTGGAAAGGGTAGGTACTGTAAAAGAGATATTGCGGGATCTGTCTTTAAATACTGTTTGCGAGGAAGCGTCTTGTCCCAATATTGGAGAATGCTTTGCGGTTGGTACTGCTACTTTCTTGATTATGGGACCAGCCTGTACTCGTGCTTGTCCATATTGCGACATTGATTTTGAAAAAAAACCCCAGGCTCTCGATCCAAATGAGCCACTACAGTTAGCCGAAGCTGTAAGCCGTCTCAAACTAAATCATGTCGTAATTACTTCTGTAAATCGTGACGATCTCCCTGATGAGGGCGCATCTCAATTTGTACGCTGTATTGAAGAAGTACGCAAAGTTTCCCCCAACACCACTATTGAGTTGCTAATTCCCGATTTATGCGGTAATTGGGACGCTTTAAAAACCATTTTGGATGCTGAACCTGATGTTCTAAATCACAACACGGAAACTATTCCTCGACTATATAAGAGAGTTCGACCTCAAGGTGATTATAAGCGATCGCTTGAACTACTTAAACGCGCCCGTGAAATTGCTCCTTGGGTATATACCAAGTCTGGCATCATGGTTGGTTTAGGAGAATCTGATGGGGAAGTTCGAGAAGTGATTCAAGGGTTGCGAGACGTTGACTGCGATATTTTGACTATCGGACAATACCTCCAACCTTCTCAAAAGCATTTGGGAGTAAAAGACTTTGTAACTCCAGAGCAATTTTATAGTTGGCAAGAGTTTGGTCAATCTATTGGTTTTTTACAAGTAGTTTCTAGCCCTCTGACTCGTAGCTCTTATCATGCCGAACAAGTTAGAGCTTTGATGCAGCTTCATCCACGAGAGAAACAAAAAACGCTCAAAAAATAAGACGTTTTGGTTTTTACGGTCGAAATTTTCCCCGTATAATCACATAAAAAAATGTAATAAATACCAAATTTTGTCGCTAAAAGAAACCGTTTATTAAGAGTGGTTTCTTTTTTTTGTATTTCTGATTTTGATAGAGTAAAATCCCGTATGTAGCCTGTCATATAAAGGATGTGGAAACCAATCTGACTATTTTTAAAGAAGGGAAACGCTGGAATAATGTAAAGAAATGTAAAGTCTTTTTGTTTTCAGGAACTTTTGTCTGGCTATGAACTTCCTCACACCATAAAGCAATATTTATCGACTTCCTCATAGTCACTGTAACTTTAACAACATTCAGCCAACCGTGTTGTTACTGAGATTGAAAAGACCTAACACTGAAAAAAAAGAAAAAAATGGTCAGTTATGTTCTTTTTCCCATTGAATTGGGCAATCTATTTTCAGAGGAGGAAGTCAAATCCACAACCTTCACTGGAGTCGTCATTAAGAGATCGCTATGCTTGCTAGTTCTTCATACGTTGAAACCGAAGGAGATAATTCTTCACCCAATCCTGATATTAATCTCGATTTAGAAGCCAATAAAGAGAGTTCCGATAAGTTGCCCGAAGAGCTTGTAGAACTTGATTTAGATGGTGTAGATCCCGACCATGTTTCTCGAAGAGGCAGCCGTACTACTACCGATCTAGTTCGATTATATCTACAAGAAATTGGCAGAGTTCCCCTGTTAGAGAGAGATGAAGAGGTTTCTGAAGCTCAAAAGGTTCAGAAGCATATTCAAATCGTAGAGGAGCGTACTAAAGCTGCTGAAGCAGGGAATACAACTCTACAAGAATTTATTAAATTAGTTGATGTCCATGATCGTCTAGTTACCCAAATTAGTCATCGCCCTTCCTTAAAAAGATGGTCAATGGCATTGGGTATGGAGATTCCTCTTCTCAAAGAAAAATTAGCAGAAGGAAAAGCAGCCTGGGGAGAAGTTGTTGGCTGTGAAGTCAAGGAATTAGACAGAATTCAAAAAAATGGTATTCGTGCCAAAGAACATATGATCAAGGCGAATTTACGTCTGGTTGTTTCTGTCGCTAAAAAATATCAAAATCGTGGCTTAGAGTTACTTGATTTGATTCAAGAAGGCACACTAGGCTTAGAAAGGGCGGTAGAAAAGTTTGACCCCACCAAAGGATATCGTTTTAGTACTTATGCTTACTGGTGGATTCGTCAGGGTATTACTAGAGCGATCGCAACTCAAAGTAGAACTATCCGCCTCCCCGTACACATTACGGAGAAACTAAACAAGATCAAAAAGGCTCAACGCAAAATTTCTCAAGAAATGGGACGTACTCCCAAAATTGAGGATATTGCTAAAGAGTTGGATATGACGGCTGCACAAATCCGCGAAGTCTTGTTGCGCGTACCTCGTTCAGTTTCTTTAGAAATCAAAGTAGGGAAAGAAAAGGATACAGAATTGGGAGACTTACTGGAAACAGAAAGTGCTTCTCCAGAAGAAACATTGATGCGAGAGTCTTTGCAAAAAGATTTGCACTACCTTCTTTCTGAGTTGACTAGTCGTGAAAGAGAAGTTATTCAAATGCGATTTGGTTTTGGTGGAGAAAAACCTTTTTCCTTGGCGGAAATTGGTCGTTGTTTGGAGTTATCTCGCGAACGAGTGCGCCAAATTGAAGCCAAAGCTTTACAAAAATTACGTCAACCCAGACGCAGAAATCTAATCAGAGATTATCTAGAGTCTCTAAGTTAGATTAACCGAGATAGAGATAGAGATATAGCTGCTAGGGAGATGAAGATTAAGTTCTTTTCTCCTTTTTTATTGTCTGTAGTTAAGGGAAATAGCTTTATAGCCGTACAAAGTTAGATTAGGACAAAGTTGAGCTATCTGCTCGTAAGGATAAAGGATAAAGGATAAAGGATGAGGAATGAATTTATACTCTCAAGCAGAATGTCCTAAGCCAAATCCGTAACGCTATAAGCTAATACTAATAAAAAACATTACGTAAATTTCAGGCTTTTAGCGATCGCCTTCAATTTTATGTTAGATAGTAAAAATCAATTTAAGTTTAATTACTAACTTTGCAAGTGATAGATAAACAAATTAATTTTTTCACTAAAATCATTGGTACAACCTTAATGATTTTTGGGGTGATTTCTGCGATCGTTCAAATTGTAAAGTTCTTTCTAGAACCTGAAAGTATATATGCTACACTTCTGGCTTTATGCTTTAGCGGGTTTCTAATTCTTCTGGGTAGAAAAAAAGCTCTGTCAAAATTAATTAATCTTGCTCTAAATCATCGAACAGTTAGCAAATTAATTATCTTTTGTACGCCAATTATTTTGAGCATCTTGTTTGTTTTCCTTAGAGTATCAATGGGAATCGATGCCTGGAAAAAGATGAACACAGAGGGGGGATTTATTGAATATGGAACGAGCCTCGCTTTTTTGTTGGCTGCTATTTTTGCCTTTCCCATTGGCAAATTTTTTATAGCTAATCAAAGTAAAATCTTGGGCTATTTATATTATTTGATTTCTGCTGGAACTTTTGTAGTTGGAATGGAAGAAATCAGCTGGGGACAAAAACTGATCGGTTTTGAGTCTTCAGAGTTTTTTCAAAACTACAATTCCCAAGAAGAAATCACGCTGCATAATTTGATATGGGTCAATGAGTATTTAGACAAAGGATTGATGTTTGTCGCTCTAATTGCAGGGATAAGCTGGCTGACCTATAGCTTTATTAGTAAAGCAAAGAACAACTATCAAGTTAAATTTATTATTCCTCGTTGGTTTTTTTCTTCGTTTTTTATTACTGTTTTTGCCTTTTTCTATTTAATAGAATATGTCGAAGTTTGGAATTCTACTATTGAAAATTTTCAAGAATCAGTAGAACTAATATTTTCTTTAGGTTGTTTGTGCTTTATTTTAACTAATTTTTTTGCTACGGGAGATTTACACAGAAAAATCTCTCAAGCTACTGACCATAACGTTTCCATCTCATAGTAATTACTAATTTATTTGATTAAAATAGTAATTTAAAAACTTAATTTAGGCATATCACCTAAATTAAATTGGTACGAATACGGAAGTTATTTAAAGTTTATCTGATTAGAATAGAAAATAAATATACCTGAATTAATCAACTCTTTATACTTTAATTAATTTAACAAATGAGAAGACAAGTAATAACTGAGTTTTGAAAACAGGATTTTTAAACCAATTTTATCTAGTGAGAAGAATAATGCGCTGGAAGCTTTTGATGGAGTTTTTTCTAACTATATTGGTATTTTTTGTTGTAGCAGGAGATGTACTTTTGCCCCAGCCCTATCGTGGTGGAAGTCAACAATTAAAAACTAATATCAATCATTTCTTGATTGGTCTGATGCCCAATCAATTTCCTGCCAAAGTAAAGACTCAAGAGAATAACGATCTTTAAGTATTAGTTTAGAGAAAAATAATATAATCAACAAAACTTCTGGGATAATTGACAACAATTGAGAGAAAACTCTTACTTCTTGTCTACACAATCTGAGTTAACTATGAATCCCAGTTTCTTCCCTAATGTTAGTGTGGTTATTCCTGCTTACAATAGTGGTAAATTTTTAGGTCAAGCTTTGGAAAGTGTGTTCGCTCAGACCTATACAGATTATGAAGTAATTGTGATTGATGATGGTTCGACAGACGATACTCAGGAGATACTTGAGCCTCATTTGTCCCGCATCAAATATTTATATCAAGAGAATCAAGGAGTTGCAGCAGCTAGAAATAAAGGAATAAAAATAGCCCAGGGAAAGTTAATTGCTTTTTTGGATGCGGATGATTTATTTCTGCCTCATAAATTGCAGCAGCAGGTTGCTTTATGTTTAGCTAATCCTCATGTTGGCATGGTTATTAGTGGTTGGCAGTTAACCAACGAGCAGTCTGAGATAATTAAAAATGTGGAACTGTGGCATGATTTACCAAACTTAGACTTAAGAACGTGGCTTTATTGGAAACCAGTGCTTCCCAGCGCGACAATGATTCGTCGTCAATGGTTAGAAAAGGTGGGAGGATTTCCACCAGAGACAATTCCCGTAGAAGATGTCGAGTGTTTTTTGCAAATAATTGCCCAAGGATGTAAAGCAATATGGTGCAAACATATTGGCACAGTTTATCGGCAGATTAATCGCAATTCCTTGTGTCGCAATACCCTCAAAAGAGTAAAATCTCTCGAATTATTACATCAACGATTTTTTAGACAAGCTAACTTACCCGTTGAGATTCAAAAAGAAGAAAATCAGGTTATTTACTGTAATTTAGTTTGGTCAGCTTGGCATCTCTATCAAAATGGCTATGAAAAGCAGATGTGCGACTATCTGCGTAAGTCTTTAAGCTACACAACCCAATCAGCAGGAGAAATTAGTCTCAACTGGATTGAATCTTTTAACAGCTATTGTGAGGTAGAGAATTCCCGACTAGACACCTACAAAATTACCCAAAGCCAAGACTGGCAGCAATTGACCATCAAAACTTTAGCTACACGCCAGCCAAAAGTAAGCGTGATAATTCCTGCTTACAACAGTGCCAAATATTTACCCGATGCGATCGCATCTGTCTTGGATCAGACTTATACTGATTATGAGATTATTGTGGTTAATGATGGTTCGACGGATAATACTCGTAAGGTAGTCGAACCTTATTTAGATCGCATCCGCTATTTTGAACAAGAGAATCAGGGGGTTTCTGCTACCAGAAATCGGGGTATCTATTTAGCGAGGGGAGAATTAATCGCTTTTTTAGATGCTGATGATATTTTTCTGCCTGATAAACTCGAACAACAGGTAAGAATATTTAATGCAAATCCCGACATCGGCATTGTTAACAGTGGTTATTGCTTAATCACCGAAGAGGGAGAAGAAATACAAAATATTGAACGTTGGCACAGTATTCCCAATCTTACTCCAGAAATATGGCTACTCCACAAGCCTGTGCTACCTTCGGCAATGATGTTTACGAAATTCTGGCTACTGAAGGTAGAAGGATTTGATTCTCGCTTTTGGGCTAGCGAAGATGTCGATATTGTTTTGCGAATGATTATCTGGGGCTGTAAAAGTGTTTGGCTAAAAGAAATTACCGTATACTATCGTCAACACGAAACTAGTGCTAGCTGGCGCAATCCTACCAAACAAATGGCGAATGCTGAATTGATGCAGGAGTGCTTTTTTGCCCGTCAAGATATACCCGAACCCTTGCGTAATCTAGAGCGTCAGGCACGGTATGATTTCTTAGTTTGGATTGCTTGCATACTGTACCAAGCTGGCTGTATGAGCGAAATGATCACCTACTTGGAAAAATCATTAATTTATACCCCTTATAGTTGGGCAGAAACTATTACTCAATGGATTAGTAGCTTCGGTAATAGTGCAAAATTAAACGCCCGCCCTTTTGATGCCTATGGCTTGAGTAAACTACCTCTATGGCAAGAATTGATGGTAAAGATGCGCGTGTCTAAATTATTAGCTACCTATTCAGACAAAGCCACCGAATACCAAATATTAGGCAGCAAAAAGCCAGAAAAAGGAGAAACTAAAGCTTTACAGTGCAGCTTATGCCCATTTGGGAGACAAACTAGTTGCAGAAAACGATTTAGAACAAGCCTTGATTTGGTTACGCAAAGCGATCGCTCTTGAACCCGATAATTGCTGGTATCATGACCGTTTAGGGAATGCTTTAGTCAAAAAATATGACCTAGATCGGGCTGTCATAACCTTCCGACAGGCAATTCGTCTCAAACCTACCTATCAACCTTTCCGAGTTAAATTAAACTCCGCTTTAAGACTACAAAAGCGTTGGCGCGAATTAACGGCTTACTGTCAACAGCTAATGGATTCGTCCAACAACAGCGAGAAGTTAAGAATGCTGATGATCTTTCCCTATCCCCCTTATCCTCCCCAAACAGGAGGGGCAGCAATTAGGATGTTTGAACAGATTAAGTATTTTGGCAGTCGTCATAATTTGACGGTGGTTTCCTTTGTTTTTGATGATTCTAAGTTAAAAATTGAATCTCAGCTAGAGGAATATTGCGATCGCGCATTTGTAGTTAAGTTAGGCACACCAATCGAACCTTATCAAAAAGATTGTCCACGACAACTGCACAATTTTACAACTTGGAATATGTGGCGAGTTTTGCAACAGCTTAGTCAGGTGGATTTTGATGTGGTTTCCTTTGATTTTATAGTTGCCTCGGTATATCATGGCTTATTTTGCGATCGCTTTACCGTACTCAACGAACACAATATTGAATCCCGACTTCTAAGCCGTTGTGCAGCAGCAGACAAAAACAATCTGATTTCTACCCTAGCGCAAGAATTGGATGCAGCTAAAGCCTTTCTAGATGCGGAACAAGAGGCTAAATTACTAGCGCAATATGAAAATGAAAACTGGCAAAAGTTTTCGTTACGAACAGTAGTTAGCCAAGAGAATAAACGAGAGTTAGATAGTCGTTGTCACAAAGGGCAAAACTTTAGTGATAAAAAATGGCATTGATATCTATAACATTCAGCCAGTAGGTGATATTAATAGCCATAAAATTTTGTTTATGGGAACAATGAACTACTATCCAAACATAGATGGAGTTTTATATTTTGTCGAAGAAATATTACCTACAATTTGGCAGCAAGATCCTAATATTTCTTTCTGTATTGCTGGTCGTCAGCCACCACAGTTTATTCGAGATTTAGCAACAGATAATCCCTTGATTGAAGTTGTCGCCGATCCAGAAGATATGGGCTTAGTAGCTGCTCAATGCAGTTTAAGTATTGTTCCTCTTCGTTCTGGAAGCGGTACGAGAATTAAAATCTTACATTCAATGGCAATGGGTTTACCTGTAGTTTCTACTAGTATTGGTTGCGAAGGCTTGGAAATAAAAAGCGATCGCGATTTATTAGTTCAAGATACCCCACAAAACTTTGCCAAAGGAGTTATAGAACTAAAAAAAGATCGAGAATTATGGCACAAACTGCAAAACAATGGTCGTCAATTAGTTGAAGAGAATTATGATTGGGCAACAATATTTTCTAATTATGAACAGGAGTTATTAAAGAATAAAGTATTTTATTAAAATCTAATGGTTTATATGAAAACTGCTTCTGAATGAGCTTGCTTGAGAAGATCGGTCAAAAATAAATATTCAAAAAAATAGAGACAGCTACTAGAGTTTAGACAATGCCCCTATATATGCTGACAAACTTTAAGCTTTTGTTTGAGCTTCCAACATATCCTTGTAAGCTTCGTAAGGCTTTGAACCAAAAACGTTTTCTACCACTTCTCCATCTTTGAAGATTAAAACCGCAGGAATACTTCTAATGCCATACTTTTTTGCCGATTCTTTGTTTTGATCGAGATCGACTTTGACGATAGTAGCGCGATCGCTATATTCTGTAGCCAGGCGATCTATTAAAGGTGCAATTACTTTACAAGGACCACACCACGACGCGGTATAGTCAACTAACACTAGCTTTTCTTCAGTAATCAACTGTTCTAAGCGATCGGCATCAACATAGTTTGCTTTGGTATCGGAAGTCATAAAATTAAATCCTTTTACTAAATAGTTTTTGAGTTCTTTCTAGAACATTAACATTTGCGTTGGGGCAGAGAATTTCTTACTTGCTTTGTCTTTACGACAAAAATAATCAAATATCTGGTGTTCGTCAGTCTGACTAAACTTTTAAACCAAAGGCAATCTTAAAGGCTTATATTTAAAAAGCTTATAAACCTTAATTTGTAA
This sequence comes from uncultured cyanobacterium, assembly GCA_963799375.1. Classification (GTDB taxonomy): domain Bacteria; phylum Cyanobacteriota; class Cyanobacteriia; order Cyanobacteriales; family Xenococcaceae; genus Waterburya. The sequence continues at coordinate 118,505 of CAWCWY010000019.1, forward strand.
CACCCCTAATAGTAACTTCAAACAGGTCAAAATCAACGTTAAATGGGAAATAGAGTATGTTCTTTTGTTACATCCTTCTATAAAAAAGCTTTAAAACCGCAAATATAATCAGCTAAAGTTAGCAATATACAAACAACAGAGATTAGCGATCGAATTACTATAGATCTTTAAATACGCAAACTTATTTAGTTCATTAAACTTAAAAAAATTATGTTTAATACGGTGTTTAGTTTTGCTAAACGAATATGTCGCAATTATCTATATCTGTTTATTTGTGGCACAGTTGCGATCGCAATTATCTTTACAAATATTTATCCCCTCAGATCCCAAATAGTAACTGTCAATCAAACAAATTTGGTCGATCTTGAAAAGTTTGCCGATGCGATCGCCAATTTAGAGACAAAATGGGAAGAAGATTATGAAGGTTACTTCAATCGCAATTTTTCACATAGTTCGAGATCGGCAACCAAGATCGCCGAACGTTTGACAGAAGTAAAAGAACAAGCAAATATAAATCCTGCGGTGATTTGGGCTATACCTAAAGATGATTATTTGCAGTTGATGCTAATTACCCCAAATAATCAATTTGTAGTCGAAAAAATTTGGGGTGCAAATCGAAAAAGGTTAACCAAAAGAATTAATGAATTAGAGACAGGAATTAGCGATCGCACTTCTCTCAAATATTTACCTCCTGCAAGACTAATTTATAATTGGCTATTCAAACCTCTAGATCCTTATCTGGAGGCAGAAAAAATTGATACACTACTGCTTTGTACTGGACCAACTTTGCGATCGCTACCTTTCTCGGCACTCCACGACGGAGAAAGATTTGTGATTGAGAAATACAAGCTTGCACGTATACCTGCATTTAGCTTGACCGATACTAGCTATCAGCCTGAATTAAATAAAAAAGTTTTGGCTACAGGTGCATCGGAGTTTAAAGATTTACCATCTTTGCCAGGAGTAAAAACAGAACTAGACACCATCGTGCCAAAATTATGGTCTGGAAAAAAAATACTCAATCAAGACTTTACTGTTGAAAATCTTAAGCGATTTCATCAAACAGGGGATTTTGATATTATTCATATTGCTTCCCATTCGTTGTTTAGTCCAGGATTGCCAGAAAATTCCTTTATTCAGTTTGGCGATCGCAAATTAACCTTAGACCAGTTGGCAAAGTTAGAACTAAATTTACCCCAGGTAGATCTTTTAGTTCTAAGCGCGTGCGAAACTGCGTTGGGTAATAAAGATGCCGAATTTGGCTTTGCAGGGTTAGCTATGCAAGCGGGAGTAAAGTCAGCCTTGGCTAGCTTGTGGACAATTAGCGATGCGGGAACAGTGGTTTTGATGAGTGAATTTTATCAAGAATTAAAATCAACCACTATCAAAGCAGAAGCCTTGCAACAGGCTCAACTAAATATGCTGCAGAAAAATGTTTATGTAGAAGGTACTGAAGTTAAGGGTTCGAGAGTTGCGATCGCTCTACCTTTTAATACCAGTGAAGTAGAATTACAGAACTTCGATCATCCTTTTTATTGGGCGGGATTTACTATTATTGGTAATCCCTGGTGATACCCAAGTAATTAATTTACTTGTTGACCTTGAGGACTTTGGTATAAGTAATAAGTAGCAAGTAATGAGTAATAAGTTTAAGTGACTTGGGGACTTAGAGAATTAATATTACAACGTTGATTTCATGGTCAAAATATATCTAGCAATTTTAATCTTTGCCTTTAAAGAGGATGACTCAGGACGACCATGACCATCTACTCCATAATAACTATCAAAAACTGACTGGTTATTAATACCTTTATTGCTAAATCTTTTGATGTAATTCTGATAAAAATTGAAATTTCTTTGGTATAAGTTGTCATTAATGTTAGCAAGAATGTATATGTTTGGTACTGAACATATTTTTTGCTTGAATCGACAAATGCAGGAAACTTTTTCGCCAAAATTTTGTACTATTTTTTTAGGATTACTCATGCCATAACAAGCCTGCATAATGTCTTTACGATATCTAATGTTTATTTGGCTATTAACCGCCAAAACATTGGTTTTTTCTTTCATATATGTACTGCTGAGCAATGCTCCGAATGTTCCAGCAGAAGAGCCAAAAAGCATAGTGTTACCAAGGCTTATGTTTGATAAAAAAGTAATTTTTTCTATCAGCTGAGCAATTAACTTCGGAAAGTTTAATTCTGGCGAACCAACATAATAACTAGATGTTATTCCAGGTAAGAAATGCCCTGGATCGCTAATACTAATTACGGATAGATCTGTGTTGTCAAATGACGATACGCATCCTTCAAAGCTAACCTTTTTTTGATTCAAATCATACTCATCTGGAGTTAATTTTTTATATTCAGGGTGTGCGCTTTGAAAATAAACGTTGAGACTATCAGATTTTTCTTTAAGATAGCAGAAAACATAAAAGTAATTTAAGCCATATAGTTGCTGGTTATTTTCATAGTAAATTTTATAAATTACTGGTTCTCCAACAAATATATCTTTGCTTTCAATTGAATTATCGTCTAGTGATATTTCAATAGTTCTAAAAATACCAGGAATGTAGCCAAAAAATTGTAGGTTATGCTCTCTTGAGTTTTTCTGAAAGCTATAGGTAAGTAGTCTTGCTATGTCAATATAATTATCTTTTTGTTTTAATTCTTGGAACTTATTTTCTATCTGTTTACTAATACTCAAGGTATCTATATTCATGTAGTACAATACTGAAAAGTTTCTGAAAAAAATTATATAAAAGCTCAATATCAACAGTTTTTAAATGCGTTTAACTAACAAAACTGATTTGATCGATCGTTGAATCTCTTGACCATTCTTATCCACTTTCCCATAAACAACCCGACCATCATAATAAAGAGAGGAAGAACTTCCTCCATCCAGATTCATCGCTTTAACTACCCCACGGCTAGATAGGAAATCAGTTAATCCAGTCAAGGAAATACCAGAGTTTAAGGGCTTTTGAGGCTTTTGAGCTACCATAGCTAAAATTATATCTCCTGCTTCGGTAATACCGATCGCACTTCTAGCATTGGGATTATCAGAACCGATCGCATCACGAGTCTTTGCTCCATCTTTGGTAGGCAGTAAATGCCTCAGCAACCGATGTATCTTTGGGCAATAAACCTGGCCCTCCCCCCAAAGACGCTCTTAAGGTACAATTAGATGGTATGGGTGCGGAGTGTAGCTGAATATCATATTGTACCTGCGAGTCACAACTGTAGCGACGAAACTCAGCACGATTAAATATTTTTCTTAGATATTGTTTGAGATCTGGGTTATCTACCAGCCTTTCGTTGAAACGCGGATCGGCAACAATTTGGGAGTTTTGAACGATAAAAGACGTAGTTTTATGATTAACAGGGTCGAAGTAACCACCATTGATTGCTGCGACTATTTCACCTCGATCTTGAGCTACAAAATCTTCAATTGGCTGAAGTGCTGATACTGCGGGAACAATAGAATAGTTACCGCTGTGGGGAATAGTAACAGTGTGAATCTTATAATGCGATCGCTCTACAACATCGTAACGAATAGAAGCATCTAAACTAGTTGCTCTATGAAATAAACTATCAATACCTAAAGATAAACCAATACCAAGAACAGTAAGTATTAGGAACAAAATCCAGCTTGCTTTTTTCCTATTGATATATAGCATCCTAAATTATAATTAACTACTTCGGATAATAGATTAACCCAACACCTGCTTTATTTTTACGACTAAAAATTGCTTTACGCGCAATCAAGTCTTTAAGACAGATTTGGATCATCGAAATAGGACGATTGACCAGTCTACTAAGTTCTTTGATCGTAATTCCAGTAGTCCTTGTTTGAATCAGTTGTAAAATTTGCTCGTGAGTTCCAATACCAGGAGTAGCACTAATTATATTTATTTCTATCACGGCTTAATATTCCCTCGAGCATTAATAGATCAGCGATTTTTAAATAGTTATCAGCGAAGACAACATATAGTTATCCCCGCAGTTATACTCGCTATTTTTTTTAATGACGACCGAGAATATACTTAGGTATTGAATGAATAGATAATATAGATTACCCGAAATAGTTCTGATTCAAAATTTGCTCTAGCTCAATTGGTGTGTTGTTAGGAATGTAAAATTCTCTCTGCAAAACATCGATCGCGTTTTGATAGAGTTGAGGATATATTTGTTCCATATGTCTTCTAATACCAGGACGACGTTCAATCAAACTTTGGATTGATTGACGTGAATTAGATACTATAGTCTGCCAATATTTATAATCGCGTCCTTTTTCCGACTCCCAATACTGTAGTCTAAATATATTCTCAACTAATTGCTTTAAATCGCGTTCGAGAGATTTTTTTTCCTGTTCACTACTACAATCAACTTCTTTTAGCAGAGTCAATAAGTGGTCTAAATTCATAAAAAAGCTGCTTCATTTGACTTTGTAAATTTCATCAATCCAAATTGAAATTGCTGGCAAATAAAACTATATTGATTACAGTTAAAGCCTTGCTGTAGAAGAAAAACATAAGGACATCTACTCAACTAGAATAAAATTGCTTTGTTCGCAACACCACAAATTAGTGCATCGTCAATACTAATTCTTTTGGCTAAACCAATCAAATATCCCCGACGATAATCTGAATTAAACCATTGGTAAACAACAGGTTGGAAATTGTTTTCTCCATCCAATAAACCATCGGCAAAATTGCTCGTATAATTATGGTTAATTTCGTTGCTAATTTCTACAGCTTGAGCAATGGAAATATCGAGAGAGTTTGCTAGTGATTTCATAATAGATAAAAAATAAAGGTAAATTCCAACTCTGAATGATTCAATTCTCGTATTGCGGATTTATAAAAGTTCGCGCCATAAAATTTGGGGTAGAAATAAATCTTCTCCCAACTTGTTTATTTCATTTGGTTTGTCTACTTCAAAAACCCTTTATGTCAGCTTCATAAGAACTTTATAACCGTAAAAAATTAAAATGACCAGTAAAAACACGCAAATTGTTACTCTTAAATTTTAAAGTATAGAAATTAGATGTCTGTAAAATCACTTACAATAAGGATCTGAGGCTCTTAAATTATCAAACATGAATAGAATTAAATATTAAATTATGAAACCAAATCCGATCGCCTAATCTACAATTTCAAATTCTAGGTTTTGTTTAGTTGAGAAATTGTGAGTAAAATGATCGACCACGTTAGTATCACTAAGCTCTAGATTATAAAAATCTATTACTTCGCGGTCAAAATATGGTCCTGCGTGCCAAGTCCCAACTTCCATTTTGATAAAGCAATTTCCTGATATACGAAATACTCTCATTTGACTAAGATCGGGTTCTGATTTTGCCGAAGGAGGACACACCGCCATAAACCAATCTTGTCCACTTAATGAACCCAAGCATTGAGTGCATAAACTGTGGCGAGTAATTTTATTAAAGACTCTACCTCGATGATGCAACCGCATAATATAAAAACGAGGAGTACCATTTTGTAGAGCCAGTACTGCATCAGTTTCATCAAACACCTTGCCATCGTCAGAAGCGGTTATCAACTGCCCATAGGGTCTAAAGTTTGACTCTGTAATAAGAATAGCGGGTATTTGTTTACGGACAAGCAACTTAGACATTCGTACAGGGCGATCTTTATTTAACACTCCTACACCCTACCTCAATAATCAGACAAGGCTTTCATTTAAATCCCCCAGAAGCTCTAATGGATGCGATCGATTCAGGACGAGTAAGATAAAGCAGCAAAATAAGAATCGCTATAAAATTATTATTCGGCTAGTCTCTATTGCCATTTTTGTTGACAGGTAATAAGGTTTGGTTTATTGTTCGACTCTTTCTAACCAATGAATAAAACCATCTCAACGAAACAATTTAGCTTGTGGCTATTAGCAGCCATAATTTTTGGCTCTGTTTCTGGTTGCAACCCCAGTAAAAGCAATAAAAGCGATCGCCTTGAATTTTGGACAATGCAGCTTAAACCAACTTTTACTAGCTATTTTACCGATCTCAACAGGGCTTTTGAGACTCAAAACGAAGCGGTGGAGCTGCGGTGGGTAGATGTTCCTTGGTCAGCTATGGAAAACAAAATATTGACCTCTATTTCGGCTAAAACCGCACCAGACGTGGTGAACCTCAATCCTAAGTTTGCTTCTGTGTTGGCTACTCGTAATGCTTGGTTAAATCTAGATGAGGTAGTGACACCAGAGATTCAAGCAGCTTATTTGCCCAAAATTTGGGATGCTAGCACCATTGAAGTCTGTCAAGAAAATCAATGTAGCGATCGCACTTTTGGTATCCCCTGGTATCTAACCACTACCATCACTATCTATAATAAAAACCTTTTAAATACAGCAGGTATCAAACAGCCACCCCAAACCTATCAGGAATTAGCTACAGCAGCAAAAACTATTAAAGAAAAAACAGGTAAATATGCTTTTTTTATCAGTTTTGTTCCAAACGACTCAGGAGATGTCTTGGAATCTTTGGTGAAGATGGGAGTAGATTTGGTAGATGAGTCTGATAAAGCAGCCTTTGATAGCCCAGAAGGTAAAGCAGCTTTTCAATATTGGGTAGACTTATATCAGCAAGAATTATTACCACCAGAAGCATTAACCCAAGGTCATCGCTACGGAATTGAACTGTATCAAATGGGTGAACTAGCTCTATTATCTTCGGGTGCAGAATTTATCGATAGCATCAACAATAATGCACCTACCATTGCGGGCGTTTCTGATGTCGCACCACAAATCAGCGGAGCAACAGGGGAAAAAAGTGTAGCGGTGATGAATCTCGTCATTCCTCGTGATAGCGACAAACCCCAACAGGCTCTCGATTATGCTTTATATGTCACAAATACTAAAAATCAGCTTGCTTTTGCCGAAGCATCCACTGTTCTTCCTTCAACAGTTGAAGCAGTAGAACAATACATTCAAAATATCGAAAAACAAGAACAAACTAACCTTAAAGAACAAGCAAAAAAAGTTAGTGCAGCACAGCTAAAAGACGCACAAGTTCTCGTTCCCGTTCAAAAAGATTTACCAATTTTACAAAAAGCCATTTATGAAAACCTACAGGCTGCAATGCTCAAGGAAAAAACCGTAGAACAAGCTGTTAAAGATGCTGCCCAAGAATGGAATAACCGCCAATAATTTAACATCTATTTCACTTCTAATAATCGATCGTGTAACTAAACTTTATTGCAAAGGTTGCTTAAAAATCTTATCATTGTCAATAAGCAATAAATAATTGATAAAACATTGGTATGGCTCATTATACGGCATCCTCACTAAAAGCCGAACTCAACTCTAGAGGTTGGCGTATGACTCCTCAAAGAGAGAAAATTTTGCACGTATTTCAGAATTTGCCTAAAGGTAATCATTTAAGTGCAGAAGAATTACATGACCTCGTAGAACAAAAGGGTGAAGCCATTAGTTTATCCACGATTTATCGTAGTGTTAAACTGATGGCAAGAATGGGAATTTTACGTGAGTTAGAGTTAGCAGAAGGTCACAAGCATTATGAGTTAAATCAGCCTTATCCCCATCATCATCATCACGTAGTTTGTATTCAATGCAACAATACTATTGAATTTAGAGATGATACTATTCTAAAACACAGTTTAAAACAGTGTAAGAAAGAAGGATTTCAACTCATAGATTGTCAGCTAACAGTAATGACAATTTGTCCAGAAGCTATTCGCATGGGATGGCCTTCCGCATTGCCAAGCGACTGGTGTTGTACCCGAGTTATTTCAGAAAAAGAAGCGAAAGGGAGTAGGTCAAATTTGTAAGCTCTTCTGGCATTTGGCGAATCGCGACGAAGCTAATAATTGAGCAATAACGTCTGGTTCGCTTTCAATGGAGAATGACGAACCTATTTTGGTAGCGAGTAATGCTTCTAAACGAGTAACGACCCTCGTCAGCTCGGACATCAATCAATTATGCTCAGTATATTTTTAGTAAAAATTATCTCATTAAACGTCAAACTATTTATTTATCTAAAGAACTGATTAGTTGTTTTTGCGATACACTTCGAGCTACTGTTGTATTTATTTAGCAAGGAAAAAATTGTATGAGTACGGGTACTGTAAAATTCTTCAATGACGAAAAAGGCTTTGGTTTTATACTTCAAGATGACGGTGGCAAAGATCTTTTCGTTCATGCCACCGAGATTCAAGGCGATCGCGATACTACTCTGACGGAGGGACAGAAAGTAGAATACGAGGTCGGACAAGGGAAGAAAGGACCATGTGCGGTGAATGTTATTCCCAATTAATCCTTGATTCTAAATTTGATGTTTTGAGCCTGTTTGATAAAACCAACATTAAACAGGCTCAATTGTTTTGGTGTACGATCGCGATTCATACATTTTAGGATCGTATCTAACCTAAGCTATTGTCTAGACTGAGTTTAAACCTAGTAAACGATATCATCAATGCTTACTATGATTATATTCAGCAATTTCCGCCGACAGTAGAAGAAGGATTCATCGCGGTCAAAGAAATTCAGTAGATCGAAAAATTATTTTCAATCAGGCGATCATAATAAGATGAATCGCAGCGTAGTGCATCAAATGATTAAAAGAGCCTGTAAGCGATCGGGTATTGATGAGAGGGCATCGGCGCACTGGTTAAGACATTCCCACGAAGCGTCATAGCTTAGAAGCTGGATGTAATTTGAGGTTGTTGCAGCAGAGTTTAGGTCATGCCTCGGTGACTACTACCGAGAGATATCTGCACATATTACAGTAATGCTGGTAGTAGTCAGTTTATTGATTTTTAGATGATTTGCGCGTTTCCCTTTCTAACACGACTAAACGCGTTCAGGTGGGGACAGCACCCAACGCCAAAACAGAATAAAAAAGATCATGAAACCTAAAAAAACAAAAGCTTTCAACATAGTTTTAAACCTCAGCAAGATAGTAAGAACTCGACTTTTACCACTCTCACTCCACTAAATCTTCAAACTATAGATAGTTTTTTCTCTTTTAAACTTAAAAAAGATTCGCTAATTTTATATTGGTTTATATCTTTATTCTAATTAATAGTTTATTGGGATGAGCAATAAGTTTTATGGTGGTGCGATTCGTTGGTAGTGCGATACCTTAGAGACTAGGGAAGTAGAGCTACCCAGGTGAGGACGGGGAGAAAACCGTATGTAGCCTGAACTGATAGCTGGATGGAGGTTAAAGTCCTCCCATCAAAGAGATTGATGACTCCTTACCTGACACCACTGACCAGACTCGGTTTCTGGAGGGTGAAGCGTGTATCAGGACGCAATCAGAGCCAAAGCAGATTAGGCACACTGGCGTTAATAGGGAGATGTCACGGGCAAACAGGTTCTTAAAAAGTGTCTTAAAACTAAGCCGTAATCTGACTTAAAAGTACGGACTTCATCACCATTTATTCTCGCAATATGTTTTCCATCATAGATTGCTTCTCTGAGAAGGTGATAGACAAAGTGAACCGCCCTAAAACATCAGTCAATCTAGCTATCGGAACGAATAAAAACGTAGCACCAGATTCTGGGGGTCGAAAACCTGGATAGGATGGACGAGCATCGGAAACTCTGGCTACGGGTAGGATGACCCGTAATTGGGTCAAGGATATCAGAACAATGTTCAACTACGGAGGACAGTAATTATGACGCATAGCACAAGTTATAGCGATGATTGGGAACTTGCCGACTGGAAGGGATTTCAGAAAGTACTATTCCGCCTACAAAGAAGAATATTTCAAGCAATTAAAGAAGGAGACAAAGCTAAGGCTAAAAGTCTACAGAAGCTTGTTCTCTCCTCCCATGCAGCAAGAATGCTAGCAATTAGGCAAGTAACTCAGTTAAACACTGGGAAGAAAACGGCAGGGATAGATGGAGTCAAGTCTTTAACGTTCAAGGAACGATTCCAATTAGAGGAAACTCTAAAACAAAACACAAAGACTTGGAAACATCAAGGATTACGGGAGATTCCTATTCCTAAAAAGGACGGAACAAAACGAATCCTTAAAATCCCTACAATCGCCGATAGAGCATGGCAATGTATTATCAAGTATGCTCTAGAACCAGCACACGAAGCACAATTCCATGCCAGAAGCTACGGGTTTAGACCAGGACGAGGCACACATGATGCCCAAAAAGTCCTGTTCATGCAACTCAGAAGCTCATGCAATGGAATCAAAAAACGAGTACTAGAAATAGACATCGCTAAATGCTTCGACCGCATAAGCCACAAGGCTATCTTAGACAGGGTTATTGCCCCTGAGTTCATTATAGGCGGATTACGCCGATGTCTCAAAAGCGGTATCAACCCACAGTTCCCCGACCAAGGTAACACCGCAAGGTGGTGTAGGTGCGCTGCGAAGCGCACAGTGGTAATGCTCAAGGAGAGCGAAAACTACCAAGAGATAGTACAGTCCCTAGTGTACTAAGGCTAACCCAGCAGGCAGGGGACAATGAGTGAGAACCTGTTTGAAGCCTGGGGAACAAGGGGCAAAGTACTGACACTCTGTTACAGTATGAGGCTTCGAGCCTGAATTTAACTATGGCTACGAAAGGAATCCTTGTCCGACGCTCCTACACCTTGGACACGCTGCTAAACAACAGAGATGGCGTGAGACATCAGGTAAGTCAATGTTTGTGCGCTTGACTGAAAAGGACTTTTGCACTCGGTCTAAATTGCTCTGATTATAAGGGTATAAATTATCAACTGATGTCGAGGATACTAGGTCTGTATCCCATAGGAGTAAAGAGGAAGCCTACGGTTAAATGTAATCACGTACCGCTGTGTGAACGTAGGAAGCGCAATAACTGGTCTGAACTTCAGACTGGGTTAACTGCAACTGAAGTAGTTATTGCGTGGCAGAGCCGTCGTAGTAGTCCGAGCCAGAAAATAGTCTGGTACATGGCGAAGGTCGGCAGTCATTGTTAGAGATACGAAGAACGGAAGTAGAGAGGACTAAGAAGTATGTCCGATATCATCAAAACCCAACGTAGTCTCGCCATAAAAGCTAAGTTCCAAAAGGAGCATCAATTTGACCATCTCTATCAGCTCATCTGCCGACGAGACTGGATTGCCGATGCCCTGGAGACAATTCTCTCTAATAAAGGGTCAAAGACAGCAGGAATTGACGGGGTAACTAAAAAAGCTCTCGAATCAGACGCAGCGAAAGCCAAATTTGTGAAGGAGATAGAAGCGGGACTGCGCTCTAAGCAATTCCGCCCAATGCCTGTTCGTCGAATATATATTCCCAAGTCTAACGGTAAAACTCGCCCGTTGGGTATTCCCACAATTAAGGACAGGGTAGTACAAATGCTTGTAAAGATGGTGTTAGAACCTATTTACGAAAGCGACTTCTTGAACTGTTCCAATGGCTTTAGACCAGGACGCAGGACTCAGGACTGCATCGCTCGACTAGATAGCTACATCAATCGGCGCAACAAATACTACTGGGTCATTGAAGGAGATATCAAAGGAGCATTCGACAGCATCCACCATCAAATACTGATGAAACTGCTGGCTCAACGAATAGCTGATAAACGTTTCCTAAATCTGATAGAACGATTTCTCAAAGCGGGAATTATGGAAGGTCATTTATTTAAGCGTACTGAACTGGGTACTCCCCAGGGCGCAATTTGTTCGCCAATTTTAGCGAACATCTATCTTCACCAGCTAGACCTCTACTGGTGGAACAAATATGGCAACCTACACCGCAAGCAGAAAGAACGTCGTCGAACAAACCACATGGGAAACTGTGCGTTAATTCGGTACGCTGATGACTGGTTACTACTTACCAATGGTGGTAAAGCAGAAGCCATCAGGCTAAAAGAAGAGTTCCAGACTTTCCTCTGGTCAGAATTAAAACTCGAACTCTCCCCCGAAAAAACGCATATAACTCATGTAAATCAGGGCTTTGATTTTCTCGGTTTTCACGTTCAAAGATACGTAAAATCTAACGACCGACCAAAAATGTTGGTCACTCCAGCCCAGGAGAACATTAAAAAGTTGAAGCTCAAGGTCAAGGAAATGACCAGGCGAAAGTGGTTTCAAGACTCACCATCGCTGAAAATCTCAGCTTTGAATGCAGTACTTAGAGGATGGATTAACTATTATCGCCATACCAACACCAAGAAATTAGCCAAAGACCTAGACTTCTGGGTTAACGAAAGGCTGTTTCTCTGGTTAAGTAAACGGCATAAAGTGTCCAAACGAAAAGTACTCGATATGTTTAAGCTCCGTGAAAACGGTAAGAGATGGAACTTTGGTGTGGTTAACGGAGACAACTACCTTTTCCTCTACAGGATGAGCGATTTGCCTCTGAAGAAATACCGCTCTCGTTCACCAGATAATCCCTATCTGGAAGGATTCGGAACCAAGTCAGAGCCACAGCCAGAAAAACCCTTATCCCAAAAAATCTGGATGGGTAATGCTGAAAATGTGACATGGCGCGAACTCAAAGAGAAAATTAAAGCTGAGAGGGGCGCAAAATGCGAATGTTGTGGCGCACTAGGCAAACTAGACCTGCACCATATCAAACCACGCAAAAGCAAAGGGAAAGACACTGAAGACAACCTTCAGCTATTATGTCGCTCTTGCCATGCTCAAACACCCTCGTTTGGTCGGAGGTAACAATGATGGAAAGCCGTATGAAGAGAAATTTTCACGTACGGTTTGGGGAGAGGTATGAAGAAACACGCCCACCGCAAGGTCGGAAGGTGCGCTTTGTGCCTACTCCATTAAGCCCATTACTGGCTAACATCGCACTAAACGGTATAGAAAAGATAGGGGAATTTAAAGACACTCGGAATAAACTGACCTCTAGATGTATAAGATATGCGGACGATATGGTTTTTGTATTAAAACCAGAAGACAGTGCAGAACAAATACTTGCCAAAGTTGAAGAATTTCTAGCCAAACGAGGAATGGAAGTTAGCCAAAAGAAGACTAAGGTAACGGCTTCGACAGATGGGTTTGACTTTCTGGGTTGGAGATTCTATGTTCAGAAAAACAACGGAAAATTTAGAAGTATCCCCTCAGTGGATAATTTTAAAGCGTTCCGAAACAAAGTCAAACACATCGTCAACAACTCTAATTATGGTGCGGAAACAAAAGTGACCAAACTAGCACCCGTTGTAAGGGGGTGGCGAAACTATCATAAATACTGCAAAATGGACGGCTCAAGGTTCAGTCTATGGCACATAAATCATAGAACGTTTAAGGTATTTCTTAAACAAGAAACAATAAACCGATACAAAGCAGAAAAGATGGCAAGGAATGCTTTCCCTAGTGTTAAGTACTCACAGAACAAGTTTGTCAGCGTCAAGGGAGAAAAATCTCCTTTTGATGGAGATATAAACTACTGGGCAAAGAGGAACAGCATACTCTATGACGGAATGCTAGCAACAGCACTCAGAAAACAGAATCATTCATGCGGACATTGCGGATTGAAATTTCTCGATGAAGAAAAAGTAGAACTGCATCATCTTGACAGTAATCACAATAACTGGGAATACAAGAACCTCTTGGCAATTCACAGGGGTTGTCACCATTATGTCCACATGAGCAAGAGTCGGAAAGACTAAAGATATTCGGGAGCCGAGTGCGATGAAAGTCGCACGCTCGGATCTAACAGAGAGGGGCGGAGCGTAATAGCTCCCCTCGACTCTACCCAATCGCTCTACTTCCCATCCCGAATATCCAGCGTCACCTCAACATTAATTCTCTGTCCTTCTTCTACCTTTAGGTCTGACAGTTAGCTTAATACTAAGGTGATGGTGTGACGATTACGTTTACTGGGTGTTTGCTGTTCGGTTACGGGTGCAGTCGCTTGCCCTAAAGGATACCGCTCCGCATATAAGTCGGTATTGCCAGCATTAATCAGGGCATAAGCCCCAATGCCTAAAAGTAGGTATCCCAATAGTTTATAAGTTCTCTTCATCACAGTTCGCCAAGATTGGTTGCCTGTATCTGTCAAGCGTCTATTGGGGATTATTCAGGTGCGATCTGAAGGCTACGGGTCGCGTAATTTGGGTTTGGGTGGGGCGATCGCTCAATTCCCCCAGTACTCTCCAGGAAGATCCTTTTTTTTAACAGTAACCCTGCCAACTTTCTTACCTGACATTCTCAATAATTCATCACCTGAAAATTCAAAACCAAGCTTGAGTGCTATTTGTGCAACATCATCTGCTGTTGGTGAAGCTAGCACCTCATTTTTAAGTGCAGGCTCAGACTGCATTTTCTTTAAAAATGCCTCGAGTTGATCTAAAGCCATATTTTAAACTCCTATTCTCGCTCTTTGGTGTTGCGAACTTGTTTATAAGACTTATAATAGACCATCTTAAATGCTCAAAAACTGAATATTCATGACCGCCAAATCTCAACCTCTATATTCCCAACTGCATACTGCTCTTTCAACAATGCGATCGCCTTATCCAAATCACAACAACGCGCACTCAATCCGTCTTCTCTCCACCCAGACTGTAACCATCTGATTCAGGGAAAATGCTAGGAATAGCCATTGTAGTTAGCATAATCATATTTGCCACCCAAAATAGTAAAACCGACCACAACAACAAGAGCCAAGGTTGAGGATAAGTTATCAAATGTAATCCCGACCATAATTGCCAAATGCGAAATCCTGTGTAGAGCGTTCCAGAAATGACAACTGCACTTTTACACAAAGTACGATTCAAAATTCTCTCACTCGCCAACTGAACGGTAACAGCAAACAAGTAATAGCTAAAAAAGACTCGCACGATTGGCGTATCCCAAATAGCGATCCATATGACTATGGGAATAATTATCCCAAATAGCAAAGCAAAATTAATCCAAACTTTGATAAATTGGAACTGGGCATCGGTATAAGCCATTACTGAGTTAAACGGCAGTTTCCCTTTCTTGACTAGCCAACCGTAACTCACACTTAATAATGTAGCGATCGCGCAGAAGGAAAAGACGGTAAACCAGTTATTAGGATTCATTACAGAGTGATTATTTTATTATGAGGTTTTTACTATCTTCATTTCTGTCGTACTTATGGCATATTGTTTCTTTAGACATGCGATCGCCTTATCCAAATCGCAATAACGCGCACTTAATCTTACTCCCACTCAAAGCAGCCGTAGCCATTTGATTACGCTCTATGGGCAGTTTGACGAGGGGGTAAAGGTTGACCAGTTCCCAAGATTAAAGATGTTCCAGAGGCACGCGATCGCACAGTAAGTGATAGCCATCATAAGCGGATTTTGAGTAGAGTTACTTTACCAGTCTTAAACAATCGTTGCGAATCGTCAGTTATTTAGCTCAAAGCGCGGTATAACAATGTCAGCAGAACACATAAAACACTTACCCCGAAGGAGAGAAGATAATATGTCTGAACTTAGTGTTGCCAAAGGTAGCTGCTTATGTGGAGCGGTAAGCTTTTCTACCGCCAGTATGAATCCTCACGTAGCAGCGTGTCACTGTAATATGTGCCGTAAATGGGGTGGAGGAGCTTTGATGGCAATTGAATGTAGCAATGATGTAAGCTTCGAGGGGGAGGAAAATATCGGGCTTTACCAATCCTCAGAATGGGCGGAACGGGGATTTTGTAAAAAGTGTGGTAGCCATTTATTTTATCGGTTCAAACAAAACAACCAATACTACATACCAGCAGGGATTTTTGATAATGAATCAGATCTTGTTTTGGAGCATCAGGTTTTTATCGACGAGAAACCCGATTATTACTCTTTTGCCAATGAAACTAAAAATATGACGGGAGCAGAGTTATTTGCACAGTCTGCACCTCCATCAGAGAAGTAACAAGTTTTTAAACTTAAAATATTACTTTGTACTAAATGGAACTACTTAGAAACGAATCGCACATTTGGGGTCGCTACACTTAACTTATTTCGTCTAAAGTATCTTGTCTAACAGCTTGTCGTAAATGCTCAATAAATTCATCAGCCTGCATTCCTGCAACTAATGCAGCTTGCTGGAGTGTTGCTATTTTACCGATACTTTTTCTGAGTAAAGGATTTTTGAGTTTGTTGAATTTAGGATCTAAAGCAATTAAGACTTCTTCTAGTTGAGGGAATGCTTCTAGAAGTTCGTTGACTTTAGTTTGAGGCAAAATTTCCACGCTCATAATAAAACAGGTTTGATACTAGAGAAAAAGTTTAACTGAAGCTTGTAGCAGGTATTTTTGGCAGTTTTTGGTTTTTAAGGTGAGTTCGATGGATAACATAGTTAACCCCTGGAATATTGAGCAGGGGTGGTTTAACGATGGTTTCTACCGATAGCAGAGAAGAGGGACAATTGGCACAGCTACCGAGAAAGCGAACCGTAACTTCTCCTCTATTTTCGTCAAAATTCAACAATTCCAACATACCACCATCATTTTCCAGCACGGGAGTAATATAGCGATCGATTACCTCTTTTACTTTAGTAACTGTTGAGAGTTCTGCATTGTTTACCAGAGTAGAAAAGGTATCAAATGAAGTTGCATGAGGTGATTGTAAGTCATCGCTTTTTAATTGCTCGATTAAATCACGATCGCCTTTGGGGTCTAAAATTTCTAAGCCAATTAAACCATCAATAAGATCGGCGGAAAGATTAGCCTCAATTAGTTCTTGCTGAAATAATTTCTTACGCGACGGCATGAAAGATAGTTTTTGCGAGAATTCTTGCCAAGGCAAGTTAAACGGCTCGATAACTCTAAAGTTACCCAGATCGACACGCACGAATTGAACGATTAATTCCGCCAGGCGATCAAAAAAGCGACAGTGTTCTTGAGGAGTAGCAGCTTGCTTTTTCATAATTACACTACCCCGTAATTTTAGTAACTCGCGGTCATAGGGCAAAACTCCAGTAACGATATCAATTTTGACGGCTCGATTATGTCGGCGATCGATAATGGTAATGGCATCGCTGCCAGTTTGGGTACAATGCACCAGGCGATAAGCGGTTAGATCGGCAGGACTAATGCCCATGACATAGGCGGGAACATCCCCCGAACAGGGAATACGGATGCCTGAAATAATTGCAATCTCATCTCGCGGTACGGGGTTGCCTTCACCGTACAGTAAATCTAGACCGTGTTTGATGGCTAAAAATAGTTGCACACCCACCACTTCTTCCTTGATTTCAATGGTGGCACATTTATGGGCAGCCTTGAGGGTGGCATGAACCAGATTGCCCGACTCGTCCAGTAGTTTAATCGAGCCAACTACATCATTGAGCAGGGAAATCATCAGGGTATGATAATCTAACTTCCGCAGGAGGGGCAACAGAATGGTCAAACAGCAATCGCGCCGATCTCCTGTTAAATTGCCTAGCATTTTAGCTGCTGCCAATTGATAATCAGGGTCGTCATTATAGCGTTGGAGAAAAGTTGCCATCGCTCCCACTGCTTCGGCTAGTTGACGTTCGTGGGTATTGTTGGGTTGACGCAACACGTTTAGGGGCAACCAATCAATAACATCTTCTCCCCTAGCAAAATTATCGGCGATTTCATCGGTGGGATAACAGTGACGAAACTGCTCGAACAGAATCTTCACAACTCGATCGAAAGAGTCAGCATCGGGTTGTTTCCAAAGACAAGCTTCGACTAAAGATAGTGATTCAATCCTCACGGGGGTGCGTTTGATTAAGCTTTGGTTGGTAAAGCGATCGCTATCGAGATAATCCGTCAGACGGTTGGCTTCACGCCCGACAAAATCTAAAAAGGGAAACTCGACGGGAACATGGTCATTAAGACTCACACGCCCGATAATTGCGCCGTGATAGCTAGTCATGCGGACGGGATCGCCTTGCTTTAAATCGTGTTGTTTGGCATAGTCTGGATGTAATTCAATCCAATAAGTCCGATCGCTTGATTTCGCGCCAATGGAGAGGGTTTTAATCCCAGAGTTGTAGCGAGCAATATAGGCTTTGGGGTTACGCCCTGGTCTTCCGCGACCTGTAATTAGGCTGCGTAGTTTTTCATCTCCCCGCGTTACTAACCGTTCTAAGAATTTTTCTGGGGGGCATACTAATTTTGCTTTACCGTTGTTGCCGTGTCGTCCTCTGGGGAATACATCGCCTTGGCTTCTGGCGGTACTATAGCGATTGTCTCCTTGCCATTGAATCCCCAATCCTGCATTTTCTTGTAGTAGATCGTGAGAAATCGGTTCGCCCTCTTCTGTTTCTAAACGACTATAAACATTGAGCTTACGAGAAACATCGACCATATGTCCGAAGACATCGGCAGAGTTAATTTGACCCTCGGTATCTAAATAGCGACCAAAGGCACGGGTAATTACTTTTGGATCGAGGTCATTTAAGTCAGCAGTATCTGGGTCTTGCAAACGTTTGGCGATCGCCAAAGCTAAACGGGCTAAAATCTGTTCGTCTGCCCATGCCATCTGTGGAGGAGTGGTTACGGGTTGCTGAAGCTGAAGAGTGCGATCGCCCCGTTGAATTACTCCTGTACGTTCGGTATAGCTTAAAGCAGGTAAAATTACATCCGCGTAGTCTAAAACCCCATCGGCAAAAAAGGAATCAATCACAATATTAAAACTGCGTCCCAACTGCTTCAACCATTGTCCCAACCTGGGCATATTACGGGTAAATTGAGTACCGACAAAAATAAAGCAGTAAAGCAAATGATCCTCTGCCATTTGGGAAACAGGCGTTCCATGATGGTCGGCAATGTTATGTTCGGGGATTTCTAAAGCATCGGCTAGTTCGCGACGATGTTCGGGATTGGTTACATCTAGATTAAATAAAAGTCGTCGTGAGTTAAAACCCAACATTAGCTCACTCGTAGCATTGGATTGTCCTGCAATTCTTAAAGAACCTGCACCTTGTCTACCCACATTGCCAGTCAAAATTAATAAATTAAGATTGGTGGAAAAACCGTAAGAACCCGTACTTTGATTGATTCCCATACTAGAGACAAAAGCTGGGCGGGGGCGTTCTCCCCACAGATTGGGTTTGGCAATCAGGGCTGCATAGGTGCGAATCGTTTCGGCTAAAGTTTTGGGATCGTCTTCTTCTAAGGCAATTTGTCGTGCGACATTTTCTGGTCGAAATTGCTCTTGAGTGCAAAGATCGCGGAGTTCCCGCACGCTTTCGGGTTCGACAGCCTTTTCGAGAAAAGCTTGATCTTCCCAGCCATTATCTAAAATGACTCGCATTACCGCTAAATTAAATAAAACATCTCCCCCTTGTTCAAACCGAATATGCAGCATCCGATCTCCTGACTGACTCAGGTCGATTACCGTATCGTTTTCAATAGGGTCGATGACTACCTTTACCGCATTCTGATTCCGCTTCAGTTTTTTATATGCTTGGGGAAAGGTCACATAGGGATTTGTGCCGTGGAGAATAGCTACATCGCATGATTCCAACTCCCCAAACTCTTTCCAGGTAAAAGAAGCTTCGTTGCCAAAATTGAGTTCGTGGGCTGCCCCCGCACTTGCCAAACAGTGTTCTGAATTAGCCCCAACGGTGGAAACTTTAAAGACGGCTTTATACAGAGATGCCATCCAAATCGCTTCCATGGTTTTTTGACCATTGCCATAAATTGCTACTCCATCTGCACCGATCCATTCTCGTACGTGCAAAAATAGCCAAGCTGCCCGATCTAATGCCTCCTCCCAAGAAACTTCCTGCCAAGTACCATCATGTTTACGAATCATCGGCGAACGAATGCGATCGCCTTTTTGCTTGCGACGCTGAAGACGCTGTTCTCGTTCTGCGTCTCCTCCTGTCATCAAGGAAGTTGCCCCTTTTACACACAACCCCAAACGACTGAGGGGAACTATTTTTTTATGATTATGACCATCCCGAACCACAGCATAAGGACAACCTACCCCACAAAAACTACATACCGATGCCTGTTCTACTAATGAGCGATGTAGCTGCTGCATTTTTGGATTGTCCTGCATCTTTGGGTCAGATGCATATTGCAAAATGAATTCATTAGCTCCACCCCAAGGAGCAAAAGCATCTTCTGAAGGAACTTCGGCTGCTACAGAATCAATTTTAGCCATTGCAAAATTTTGCAGATTCATCAAGGGAGTCTCCATCACATAGATTTATAAATATTTATTGACAAATTTATTAATAAACAAGTAGATAAACTTTGATGTATATTATTTACTATTGCCTTTAAGCATAAGCTCAAAAACTTTTTTAAAAGCCGTTATTTTTAATTGGCAAATTTTCTTAAACATTCTTGATAAAATAGACATAATTATTGAAAGCCAAAAACACTATGAGCGACAAAACAATGTTCAAAACGCTTAGAATGATCGTATTAGTTGGGCTTTCACACGATTTTATTTAAGATTACCTTAATTTTTGCTTTGATTAATAAGCTATATAGATTTCCTGTACTTAAAATGTTTGCCTACATTAATTGCTAATAATAAAGAAAAGATTAGTAATTGAGCAAAATACTGAATTTTAATTTATTACAATTAAAATCATTTTAATTTGATATTTAAATACAATACAAACTAGCATTAAAAATTTAATCAAAGATTATATAAAGTAAATTTAATAAGTAATTATCTACAGCAAACAAAATGACTGAAGCATTGACTAGCAGTCAAAAAAAGCATCGAACAATACCCAAAAAACTGAAGATATTATTACCTTTATTATTGATAGGAATAGTTGGTGTGGGTGTTGCTACTCATATTTTGCGATCGCGACCGCCAGAGAATTTCTTACAGCTTAGTGGCAGAATTGAGGGCTACGAAACCGATGTGGGAACTAAAGTGGGGGGGCGTATTGAGTCGATTGCGGTTAGAGAAGGCGATCGCGTTAGTCAAGGACAAATAATAGCTCAATTAGAGAATAGAGAGTTACAGGCAGCTTTAAACGGAGCTTCTGCCAGCGTGGATGCAGCTAAACAACAGGTCAATCAAGCTTTGTTGCAAATATCTGTGATTGAAAATCAAATTGAAGAAGCGCGATTAAGCCAGTTACAGGCAGAAGATGATACGACTGGTCGAGTCAATGCAGCCCAGGCAAGTATTGCCTCAGCACAAGCTCAACTAGCTGAAGCTCAGGCTCAGGTTAAGCAGTTAAAAGCAGAATTATTATTAATAAAAGCCGATCGCGATCGCTTTGAGCAATTATATAAATCGGGAGCGGTATCGCAACAAAGATTCGAGCAAGCTCAAAGTCAATTTGACTCGATGCAGGAAACGCTACAAGCTCGTTTAGCATTGGTTAATGCTGCTGAGGAACAGGTAAAAATAGCTCGCGCAAATTTAACCCAATCCCGTGCCAGTCGCCTCAATCCTGAAATTCGTTCGGTAAGGATTCGACGGTTTGAAACCCAACTGGAGCAAGCTAAAGCCCAATTAAGTACGGCTAAAGCAGAATTGAGAAATGCTCAAGCCAATTACCAAGAAATTGCAGCCCGTTTTGAGGATTTAAAGATTGCTAGTCCGATCGATGGAGTAGTGTTAACGCGGACGGCTGAACCAGGAGAAGTTATTGCTACAGGTAAAACCTTGCTCACCTTAATTAATTTAAGGGATATTTTTCTGCGAGGCTATATTCCCGAAGCAGAAGTAGGAGCAATCCGAGTCGGACAACCCGCTCAAGTGTTTCTTGATTCTGCCCCAGAACGTCCTTTAAGCGCAACGGTCTCGGCAATTGATACAGAGGCTTCTTTTACCCCTGAAAACATCTATTTCCGAGACGATCGCATCACTCAAGTTTTTGGACTTAAATTACGGATTAATAATTCCCAGGGATTCGCCAAGCCAGGAATGCCAGCCGATGCCAAAATTCTGCCTGAACCAGAGAATAAATAAGCTTTTATGAATTTAAATAAGGCGATCGCAACGATTCAAGTTAAGGGATTGGTTAAAAATTACGGTGCTGTCAAGGCGGTAAATGGCATAGATTTTACTGTAGGAGAGGGAGAAATTTTTGGTTTAATTGGTCCTGATGGGGCAGGCAAAACTACAACTTTTCAGATTTTGGCGGGGGTGATGTCAGCTAGTGGGGGTAAGATAGATCTTTTAGGGCGATCGCCAAGAGAAGCTAGAGCCGATGTCGGTTATCTCACTCAGGGGTTTTCTCTCTACGCAGATTTAAGCATTGAAGAAAATCTGCGCTATATTGCGGGACTGCGTCATGTTTCTGAGGCACAATGGCGCGATCGCGCGAATTTCCTGTTAAATTTAGTGGGATTGGCACAATTTACCCACCGTTTAGCCCGTCAACTTTCTGGCGGCATGAAACAAAAATTGGCTCTTTGCTGTGCCTTAATTGCTCAACCGAAAATTTTATTGCTAGATGAACCCACTACAGGGGTCGATCCAATTTCTCGACGGGAATTTTGGGATTTACTGGCAGAAGTGGCAGCAGGAGGAGTCAGTATTGTGACCGCTACTCCTTATTTAGATGAAGCAGAACGTTGTCACCGCATTGCCTTGATTTATCAGGGAAAGCTGCAACAAATCGGTACATTAACAGAATTACAAAGTAATTTAGGTTTACATCGTCTGGAGGTAAGAGCCACACCGATTTTGTTAGCAGAAACCGCATTAGGAGAAGCGGTCGAGGACCAAAATACAGCTTTAGTAGACGTACAATCTTTTGGCGATCGCTTAGATGTTTTAACTCCCGATGTGGAAGCAGCAAAACAAGAGATTGTAGATTGTTTAACTCGTCAAGATTTGACATTACATTCTTTAGAATTAGATCGACCGACTTTAGAAAACGTCTTTGTCAATCATCTGCGTCATCAAGGAGCAGATCCTGTTTATCTACCCTTTCCCTACTATCGTCAAGGAAGTCCTCATACTTCTGCTACCGCTATTGCTGCAACCCAACTTAATAAAACCTTTGGCAACTTCCAAGCAGTTAAAAATGTGAATCTAACAGTTGAATATGGCGAAGTTTACGGTTTGTTGGGGGCAAATGGCGCGGGCAAAACCACCACGATCAAAATGCTGTGCGGTTTATTACCAGCAACCAAAGGAACAATGAGTTTGGCAGGAGAAACCAAAAATCTCCATCGGGGGTCAATCCGATCGCGATTGGGTTATATGAGTCAAAAGTTCACCCTTTACGATGACTTGACCATTCGTCAAAATTTAGAATTTTACTCTGGAGTTTACGGTATTCCCCGCAAATTACGGCGCGAAAAAATTGACTGGGTTCTCCAAACCTGCGGACTTGTAGGCAGAGAAAACACTATGACCAAAAGTTTACCTGGAGGCTGGAAACAGCGGGTGGCATTTGGGGCATCGGTAATGCACGAACCTGATATTTTATTTCTCGACGAACCGACTTCTGGGGTTGACCCTTTAGCACGAAGGCAATTCTGGCGATTGATTCGCGATTTTGCCCGTCAGGGTACGGCGATTTTAGTCACCACTCACTATTTAGAGGAAGCAGAAAATTGCAACCGTCTGGCTTTGATGGTGGCAGGAGAAATTGTTACCCAAGGTAGCCCTACTCAAATCAAAACCCAACAACCAGGTCAACTGATTGAATTAATAACTGATAATGTTCGTACTGCTTGCTCTGTTTTAAGACAACAACTTGAACCTTGGCGAGTGGCTATTTTTGGCGATCGCCTGCATCTGGTTTTGGATCGCCCTGAAGCAGAATTGCCCGATTTAATCTCCAATTTACAGCAACATCAAATTAAGATTCAGACTCAACGTTCCATTCCCTTTACCCTGGAAGATGCTTTTATTGGCACAGTACAAAGAGCGGAAAACAAATTATGAAGCGTATTCTCTCCCAAGCCAAAAAAGAACTGGCTCAGTTTAGTCGCGATCGCCTAACTGTTGCCCTGGCTCTTATCTTACCTTTGGGAATGTTACTGATTTATGGCTACGCCATCCGCTTAGAAACTAAAAATATTCCCCTCAGTATCCAAGACTTTGATAATTCCCCCTTAAGTCGCAGCTATATAGAACGCCTGTTTGCCACCAACCAGTTTATCCCCACTCCCCTGGTAGGAACTTCTTCTTTATCCTCTTTAGATCTGGGTACTGCTAAGGCAACGGTGGTGATTCCCCCAACTTTTGCGCGGGATGTCAGCGAAGGGGGAAGTACGGTACAGGTCTTAATTGATGGCACAGATGTTAACAATGCCCGCGTAATTCAAAACAGTATTCGCGGAGTCACTAATTTTTTTATTCAGTCTCTCCCTAATGCCAGCCGTCCTGAAGGTATTGTGGCTAGAGTCCGTATTTGGTTCAATCCAGGTCGTCAAGAGTCCCTCTACATCGTACCTGGGATCTGGGGAGTAGTACTCTGGGTCTTTCCTTCAATGCTATCCGCCATTGCGGTGGTGCGAGAAAAAGAACAAGGAACTGCAATTCAAGTATACGCTTCCGATCTCAGTTCTACGGAATGGCTGTTGGGTAAAGGTTTGGCTTACTGGCTGGTGGCGATCGCTGAGGCAACCATCGTCATAGTAGTTTCGGCAATTCTGTTTAATTTACGCTTAAAAACAAGTCCTATTCCATTATTGCTGGGAACAGGAGTTTATTTAGCTGCTGCGGTATCCTTTGGCTTGTTTATCGGTGCGCGATCGGGCAATCAAAACGGGGCAGTCCAAGGAACGGCGATCGCGGGATTTTTAACTTCTTTCTTATTATCTGGCTTTATTTATCGCCTAGAGAATATACCTTTTCCCCTATCCCTAATTTCTAACATTATTCCCGCCCGTTACTATATCTTGCTAACCCGCGATGCTTTTGTTAGAGGAAGTGGCTGGAGTAGCATTTGGTATGTCCCTATTATTGTGGGCGCGATCGCGACTTTTACTATTTAAGGCAGCAACTAAAATCATGCAAAGAATGCAGTTATCTCAGTGATGGTGTTGATATGAATCTAGTACGTCGCTGGTTGGAAAGTCGTTTTTGGGCATTAACCCTCAAGGAAATTCGCCAAATTTTCAAAAGTCGCCAGTTGATTTTTCTCTTAATTTTCCCCCCCACCGTCCAACTGCTGATCTTTGGTTTAGCCCTCAGTCCCAATGTCGATCGCCTTAATCTGGGTATTGTCGATTATGCTAATTCTGCCCAAAGCCGAGAATTTATTTCTGCCCTAGTAGAAAATCAGGTATTTCAAGTTACCTCTGTACCTAGCGATCCCGAAATTCTCAACCAACAAATACGCAACGGAAAACTTACAGTTGGTTTAATTATTCCTCCAGAATTTGATCGCGATTTAAATCAAGGGCGATCGACCGAAGTGCAGGTATTAATTGATGGAGTCGATGCTAACACGGCGGGCATTGCTAATGGTTATATCAATCAAATTATCAATCAATATACGCGCAATCTTAATCCTCAATTCAAAACCCCTCCCGTTCAAACCCAAACCCGTTTTTTATATAATCCTGGGCTAACTAGTAGCTGGTTTTTTGTCCCTGGAGTAATCGGTTTGGTCTTAACCCTAACGGGTTCACTAGTTTCTTCGGTAACAGTAATTCGCGAAAAAGACCTCGGCACCTTAGAACAATTACTCATGACTCCTGCTGCGGGTTGGGAAATTCTTTTCGCCAAAATTGTGCCACTGTTTGTTTTACTGATGGGGGATGTTTTAATTGCCTCGGCGATGGGACGTTTTATTTTTCACCTGCCATTTCGTGGTAATTTTGTCCTGTTTCTGGCACTTTCTGGATTATATATCGTTGTCAGTATTGGCTTGGGCATTTTACTGGCAACCCTGTCGAGAACACAACAACAGGTCATCTTGACTTCCTTTTTTTTCAACGTGCCAATTATCCAACTTTCAGGGGCGATCGCTCCGATTGAAAGTATGCCAGCTTTTTTCAAATTTCTCTCTTGGTTTGACCCCCTAAGACATTACGTGGCGATCGCTAGAAGCTTAATTTTGAAAGGTGTTGCAATCCAAGGACTATTACCTCATATATTTGCCCTTGTTTGTTTTGCAGTTTTGCTATTGGTAATTAGTATTCACCGATTTCGCTCACAATTAAATTAATTGAATTTTATTGAATAAATTCTAGTTTTCTAATGATTCTAATTGGAAACCCAGAGCTTTTTTCTTCATCATTTGAAAAATATTAAAAAAGCCGTTGGCACGAGAAGGAGTAAGGCTAACCTTTAAACCTGTGTCTTCAATAAAATCTGGCTCTACTTTGATGATTTCTTCTGGAGGAAGTTCGTTTAGACCTTCAATCAAAAAAGCGACTAATCCTTTTACCAGTTGGGCATCAGAATCGCCTTGATAACGTACCTTGCCGTCTTCTAGAGTAGCAGTGATATATACCTGAGATACGCAACCTTTGACTTTGTTAGCTTCAGTTTTAGCCGATTCTGTCATCTTAGGTAGCTTTTTGGCATACCAAAGCAGTTGCTCGTATTTCTGCTTGGGATTGTCTCGACGTTGAAAGCGATCGACGATTTTTGCCAGCTTGGGAGGTAAAGGAGTTGTTTGGGATGACATATCAAATACAATTATATTATAAAATCAAATAATCGAGACGATCGCCAGGCTAGTTAAAGCGATCGCTCTGATTGCATACTTTTATTACTTTAGCAAACCTGGGTCTTTTCCCATTCATTTTGCTGAATCTGTCCCTCATTCAGATAAACTTTATTT
Source organism: uncultured cyanobacterium (assembly GCA_963799375.1). Classification (GTDB taxonomy): domain Bacteria; phylum Cyanobacteriota; class Cyanobacteriia; order Cyanobacteriales; family Xenococcaceae; genus Waterburya. The sequence continues at coordinate 145,100 of CAWCWY010000019.1, forward strand.
TGAGAGGCACAGCCATTCACGAGGTTTATAAGAAGTGAAAAGAGTATTAGGTATCATTCTTGGAGGCGGAGCAGGTACTCGTTTGTATCCCCTAACAAAATTAAGGGCAAAGCCAGCAGTACCTTTAGCCAGTAAATATCGTTTAATAGACATTCCTGTCAGTAATTGTATAAATTCTGAGATTCTCAAAATTTATGTTCTGACTCAATTTAATTCTGCTTCTCTCAATCGACATCTAAATCGCAGCTATAATTTTTCTGGATTTAGAGAAGGATTTGTTGAAGTATTATCAGCACAGCAAACTAAAGACAACTCAGGTTGGTTTCAGGGTACTGCTGATGCTGTACGTCAATATATCGACTCAATCAAAGCTTGGGATGTTGATGAAGTAATTATTCTTTCTGGCGACCATCTTTATCGGATGGATTACAGTAAGTTTATCTATCATCATCGCGAAACCAATGCGGATATTACCCTGTCGGTAGTACCAATTGACGATAAAAGAGCTTCTAGCTTTGGTCTGATGAAAATTGATGACCAAGGTAGAATTATTGATTTTGCCGAGAAACCCAAAGGGGAAGACCTCAAAAAAATGCAGGTTGACACAACTGTATTAGGTCTAACATCAGAAAAAGCTGCTCAAAGTCCTTACATAGCCTCCATGGGGATTTATGTTTTTAAAAAGGATGTTTTAATCAACTTACTCGAAAAACATTCAGATCAAACTGACTTTGGTAATGAAATAATTCCAGGAGCAGCAAAAGATCACAATCTTCAAGCCTATCTATTTAAAGGATACTGGGAAGATATCGGAACAGTAGAATCTTTCTATGAAGCAAACTTAGCTTTGACTAAGCAGCCTCACCCTGATTTTAGTTTCTACGATGAAAAATCGCCGATTTATACCCGCTCTCGTTATCTGCCACCTACTAAGCTGCTTGATTGTAAGATAAGTGAATCAATGATTGGCGAGGGATGTATCCTCAAACAGTGTAATGTTAATCATTCTGTGATTGGAGTGAGGACTCGCATAGAAGCTGACTGCACGATTGAAGATAGCCTGATTATGGGAGCAGATTTTTACGAGCCGTTTGCTGAAAGACAATCTGGCTTACAAAAAGGCGGTATTCCTGTAGGAATTGGTGAAGGTACAACAGTACGTCACGCTATTGTAGACAAGAATGCTCGTATTGGTCGCAATGTTCAAATTGTGAATAAAGATCGAGTCGAAGAGTCTCAAAGGGAAGATGATGGTTTCTACATTCGTAGCGGAATCGTAGTTATTTTGAAAAATGCAACTATTGACGACAATACAGTTATCTAAAAAATTTAGCTATGGTCGTCAACTTTTTATCAAGTCAATTTTGAAAATAAACAATTTTGAAAATAAAAATAAGCAGAAAACGCCTAATCTAGGTTATCAGAGCTAGCAAACATAACGTTTGATTTTAGCTTTTTGATTCATATCAGGTGTAAAAAACAAATCGCAATTGTAATTGCGGTCTTTATATTGGGGTGTGGTAATTTATGTTTGCCATACCCCTTCTTATAGGTAGACTTACTCTATGAATCCTTTTTTCTGAACCTAAAAGTAGCGTAGATATAAGGTTAAACTTTAAGTACGATTTATTCAAATTATTATTCTTATTTCCCCTGGATATTTAAATTAGAAAACTTTTTTAGGAGATAGTCCTCAATGGCTTCGACAGAATTTAAAGATTACTACGCTATATTAGGAGTGCCAAAAACAGCAAGCGCCGACGAAATTAAAAAGAAATTTCGTAAGCAAGCACTAAAATATCATCCCGATCGCAATCAAGGCAATCAAGCAGCAGAAGAAAAATTTAAAGAACTTAGCGAAGCTTACGAAGTACTATCAGATAAGGACAAGCGATCGCAATACGATAAGTTTGGTCAGTATTGGGAACAAGGTGCATCTCCTGGCTATCCTAGTAGCAATTCTTATCGCAGCCGTAGCTACAGTAATAGTCCTAACGTTGACGTTGGTGCAACGGATTTTAGCCAATATGGTAATTTTGAGGAATTTATTAATGAGCTTTTAGGACGCTTTTCTACTCCAGAAGCGGGCAGTAGTAATTCGTCTAGCTACTCATCTCAAAGTTCTAACAAAAGCACTAGTAGCAACAGTAATTTTAATACCAATTTTCAGGATTTTGCTACTTCTACTCAACAATCAGCCAATAGTGAAGCTAGCATTAACCTAGATTTCTCAGAGGCGTTTAAGGGTACTACCAAGCGGATTAATCTAGGCTCAGAAACAGTGGAAGTCCGTATTCCCCCAGGAGTAAAACCAGGTACTAGAATTCGCCTTGCAGGAAAAGGGCAAGCTAGTTATGGTCAATCTAGAGGAGACTTATATCTCAACGTTAAATTGACTCCTCACTCCTTTTTCGATTTTGAGGGGGACAACCTAGTTTGCGAAGTCCCAGTTGCACCAGATGAGGCAGTCTTAGGCACATCTATTAGTATTCCTACCCCAGATGGTACGGTAAGCATGAAAGTTCCTGCGGGAATTCGCTCTGGTCAAGTATTACGGCTGAGGGGGAAAGGTTGGTCTTCTCCCAAAGGTAGCAGGACAGATCAGCTAGTAAAAATTCTTATTGCAACTCCCAAAAAAGTCACGGGTTTGGAAAAGGAATATTATGAAAAAATTCGCGATATTCGCATAGAAAACCCCCGCGAAAACCTTCGTAAAATTAAACTTTAATCTATTTACGCCGTGTGGTTATAGGTCATAGGTTACGGGGTGGAGTTGCTACGCCATAATAAAACTTGCGCTCTAATTTATTAAGTTGCCACCAAGTAATGCTAGAAATCAATAAGGTGGCAGATAGGCTGATGCCAGCCCAAGGATTAGGGATGTTGATCAACAAAGAAAGAAGAGGAATAGTAGCCCAGGTCAAAATAGTAAATGCGATCGCCATTATTTTAATTTTTTTGATGCGATCGAGAGCTTTACTACAGCTTGCACAGTTTTCGGTATGGGAATGATAGCGGTCTAATAATTGCTCTTTGGGTAAAGCGGGGGGTAAATCGCTATCGGGGAAGGGATCGGCTTGATATAAATCGATCCACTGGCGTAATTCCGAAACATATAAATCTGCTTTGGTGGGGAGGTAAAAAGCCTGACTATATTTCTTTCCACCACCCAGGGCTGCTAAATAACGCTCTTGATGGTGCAAAAATATTTGATCGTCTTCAAGTACTCCATTTTGATTTGTATGGTTATACCATTGAGGCGCAAGCTTGATAAAGAAGCGAGGGAAAGGAGAGGAGAATTTAAAAGGAAAACGAGCAAATAGACGACACTTACCTTTACTCATTGGAGTCGCGTAAACTACCGTCAAAGTGCGCCCAAACTGCTTTGATGTTAAGTCGTGCCACATTAAACATGGTGCGGTAAAAGTAGTGTACTGCGTTCCCAATTTACCCTTACGGGGTCCTTCCTCCCAGATGCCCCTAAAACCTTGTTTGCCTGACTCTATGACTTCCAAGTCCAAAGGAGCTACATTTGAGCGATTACCGACGGTTTTATGATGGGTATAGGGGATATGACTGGCATCTATGACATTTTCCATTAGGGTAAGAGCATCATAGGGAAGATCGCGAAAAATATTTAGACATACCCAAGCATCAGGATCTTCTTCTATGGGTTCAATAATTGGGACAGGAGTCTTGAGAGCATTCTCCTTAACACCAGGATAGACAAATAACAAGCCTTGAGCGATCGCTGTAGGATAAGATCTGGCACAGGCTCTTTTGGATGTGTGAGCTTCCTCTCCAGGGTGCTGTTGGGGAATTACTTGACAGTCGCCATTCCCTGAAAATGCCCAACCATGATAGGGACATTCTAATAGTCCTGCTTCATTTACTCTACCTTCGCTTAATGGTGCAAGACGATGGGGACATTTATCTTCAAAGGCTTGCCATGTTTGTTTTGTTTCGTCCCACCAAATAACTAGATCTTGTTCTAGTAAAGTAAATTGATTCAGCTTATTTTTATTTAAATCGTCTACAAAATAAATTGGATACCATGCTTCTTGTGGAGCGAAAACAGTAGGGTCATTACCCCCTGGTAATAAAGTATCTGTGCTTGGACTTTCTGAAGTTACGGTCATACCCTGTATATCGATAATTATTTAGTCTGTAAATAATTGTTACACAAGTTTTTTGACCGCTGTTGATTTTATATTTTCCTGGATTTTTTTTCGACGATCGATTTCAAGCGGTTTTGGGTATACATAATTAGCAATATTCCCCATCGAAGTGTAAATCATGCTTAAAAAGGTAATCCAGGAAACAGTTACAGGCAAAATCTTTATATCTATTTACATCCCTTGCTACGTTATGACTGCATTGATCGCTTTTAAATATCAAACCAAAGCAGCTATCAGAGGAAGTCTGGTAATGACATTTTTCCTGGGGATTTTAATTACTATTTATGCGATCGCATCATCAACGAAACCATATAAGGGCAAATCTTGGTCTGAAGCAAAGATGAATTTAGTAAATTGTTATGTTCGCAAACGTCGTTCAAAAACAGGAAAGGCTTATAAACCTGTTGTTAAATACGAATTTTGGGTAAACGACCAAAGATACACAGGTAGCAATCTAGATTTTAGTCAGACAGATAAGTCCAAAAGAAAAGCTTATAAAATAATCAAGTCTTTAAACAGACGCGCCGAAAATCTTCGTGTTTATTACAATCCTAAAAACCCTAAAGTAAATATTATTGAACCAGGCTTACATTCAATTAATACGATCGAGCTTATTTTTGGTTCGGTACTTTCAACGATCGCGCTATTATTTTTAATAATAGGACTGATTTAGTAATCGATCGTGACTTTATATAATTCTATTGGCAAAGGATATAATCGCAGATTTAAGCGATATGTTTGCTGCTGCGGGGTGGTGTAAACCAGAAATTTATTTAGATGAGTCAGTACGTCAAGGTATTTCAACCTTCTCTAAAATATCTGCTGTCGAACTAGAAAAAGGCATAAAAAAATTGGCAGACGACCTTAATAATGGTGTTTGGGTAGAAAAATATGGAGCGATCAAACAACAGCAAACTTATGATGCTGGCTACCGTATTTTTGTTGTTGAATAATTTCTGATTATAATTAATAGTAATTAAGAAAATTAAGAGATTTTCGTATGCCAGTTTATAGATTTTTTTACTCCAATTCACTACACTCAAATTAAAGTTAACCCGATCGCAATATTCTCCGACTCATTCATGAAGGGTGCATTAATCAAGCAAAAATACAAAATTATCAAAATCTTAAGTCAAAATTCTTTAACAGAAACATTTTTGGCTCAAAGCACAGGCTTACAATCTCATAAACGTTATGTTATTAAAAAGTTTCGACTGATTTTAGGTAATCCTCAAGCAAAAGCAGTTAAAGATCTTTTACATCAAGAAGCTGATGCTCTCAAACTTTTAGGTGGTCAAAACTCTCAAATTCCCCAGCTTGAAGACTATTTTGTCGATGGAGAAGACTTTTATTTGGTTCGAGAGTGGATTGAGGGGGTAACTCTCGAACAAAAAGTACAGCAGCAAGGAAAACTATCAGAAGCAGAAGTAACAAAAATATTGAGTAGCATATTAGCGGTACTTCAATACATTCACGATCGCGGCATAATTTATCGCGAACTAAGTCCTAGCAGTATTGTATTGCGTCAACAAAATGGGTTGAATCAAGCTAAAGAAGATTGTGTACCTGTACTAATTTACTTTAGTGGGGCAAAAGAATTAAAAAGAGAAACCCAACGATTGAACCAGCATAGTTTAGTGCTGGCTAATCAACAAGGATATGTTTCTCCAGAACAAGAACAAGGGGAATCAGCATATGCCAGTGATTTGTATAGTTTGGGACTTACCGCAATTTATTTATTGACGGGCAAAACTCCAGCAGAATTGGATATCGATCCCTACACAAATCGGCTTTTGTGGCATCCAGAAAATTCTGACATAACTTCTAACCTGGTTCGAGTGATAGATCGCGCTATTTGTCCTAATGTTAGCGATCGCTATACTTCAACGCAACAAATGCTAAATGCCCTTTCTCCTCAGTCTGTAACCATTTCTGAATCTTTAATTACCCAGCCAGAAGAAAAGTCGAAGCTTACACCAGAAGTCAAAATTGTGACAGCCCTGTCGTTTTTAAGCTTGGCAACAATAGCGATCGCTTTTGCGATATTAAACCTAGATTTTGATATTTGGCAAGTCGAATCCAACATTAGAAGTGCTATGGAAGATGAAAAAACCGTACCATTGCCTCAAAGTCCAGCAGAATTTTCTGAGGAGGAAATCTCACCCCAAGCAGTTTTTAACATACCTGTTTTTCGAGTAGGTACTCCTCAACAACAATTAATAAGTTCTTTAGGTCAACCAACCTTAGAAAGTCAAGGCTATTGGGGTCAAAGTAGAGCTTTCTTGTATAAAGATTTTGGCTCGAAACAGGTAGATTTGGGTTATTTATGGGATCTTGAAACTCAAAACATACTCCAAACAGAAATATCTTTTCCTGAGTCTGTCCCAGAAGTGGAGGTACAGCAGGTGCTAAAACAATTGTTAATGGCTGATTATTCAAGAGAAATTGAGCAAAAAATAACGCAGGTTATCAACCAAAAAAGTGATAAACAAGAATTTTCGGTAAATAATTTGGAGGGTATAGTTCAACGCAATTTACAAAACAGAGTTTATGTAGGAGTTTGGAAAGCTGGCTTTCATCAATAATATTTTTGGCTATTATAGCTTCAGAATATACGGCAAGAAAATTTCGACCACTCTCTTTTACATTAACTAGAATAAATCTAATATTTTAATAATATCTTCGCTAGAGAAAGAACATTTTTCTTGAATAGAAAGTTGCTTTATTTTTTCTCTAAATTGTTGATATGATTTTGAAGATTGAGGACGACCGAGTAGCTCTTCAAACAAATATTTAAAATTACTCGCACCGCTAAATTTACCAAACCAAATTTCTGGATTATGCCCTTCAAATAAGTAATAGCTATTGCGATCGCGCAGCAAAGATTCTACATGAATTCCTGTTTCGTAACGCAAGCTTTCAGGGGAATAAGGAGGATTAGCTCTAAATCCTTGACTAGCCAAAAATCTAGTAACTCCAGCAAAGGCATCATAGTTTATTCCTGCCACCTCCCAGCCATATCTTAGTCTTAAACCATGTAAAACTTGTTCGATCGCCACATTTCCTGCTCTTTCACCGATTCCGCCAAATGTACCTGAAATTCCTGTCGCACCAGCTAAAATTGCTTGAATAGTATTTTCCAATGCTAAACCGCGATCGTTGTGAAAATGGACGGTTAAAGGAGTTTGATTATTCGTAAAATCAATTATATTTCTTACCCAAAGCTTAGTATCTTCGGGATTAAGAATACCTACAGTATCGCAGAGAATAAAATGGTCGATATAAGGCTGGAATTTAGTAACGCATTCAATTAAGAAATCAAAATCAGCACGGCTAGCATCTTCTGCTGCAAAGCATATTTTCAAACCCTTACTACAGGCATATTTAAGGTTAGTAATAATTTTATCTAAGACTTTTTGACGAATACGAGTAATTATATGTGGTTCAATATTTTCATCTAATATGCGATCGCGAAATTCTGGATCTCTTAACCATAAAAGGCGATCGCTTACTCCATTGAAAAGGATAATTGTTTCGACACCACATTCAATCGAGCGATCGATGTATTCCTTGCTCATCATGGTAGAGGCGACAAGAGTTCGCTTATATCCTCGATCGACAAGACGCTTTAGTAACGCTGCTTCAGTATGATGCACTGCGGGCATTAATGCTATGTGATGGACACCTGTTTTGATAATTAAATCGGCTAGGGTACTTTTTATTGCTTCATCAAAAAAAATTCCTACCTGTTGTTCTCCATCTCTCAAGGTTTCATCAAAAATTTTGAGTCTAATCGTTTCCATTACTAAACATGATCACAGTAGCAACACAAGATATGACAGTGTACCAAATAAAGGAGCAAAGCTCCAGGTTTACTTGCTATAAGCCTTTATAATCATAAGGGTTTGATCTCAATTATTTGTACATAACGTACAAGCGAAATTGATACTAAATTAACGGCAATTTGCTATAAAGTAACTTGAAATCCAATAAATCGGTAGCCAGAGTGGTTGAGGCTTAATCTATGGGAAGCGATAAAAAGCAGGAATTGAATATGTCTATAAGTCACGGAGATGTTTTACCTGCTTCTGTTTTAGCAACTCAAATGGCGGAGATGCTCGATCGCGCTGCCAAAAGCAATAAGGGAATTATACTGTGCGATCGCCGTTGGGATAAAGTAGATGTTTTATCTTATCAGGATTTATTATTAGCAGCTTCCAGCATTCTTGGGGGTTTGCGCAGCAATAATTTACAGCCTCAAGACAAGGTGATTTTACAGCTACAAAATCCTCGTTATTTCTTTGCCAGTCTTTGGGCTTGTTGGTTGGGGGGTTTTGTCCCCATTCCTCTTGGTGTGGATCTGATGGTGGAAGATGTCAGCCAAAGTAAATTATATCAAACCTGGGAATTGTGCGATCGCCCTTTAATTATTACAGATACTGACAATTACGCTCCCCCCTCTCCTAGCATTTCTCCCCTCTCCTGGCAGGAGAGGGGCTGGGGGAGAGGTTTTGGGGTTGGGGGAGAGGTAAGAAAACTTTTAAATCATTCCCCAGATCGTAATTATCATCACGGTAACTTGGATGACTTGGCATTACTGCTATTCACTTCAGGAAGTACAGGAAAGCCCAAAGGAGTTATGTTGTCTCGGCGTAACCTAATTGCTAGCGTTTACGGGATGGCAAAGGTAAACGATTTATCCCAGGATGATATTACTTTAAACTGGATGCCACTAGAACACATTGCTAGCCTGGTAATGTTCCATTTGACGGAAGTATATTTAGGATGCGAGCAAATTCAGGTAAATAGTGAATTTATTCTGCAAGATCCTTTGCAGTGGTTAAACTTAATCGATCGATATCGCGTTACTGCTACCTGGAGTCCTAATTTTGCCTATAACTTAGTTAATGAAAGGCTAGAGAACACCAAGCACAATTGGGATTTATCCTGTTTGCGCTGGATGGGGAATGGCGCGGAAGCGGTTGTAGGAAAGACTGCGGGGCGTTTTATCGAATTACTCTCTCCCTATGGTTTATCGCCGACGGTGGTTAGCCCTGGCTATGGAATGTCGGAAACAACGTCAGGAATAGCCCATTCTAATAATTTTTATGATAACAGGTTACGGGATTTTGTATCGGTTGGTTCGCCTATTCCTGGGGTATCTCTGCGGATTGTAGATGAGGAGAATGAGGTTATACCAGAAGGGGAAATTGGTTTGTTACAGGTGAAAGGGAGAAACTGTTACAGCGGGATATTTTAAGCAGCCATTAAACAAGGAAGTATTTGTTGATGGTTGGTTTAATACAGGCGATCTGGGCTTTATTAAGCAGGGACAACTAACCATTACTGGTCGTCAAAAGGATGTCATTATTATTAATGGGGTCAATTATTATAATCACGATCTTGAAACTGTAGTTGAAGAGATATCAGGGGTTTCTGTTTCTTTTACTGCTGCTTGTGGTGTTGTAGATAGTCAGCAGCAAGAACAAGTAGCCATCTTCTTTAATACAGAAGAGAAGTCAGATAGCTTAAGAGAATTAATTAATACTATCCGCAAGAATGTCTTTACTCAAATCGGAGTTTCCCCCGCATATATTATCCCCGTTACTAAAGAGACTATCCCAAAAACGGCGATCGGCAAAATAATGCGATCGCAATTAAGCCAAAGATTTAATGCAGGGGAGTTCGATCGCATCATTGCAGATATAGATGATTTATTTAACCAAAGAGATTTGAGTCAACAAGAATTACCTAAAAATGCGATCGAACAGAAGTTGCTAGAGATATGGCAAGAAGTTCTAAATCTAAAGAAAGTTGGGGTTAAGGATAACTTCTTTGAATTGGGGGGAAACTCTTTATTACTAATGCAGGTGTTGAGTAAACTAACACCCGAACATAATATATCTGCGGTAACGCTATTTCAATATCCCACTATTTCAGCTTTAGCTAGTTATTTTAGCAGCGATGAAAAGCCTGTTGCATCTTTACAAGGTAAACGCAGAGGAGAGTTACGAAGAAAGACGGGTAATAAAGATGTCGCAATCATTGGCATGTCTTGTCGCTTTCCTGGGGCGAATAATATTAATCAGTTTTGGGATAATTTATGTAAGGGTGTGGAGTCGATTAGTTGGTTTGAAGACGAGGAGATGATTAACTCAGGGGTTGATGCCGAATTAATTAATAATCCAAATTATGTAAAAGCCAGTCCAATCTTAGAAGATGTAGAAACTTTTGATGCCGATTTTTGGGGATTTACTCCCAAGGAAGCCCAGTTACTCGATCCTCAACAGCGTTTATTCCTCGAATGTGCATGGGAATGTTTGGAAGATGCAGGATACGATCCTCTTACCTATCAAGGAGATATCAGCCTTTATGGTGGCGCAGCGACAAACACCTATCTCTTAAATAATATTTATCCCAACCGCCATCAGATCGACGAACAAGATAGCTTGCAGGTACTTAACTTAAGCTCGATGGGAGGCTTTCAAGTTTCTACAGCCAACGACAAAGACTATCTTACAACTAGGACATCCTATAAATTAAATCTTACAGGGTCGAGTATAAATGTTCAAACTGCCTGTTCCACATCCTTAGTTACCGTCCATTTAGCTTGCCAAAGCTTAATTAACTCCGAATGCGACATGGCTTTAGCTGGGGGTGTATCCGTCCATTCTCCTCAAAAAATGGGCTACCTCTATCAAGAAGGAATGATTCTATCTCCTGATGGTCATTGTCGGGCTTTTGATGCCGATGCTGCGGGGACAATCTTTGGTAGTGGTGCGGGAATGGTTGTCTTAAAATTATTAGATAAAGCTATAGAAGAAGGCGATCGCATTTATGGCATTATTAAAGGTTCGGCGGTTAATAATGATGGTGGTACAAAAGTTGGCTATCTCGCCCCTAACGTAGATGGACAAACTAGAGTCATTGCTGAAGCCTTAGCGGTGGCAGATATATCACCCGACACGGTTAACTATATTGAAGCCCACGGTACGGGAACAAAGCTGGGAGATCCAATTGAAGTTACTGCATTATCCCAAGCGTATCATCAACATATCAAAAAAACGGGTTATTGTGCAATAGGTTCGGTTAAAACTAATGTCGGGCATTTACAAATGGCATCGGGTATTGTTGGTTTAATTAAAACCACTCTCTGTTTATATCATCGACAAATTCCTGCAAGCCTCCATTTCAATCAGCCTAATCCGCAGATAGATTTTGAACATAGTCCTTTTTATATTAATACCGAGTTAAAAGACTGGGCATCTAATCATCCCCGTCGTGCGGGAGTTAATTCTCTTGGCATTGGTGGTACAAACGCCCACGTTATTTTAGAAGAGTTTGTCAATAATAGAGAAACGCCTGATAAATTACTCCCTGCTTATTTATTAACCCTGTCGGCTAAAAATGAAACCGCACTACAGGAATTGGCTGATAGATATCGAAACTACGTAGGGCTAAAGTAACCATTTGCGCATAGTGGGCTTTAGGTATCGGCGTTTAGGCGCCCCTACAACGGGATATTTGTTTAACCAGCAATATTGGCAGACATCATTTTGATTATCGTTGCGCTGTTGTAGCCAAAAATAAACAAGATTTAATTAACAAGTTATCTAATATATCTATAGATAATATCCAGCAAAATAACAAATTAGCCTTTCTTTTTACAGGACAAGGTTCACAATATGTTGGCATGGCACAACAACTATATGATACCTGCAATGTGTTTAAAGAAAATTGCGATCGCTGTTTTAGCATTTGCGACACCAACATCGTAGGAATGTTCCAGAAAACGCCCTTACAGGAATTCGATATTAATCAAACCGAATACGCCCAACCATTATTATTTATCATTGAATATTCCCTGGCGCAAATGTGGATCTCTTGGGGTATCAAACCCGATGTGATGATGGGACATAGTATCGGGGAATACGTGGCTGCAACTATTGCAGGGGTATTTAGTTTGAAAGATGCTTTGAAGTTGGTTTCGGCTAGAGGTAAGTTGATGGGAAGCTTGTCTGAAGATGGGGCTATGTTGGCTGTTTTTATTAGTCTCACGCAAAGACGCAAAGACGCAAAGAGAAGCGCAAATGAAAATATAAGAAATGAAGAAATTACTGGCTTTGATGAAAAGTGTTTTAGTGATGTCGATAGTTTATTAGATCGCTACCACAGTATTTGTATAGCTGCGGATAATGGTACGCATTTAGTTTTATCTGGTTTAAAAGAAGATATTGATAGTCTGGCGGAAGAATTAGAATCTTTAGATATAAAAACGCAATTGCTAAATGTATCTCATGGCTTTCATTCTCCTTTAATGCAGCCTATGATAAAAGATTTTAAAACAGTAGCAGATACAGTTAATTATTCGATTCCTAAAACACCTGTTATTTCTAATATTACAGGAGAATTGGCAGATGAAAATATAGCTACTGCTGATTATTGGATCGAGCATATTTTACAGCCAGTTCAGTTTGCCAAAAGTATTGATTATTTAGATAAGCAAGTAAATATATTCTTAGAAGTGGGAACAAAGCCTACTCTTAGAATTATGGCAGAAAGTATTTTGGATAATAAATTGTGCTTGCATACTTTAGATAATAAACAAGCAGATTGGGAAAGCATTTTATCAAGTCTTTCTCAGCTATACACAAAGGGCTTAGATATAAATTGGTTAGCAGTAAGTAAAAATTATCACGGCAATAAAATATCATTGCCTACCTATCCTTTTCAAAGACAAAGATACTGGTTTGATATCCCTCAAGAAATTATCTCTTCTAAACCTAATCGAAAAAACATTATTCATCCCCTATTAGGACAGCATATAAATTCTCCTCTCAAGCAAGATATCTTTCAAAGTCATATACAATCTGACACTATCAACTGGCTACAAGATCATCGTATAGAAGATAAAGTTGTTTTTCCTGGTACGGCTTATTTGGAAATGGCGATCGCCTGTAGTTTCTTCCAATCTGAAAAGCTGCCACTAGCTATTAAAAACATCAATATTACGACTCCTTTATATATCGATGAACGACCTGAGATTCAATTAATATTTTCCCCGCAACAAGAACATCAAACCTGTGAAATTTATAGTTTAAATAATAACGAATGGCAACTGCACGTTAAGGGAGAAATATCACCTTTATCTAAAACAGTAGCAAGTGGAGAATTAGAACTAATTAAATCCAAGTTCAATAACGAAATAAATATTACGCAGTACTATATATCTTGTCAGCAAAAAGGCATTAATTATGGAAAAAGCTTTCAAGGAATTAAAGAATTATATGCTAAGGATAAGCAAGCATTAGGATTAATAGAATTACCGCATAACTTAAATGGCGATCGCTATAATTTTCATCCTGCACTACTAGATTCTTGTTTACAAATAATCTTTGCAGCTTTACCAAAAGAATTACAAACCATAACTTATATACCTATTGGTTTAGATCGATTTGATTTATATAGTCTTCCTAATAATAAAGTCTGGAGTTATTTGGAATTAAAACCAGCTAGTAACGACAAAATATTAATTGCAGATGTTTGGTTATATAACGAAAAAGGCGATTTAATTGCCAAGCTAGAAGGCTTAAAATCTCAAGCAATCAAATCTCAACCAGCTTGGCATAACTGGCTATATCAACCGCAATGGAAACCTCAACCATTATTAACCCAGGCTTTTCTACAAAATACTGGTAGTTGGTTAATCTTTGCTGATAGTAAGGGTATAGGGAAACAAACCGCTACAAAATTAAGATCGCAAGATCGAGAATGTCATTTAGTTACCCGTGACAAGATTGAAGATAATCCACAAGCCTTCCAAAATCTTATTCAACAACATCCCAATCTTACAAGAGTTATCTACCTCTGGAGTTTGGATGATACCGATAACTGGGAAGAGTGCAAAAGTTATTTATATTTAGTACAGGCTTTAATTCAATACGCCGATAATCCTTCTCTCTGGTATGTTACCTGCAATGCACAGCCTGTAAATAACTATCAAACAAGATCGGGAATTAAAAACTCTACGCTTTGGGGAATGCAAAAAGCGATCGCTCTAGAACATCCTGAGTTACGATGTGTTGGAATAGATATAGACTCTCCATACAACCAAACAGATATTATCTTTCAGGAAATCTGCGCAGAAAATAATGAACAGGTTGCATATCGCAATAATCAACGTTACATCGCCAGACTGGTAAGGGCGAACGGTTGTTCGCCCTTACATGAAAGTTGTTCGCCCAACTACGAAAATTCACAGCTACACATAGATAATCCTGGTAATTTAGATAGTCTCGAATGGAAATCTGTTACTCGTCAACAACCACAAGATAATGAAATAGAAATCGAGGTTAAAGCTACAGGGTTAAACTTCCGCGATGTAATGGTGGCTTTGGATTTATATCCCGACGATACAAAATTCCTTGGCTTAGAATGTGCGGGAGTAGTTATCGCAGTAGGTAAGGAGGTAAATAACTTCAAGCCAGGGGATGAAGTTATGGCTGTTTCTGATAAAAGCTTTAGTCAATACCTGAATGTTAATTCTCTACTGGCTATTCATAAACCAAAATCTCTTAGTTTTACCAACGCTGCAACCATTCCCGTCACTTTCCTTACGGCTTACTATACCCTTGTTTATCTAGCGCAACTACAGCCAGGGGAAAAAATCTTAATCCACTCCGCAGCAGGGGGAGTCGGTATAGCTGCGATACAAATAGCCCAAAATATAGGTGCCGAAATATATGCAACGGCTTCTACTCCCAAGTGGGAATTGCTTAAGTCAATGGGTATAACTAAGATTATGAACTCCCGTAGTCTCAATTTTGCGTCAGAGATTATGTTTGCCACGGATGGGGAAGGTGTAGATGTGGTGTTGAATTCCCTCTCAGGAGAATATATTGCTAAAAGTATCGAGGTGTTAAATAAGCATGGACGTTTTATTGAAATAGGGAAGCAGGGTATTTGGACAAAAGAAGATGTAGCAAAAGTAAAGCCAAATATTGATTACTCCATTGTCGATCTGTGGCACATCACCCAGGATAAGCCTGAATTAATTCAGCAAATGCTAAATGAGGTATTATCGCAATTCACCACAGGTAAACTAAAACCACTCCCCCACATTATATTTACCAGCGATAAAACTATTGATGCTTTCCGCTATATGCAGCAAGGTAAACATCAGGGAAAAATTATAATCTCGATGAACGGTAGGGGCGTTTCGCGAAACGCCCCTACGGGAAACGTCCCCACCAAAACATATTCAGGTACATACCTTATAACAGGTGGCATGGGTGCAATTGGTTTAAAGGTAGCCCAATGGTTAACAACGAAAGGCGTAACTAATCTTGTTTTGCTTGGACGTAACGATATTAAATCCGAATACAAAGACAGTCTGCAAAAAATACAGAACAATGCCCAAGTTAATCTTATTAAAGCAGATATTGCTGATACAGGTCAACTAGCTCAGGCTTTAAAACAAATCGAATCAAGTCTACCACCACTACGGGGAGTCGTTCACTGTGCAGGAGTAACAAGCGATCGCACTATTGTTCAACAAGACTGGAATAGTTTTAAAGATGTTCTTGCACCAAAAGTACAAGGAGCATGGAATTTACACCAATTGACGCAAAAATATGACTTAGAAAGCTTTATTATGTTTTCTTCTGCTGCTTCTTTAATTGGTTCATCGGGACAAGCCAATTATTGCGCTGCTAATGCTTTTCTTGATGCTTTAGCTCATGCTCGTCGAAGTTTAGGATTACCTGCAATCAGTATTAATTGGGGTGCATGGGCAAATACTGGATTGGCATCAAATAGTGAAATAACAAAAGGTTTAAAACAAAAAGGAATTGGTTCGATCAAACCTAATGAGGGGATTGAAATATTAGAACAGTTATTATTAGATAATCCTATACAACTAGGAGTAATACCTATTGATTGGGATGACTGGCAAAAGAATAATACCGTTACTTCTTATTACGAAGATTTAGTTATTACACAAAATTTATCTGAAAATAGTAGTGACTATAAACAACAATTACTTAGTGTTATTCCCGAACAAAGGGAATCCTTGTTGAGAGCACAAATAATTCAGCAACTAGGAAATATATTAGGTGTTAAAGATTTAAGTCAAATTGATTTAGCATTAGGTTTTTCTGAATTGGGATTGGATTCTTTAGGTTCAGTGGAATTAAGAAACAAACTTCAATCTAGCTACGATATCAAACTATCTCAGACTATTACTTTTGACTATCCAAATATAACAATTATGTCTGAATATTTATACAGTGTTTTGTTCAATAATACTGTATGCAAGCAAACTAACACCACAGATAATAGTTTGAATAAAATTGAGAACCTATCAGAGCTAGAAGCAGAAACTTTGTTATTAGAAGAATTAAAAAACTTTGAATTATAAACAAAAACGTAGGACAAACGCATCTTAATAATTGAAAAGAAGTTGTTACTACCGTTAATGCCAGAATTCATAACATACTAGGCTTTAAGCATAGCTATATCGATCGGGTAGAAGAAAGAGATTTGTGTTTTTTGACACTGACCCGATCTATGTTTAGCTTTCTTGTTCTAAAGATTTAGAAATTATTATTGCATACAGATAATAGTCAAACGTACTTTATTATCAAAGTAATCTGATTTCACTAATTCAATTAAGATCGTTTATTTTAGTTGAATATATTGATATTGGATGCAAAACATTATCAAAATTATGAAAAATGAGTATAAATAAAAGAAGTCTGCTCAATCTTATTATCGCCAGCTGTTTAACCACAGTTGCTTTGCCTAGTTTTTCACAAATTCCCAATCCCTCTCAAAATCCCGCACCTACAGCCCAACCAGTCACAACCCCTGTTTCAACATCCCAGTCTGGCTTTCGTTGCGATACTAGTGGAGATGTTCCTACAACTATGTATCAAAGTGGTGAGGGAAATTCAGAACCTTGGATTCAATGGGTTAGCGATCATTTTGCTGGTTCGGGATGGAGTCCAGATGCCCGTTGCCAAGAAGTTAGTTCTCGTCTAGAAACATATCGCAAGAACAAGAAGCTGAGATACGTAACTTTAGGCACGGTCAATAATCAATCGGTTATTTGTGTTGCTAGCCAGGATCAAGGACCATGCGAAGGAATTATCTACACTCTCAAACCTGGTCAAGACGGAATACAAGCGTTAAATAATCTCTTTGCTTGGCGTAAGGGGGAAGAAGGTTTGCAGTCAAATTACGAATCGGTCACTGCCATTCCCTATATCGATGTGGGAACAAGACTGGATGACACCAACGCTGAAACAATAAATTCAGAGTCCACTACTCAAGCTGAACCTACTACTAAAAAAACTATTATAGAAGAGATAATTCCCGATAACTATGAAAAGACAACCCCTGATAACCATAGAGAATTGTAAGCAAGTGTTGCGATCGAGCAGAATGTAGATTCGTCGAAAACAATATGAAACAAAAAAATCTAAACAATGTGGTTTTGTTTTTGCTTAATAAGCATAGCTGGGGACTGAAAACACTCTTAGCTTTCCTGATTCTTGGTGGCAGCTTTTGGCAAGGACAATCAGCACAAACTCAAATAATACCTAGTTATGTTCTTCCCGATGATACTTATAGTCAGGATATCTATGATTTGGCACAGTCTAGTACTGTCAGAATCATTCAAAATAATGCTGCTGGAACTGGCGTAATTATCTATCAAGAAGGACAAATATATACTGTTCTTACGAACTGGCACGTAGTAAAAACTGATAGTGTTTTATCGGTTCTGACTGCTGATGGTAAGACATATCAGCTATTACAACCTCCACAGCAGTTGGGCAATTTTGACTTGGCTATCTTTCAGTTTGAAAGTCCTGATTCTCATCAAGTAGCAACGGTAGGTACAACAGATCCAGAGGTAGGGGAGAAAGTTTATGCAGCAGGCTATCCCCTCTATGAGCAAGATAATAGTTCAACAAACACTATTTCCCAGGGAACTCAAGCATTCCGCTTGACTCAAGGTGAAGTATCTTTAATTCCACCTAAATCATTGCCCGATGGCTATCACTTGGGATATACAAATGATACGGCAATAGGCATGAGTGGAGGACCTATTTTTAATACCAAGGGCTTCTTGGTTGGAGTTCACGGTAGAGGAAAATATCGCGATCCCGATTTTGGCGTATACACCTTTGAAGATGGCAGCGAACCAACCCCCCAAATGCTGGAAACTATGATCGAATCTAGCTGGGGAATTCCCATTACAACCTATCTACAATTTACATCCCAAGCATCACAAAAGTAACATGAATCGCTTTTTTTTAAATTCTAATTTGGTGACAAACATAATATCAGGGACGGCAGTAACAGCAGCACTGGTAATAACTCAAGGGTCTGAGGTTATGGCAAAAAGTGCTACTGAAATTGCTGCGATCGCCATTGAAACAACGGTTAAAATTGATAATACTCTGGGTATCCCTGGTGGTTCGGGGGTAATTATTGCCAAACAAAACAATACTTATACAGTCCTGACTGCTAACCACGTTGTTCTCAATCCCAATGTAGGCTACATTATCAAAATCAAAGGTCAACAGCATTCAGTCAGCGCGGTCAAAAGCCTCAAAGAAACAACAGGATTGGACTTGGCGGTAGTAACCTTCGACAGTACCCAAGCTTATCCCACTACTACTTTCGGTGACTCACAATATGCTGCTGTCGGCTCGAATGTTTATGTGTCAGGCTTTCCTCTGGCAGTAGATATTAAAGCCGAACGCGAACATGAATTTACGACGGGAATGGTAACAAGTATTCGCGAAAATGCTAACGAAGGGTACGCTATGCGCTATCAGGCGTTGACTCGTCGTGGGATGAGTGGTGGTCCAGTATTTGATACTAGTGGTCATTTAGTAGGCATTCACGGACAGGGCGATGTTACAGGCAGCGTTAAAGACGAATCCTCCAGTATTCCCGAACCTTTAAAGACGGGTTTTAATGCAGCTATCCCTATTGGTAGTTTTGTAAGTTCTCTCAATGTGGCAGGACTCGGTGAAGCAGATTTAATTGTGGACGGTGGCAAACCCGATGAAGTAGAGGGAGACGTTAAGCTTGAAGCTAGAAAAAAATATGCCCAGGGTATTGAATTACTGCAAAGTGGAGATGCTTCTAGGGCAAATGACTACTTGATTGAAGCCTCAGAAAAGAATCCTAACAACGCTTTGGCAATATACTATCAGGGCTTGATTAGCTATACCCAAAGAGATATTAATTCGGCGATCGCCAATTATGATAAAGCGATTAAAGTTAATCCTAATTTTTCTTTAGCCCATTTCAGTCGAGGTTTGGCCAACTATCGTTTAGGTAACAAATCACAAGCATTAGAAGATTATAATAAAGCCCTGCAAATTAATCCTACCGATCCCTGGTCGTATCTCAATCGGGGTATTGTGCGCGAAGATCTAGACGATATTCCAGGCGCACTGTCAGACTACGATAATGCCATTAAAATTGCTCCAGATTACGGCAAATCCTATCACAATCGCGGAGCAGTTCGTTACTATCAAAAAGATTTTGAGGGAGCTGTAGCAGATTTCGAGAAAGCTTCGGAATTGTTTTTCCAACAAGGGGATACCGAAAGCTATAACGTTGCCAATGATGGTTTAAATAAAGCTCAGAAAGCTCTCAGTAACGAAGAGGCAAGACAAGGGGCTGAAGAAAATAAATTTCAGCTTCCCCCCCTTGAGCCTAGTCAAAACCAAGCTCCTGGTGGAAATTCTTCTAGTCAAAATAATGAGCCAGCAGAAGGAAGTCTGAGAAGTTTGTAGGTAACGACAGTTATGAACCTAACTAATCACTAACTACTAACTACTAACGAAAAACCAGCCAATCGTGAGTCAACTAATTGGAATGACTATAGTATTACAAATCTCTTAACGGTGCATTGTTTGGTTGAGTCGAATTAGGGGGTATTCCTGGCAGAGATTCACTGTTTCCATCCAAATCTCTCAATTCCCCTGATGTACCTTGATTGACGCGAATGGTTGGTTCTGGCTTGGGCTGAGAAATAACTGGGTTAGATTTTGTGGGATTGACAGGGGCAACAGGCTTAGTAACTTTAGTTGGCGTAGGAATAGTTTCCTCCTTTTCTGCCGCAGGAGCGATCGCTTTGGTGGTTTTTGGTTCGGGGGTAGCAACTTCTGCGGGTGTAGTTTCACCAATTCCTTCCTCAGCTTGAGAAATAATTTCTTTAGCCTGTTCCTGCCAGTACATTGAAGGTGATGAGTCTTTTACTTTAGTTGCCTGTTGCTTGGCGTATAGCCATTTCTCTTCACTCAATGCTTTTTGGGCAGTGGTGATAATTGCTTCGTTGGCTTCGGACTCGGCTTTCCAAGCATTTTTTACATCAATTACCTGGGATCTGACGCTACTATCTTGGGGGATTTGTTTGACTATCTCGATCGCTTTTTCCAAATCTCCCTCTTGTTCGTAAAGTTTAGTAGCATCGGCTAGTAGCTGTTCTGACCAGGAATTTTTTTGTTGTTGAATTTCTTCATCTATCGAAGTATTTTTGGGTAAGGTTTTAGCGATCGCTAGTGCTTCGCCATATTTAAGATCTTCTGCTTCTTGTTGAGCCAGATTCAAACCACACTTGGCTTCAAACTCCTGCTGTTGATCTACGGGCATAGAATTGGCTTCTGTTGCTTCATCTCCTTGAGATTTCAGAGCTGCTACTTGGTCATAGCAGGCTTGATAGTCTTCTTTTTCGACCATTGCCTGAAACTCACTTATCTGCCCTTCAACGCTTTTTTGAGCAGATTTGGTAGATTGTTGATTGAGAAAATACATTCCCCCAGATGCGATCGCACCGACGGCTAGGGCTATTCCTAAAGTAGCTAGGGTTTTATGGGATTTTTGAGCATTAGGCATGGAATTGGCTTCGTTTGTGGCAAGATTGGACTGAATTTCAGATTGATGGGGTACAGCATTTTCGGCGATTCCTTGAAGGGGTTCGGCAGAAAAATTAGTCAGATTTTGAGGCGTGGCAATAACAGAGCGATCGCTTGCCAAGGCTGAGGCTTCCATTGCAGTAGCTTCACGTCTTTGGGACATCCGCGCTAATTCGGTATCACTAAGCTGCACCGTAGGGGTATATTCCATAGTGGGTGCAGAAGGTGCGGGTTGAGGTTTGACCCTCAAACTATTCAATGCTGCGATCGCTTCTTGAGCTGATTGGTAGCGTTCTTTAAAATGATAGCGAGTCATCTTTGCCACAATCCCTTGTAGTGGGGACTGCATTGCGCTTTATCTCGCCAGACTATTTCCCCGTTATCATCTTCTAGCAATTGAGTGGGATGAATCCCCGTCAAAGCTTGAATAGCAATTACTCCTAACGCATAGATATCGCTCGTGGTTCTGGGTTTACCTCTTGCCTGTTCTGTTGGCATATAGCCTCTAGTTCCCACTGCTACTGTGGCGGGGACTAATTGAGTTTGTTCGGCAATTACTGCTTTTACCGAACCAAAATCCACTAATACCAATTTGTTATCGGACTGACGGCGAATCAAATTATCAGGCTTAACATCTCGATGAATTACATCTTTGCCATGGATAAAATCAAGGGTTTCAAGACAGTCTTGCAGCAATTCTATTACCTTCGGTTCAGACCAAGTTTTCCCCGTAACTAGCTCATTAGATAAAGTATGCCCTTCAACGTATTGCTGTACCAAATAGAATTTCTCATCTTCCTCAAAATATGCCATCAATCGAGGAATGCGATCGTATACTCCCAAAGTATTGAGAGTTTCTGCTTCTGTTTTGAATAAACGCCTGGCTACCTGAATAAAATTGGGGTCATCAACGCTGGGAAAAAGCTGCTTAACCACGCACTTATCTTTTCCTGGTAACTGAGTATCTTCTGCCAAAAAAGTTTTACCAAATCCACCTTTGGCAATGTATTCAATTACTCGATAACGCGAGCCTAAGATTGTTCCCTGCATGACTAAAATAGATTATTTAATAGATCTGTATATTTGATTGGTGTGTAATTTTAAGAATACAAAATTCTCAGTCTTTTACTATAAAATTCTCCTTTTATCTCAATATTTCGGCAGTTTGTTGAAGTTAAGCAAATTCTTGTAACTGTTCTTTAACTTTGTCGAACAACTCTACAGTTTTTTCTGCCTGTTCGTGATTTTCTTTCATACTTTTCAGTAAGTTAGTTTTGAAGGCTTCATCAACTTTTGCCACACCTTCATTTGTAAATACTTCCGCTAATTTTTCAGTAAATTCTTCAAACGCTTCTTGTTCGTCGTTAAAACTTTCTTGATATTTTCGGCAAATAGAAGTAACTTCACTCATCAATTCTTCTGAGGCAGTCTTTGATTCTTTGGTTAGTTCTTGTACTGCTTCTCCAACAGACTTGATAGTTTTCTCTAAACCTTCTGCAAATTCAGTGCCAATTTCTGAGTTTAAAAGTTTATTTGATTATAATTATGTATATTGGACTATATGTAACTTTAAGAATACAAAAATTTTAGTCTCAAACTAAAGATTCTTCTTTTATCTCAATATTTCTGCAATTTTTTAAGCTAAACAAACTTTTCTAATTGCTCCTTCACCTTGTCAAATAGCTCGACAGTCTTCTCTCCCTGTTCGTGATTATCTTTCATTGCTGCTACTAAACCAGATTCAAGAGCTTCACTAATTTTTCCTGCACCATCCTGAATTACCTCTGCTCGCTTATTCATAAATTGGTCAAACAATTGAGCTTCTTCTTTAAGTTCTCGCTGATACTCTTCGCAAATATCTTTTACTTCGCTCATTAATTCTACGGAAGACTCTTTGGACTTATTTGCAAGTTCTTTAAGAGCAGTTTCAATTGAACCAGTAGTAGCTTCCAATCCTTCCGTAAATTCTGTACCTAATTCTTCTAAAGCAGGTAAAGCATCCTCGGCAATGCTGTTGTTCAAATTTTCGCCCCCTTCCTCAATATCCTTTGCTTGCGCTTGAATAATTTCCGTAAAGTCCGCTTGAAAAAATTCTTGCATTTCTGTTGAAGTATTTTCTAAGGCTTGTTCAAAACCTGACATATTTTCTTCTAAAGATTTAACTGTGCTTTCTACTGCTGCTACTCCTTCGCCAAGAGCAGTTTGCTGATTTTCCAAATCTTCGCCAAAACTGACGATTTCAGTTTGAATGTTCTCCTTGCTTTCAGTAAATTGAGTTTCTAAAGATTCCACCGCAGTACGCCATTGAATTAGAGTCTGAACTACGTTTTGAGCATTGCTGCCTAATTCTTGTCTGGCATTGCCAATTTGAGCTAAAAGCGATCGAGATTTCCCTTCTAATTCTGACCATTCAAGATTGATGTTTTGGGATATTTCCGCTAACTGTGCCTCAAACTCAGTTAATTTAGCCTGAGTTGACTGAGAGTTAGTCATTACCTCTTCCAATTTGCTTGCAGCTTTGATTACCGTGTCGTCAAAATCAGCCATGATAATTTAGTAATTAAATTAGTGTTTTCTCAAAAAATTATTCTTTCTCGTCACCCAGAGAAGAAGCAGCTTCTTTAACTCCTTTGATACCGTCGTTTAAAGGTTCAATGTATTCTTCCATTTCATCGAACATTTTCTCTAGCTGCTCCCTAGCATCAGCAACGCTAGATTTAGCATCAGACAGTTCTTTATCAAATTCCTGTAGGGCATCAGTAAGTTTTTCTGCTGATGAATCCAGCTCCTCGGGTAATTGTTCGCCCAATTCCGACTCCAATTCTCCGACAATTGCTTTAGCTTCTGCCTCCAAAATTCCGTCACTCATTTCATCTAGCTCACCTTCAAAATCATCAGACAGGGTAGATAAAGTCGAATCTACAGAGTTAATGGCGGTATCAATATCCTGCTGCACTTGTTCTACTGCACCAGCAAGAGCCTCTACTTGTTCATCCATATTGTCTTTGACGGTATCAATTACCTGTTTAAGAGCATCAACTTCCTGCATTGCCGTATCTACCACACCCTCCAATTCCCCCATGTTTGATTCTGCTGCACCCTGAGCCGAGGTAGCCGCAGCTTCTAAAGCAGTATTGGCAGTATCTAAAGTAGTTTCTCCCTGTTCTGCTTCTTCCGCAAACTCCGTTACCTTTGCTTGAGCAGTTTCAATTTCTGCCCCCAATTCTTCGGCAGCATCAGTCAGGTTGGTAGAGAGGGAATCGACGCTAGATTCCAAATTTGTTATTTCTGCTTCAATTTCTGCCTGATAGCCTGCGGTTTCCTCTTGTAGCTGCTTAAATGCTGTTTTGATTTGTTCGAGTAACGTTTCGACGTTTTCTTTCCTACTGTTAATTTGGCTGACGGTTTCATCTACCTTTGCTTTTACCGTATCTGCGGTAGTGTTAATCGTGCTTAAAATCTCTGGTACTGCCGTCGCTGTCTGACTCAGTTGTTCTAGAGCTTTGCCTAATTCTTCATTCATAAGTTTATTTATAAAATAGGTAGATAATTTAAAGCCGACTAAGCAGCACCGAAAGAATCCAAGGTTTCAGACATTGATTCCATTTCTTCCATAGCTACAGCAAGATCTTTGACCATCGGCTCGACAGAATTTTGAACCAAGGCTGCTCCTTTTTCCATCATTTCCGCTGTATCCTCGATTTCTGTTCCCAAGTCAGCAACAATGCCCGTAGAAACAGCTTCAAATGCACCCTCAATATCTTTTTGTAAATTACTGACGATGTGTTCACTGATATTTTCAAACACTTCAGAGGCATCACCTTTGAAAGCATTACCAATTTCTTCCACTTTGTCGGCATAATCATCAATAGCACTATTCAAACTTCCTTGAAAGCTCTCAAAGTAACCAGAAATCTCAGTTTGATTCTCACTTAGCTGATTTTTAAAGCTTTCTAAAGCACCTTCAAGCTCTGGCTGAAACTTCTCGCCGATATCAGAAATAAACTCTTGATAAGCTCCTTCCACTTCCTGCTGCGATTCTTCTACCTTGTCTTTAAATCCATCGAAACCTTGAGTTAATTCATTAAACATTTCCTCATTGTTACTATCAATTTCTGAAACATTGCCTGTAATCTCCTCTGCTTTTTGGCTTAATTCAGAAAGAGAAGTTTTCAACCCATCAACACTACCTTCAAGTTCTCCCAAATTGTTATCGAGTTCACTATTCAAAGTTTCCTGTGCCGACTCCACCGACTGAGCAAATCCATCCACTTCTTCTTTCGCATCATCTCCATACTGCTGAAGAGTATCAATATCCCCTGTTGCCTCATTTTCTACCGATTCCAAATCGACTGCTCCAGCCTCCAAACTCTGAGTTAATTCCTCCAAACTTTCGCTCACCTCTTGAGCCGATTCTTCTAATTCTTCTTTATCCGTTTCTATTTCGTTACAGATAGAATCAACCTGATTATAAGTATTATCTAATGTCTTAAGAAGCTCATTCAGTTTTGCCGTAGCCTCTTCTACATTTTGTCCAAAATCCTCAGCAGCAGCCATATCTTTATAGTTTGGTTTTCAAAATTGATAGCAATGGATTATGTTCGTTTAATTCAAAATGTATTCGTCGATAATAAAAACAGATAATTTACTAATATAGTTATATTTCTCTTTTATGGATTCCCATTCTGATTGCCTAGTTTTACGAAACTCGCCTATTCTATTAGTCCTTTGGTTTCTAAAATTTAAATTACCTATTTCCGCAATCTCTCTTTTTACTACTGGAGAGTTCTTTGTATCAACGTTGAAACTTCCAACTGTTTCATATAAACTTTCCAAACTTAAGCTTGTTCCGTTTGGTTGTCTGTATACATCACCGTTCAACAGACTAATAAAAAGCTGATGAGCATACGCATGATTATCTATAACATCATCAGAATTGGGCTGAAACAAATCGTCATAGTTTACAAATAAATCTAGCTTTCCTACTGCAGAGTCGTTTCCTAATAGTTCGCTGGAATGAATAGCAACAACATTTTTAGCGTCATTAGGGTCTAACTGTTCGGGAATCTCATCCCAAAACGAATCGACAGAATCATTTGATTGAAATCCTGGTCCTGCTGGATCTAGAGCGATAATACTATTTACCTTTGCTCCCTCTGGGTGATTCTTTTGTATGTATGAACCCGCAGCACCGCTTACATGAGCACCTAAACTATGACCGATTAACTGAGTATTTTCAGGATTCACGCCATATTTTTCCAGCAATTCTTTTCCCAATCTTTCTCCTATTTCAGTTGTTTTCTGCGCCGCAGTTTCGTAAAAATCTGTTACTTCTAATGACTGGTTTGACGGACTTACAGTACGTCCGCGAGTTAATATATGTGCCCCTGCTGCACCTCCCGATGACCACACATCTGGGGCTGCATCATCTTCCCAATCTACAACAATAATGTTTGCTTCAGGGTTATTTTTTGTTATGGAATTTGCCATGTCATCTACCCATTCGTTATCAGCAAGTTTGCCGTCTGCATTAAGTTTTCCATTACTTTGAAAGCCGTGGGTAATAACATAGGTAGGCTTGTCTGAATCGAAAGCTTTACCACCGTAGATATGTGAAATTTTGTCATTTGTCATAAAATTTGTCTCGTTTTAAAACTTTAATATTCAACTAATATTTTTAGGAGAGCATTTCTGCAAATTTATCTAAATCAAACTCGGTACTACTTAAATATTCTTGTGTCGCTACAATTTTGTTTAAAGACTTTTTCAAGTTTGCATTTAGTTGTTCTTCAGAAGCAATTTCAGCTTCTCCTAGTTCTAAAATTTCTCTTTCTGTATTGTTTGCTACTTCATTTAACTTTTCTACTGCCTGTAAAAAATCTTCTTCTTCAGGTTCTACCGAGCGATCAAACATATCTTGAATAGGTTGAGTCAAATTATTAGATAATTCAATAACATCATCGATTGAATTACCGTATTCTTCGACTACAGACTTGAGATCTGCCTGAACTGCTTCTTTGAAGTCTGATAAACTTTGTACCAGTGATTTATTTTCTGTTCCTAATCCTTGTAAAGTTTCACTTGTAGAAGTGGATAATTGTTCTCCTTTTTCTTTAAATTCTGTGGATTCTCGATCCAGTTTTTCAATAGTTCGGCTATATTCTTCCCCAACCTTGTCGAAACTCTCACTCACCTTACTAAGCTCATCTCCAACCTCCTCTAAAAACTCTTGTTTCTTCACCTGTAGCTCTCCAAACTTAGTCAAAGTATTGCCTAATCTTTCTTGAACCCTGCCTCCCGCATCCTGCATCTGCTGCATCAAACCGCCCATACTTTCTTTCGCAGCTTCCTGCTGGGTCTGTAAAGTATCTTCGGCAGTGGTTATTTGTTCGGTTAAAGTATTAAAACTCTCTTTTGCTTCATTAGCCGAGGCTTCAATAGTAGAGCTAAGGTTGTCTACCATTGCATCCACAGAATCGAGTAATGCGATCGCCTTATCTGCTTCGATAATTAGAGCCTGCGCTCTGGTTTCGGTTTGGTCGATTAAATCGTTAAAGTCTTCTGCCATGATTTTTGAATGTTATTAATTTGGCTTTTTGATGCCCCCTATATGCGAAGCGGTATCCTTTAGGAAATCCCTCAAGTTTGGGGGACTTTTAGTTGTCTTACTCCCCCAGTATTGGGGGCGGGGGGCGAAATTACATTTGCTTTAGCTTTTCAAATTCCGATAGTTCGGTATTCAAGCTTTTTTGCTGTGCCTGATATTTTTCCAGGTTGCTCTTAATTTGAATTTGTTTTTTCTCAATTTCTATCAGGCGATCGCTGTAGGCTTCGCTAACAAGATCCAAACTATCAGCTATCTTTTTGTCTTCCAATTCTAGATTCAAGGTGATATCTTGAATAACTTTTTCTAGGAGGTTTTTAGTAAAAGATTGGTAGTAGCTAGACAGGTCTTTCTTGAGCTTTACTCCAACTTCATCTAGCTTGGTGTCGTTTTCGTTGTTGTAGGCACTAACGAGCAAAAATATTATGCCACAGACAAAGATGCCAAACAGCCAAGGATATTGTTTGAAGTAGTTAGACATACCCGACATCAACTTGCCTTTATTGGCGGTAATACCAATCATGCTTAATCCCAAAGTCGCCATCATCATCACCTGCATCATTTGGCTTCTAAGCTGTTTCATAATGTATCCCCCCAAAGACTTTTGCTTGTGAGTGGTTTCGCAGTTAGTCCCTGCAAAGGACATTAAGAAATTGTCTTTGACATCGATATCGTCGGGTTCGGAAAAGGGAGACTCCGACAGCACCCCAGGAATAATATTGGTTTTTTGCTTGAGGCGATCTATTAAACCATGTAAGCCATCATCGCCATAGCTGTAGCTAATTCTTTGCCATTCATCAGCTGCCCACTTTTCCAAGGATTTAGTACAAAATTCGATCAGGCTAGTGTTTATGTCGTTGGAATCTGAAGCATCATCGTTTAACTGAATTATTTTTTGTCCATTCTTATTGGACACCACGGGGGTTAAACCATCAACAAAATCTTGAATTTGATAAACGATGCTTTTTTTACTATAAACATCCAACAGGGCAGACTTTGACTGGGATATGTCTAGCTTGATTTGCTTAAAGAATTTATCTTTATTTTGATTTGCTTCGGCGATCGCTTTTTTACTGATTTCCTTGAGATTGGTTTCTCCTAGGCTGGCTAATTCTTGTTCCTCCTCTGCTAGCTTATCGGCTAACTCTTGCTGCTGCTGGGATAAAAATGGTTCGACGGGTTCGGCAGAGCGGACAATTTTAACTGCCATCCGTTTTGCTAGAATATTCTCTGGCTGACGCTTAACAACATTACCCAAAGTTTTAATAAATCTTTCCTGTTTTTTTAGCTGCCTGGGGTCAAATTCCTCCTTGGAATCTCCAGCAAGAAAAGGTTTGAGGTATAGGGGAACTAATTCAAAACCCTTGTCTTTTAGGTCAGTTTTGACCCAGTTTTCGATCGCCTTAAGGTTTTTATCCGCCTCCTTAGCTACATCGGTTTCTTTTTTAGGATCGGGAGTATCCGCTAATAAAAATTGCTGTGAAATGTAGGTGCGGTCTAGATTTTGGACAAACTCTTTCACCTCTGGTGCGAGAGGTTTCCTGCTGTCTAATACCACCATCAAAAGATCGCAATCTACCGCTTCCCAATACTCCCGATCTGTTTCTAGATCCAAAGCTTCCACCCGCACGTTAAACGCCAACTCTGCCACCTTATCCCCCGTTTGCGGACAGGCTAAAGTGATGGTGTCCCCCGAATTGAGCAGTTGCCCATCCTTTATCTGGTGTCCGTTTAAAAATGTGCCGTTGGTGCTACCGCGATCGCATATTTGCCACTGACTTCCCTGTCCGTTTTCTGCCAAAGGCAAAATAGCTGCATGATTCCAAGAGACACCCTGATATAGCTTGCCGTTAATCGTAATGTCCGCTTCGGGGGATCTGCCAACGGCATATTCTCGATTGGCATCTAGCTCTTTATACTGCTGTAAACCCGTCCCGTTGTTTGAAAACTGCCTCAGCTTAATGCTGGCGCATTGTTTAGGAGTAGTTTGTTTGGGAGTGGGGGGAATGGCATCAAACTTGAGCTGAAAAAATCGCTTAAGTTCTTTCTCAGCATCAATTAAATCGAATGCAGCCTGAGATAAAGCAGGTTCTTGACTGACAATTTGCACCGTCAGTTTTTTTTGCTTGAGGGTTTTATTATATTGAGCAAGCTGGCGGGAAATCTCGGCTAGATCTTCTCGCTCATCAGCTTTTCTACTTAGAAATAGCTGAAGACTCTCAATAGTTTGACTTAACTTTTCGGCTTTGGGTGGCATTGATGTTGTTGGGAAGACGAGATTTGAGGAAAGTAGTCCTAAAGGATACCGCTTCGATATAGATAGTAGGTAGATAGATAGTAGGTGTGGCTAATAGCTTAGAGCTTATGGCTTGGAGCTTAAAGTTAAAATGCACCGAGGATATCTTTAATATCATCGAGAATACCGATTACCGTACCTAAGCCAACATTGGTTAATTCGACCCCATCGACTAAAGTATCTTTAGCGGTATCGGCAGTATCACTAGTGTTATCTACTAGTTCGGCAATATCTGTGATGGCTTGTTTTAACTCTTCTGCCTTACTAACAAGTTCGCCAAAGATTTCTTCTTGCTGGCTGGTAAATTCTTCCATCACTGTTTTAGAAGAGGTGCTAGTTTCCTCCGCTTTGGCTTCGCCTTTTTCGGCTAACTCAGTTTGGATGGTTTCTAAATGAGTGGCTAAACTACCGAGCATTTCTGTCAGTTTGTTAGTTGCTTCGTCCGATATTGTCTCTTGGGTTTCGGAGGATTTATCTTCAATTTCCGACTGAAATTCGGCGATCGCATCGCTAACTTCATTTGCTAGATTATCCCCCGACTCAGAAAGACTCTCGGTAAGATTTTCTTTTACCTCTGTCACCTTTTCTTGCAGACTAGTAATAGTTTCTCTGACTGACTCAAACACATCATTGAGTTCTGCACCATCGCTATCCGATTCATTGCCTAATGCTTGCAGTTCGCTAATGGTTTCTTCTAGTTCTTGGCTGGCACTAGACTGGAGAGATTCAACACTACTTTCCATGTCTGCAAAGCCTTGAGTTACAGCTTCCGACTCGCCGTTCAAATCTTCCCTCGCGCTAGAAATACGCTCTAATAAAGCTTCTGCCCTTTCTGCCAAACTACTCCAGTTACTATCAAATTCTGATGATACTTGCGCTAGCTTTTCTCTAGTAGTGGATAAATCTTCGCTAGCTTGATCGGCACGATTCATCAATTCTTGTAGCTGCGTCACCGTCTCGGCTGCGGTAGTTTCAAAATCTACTGCCATTGTTTTTGCTCCTGTTTAATAAATAATCTAAATTCAACTAACCCTAACCAAAATCCACGCCAAACTTATCCGCTGCTGTTCTAACCGAATCTACACCGTCTTCTAATGGCGCAATTAAACCTTCTAGAGCGTCAAACATAGGCTCTAGTAGCTGTCTTTGAGTTGAAGATTCTTCTTCAGAATCGGACATTTTCTTCGCCATTTCATCAATTGAGCCAGTGATTTCTTCTACTGCTGAATCGATTAGCTCTTTAATTTCTCCGTCAATTTTGTCTCTGGTTTTATCCATCAGATCGTCCACTCCACCAGACATCAAATCGGCAGTATCACTCAGACTATCGCTAAAGCTACTGGCGATGCTGGCAAACTCGCTCGCCATAGTGCTGATGTTGCTGGTGACTTCTGACTGTCCTTGGTTTACCTGTTCGGAGAATTTATCTACCTCTTGTTCCATCGAACTGCTGGCAGACTCTAGCTTTTCTCTTAGGGAGTCTATTTTTTCAATGGTGCTTTCCATCGCCGAGGCTAGCTGTTCTTGACTTTCACCAATTGCACCACGAGCCTCTTCTAGCTCGCTGTTACTTTCTTCTGATTGAGATTTGGTTGATTCTTGGTTGTCTTTAAGCTGGCTTTGAAACTGACCTAGTTTTTCTTGGGTTGCTTCAACTTCTCCGTCAAGTTTTTCTGTCGCTTCTTCCAGAAATCCCGTTAATTCTTTGACGCTGGCTTCAAAACTTTCTACCTGGGATTCAGTCTGGGACTGATGTTCTGCCACCTCTTCCCGCATCTCGTTAAGAGCCTGCTGCACCTGTGCCAAAATATCTGCTACCTGCTGCTGTTTCTCTGCCACGTTTTCTGTAAGCTGATTCGCCTCTGCTTCAACTTCCTGCGCCTGAACGATAATTCCGTCAAGGCGATCGGGAAAATCTGTGACTAGCTGAGACATCAAATCTAATGATTCTCCTAACTGACTCACGATCGTATACTCCTAAAATATTGATAGTTCGATGACATTACTTTCTACTTGGTGGGCATGATTGTATGGTTGTTGATATGTTTCAGTGTTGTTCGCGTCGCCCACCCTACAATTGCTGAATAATTTGTTAATTAAAAAAGATCCATTACCGCTTTAATTGCTCCAGTTGTCACTTTGGCTGCTGCAATGAGTGGCAACAAAGGAGATAAAGCACTGGTAACGCTAGTACCAACGCTCATCATCACCGTGTTCTCTACTGCCTCTTCCATCATTGCTTTAACCGTATCTTCAATCGCATCTTGGAAGCTGTCGGTAATCTTGGTTTTCATCTCTTCACCCGCGTAGCTTTGGGCATTGTCTAACACTTCGTTGAGAGTCTCTTTAAGCTTGTCTCCTAATTCCCCTGTATCTTCGCCAAAGGAAGTGAACATATCTTCAAAGTTACTGCTCAATTCTTCAAAGCCAGAGCTAATTTCTTCTAGTTGGTTGTCAGTAAGCTCGCTGCTAAACTCGCCTAAGATTGAGTCCAAATTAGATTTGAGGGTTTCACCGATATTGGTGGCAACGTCTTCAAAATCACCTTCGGTTTCTTCTTGGGTGGTTTCCATCTTCTCCTGCAAGCCTTTGACATTTTCGGTAAATTCATCAAAAAAGCTAGACGTTTCTTCTGAGCTAGATTCAGCATTCTCTTCCATTTCGGTAATGGTTTCAGCCAATTCGTTGAATGCTGCAATTACTTCTTCTAAGGTGCTGTCTAGTTCGCTTTGGCGACTATCATTTGCCGAACCAAATTCATTTTCTGAATTATCTAATGTCTCACTACCGTTGCCTATTTTTTCTTCTAGGTCAATTAAAGACTCTTGTAAACTTTGCATCACACTCAACATTTCATCGCGAGAGCTAGTGAATTCGGTTTGAGTCTGCTCAAATTCTTTGGTGGTAGCTTCTAAACCTTCGATAATGCTCTCTTTAGCTTCCTCTAAGCTAGTATTGGTAGACTCTAGCTGTCCTGATAGCTCCGTCATCTGAGTCGATGCTAGCTCGATCGCGTCGATAATCTGTTGTAGTTTCTCACTAGATTCTTCGACATTCCGCGCCAAAACTTCTGCTGCTGCCATGATGATTCTCCTGATATTTGTTTAGTGTCGTGTAAGGATTGGGAAAGGGGGAAAGGTTAAAGGGGAAAAGATAAACATCAACCTAGTAAGGATTTTGCCGTCTCTAATACTGGTTTAACTTCTTCAATTAGATCGGTGACTTCAGAGATTTTATCGACGATTTCGCCAACGCTACCCTTGAGCATCTCTCCCATTTCTCCTCCCGCATCATCTAAAGCAGAGAAAGCCTGAGTTAGCCCTTGGGATGAGCCTGTAAGTTCTTCCATAATTTCATCAGCAAACTTAGAAGCGATCGCCGTTGTCACGCTTTCGGTCAAAGAATCAAAGCTGGTTGCTAATTCTTCCTTTTTACTACCGCTTGCTTCTTCTACACTGGAAAAATTCTCGCCCAAGGTTTCTAGCTGTTCCTGTAGCAAGGTTTCTAAATCGCCAAACTGCTCGATCAGATTGGTTTTTTTCTCATCAAAGCTTGACTGAGCAGTGGTTACAGCTTCATTATGTGCTTCAATGTTGCTGTTTGCTGCCTCTTCATAACTGGCGATCGCTTCTTGCAGAGTATTTAAGTTTTCAGCAAAGGTATTTAAACCAGAAGTGGTGTTTTCCTTCTCTTCTGCTAGCTGTTCTGCCATTTCCGATTTACGGCTTTTGACTTCCTCTAAACGGGTATTAAACCGTTCCATTGCTTCCGTTACACCATCCCCAACTTCAGTAATCTTCTCCTGAAAAGAGGTTAGCTTTTCCCTCGTGCCTTCCATCTCTGTTGACAAAGATTCTTCGGCTTCTTCGAGTTCGGCAATAATTGCCTCCCAGCTTTCCTGGGCTTCTTGGTTAGCCGTAGTCAATTCATCTACAAGACTGGTAGCGAATTCGACAATTTGGTCTACTTCGTCAAAAGCCTTTTCTGCATCAGTCAATAAAACCTGCGATTTTTGATCGCATTCGTCAATCAATACATTAATGTCTTCAGCCATTTTTCTAAGAATAAAAAATTACGTATTAAAGCTAAAACAAGTTTTAGCTTTGTTAACTTATTTCAACTCGAACATTAAAAAACAAATACGACCGCTTCACCACAAAATATGCAGTTTTCAATGATTATTATCTGCACGAACAATCATAAAATAGCTAGAAGAGGCTTCTCCGCTGAGTTCTCACAGCTAAGTTAGAGTCAAGTTAGATCGAGACTAGCAATCAAAATCAGCTTCAAACATCATTTAAAGCTACTAGATTGATAGTGTTATTTCTTAGAAGTATATTATGCTTAATGTCCCACAAAACTTTAAATTTTTATTTATTTTTTATTTATTAACTATGATTATAAAACTTAATTTTCTGGCTGCATTTTTACGAATATAATATGAAATTTGCGGAAAAAGCTCAGTTAAGAAATTTTGTGGAGTAAATGAACCTATGACCAAAGGTGATAATTCGGGCTGGGCTACTATTAGCCTAAAAAGCACCTCAGTTGATAATTCTGGGGCTAAAAAATACACTTTATCAACAACAGAAAACACGATTATTGGTCGCTCTCCAGACTGTCAAATTCCTTTAGATCCCCATGAGTTTATTACCGTATCTCGCCGTCATGCAGAGATAAAACTAGTGGATGCCAATTGGCAAATAAGCGATTTGGGAACAACTAATGGTACTTTGGTTAACGATCGCCCTGTTAATAACCCCCAACAATTAGAATCAGGCGATCGTATTACTTTAGGAATAAAAGGGGCGGAATTTACCTTTGAATGTCTTACCCTTAATGCTACCGTAATGGTTCAGCCAACTGAGATAGAAGCAGGTGTTTCCGAACCAGCTAGAGCCAAAGTAGAGACTGCACCCAAACCAGAAAGTAAGCCCGAAGCTATTCCCGATGCCATAGCTAAAGCAAAAGAAACTATCCCCGCTTCACCAGAAGTAAAACCTCCGATTGTCCCAGCAAAACCCGCACCAGCAGCGAAGTTAGAGATAAGAGCTCAAGTCGAGGTTGAACCCAAACCCGAACTAGAAGTAGAAAAAAAAGAGGCAGAACCTAAGCCATATGCGGAGCGATCTCCTTTAGGAGAACCAGCACCCAAAGCTAAAGTCGAAGCTTCCCCACCAGTTGCTCAAAGCAATAATATTCCCACGCCTGTTTCTAGCCAAGCTGCCAATTCTGGCTAAAACTTTGTGGAGTTTAATCACAACTACAGAATTATGTCAGCTACCAGGACATTCTCAGCCAGTATTAGCCTTAGCATTTAGTCCCGACGGGCAAATCTTAGCCAGCACAGCCAAAGATAAAACCAGTCAAGCTGTGGAATATTGCCAGTCAATCAGAAATTGCTACGCTGACGGGACACAAATTAGCTCCCAACGCCGTAGTTTTTAGTCCTGATGGAAAAACCCTCGCTAGTGGAGGTGCAGACAAGACAATCAAGCTGTGGAATGTTGCCGATCAAGCAGAAACAGCTTCCTTTGCAGGACATAAACTAGCTATTAATGCCCTGGCATTTAGTCCCGACGGAAAGACATTAGCCAGTGGAAGTGCAGACAAAACAATCAAGCTATGGAATGTTGCTACTCAATCAGAAACCGCTTCTTTTGCAGGACATAAACTAGCCATTGAATCTTTGGCATTTAGTGCCGATGGCAAGACATTAGCCAGCGGAAGCAAGGATAAGTCAATTAAGCTGTGGAATGTTGACAGTAAAGAAGAAATAGCTGCCCTCGTCGGACACAAACAAGGAATTAGCGCGATCGCTTTTAGTCCTGATGGACAGACAATAGCCAGCGCATCCCCAGACCAAACTATCAAAATTTGGAATTTAGAAGCCCAGGCAGAAATAGCAGCGATCGCTACTCCTAGCTGGCAAACAGGCGCAATGGCGATCGCTTGTGATGGACAAACCCTTGCAGGTAGCGACGATCAAAATGTTATTAAAGTCTGGCAACTTTGATCTATCGATCTACTCAGCTTCACCAAACCATTTTTTATATATCTCATCATAAGTACCACTTTCAACAATAGATAATATGGCTTGATTAATTTCTTCTCGATAAGGACTATCGGTTTTTAAAGCAATGCCATAACTCTGGCGTTCAAAAGTCGAGCCAACAACTCTTGCTTTATCCGCGCCATCGAGGGTTACATAATTTTGCAGGACAGGAGCATCATAAACTACCGCATCTACCTTCGATTCCTCTAAAGATTGAAACGCTTCTTCCACTAGTTCGTATTCAATCTTTTTCATGGGACGATTCGTCAAATATTCGGCTGCGGTACTTCCTTTGACTGTTGCCACTCTTTTGCCGTTAAGGTCTTCTATTCCTTGAATGGTACTTTCTAGCTGCTGTACGGTCAAAGCAGAACTAACTGAAGCCGTAAAATAAGATACTAGCAATACCCCCGTAAACATCCAAATAGTTGCAATAATTCTTCCTGCTACGCCAATGGGTGCTTTATCTCCATAACCAACTGTAACTACCGTTACTACAGACCACCAACAGGCTTCCCAGATCCCCTTTAAGTATTCTTGTGGGAACATTTCAGAATTTTTCTTCCGTTCAAAAAACCAGAGTAGATGGGCTGAAATAACAATTACGATTAACAAAACCCCAATGGTTTTTAATAAAATTGGCGAAAAAATGAGTGAGAAAAAAGTATTGAAAGCAGAAGCTTGCGAACGAATGGGAACTAATATTTGTAATCCCGATTCAAAAAAAGAGTGAGAAAAATCTATGGTTTTTTCCCGTTCGGAAGTAATAGTAATACCTGCGATCGCAACATCTGTGTTGCCCGAACTTACCGAATCTAAAAGCTCCGTAACCGTTTTCTCTCCATATAATTCATAATCTAATTCGAGTTCTTTGGCTATTTCTGACCAAAGATCGATACTAAAACCAATATATTCGCCTTCTTGAACATATGCGAAAGGTGCAAAAGGTTTTGTTCCAACTCTCAATGTTTCTGATAAAGCTGGTGTTTGAGCAATACAGATTAAAGACGAAGATACCAATCCAAAAATAATTCGATTGATAGGCGCACATTTTACTAGTCTACGAAACATAAATTCTTTTAAGCATAGCTGTGATTTTATATTGAACCCGAAAAAAACAAAGATTTAATAATTTTTTTTAAAGAATCAATATAAAAATAGTTTTCACTAAAAATTCACCAAGAAAATAATTATCTATCTTTTTAATACCTGTTACTTTTGACAGGTAGTCCCAATTTTTCAACCTAATTTAGGCTTAATCACTGTACAGATAGCCAGTATCGACTGTTTCGTAACAAAATACACAGGTTTCTTGGGAACAAAACACCTAGTCTATTAGTAACTCAGTCGAGCAATAATCGACCGTTGCATTCTTGGAGTCAAAGACATGAAAAAGCACTACTCAGTAATAGTTGTGGGTGGTGGTCAAGCTGGTCTTTCGATCGGTTATTGTTTGAAAAGCAAGGGCATCGACCACATTATATTTGAAAAGAACCACATTGGATATTCTTGGCAACAAAAACGCTGGGATACCTTTTGTTTGGTAACACCAAACTGGCAATGCACTTTACCAGGTTATCACTATTCAGGTAACGATCCTGATGGCTTTATGGAGCGAGATGCGATCGTTGAATATGTCAAGGACTATGCCAAATCTTTCGACCCACCAATAAAAGAAGGAGTAGAAGTCTTTTCCATTAAGAAGCATAATTCAGGTTTGTTTAAATTGGATACATCCATTGGCAACTATACAGCAGACCAAGTTGTAATTGCTACAGGCTGTTATCATCAGGCGAAAATTCCTAGAATTGCCGAGAAGTTTGCTGACGATATATCGCAAATCCATTCTTCGGACTATAAAAATCCCGAATCATTGCCAGATGGAGAAGTGCTAGTAGTTGGTAGCGGACAGTCGGGCTGTCAGATTGCTGAAGACTTACATTTAGCAGGGAGAAAAGTACATCTCTGCGTTGGTGGCGCACCGCGATCGCCTCGCGAATATCGAGGCAAGGATGTAGTAGACTGGCTGGATAGGCTGGGATACTACGATCTGAGTATCGATCGCCATGCCGATCCTGAAAGCGTAAGGAATAAGACTAACCACTATCTTACTGGTCGTGATGGTGGTCATGAGATCGATCTTACGACAGTTTGCCACGGAAGGAATGCAGCTATATGGTTCATTAAAAGATGTTCGAGGAGATAGTTTAGAGTTCAAGCCAAATCTCAAACACAACCTCGATCGCGCCGATGATGTCTACGAAAGCATTAAACGCACTATCGATGAATACATTACCAAACAAGCCATAGATGCACCGACTGAATCAACCTGTGAACCAGTATGGCAACCAGAGACGGAGATTACTAAACTTGACTACAAACAAGAGAATATTACCTCTGTTATTTGGTGCATTGGCTATCAAACTAACTTTGGTTGGGTAAAAGTTCCCGTATTTGACGGCAAGGGCTATCCTAGCCACGATCGCGGTGTCACTAGCGTTAATGGCTTGTATTTCATTGGTCTTCCCTGGCTTTATACCTGGGGTTCGGGAAGATTTTCGGGCATAGCTAGAGATGCGGAATATCTGTCTGACTACATTGCCACCAAGATGAAATATGCCTATCCAGGCACATTATTAGCTGTTAACGAAGCTGCGATCGGATCTTGACATTGAGCATTGAACATTAAACATTTATCGAAAAATATCAAGAAGGAATATAAAATTATGCCTGAAGTTACTACCCCCGCCCACAAAGCTGGTGATTACTTTGTTGATTACGAAGAAAAAGTATTTCCCGATGTTCAAGCCGAACCAGGAGAAAAAGCATTAGTTACTTTTCATACTGTTGCTTTTGAAGGTTCGATTGGTTTAGTAAATCTATTGCAAGCTACCCGCCTGATTCGTAAAGGCTTCGATACTTCCGTATTGTTATATGGTCCTGGGGTAACGTTAGGAATACAGCGAGGCTTTCCTAAAATTGGCGATGAATCTTTTCCTGGACACCAGGCGATGAACAATCAGCTAATCAAAATTATGGAAGAGGGTGCAAAAGTATACGCCTGTCGCTTCGCACTGCAAGCATTATATGGACACGGCGAACCTTCCTTGATTCCTGGTATTACACCCATCAATCCTCTAGATGTTTTGGATATAGTCTTGATGCACCGCAAAGATGGCGCGTTTATCCTCGACACTTGGACGATGTAAATTTGCTTGTAATGATAGATGTTCAATGATAAATGATGAATGTAAAAGCTGCTGCGGTACAAATATCTCCCGTACTATATAGCCGAGAAGGGACGACCGAGAAAGTATTAAAAGCGATCGCTGATGCAGCTAAACAGGGAGTTCAATTAATTGTCTTTCCTGAAACTTTCATTCCCTACTATCCTTATTTCTCTTTTATTCAGCCACCAGTGTTGATGGGAAAAGAACACATGAGGTTATATGAGGAAGCGGTAGAAGTTCCCAGCCCTGTTACGGAAGCGGTAAGTAAAGCAGCCAAAGCCAACTCAATGGTTGTGGTATTGGGTGTTAACGAACGAGATGGAGGTTCTTTATACAATACTCAGTTAATCTTTGATGCCGATGGTAGTTTACTACTCAAACGCCGTAAGATTACCCCCACCTATCACGAACGGATGGTATGGGGACAGGGAGACGGATCGGGATTGCAGGTATTAGATACTGCTGTAGGGAAAGTTGGTGCATTAGCCTGTTGGGAACACTATAATCCCCTCGCTAGATATAGCTTAATGGCACAGCAAGAACAAATACACTGCGCTCAATTTCCTGGTTCGATGGTGGGTCAAATCTTTGCCGATCAGACGGAAGTAACTATCAGGCATCATGCTTTAGAGGCTGGCTGTTTTGTAGTTAATTCGACTGGCTGGCTGAGTCCCGAACAGGTAGCAGAGATCTGCCCCGACGAAGGCTTACAAAGGGTTTTGACTGGTGGCTGTTATACGACGATTATTTCTCCTGAAGGCGTTCTGTTATGCGAACCAATTACAGAAGGAGAAGGAATGGCGATCGCCGATTTGGATTTTTCTTTGATAACTAAACGCAAGCGGATGATGGACTCCGTAGGTCATTATTCCCGCCCCGATCTATTGCAGTTGAAAGTAAATCAAGAACCTTACAAGGTTTGGCAACATGATTCTCACCAGAATGATTATAGTCAGCCAATCGAAACATCTAATGAATCAATACAAGCAGATTCTAGTCCTACTTTACCTTTGATAAATCAATGGACAAACGAAAATTAATTACAGATCTACAGTCACAAGGTTTAAAGTTACTCGATCTCAATACAGGGAGAAAAGGAGGCGCAGGACCATCGGATCATAAAGCCGTAACGATAGATGGTACGACGGTAATGATACCCGTTCATAATAATATTGCTGCCAAATCAGCATACAACGTAGGAGCGAACGGCCGATTCGCCCCTACGGAAAAAGGACAGCAATATTGCAACCATCGCATTTCCCAACCAACCTAAATTTTATAATCTCAAAACCGCCGAGGGAATTCCCTACAGTCACATTGCCCTCTTGCACAGTCATAACGTATTAGCTACAACTGTTTTACAGACCTGTATTCGCTATAGTAACCGCAATACCGCTTGTCAATTTTGCGCGATCGAACAATCTTTAGCAGCAGGTAAAACTATTGCCCAAAAAACTCCCGCGCAGTTAGCAGAAGTAGCGGAAGCAGCAGTAAGACTGGATGGGGTAGAACAATTAATAATGACTACAGGAACACCCAACACCACAGATCGGGGGGCAGCTTATCTAATCGAATGCGCTCAAGCAGTAAAAGCCAGAGTCGATCTACCTATTCAAGCACAGTGCGAACCACCGAATAATTTTAGCTGGTTTGCCAAGATGAAAGATGCAGGTATAGACACTCTGGGAATGCACATTGAGGTAATTGAACCAGAGACACGCGATCGCATTATGCCAGGAAAGGCGAAAGTATCTTTAAATTATTACTTTGAGGCATTTACAGCAGCAGTAAAAGTTTTTGGCTGGGGACAGGTAAGTACCTATATTTTGGCTGGTTTAGGAGATAGCTTAGAAACGATTATCGATACTTGCGATCGCCTGATAAAACTAGGAGTCTATCCCTTTGTTGTCCCTTTTGTGCCAATTACAGGTACACCTTTAGCCGATCATCAACCTCCCAGTAGTGAGTTTATGTATGCAGTCTACGAAAAGGTAGGAGAATTGTTAAACAATGCGGGTATGTCTTCTCAAGATATCAAAGCTGGCTGTGCCAAATGTGGTGCTTGTTCGGCATTATCGACCTTTGAAAACTAGAAAAACAAATTTTGTATTGTCAATTACTAAATGAAACCAAACTATCAGTTTAAACTGGCTTTATCTCCTACACATATAGAAGCTTACTTCTTATTAAGACAGCAAATCTTCTGTCAGGAACAAGGAATTTTTCAAACAAGCGATCGCGACGAACATGACTCAATTGCTTATCCTATTGTTGCAATTAATCACGATGACAAGGTTGTTGGGGTTGTCAGGATCTATGAAACCGAACCTGGACTTTGGTATGGAGGCAGGCTGGGAGTACACCCAGATTATCGACGAGGATGGAGAATCGGCAAAGGATTAATTAATAGGGCGGTAACTACTGCCAATACCTGGGGATGCGATCGCTTTTTGGCTACTGTCCAACTACCTAATGTGCGCTTTTTTCAACGTTTGCACTGGAATTCACTTAATGAAATTTCTATTCGCGATCGACCTCATCACTTGATGGAAGCAGAATTAGACTTTTATCCTCCCACAAACCAAGTCCGTCCCAATTTACCGATGCAGCTACAGCAATTATCTATTAGCTAATTTCTTGATAAATAGCTCCATCTAAACAGATTAATATTGGTTTCTTGATTTATCCTGGTGTCGTTCAATTAGACGTTATGGGTGCTTACCAAGTATTGGCTTTTCCGCCTAATTCCAATATTCATTTAATTTGGAAAACCTTGGATCCTATTACGTAGTAACGAAGGACTAATTATTACTCCTACAGCCACCTTCAATGATTGTCCTCAATTAGATGTAATCTGTGTCCCTGGTGGGGGAATAGGACAGGTAGAAGTGATGCAGGATGAGAAAGTGTTAAATTTTCTACAGCGAATTAGCAATACAGCTAAATATATCACTAGCGTTTGTACTGGATCGCTGATCTTAGCTAAGGCAAATCTATTACAGGGTTATCAAGCTACTTGTCATTGGGCATTTAAAGAACATTTGGCAGCATTAGGAGTTGAAGTTGCTTCACAAAGAATAGTAATCGATCTCAACCGCATTACGGGTGCTGGTGTTACCTCTGGGATTGATTTTGGGTTGACTTTGGTTAGCTTACTTTGGGGTGAGGATATGGCAAAGATGACTCAGTTAATGATGGAATATAATCCCCAACCACCATTTAGTGCGGGTAGTCCTGAAACCGCAGAGCGACCCTTGGTTGAATCTTTTACAAAGTTAGCTAGTCCTTTTGTAGATGCTTTCTGGACTGGAATTAAATAGGCGTTTTTGATAGACTAACAAAAAAATAAGAGCCGAGTTATATTAACCTGGCTCTTATTTTTTTTAGTACCCCCAAGGGAATTTGAATCCCTGTCGCCTCCGTGAAAGGGAGGTGTCCTAGGCCACTAGACGATGGGGGCTTAGACTTGTTTGAGTTGTTTTATGTAACTCACAACGTTTCTAAATATATCTAATATTTTTATCGCTGTCAACATTTTTTGTAAAAAACTTTTGTGGAGGTAAAATTAAATTCACTGTATACCTCGTTGCATTTGCCTTAGACGCTGTTGTGCTACGGGATCTAAGGTATTAAATAAAAAACGACCAGAAGGTTTCTTC
This sequence comes from uncultured cyanobacterium, assembly GCA_963799375.1. GTDB lineage: Bacteria > Cyanobacteriota > Cyanobacteriia > Cyanobacteriales > Xenococcaceae > Waterburya. The sequence continues at coordinate 188,062 of CAWCWY010000019.1, forward strand.
TTGGTCTGTTTCTTAGTTTTGCTTTTTATTTGACGGACTGCGTGTTCTACTTCTCTTGCCAACATTTGAGCCGATCGCCATTCCGCCCCATAACCAACTACCGTCAGTTGTTGAGCGCGATCGCTTGTGGCTACAATTAATCGAGTCGATTCTTGCTGATATTTTTTTCTACTAAAGGTTGCACAGAATTTTTCAATATAGGTGTCTGCTGTTTCCGCAAATGCCGTGTAGTGAACTGTCAACCCTGAAGTATGTTTCTCTACACTACGGGGGGTGTCCTGATAATGAGCATCAAATACAACCTTGGTTCGATATTCTAAGGTCGCACTATAGTTAATCAGACATTCAATTAATTGTCTGCGGGCTATTGCTAGTCCTTCGCGATCGCGGCTTTTTTTTAGGTCAGACCAGTCGCCGATGATGTTATAACCATCGACGAGCAGTATCGCCTGGTAAGAGGAGGGAGACATTGCAAGTTATTATTTTAAAAGAATGAAAATACTATTCTCCCCATTTTAGGCAAAATTGTTAACAAAAAGTTAAATAAATTAAAAACTTTTTAACCTAAGAGGCAGACAAGCATCTTAATGATTTAGAATTTTTCGGTTGCCAACAGCCTTTGCTTGAGGCTTTGAGGATCTCCTTTTGCCACAACTTTACCCCCTTCTAATAAAAAAGCCCCATCACAATAATCTAATTCTTCTAACCGATGAGTTACCCACAGTGCAGTAAGATTACGCTCTTTGACTAAATTTTTTACTTGAGCTACTAACTCTAATTGAGTGTCAGGGTCTAGTAACGCGGTGGGTTCGTCAAACATAATCACCTCACAATTACGAGCAATTGCCCCTGCGATCGCAATACGTTGTTTTTGTCCTCCACTAAGAGCGTGAATGGGTCGTCTTTCAAAATCTGCCATATTGACTGCATCCAACGCCGATCTGACTCTATCTTTAACTCTGAGCTAAAGATAGATTCTCACTAACCAAACCAAAGGCGATATCCGCACCCACTGTTGGCATTACTAGCTGATGATCGGGATTTTGAAAGACAAACCCTGTCTTATATGGCATGACAATCGATCCACTATCGGGAATGAGTAATCCTGCTAAAAGTCTTAGCAAAGTTGATTTTCCGCTACCGTTGTTACCTAGCAGCATCCAAAATTCCCCTTGGGGTACTTCTAAAGAACATCCTTTGAGTACTTTTGCCTCAGATGACCAGCTAAAGCATATGTTATCTACACGGATAATTGGTGTCTGGTCTGAATTTAGATCTGCATTGATGGAGTAAGACATTTGTGTAGCTAGTAGTCAGTGGTTAGTAGAAATTACTAATATATTTATCAAAAAGCTATTGACTTCTCTCCTTTATCAAGAAGCCAATAGCTCATAGTTGGGAGATTCGCTCCTTTATTGATTTGCAGCAGTAGCAGCAAAGAAACCAGGTACTCTACCTTCTGCCATCCCCCCCGATCTTTTATTTAAACTGACAGCGCAGACAAGATTACCTTTGATGGCTACTTTCTTGTCTTCTTCCTTATCACAGGTCAATTCAATCAAATCAGAACTTCCAGAACGCATCGCATTTAAAATTTGTTGATATAAACTTTCTGCTGCTTCGGCTTCTTTTCTCTGTACGGATACGGGAAGGGGGATGTCTTGCAAGACTACATCGATAGTAAACATAAAACTCTCATAAAGGGTGATTGCACTTTAGATTATCTTCGATTTACACAGAAATTCCCATCTTTCTTTAGGCTGTATCTAGGAAAATTTTAATTTTTTCTTTGTATTTACCCTGGTAATATCAGCTATTTTCTCTTATTATGTGTAATATAAGTAAAGAAAAGTTAACTTTTCTCACAATTGTATTGATCGGTATCGTCGGTCGAGTCAATTAAATCGTAATAATTCTAACGATCTTATAAATACTATTTCGGAGATCTAATCTATATGACAATAGCAGTAGGACGCGCACCTGCTCAACAAGGGCTGTTTGATGCCGTTGATGACTGGTTAAAACGCGATCGCTTTGTATTCGTAGGATGGTCTGGTATTCTTTTATTCCCCTGTGCCTACATGGCAATTGGTGGATGGCTTACTTGCACCACATTTGTAACAAGTTGGTACACTCACGGTTTAGCTTCTTCTTATCTAGAAGGATGTAACTTCTTAACCGTAGCAACCTCAACTCCAGCAGACAGCATGGGTCACTCCTTACTATTCCTTTGGGGACCTGAAGCTGGCTGGAGTTTTACTCGTTGGTGTCAAATCGGTGGACTATGGGCATTCGTAGCACTACACGGTGCATTCGCACTGATTGGCTTTATGCTACGTCAGTTTGAAATTTCTCGTCTTGTAGGGATTCGTCCTTATAATGCGATCGCCTTTTCTGCACCCATCGCCGTATTTGTATCAGTATTCTTACTTTATCCTTTAGGACAATCTAGCTGGTTCTTTGCACCTAGTCTTGGTGTAGCGGGAATCTTCCGTTTCATCCTATTTGTACAAGGTTTCCACAACTTCACCCTAAACCCCTTCCACATGATGGGAGTAGCAGGTGTACTTGGTGGAGCATTACTTTGTGCAATTCACGGTGCGACAGTAGAAAACACCCTATTTGATGATGGAGACGGAGCAAACACATTTAGAGCGTTTGAACCTACCCAAGCAGAAGAAACCTACAGTATGGTGACAGCCAACCGTTTCTGGTCACAGATTTTCGGCATCGCTTTCTCCAACAAACGTTGGTTACACTTCTTCATGTTATTCGTACCCGTAACAGGTTTATGGATGGCAAGTATTGGTATCATCGGTATCGCCTTGAACTTGAGAGCATACGATTTCGTATCTCAAGAGTTGAGAGCAGCAGAAGATCCTGAGTTTGAAACTTTCTACACTAAAAACATCTTGCTCAACGAAGGTCTAAGAGCATGGATGGCAACACAAGACCAACCACATCAAAACTTTGAATTCCCTGAAGAAGTATTACCACGTGGTAACGCGCTGTAAGAAATTTGGGACTAATCTCAGTTAAAAGTTTAAGCTTTTATTCTGTGAACTAAGTTAATCGATAAAGCCCCTCCTCGTGAGGGGTTTGTTTGTAGCTATCGTGTTTTAACTAAATCCTTTGGTAACAGCACCACTCAAAATAGTTGCTTTAATTTTGTTTACGCCGATCTAGTTTGGCTATGATTTTTGACTACTCCACGATACGCTATAAGATAATAATTACCTTGAGCTGGCTAATCAGCCGACCGCTAATAGCTATAAACAACCAGATTAATACAGGATAGATAGTTAGTTGTGCCAAAGCCAAAAGCCGGCATTATTTTTAATGATATAAAGCCCGTAGCTTGCAAGGTTGCCTCAGAAGTAAAAGAGAAACTTGCTGCTTCAGGTTGGGATGTGCGTATGGCAACAGGAATGGGCGGAATACTAGAATATTCAACTCCCGACAGCCCTGTGTGTCACACTAGGATAGATCAGTTAACCCCGCCCAACTTCGATCCAGAGGTTCAGTTTGCCGTCGTTTTGGGTGGAGATGGTACGGTCTTATCCGCTTTTAGACAACTAGCCCCTTACAGGACACCTTTGTTGACCATTAATACGGGTCATATGGGATTCTTAACGGAAAGTTATCTAACTCATTTGGATGAGTCTATAGATAAGCTACTGGCTCAGGATTATGAGATTGAAGAACGCTCTATGCTGGCGGTGAGAGTGTTTCGGAAAAACGCCTTGCTATGGGAAGCCTTGAGTCTCAACGAAATGGTTTTGCATCGAGAACCATTAACTAGTATGTGTCACTTTGAGGTAAAAATTGGCGAACACGCCCCTGTAGATGTAGCTGCTGATGGTATCATAATTTCTACCCCTACAGGTTCGACTGCTTATTCCTTGAGCGCAGGAGGACCAGTAGTAACTCCAGAAGTCCCAGTATTACAGCTAGCACCCATTTGTCCTCATTCTTTAGCATCCCGTGCTTTAGTATTTAGCGATCGCGAATCCGTTAAAGTATTTCCTGCTACTCCCAATCGCATGGTGATGGTAGTTGATGGTAACGGAGGGTGTTATATTTTGCCTGACGATCGCATTGAGGTAGAAAAATCAAAATACCCTGCGCGTTTTATCCGCTTGCGATCGCCTGAATTTTTCCGTATTTTGAGGGAAAAGTTAGGCTGGGGACTACCCCATATCGCCAAGCCAACTTCAGTCGAGTTACCCTAGTCTTCAAGTCAGGAGTAAAAATTATGACTGCCAAAGTTACTAGTCTTAATCCCTCAGTTTTATTGTTGACCGATGGCCTTTTTGCCCAGCAAGCTAGTATTGACCTACAAACCGCTGGCTATTCTCCCGTACTTGAAAAAGTTCAAAAGGGATGGAATAAATTAAATCTCTATCAACCAGTAATGATTTTATTGGATCGAGCTTTAACAGGACAACTAGGAATCGATCTTTGCCATCAACTAAGAAATGCAGGAGAAAGAATTCCTGTTTTGATGTTGGTAGATCAAGAAACCGTAGAAGAAAGGGTTGCTTGTCTAGAAGCAGGGGCAGATGATTATTTATTAAAACCATATCATCGCGAAAAGTTATTAGAGCAAATTAATCTTTATCTTCAGCCTGAGGTAAATTCACAAGAACAATTAAGGTTTGGCGAACTAGTTTTGGATTTGACTACTCGTCAAGTTATTAGGAAAGACAGAGCAATCGATTTGACGATGAAAGAATTTGAATTGCTCAAATATTTAATGTCTAATCCTCAACAGGTAATGACAAGAGAAGAAATTATTGAAAACGTTTGGGGATATGATTATCGAGGGGAATCGAACGTAATTGAAGTTTACATTCGCTACTTAAGACTTAAAATAGAAAGTCAGAACAATAGAAGATTGATCCAAACCGTTAGGGGTATTGGTTATGTTCTGCGAGAATCATAAAAACAACTATCAAATGAATTTTAAATTAAACTTTGGCATTATATTATTAATACTATTATCAAGCTGCTCCAGTGCAACTTCTGCCAAAAGAACTATTGCCAACGCTTCAGAGCAAGTTCAAATCAAACAGGGACAAATGTTACCTATCACCGCAGTGGCGCAAATAGGGTCAGAAACTATCCAATTAGAGGTAGCTCAAACCCCTCAACAACAGGCTACTGGGCTAATGTTTCGTGAATCTCTAGCAGACGATCGCGGAATGTTGTTTCCTTTTGAATTTGAGCGAAATGCTCGCTTTTGGATGAAAAATGTACCTATATCTTTAGATATGATTTTTTTAAACGGCGATCGCATTGTTGGCATTGCTGCTGATGTCCCTGGCTGTACCACCGAGCCTTGTCCTGTATATGGTCCTGAAGCTTTGGTAGACCAAGTGATTGAATTACGAGGGGGAAGAGCAGAAGAATTGGGCATTAAAATAGACGACAAAATATCTATTAAGCCTTTAAATTCAAAGTAGGTCACAAACAATTAAAACCATGAACAATATGTAATATGTGGTTTAGTTTACCAGTGATTAACATCTGGTAAGATTGCTTAATCATAGTTTGCTTTATTGAACTTAAGATAGATTTAATAATTAGCTAAAACCATATTTATATCGATAGACAGAGTATAAACAAGCAAATAAAATATTATCTTTTTTATACTTAAGCAAATTAAGTGAATTTACAGACTAATATGTATGTCATTGTATAAGTATTAAAATTTTGCTTAATAAATTGCAATTTTAAATCAGGCAACTTGACTGTATCGGAAGATTGAATTTATAACTAATTGTGATCTCAACTACAGGCAAATCTTTATTTAGCTTTAACAATAGTAAAAATTCTTATATTTCACTAGCAAAAAATAAAATTTTTGCTGCTTGATAATCAACATCATCCATCATGTGATTCAAATATTTAGACCATAGGAAAATACTCATGAAGCCAGCCATATATGCCAAATTCATTACATTTTTAAAAGAAGAACTAGCTCTTGACAACGATTCTCTTAAAATTGTTGATAAAGCCGTTGAAGATCGTACTGCCCCTATTCCTATGGTTCTTTGGCAATATGGACTAATTACTTTAGAAGAATTAGACCGTATTTATGACTGGCTTCATAGTAAGACAAAGTTCGATCCTAGTTAAACTAAGGTCTTAGTTGATTTAAAACAATTTAATTTACTTTTGCCTTTCAATCAGGCTACGTCGCAACAAATCTAATGCAGAGTAAGAACTCAAGTAACGTACTAATTCTCTCCCCCTGCGTTGACCAAAACGGTATTCTTTAACAGTCGTTTTATTTTCAGGGGTAGCAAGTCCAATATAAACCAGACCAACAGGTTTGGTTTCTGTACCTCCGCTTGGACCAGCTACTCCTGTAATGCTAATACCCCAATCAGTTTGTAAACGTTTTTTAATTCCCAAAGCCATTTGCTCGGCTACAGTGCTACTTACCGCTCCTTGTTCTTCTAAATCTTGACCATCGACGTTCAAAAGATTTTGCTTAACTTGATTAGCATAGGCAATTACCCCTCCCAAGAAATAGCTAGAGCTACCAGGTATTTCGGTTAACATTGCTCCCAAACCTCCCCCCGTACAAGATTCAGCTACGCTTAAGGTTTGTTTCTCATCATTCAATAACTTTCCCACAACGGAAGCTAAAGTATCTTCGTTACTGCCAAAATAATCTAGCCCTGCGATATTTTTAATTTCTGTCGCTACTGGCTTAATTAAAGTGTCAGCCTCAGCTTGAGAATTAGCCTTTGCTGCTACTCGTAAACGTACTTCTCCTTTTCCTGCGTAGGGTGCAACCGTAGGATTGTCTGAATCAAACAGATGAGCTACCTTCTCTGCCAATGCCGACTCGCCAATGCCTCTAAAACGCATCATTTCGCTATAAATAGAGCTTTCCCCCCAACCTTGGCTTTTGAGGAAAGGAACGGCAGTATCGCGCCACATTCGGTGCATTTCAGAAGGGACTCCTGGGAATGTCATGATCGTCACCCCCTCTTTTGGCTGCCAGATTATACCTGGGGCTGTACCTGTAGGATTTGGTAAAGTCATAGCACCTTGAGGGACAAGAGCCTGTTTGCGATTGCTAGGAGTCATCTCTCGTCCGACAGAAGCAAATTTACGGCTAATGTCTTCAATAATTTCAGGATCTTCTTCCAGAGGAGTATTGAAGAAACTAGCAATTGTTTCTGTAGTCAGATCGTCGGGAGTAGGCCCCAAACCGCCAGTAAAAATTAGTATAGAGGAGCGAGTTTGAGCAATATCTAATACTTGATGAATCCGCGCTACATTATCCCCAACAACAGTTTGATAATAGTGAGGAATACCTAAATTTGCCAATTCTTGAGCTAAATACTGGCAGTTAGTATTTAAAATATCTCCTAAAAGCAATTCTGTCCCAATACAAATAACTTCCGCGCTCATTAATTTTTTAATTTTTTAGACTATTATATGTAAACTTTTCTATTATCTATTGCTACTGTGAGTCTCTCGCCAAACTTGCCAAACTTGCCAAATCTGCCATGAAAGAACCATTGTTGCGCCGATGGCGTAGCCCCAACCACTAGGAATATTAGAAAAGCCTAAAGCTAGACTACCTACCCAAAAAGTCAGACTGTAAATAAACAAAACAGTTTGACGTTGGGAAATGCCAGATTTTAGTAGCCAATGATGAAGATGGCTTTTATCTGCAATAAAGGGTGATTTCCCTTTCCAAATACGAGAGAAAATTACCGCTGACATATCAATAATCGGCACTGCCAAAATCAAGTAAGGTAGCACTACCGCAGTAATAGCAGTAGTTTTAACTAAGCCGACAATACCCACTGCTGCGAGGGTAAAGCCCATAAAGTATGCTCCCCCATCTCCCATAAAAATTTGTGCTGGGTTGAAGTTATATCGCAGGAAACCCAACGCCCCACCAGCCAATGCAGCAGCAATTAAAGCAGCAGCAGGTTGATTCATAAATAGAGTAACTACTAGCATCACAAAAGCAGCAATACCTGATACTCCCGCAGCCAAACCATCAACTCCATCAATCCAGTTGATTGCATTAGCCATACCAACTAGCCAAATAACCGTTATCGGCAAACTCAACCAATAAATTTTGATGAGAGAATAGACGGGAAATGAAACAAAGTCAATTCTAACTCCCAAGTACCAGCAGCCCGTTGCTACAGCAAACTGCATCAATAGCCGTGAAACAGGAGTCAGATTAAACAAGTCATCGGCAAAACCAATGCCAAAGAAAAGAATGCTGCCAATGATAACTACCCATATTTCTTTTGCTTTGTGGGGGGCGAGAGCAGAAAATCCACCCAAAAGCCAAACAATCGTTAGTGCAGCAATTGTACCTGCAAAAATTGAAACCCCGCCTACACGGACAACGGGGTTTTTGTGAATCTTCCTAGCATTTGGTCGATCTACTATACCCAACTTCAAGCCAAGAGTTTTGACATCGGGTATAGTCCACAACACGACAGTCATAGAAACTAGAAAAGCGATCAGATGATAGAGCTGAATAGGCATCTGAGTTCAGGACGTTCTCGAACGGCTAGTAAGAATATAGGTAAATTTGGGAATGTAGCAACACCACAGCCATAAATTATAACTAGATGTTGCTATTTGTCTAGCCTGAGATCTTTGCTGGAACAGGAATTTGTAAGTAAGGGTACAGAGGAAAGCGATCGCATAATGCTGCTACTCGACCCATACAATCCTTCTGTACAGCTTCATCTTCAGGGTTGAGTAGTTTGTCTGCAATAATATTAGCAATCTCTTGGAATTCTGTCGTCCCCATGCCTCTGGTGGTCATTGCAGGAGAACCCAAACGTAGTCCGCTGGTTACAAAAGGAGATTCGGGGTCGAAAGGTACGGTGTTTTTGTTAGCAGTGATATTAACTTCACTAACTAGAGCATCTGCTTTCTTACCAGTCATACCGATACAACGCAAGTCCACTAAATTTAAGTGATTGTCTGTGCCGTTGGAAACTAGCTTAAAGTCTCTGGCTTTAAAGGCTTCTGCCATAGCTTGAGCATTGGCAATTACCTGGGCGCAATATTCTTTGAATTCTGGTTTTAAGGCTTCGCCAAAAGCAACTGCTTTACCTGCAATTACGTGTTCTAAAGGACCGCCTTGAGTGCCAGGGAAAACCGACTTATTGAGTTTTTTACCTAGATCCGCATCGCGAGTTAAGATTAAACCACCTCTAGGACCTCGTAGGGTTTTGTGGGTAGTGGTAGTGACCACATCACAGTGAGGAATGGGATTAGGATGATGACCGCTAGCGACTAAGCCTGCAATATGAGCAATATCGGCTAGTAGATATGCACCCACTTCATCGGCGATCGCTCTAAATTGAGCAAAGTCTATAGTGCGAGGATAGGCTGAATAACCACAAATAAGCAGTTTGGGACGTTCTTTTAAGGCTATTTCTCTAATTCGGTCGTAGTCTAGCTGTTCGGTATCTTGATCCACACCATACTGAACTACGTTGAACCATTTTCCAGATACGTTTACAGGAGATCCATGAGTGAGGTGTCCACCGTGGGATAAGTCCATACCCATAATGGTATCTCCTGGCTTCAGTAGAGTTAGGAATACGGCAAAGTTTGCCTGTGCGCCAGAGTGAGGCTGTACGTTTGCCATTTCTGCCCCAAATAATTCTTTGGCACGGTCAATAGCTAGTTGTTCGGCGCGATCAACAAATTCACAACCGCCATAGTAGCGTTTTCCTGGTAAGCCTTCAGCATACTTGTTGGTTAAGACTGAACCTTGGGCTGCCAAAACTGCTGGAGAAGTAAAGTTTTCACTAGCAATTAATTCTAAGTGCGATCGCTGGCGGTTTAATTCCAAATCGACAATTTCGGCGATCGCGGGATCTGTTTGAGCAAGAAAATCTAAATTATTTTGAGTCACTATCTGTTACTTGTATTTATATTAATAGGTAGTCTCCATGCTATCTAATTTCAGTGATCTCTGAAAACCATTATCCCTGAGATAGTTGCATTTATACTATTTTTGCACTAGTTGACCGCAAAATGTTCTTGAAGATCGCTTTACCTTTATTTTTGCGATCGCGATCGCAACTTTTTCCTGCGATCGTTTTTATAAATGAATTAGAAGCTATGTCAATGTAATTAACCACTATTAATTATTTTAATAATGCATTATTTTAAATCAATTATTAAAATCTGAAAATATTGATAATTGTTTTTATTTGCTTATGAATAACAGCTTTGATTAATTTATATTAAATTTTATTTTATGTTTTTTGAATATTTATTTCGCGAACCCGTATTTTATATTAGGGTTGTCGCTGTATTGATCATCTCTATCTCTTTACATGAATTGGGACACGGCATTGCTGCAATCTATCAGGGAGACGATACACCCATTGCCAAAGGGCATATGACCATAAACCCTTTAATTCATATGGGAATACATTCAATATTCTTCTTACTTTTTGCTGGCATGGCTTGGGGACAAATGCCAGTTAATCCTGGTAAATTTCGCAATCCTAAATGGGGAAATATTCTGGTTTCTGCTGCTGGACCTCTAACTAATATTGCTTTAGGAATGTTGGCGGTAGTAGTAATCAATTTGACATATTATTTTGCTTTTGAACGTATTGTTAGTATTCAATTTTTTAGAATTATTGCTATTTTTAATTTTGCTCTTTGTTTATTCAATTTAATCCCTATTCCTCCCCTAGATGGCTATCATGTAGCTAGCGAACTCATCCCAGAAATGAAAGCCTTGGTTCGTTCTCAAATTGGACTAGCTTTATTTATGATTCTATTTATTAGTGGTATTGGCGGTAAGCTATTTGATCTAGCTGCTTTTATAGTCAATTCACTAATATTTTAAGTTTCTGATAGTTTCAAAATTAAAAGTTGTCTTATGTTCTTGTTAAAATCATAACTTAAGCTTGAAACTGTTAAGCTATGTGGCACAAGCCTTAATTTCAATTGCAGAGACTCTAGAATTGTAATAGTTGTAGATATCACTTCTGAAGAGGATTGACGAGCGTGATAGTTATGATCGCAGATGAACAAATATTGTCAGCCAGTCAGGTTTGTCAAAATTGTCTGATGGCAGAACGTAGTGGTTTACCTCGATGGCACGGGGATAAATTGGGTTGCGGTAAAGCTTTACAGGAATTTCCCCCTAAACAGGCAAAAATTTATAAGTGTCAGATGGGTTTTAATGTCATCCAGATAGACTAGAAAATTAATAATTACGCTATCCTGAAGTTGATCTGAATTTAAATCAACAAATTTTTAGTTCTAGGAAAAAACTAAATTATGGGCAGGAGTGCGTTTACAGATAATAAAGATCGTTTTTTTGGCGCAATCGTTTATCTTTTTGCTTTGGCTGATACGGTGGCTTTGGGTTCGGGCTTGTCTTCAATTATTCCTGCCTTATCCCCTTTATTTGACCTGCTGGGAATACTATTAATTCCAGTATTGATAATTTATAATATTATTCCTGGTGGATTTGGTGGCCTAATCATCTTCTTCATTTTAATTTTGGCAGTAGTTCAGAACGAAAAAATTAGCTACTTTATCCGCTTCAATACAATGCAATCCATCCTGATCGGAATTGCACTGTCCTTAATTCAAATTGTTTTTAGTACTTTGGGTGGATTAAATATCATTGGTCCAATAGTTTTTATAATAGTTATGCCAGTTTGTATTTACTGTATAGTGCAGTGTGCTTTAGGAAAATATCCAGAAATTCCTTCTTTTTCAAAATTTGTTTACGATCAAGTACGCTGAAAATCAACGATTAATTCTTGGCAACTTGATTAGACAAGCAGCCAATACCTTCAATTTCAACCCTAACACTATCTCCTTGCTCCATTGCACCTACGCCTTCAGGAGTACCAGTCAAAATTATATCTCCTGGGGTTAGGGTCATCACTTGCGAAATATAAGACACTAAAACGTCGGGAGTAAATACCATATCTTCAATGGAAGCAGACTGATTTGGCGTTTTGCTGTTATTTAAAAAAGTTTGAATTTTAGCCTCTACGCTTAATTCTCGGACAATCCAAGGTCCCAGAGGGCAAAATGTATCAAAACCTTTTGCTCTAGTCCACTGTCCGTCTTTTTTCTGCAGATCGCGAGCAGTAACATCGTTAGCGATGGTATAACCCCAAATCCTTTTGGCTGCTTGTTCGGGATTGACACGGCTACAGCGATCGCCAATTATCAAAGCCAATTCTCCTTCATAATCAACCCTTTGAGACTGGGAAGGATAATGAATATTTTGCCCGTCAGCAATAATAGTAGTAGGGGGTTTGAGGAATAAAAGGGGTTCTTTTGGTACGGGAGTACCCATCTCCGCTGCGTGCTTAAGATAGTTTTTACCTACCGCGACAATTTTAGAAGGTACACAGGGTGCAAGTAATTGGTAAGTATCGACTTCCTGTTCCAAGTTTGTTGCTTGTCCTCCAAGCCAAGGGGGAGCATCATATACCACTACGCTACGATTAGCCTGTAGTAAGCCGTAGTAAATCTGTTGGCGATCGGTTTTTATGCGGACATAGCGTTGTGCCATAACAAAACTCAGAAGTAACGGTCGAGAAAAATGAACTAAAAGCTTTCTTTTTAATGCTGCTCTAGATTAGCTTAATTTTAGGTCAATCTGTTAACTGTAAATTAAAATACTGGTAATTAAGCATAAAGTAATAGTAAGATTGTAATTCCTTGCTTCTTTATATATCCCCTGTTGAATAACATCGCGAGAAATATAGCAGAAGCCTCATAGTCCATAAGGAGAAAAAAAGAACATGAGCAATACTTACGAAATGATGTACATTCTTCGTCCTGACTTATCAGAAGATCAGGTAGGAGAATCTGTAGCCAAATATCAAGATTTTCTCACTGAAAGAGGTGCAGAAAGTATGGAAGTTCAGATTAAAGGAAAAAGAAGATTGGCTTATCCTGTCGGTAAATATCTGGATGGTATTTATGTTCAAGTAAACTATGAAGCTGATGGTTCGCAAATTGCTCCTTTAGAAAGAATGATGCGTTTGAGTGAAGATACAATTCGTTACTTAACTATTAAGCTTAAAAAGCGTGCTATTATTGCTGCTCAAAATGCTCAAGCACAGCCAATAGCAGAAGCAGACGATTAATATTATTAATTTCTAGTTTCGAGAATTTGTAGACGATCGCCTGTCCTTATTGTTCCCTTACCTTGGGGAATCAGATTGACACCAAACATAACCCCTTGTTCGCTCAACTGCCTAAAAGTTCCGAGTGTATTGAGGGGTTCTTTTAATCGATCTTTTTGCCCTTGTTTTTGATCGATAGTAGTCATGATGCAACGACTACAGGGTTTAGCTACTTTAAATTTTATCTCACCGATTTGGATTAAACTCCATCGATCTTCAATAAAAGGTTCAGTTGTCTCCACCACAATGTTAGGTCGAAAACGGTTCATCGGAATTTCTTGTTTTTGAGAAAGATGAATCTCGGCAATTCTTTGATTTAATTCTGCTAAAGAAGCACTAGCCGTTAGCATTACAGGATAATTATCGGCAAAGTTGATAGGAATATCCTCTTCACTAGGATATTTTTGCTTTAAGATACGATCGTGTTTTGGAGATTGTTTTACCAGACGACAGGTTTTACTGGCATCTAAATCTAATAAGCGATGAAACCAATTTGCAACTTCATCTCCTTGATCTATTGCCTGTAGGCGATCGCGCCAAATCTCCACTTCAATTATTGTCCCTGTAGAAACAGGCGTAAAAGTCAAGTCTTGAAAATTAGCATCTTCTGTTTTTAAGGTGATGTTTTGTTCTCCAACTTCAACTTTGACTGTAGCTAGTTGGGGAAATTGCCTTTGGGTAATAAATTTGCCACTACTAGATACAAGCATCATTTCGCGATCGCCAAAAAAGCCCTTTATCTCAACTTCTACTTGAGCAAGATCGATTTTTTGACAGGATTTAAGGGGATAAACACACAATTGAGAGACAAACATAAGCTTTGATAAAGGACGCAAAATATGGTTACTTTGGGTAGGTAATTTTGTTTATCCCATCGTTTCCGTGAATTACCTAAAAGCAAAGTTAGAGGATAGATAGGTTTTTTGAATAGTTATGTCTGTTTTGTAAGGCAAAAATTTTGATTCGTCCACTTTTATGCCAAAACTTCAATTTTCTTTGGTGGTAAGATCGATACTATTAATACTTCAATTAATTAATTATGGTAGAGTGTGCGATCGCTTTAGGCAGTAACCAAGGTAACTCTTTTGATATTTTGTCAAAATCTCTTTCTTCCCTAAACCAGATTCCTGGCATCATCCTTAACGCCACTTCTAGCTGGTACACAACCAAACCAGTTGGTACTGTCGAGCCTCAACCAGACTATATAAACGGTTGCGCCTTATTATCCGCAGAGCAAACTCCCGAAGAGTTATTAAATATTTTGCAAGCTACAGAAATACAGTTTGGTAGAACAGGCAAGGGTACATTACAGCCTCGAACCTTGGATTTGGATTTATTGCTTTATGGCAATTTGGTTTTAAACACCCCCAATTTAACCATTCCCCATCCCCGCATGACAGAACGTGCTTTCGTCCTTGTTCCTCTAGCCGAAATCGCCTCAGACTGGATTGAACCAAAATCAAATACTAAAATAGTCAAGCTACTCCGTAACGTCGATACTTCAGGAGTAAAGCCTTACACAGTCGCCTAAAACCCAACTAACGAACTAATAATGAATTGTCCCATCAGGCATAGTTGTCCCTGTTAAATTCGCCTGATTGAAAACAGTGTCTTCAATGATGGCATCTCTCAAATTAGCTTGGCAAAGATTGGCATAGCTTAAGTTTGCGCCTCTGAGGTTTGCCCCTGTTAAGTTTGCTCCTGTTAAATTTGCCCTATTTAGATTTGTTCCTCGTAGTTTAGCCTGCTGCAAATTTGCGCTTTGAAGATTGGCATAGCTCAAGTTTGACCAACGCAAATCGCACCGTGTTAAATTAGCTCCGAGTAGGTTGCTGTAGTAAAGATAACTATGACTTAAATGAGTTGCGATCGCACTTACTCGATAAAGATTTGCCTGATAAAAACTGGCTGACTGTAGTTCCGCTTCAAAAAAGTTTGCTCCTGACAAATCTGCTCGATCGAAGCTGGCTTTACTTAAGTCTGTCTCGCTAAGATTGGCTCGATTAAGTTTTGCTTCGGTAAAGTTTGCTTGGTTTAGTTGGGCTTGACGTAGAGAAGTACCAATTAAATTACAAGAGTGAAAATTAGCCGATTTTCCTTGAATAAGCCTGAGATCTGAACCAATCAAATTTGCCTCTCTCAAGTCTGCGTCCATTAAATAAGCTGACTGTAGATTAGCTCCTGTCAAATTAGCTTTGGTTAAATCCGCACCGATTAATTCTACTCCTTCTAGATTAGCTCCTGTCAAGTTTGCCTGGCACAATGAGGCACTAGTCAAATCGGCATTTTCAAGATTAGCTTTAACTAAATAAACTTTTGCCAGATCGATGTTTTGCAGATTAGCATCAACCAAATTAATTGCTGGCTGATGGTTGCGATCAAGCCAATCAAGCCACTCAGATGCGCCTTGCTTTAATTTTGTTAGATGCTCTATATTTGCCACGCTACCTACCTTGCGATCGCCTGAATCTTAATCTACCGCTTTATTATCCCCGCTAAAGGGACAGATCCAAACTATTCATTTTTTTTCTGATGGACGTTTTCTCTTCCTCTGACACTTTCAATCGCAGCCAAGGCTGCTGCTGCACCTGCAATAATATCCCTTTCTTCTCCCCCTAAATATAGTCTGCCAAAGCTGCCAATCGCCGTTACTTTGAGAATGTTAATCAAGGCTGCTTTTTCGGCTTCATTAGCAGCCAGAGAAGCATAGGCTGCGGGCTGTACTTCCAAAACATATAAAGTTTGTCCTGCTAGAAGCATTTGCCCACGACAGTCGCGGTTAACTAGTTGGGCTTGATAAGGATCCATATTACGAATAATTTGGCTGGAAACTACTCTTGGCTTGAGACTATCTTGTCGATCTGCTCCTAGTGCCTCTAGAATCGCCCTACCTGCTGCTTTAACTTCCCCTTGCTTGCTGGCATGAATTTCTAGCAATCCATACAGTCTTTCAACAAATTGAACCCCTGGGCGAACTACGGCAGATTTGAGGGCAATATCAGTAATGCGATTAATTTCAATCCCAGGAGAAATTTCAATCCACAAAGAAGCATCTCCTGGCAAGGGCAGAAAGCCAAGGGATACAGTTCCAATATAGGCTGCGTGCTGAGATTGCAATTTATCTAAATATACATAACTACGAAGTTCTACGCCCAAAATTTCAGTCCTCTTGTTTGCACAAAATACGATCTAACTAAGCCATTATCCAGCTAACCAGTTTGTGTCCGCAGTTGTAAAGAGTCAAATCGTAAAATTTCGACTAAACTAAGATAAATTTTAAATTTCTGGGGATTATTTCATTTAATAGAAGTATTTATCTTGGACTACTATATATTCAACTTTTTTAAGCGTAATAGAAGAGAATTATTGTATGGCATGGTTTAGACTTGTAAAGTTAAATAGTAAGATGTCCTGTAAGATCGATTATTTGCTTAGTTTGCTAAGTAGATTATCTGCATAGTAATAGTTTATGTATATTTAGAATTTAATATTGTTACTTTTTAATTTGACCATCTTCTTATGAATGCCCCTAACATGAGTCCATTTTTGTTTGTAACCGATTTAGACAATACTTTGGTTGGTGATGACGCTGCTTTAGCTCGTCTCAACCAAGAACTTACTAACCATCGCCAACAATACAATAGTAAAATTGTTTACGCTACAGGGCGATCGCTTTATCTTTATCGTTTACTAGCTGAAGCTAAGTCTTTGCTCACTCCAGATGCTTTGATTACTTCAGTGGGAACAGAAATGTACTTTGATGAAAAACATGAAGAATACGATCCAGAATGGGCAGAAATTTTGTCTCAAGGATGGAATAGAGCAGAAATAGTCGAAATAGCTAGTCAATTTTCCGATTTACAATCCCAGCCTAAATCCGAACAAAATCCTTTTAAGATTAGTTATTATTTAGCCGAACCCGTGGCAAAGGAAACAATCGCTAATCTGAAAACTGCCTTGAGTAAAAGTGGATATAAAATCAAACTAATTTATAGTGCGGGGCAAGATTTGGATTTATTACCTAGAAATGGTGATAAAGGTTTGGCGGTGAAATTTTTGCGTCGAAGATGGAATATTTCAGCGGAAAAAACTATAGTTTGTGGTGATTCTGGAAATGACGTTTCTATGTTTCAAGGACAGGAAAAAGGTTTGATTGTTAGCAATGCCAAGCCCGAGCTACTTCAGTGGTATGAAGCTAACAAAAGCGATCGCCTTTATTTGGCTCAGTCTATATGTGCTGGGGGAATATTAGAAGGTTTGAAGCACTTTGGTTTTTTGTAATACAGTAGTTATAAATTTATTTGACATAGCTAATTTTCAAGTTTTGCTGTTAGGTAAATCGGGTATTTCTAGTAACCGCAAATATCCTTTGAAAAAGTAGGGAACCACGCCACAAGTTACATCTAATACATTTTTTTCCATCTTAATTGCCAAGTCTCTGAAGGTATTTTTTCCATTGAGTAATCGCGACATATTGCTCAAGATAACGTCGGGTATTTGTTGTTTTAATTCGCGATCGCTTTGAAGAAAAGGCGCATGATGAGGCGAACAAGATGCCAAACCTTTTGCGCCCCAACTCGACCAAGATGTTTGAGATTGAAATAGGATTTGTTCCAAATTAATTGAAGCCAAAGATAAGCTAAAACCAGCCTTCAATAGATAATGAGCAGTGGTTGGCTGAAGCGTGTAGTTTAATGAATCGTTATATTCTTTTTGTAATAAGTCAAAAAATACTTCTTTACTAATATTTTCAATTAAATCTCTGACTTGCTTATGCTTTATTATTTTTCTTTGTAATAAAATACTTAGCAAAAAATAGTTATGAGATTTAATTTCAGGCTGATATCTTAAAACAATTTTGTCTGTTTTTACACCAGGGCAATAATAGTGAAAGTTTCTTCGCCAGGAGCGGTTTGCATGAAAACCACCTTCTGTCCACAAATACTTACCTAGATAAAAAAACATTTCCCACGTTTGTTTACCATCTTGAGATTTTATGGTCAAAACACCTGTAAAGTTTTGTCGATGTAGAGAAATAAGTTGTTCCCCTAGCTTGCTGTTTGCGCTCATCTAAATAAAACTATAAAAAGAATAAACAAAAATGATTTGTAGTTACTATTTGTATTTTTTAATACCACGAAAAAGTTGAGATAATTTATCTACTAGCCGTCACTATGAAGATGTAAATAGATATGCTACAAAATTAAATACTCCTTTGCTCGGCACTTCTCAATTTATTTAAGATCTACACAATCATAACCGTCTCTTTCATGACCTGCTAGCTCTTAAAAAGCAAAATATTTAGATAATTCAATGACTCAGCAATAACGATGATGTTTTGGGAAAACGTTAAACTAATTTAATTAGTCGATTTCTGCTAGAACAAGCATAGTTTACTGTTATTAAATTTACCTGATAAATTAAATGTTACGTCGTTATTTCTTAATAAGAGTGTTGTTAGGATATTTCCTGAGCGTAGGTTCAAAATTCAAAATTGATAATGGTCAAAAATATAGCTCAATAATTAATTCAAATATAATTAATCCTCAGAGCAAGCCAATATTATTTTTTGTAGCTACCAATGGTGATGATACTTGGTCGGGAAAACGAGCTACTCCTAGCAAAGATAACAGCGATGGTCCTTTTGCCACCTGGAAAAAAGCACAGGCAGCAATACGAGCTATAAAAAAGGATAATAAGTTAAATCAACCAGTTAAGGTAATTTTTAGCGGTGGCACTTATCAATTAATCGAACCAGTCGTATTTACTCCCGACGATTCGGGAACAAACTCTTTTCCCATCAGTTATGAAGCACAGCCACAGGAACAAGTTACTATTAGTGGTGGTAGAGTTATTGATGGTTGGCAAGAAGAACAGCTTAATGGTTTGCGACTCTGGACAACAAACTTGCCATCAAGTCTACAAAAAAGTAATTTTCAGCATCTTTGGGTAAATGGAAAAAGAAGGGTAAGAGCGCGTTATCCTAGCCAGGGATATCTCAAGGTTCAGTCGGTTGACCACCGCGACGGTCAAAATTGGCATGAAGGCGATCGCATTTTTACTTATAAAAACGACGATCTACCCCGAATTGAATTAAAAGGCAGTGAAGCGATCGTTTTAAATCGTTGGGTTGAATCTCGTTTACCCGTTGTCAAAGTAGATCGCCAAGCTAACACTCTACATTTTAATAAGGAAAGTGTTTTTAAATTAGCCCCCAACGATCTTTATTATTTAGAAAATAAAATTGAATTTTTAGACACTCCAGGGGAATGGTATCTAGATCGCGAACAGTCTCGTCTTTATTATCTGCCTTTCCCCCATGAAGCGATCGCCTCAACTGAAATAGTTGCTCCTGTGCTACACACCCTGATGCTGTTGGCAGGGGAAGTAGATAAAGACATCTCGGTTAGTAATCTTCAGTTCAACAATTTGACCTTTGCTCATACAGATTGGCATTTATCCTCTTTTGAATCGGGGTATAGCCAAAATGCTTGGGGAGTTGGGAGTGCGGTTGTTGCTAATGGTATTAATAACTGTCACTGGCATTACTGCAACTGGAAACATCTAGGGGGTTATGGCATCGAACTGTTTCGCCGTTGCCAACACAATCAGATAGTTAGCTGTTCTTTTTATGATTTGGGTGCAGGAGGAATCAAAATTGGGGAAAGAAAAATTTATCGTCCCCAAGTGCTTCAAGAACAAGCATCCCATCACAATCTTGTTACCCGTAATCATATTTATAACGGAGGCAAGTTTTTTCCTAGCGCTATAGGAATAGGTGTGGCTAGTAGTCACCACAACTCTATCTCATACAACCATATCCACAATTTCTACTACACTGCTATTAGCATAATGGGAGATTGGGGATTTGAATTAACTCAAGCCCATAATAATGTCGTCGAACATAACTATGTGCATCATATTGGTAAGTTGAGCTATGAAGATCGTCCTCTTCTTAGCGATCTTGGTGGAATTTATGTGGTGGGGAATCAACCAGGAACAATTATTAGTCATAACAAAGTCCATGATATTTATGGTGTGCGCTATGGTGGTTGGGGAATTTATCTTGATGAGGGGAGTTCTAATGTGCTAGTTAAAGATAACTTAGTATATCGAACTAGTCATGGAGGCTTTTCTCAGCACTACGGTAGGGACAATTTGATTTGCAGTAATGTTTTTGCCTTTGGTAAGAAAACCCAGATTCATCGCAACAAGGTAGATCTCAAGACATCCCGTGAGGGAGATTTTATTAGTTTTTATTTCAAGAACAATATTGTTTATTGGCAGGAAGGTGAATTTATTACTGGCTTGAAAGAAGACTATCAGTCTAATGCAGTTTTTGAGAATAATATTTATTGGAAGGTAGATGGTGCTGAGGTTGAGTTTGGGGGTTTAAACTGGCAAGAATGGCAAAAAAGCGATCGCCTTTCTCAACTCGTCGATCCTTTGTTTATCGCCCCTCGTCAGGGGAATTTTAAACTACAGTCAAATTCTCCGCGTTTTGATTAGTAATTTATTTTGGTGGGCAACAGAAGCTTATTATGAATAACAACCAAAATTATTTCCTTTGCACACCTTACTATAATTGATTTGAAAGTTCTGATTTTAAGCATGAGCGATCTTGGTGGTGGTGCAGCCCGCGCTGCATATCGCACCCATCAAGGGCTGTTGGCTGCGGGGATTGATTCTCAAATGCTGGTGCAAAACAAGGTGAGTGGCGACTCTACGATAATTGCCCCTAAAAGTAAGGTACAGCGGGGTATTGCTGCGGTTAAACCTGCATTGGATCAGTTACCTTTTGCCTTTTGTCGCGATCGCGATCGCACGATCAATATTTATTCCGCTCAGTGGCAGCCTAATAATATTGTTAGCAAGATTGAAGAGATAAACCCCGATATTATCAATCTCCATTGGGTATGTGGCGGATTTGTGCCGATTGAAGCCTTGGGTAAGCTAAGACAGCCCTTGGTGTGGACTTTGCACGATATGTGGGCATTTACGGGAGGATGTCACTATAGCGGTGAATGCGATCGCTATAAACAGTCTTGTGGTGCTTGTCCTCAGTTGGGGAGCGATCGTGATTGGGATTTGTCTCGTTGGGTATGGCGACGCAAAAAAAAGGCTTGGCGGGATATAAATTTAACCGTTATTACCCCTAGTCAATGGCTGGCAAACACCGCACAGTCTAGCTCTCTTTTTAAAAATATGGCGATCGAGGTAATTGGTAATGGAATCGATCCGCAAATTTATCAGCCCCACGATAAAAAGTTAGCACGGAAGATTCTCAATTTACCTTTGGATAAGAAGATCGTGCTGTTTGGTGCATTAGATAGCACTCAAGATAAGCGCAAAGGCTTTACTTTACTCTTGGCTGCATTGCAAAATCTGCAAGAATTAGAATCTCCCCAAGCAGTTGAACTAGTTATTTTTGGTGCTTCTGCCCCTTCTCAACCAATAGATTTTGGTTTCAAGGCTAACTATGTCGGTAAACTCAACGATGATATTACCCTGTCTCTACTTTATGCTGCGGCAGACGTTTTTGTTGCCCCTTCAATTCAAGATAATTTGCCCAACACTATTTTAGAATCAATGTTTTGCGGTACTCCCTGTGCTGCTTTTGATGTTGGTGGCATACCTGACATGGTGGAACATCAACAAAATGGTTACTTGGCTCGACCTTTTTTACCTGAAGATTTAGCTCAAGGAATTCATTGGATTTTAACAGATACTAAGAGATATCGAGAGTTAGCCATTCAAAGTCGAGCTAAAGCCGTTGCACAATTTGGTTTAGATCGACAAACCAAAGAATACTTGCGAGTTTTTAATGATTTATATAGTAAGCTGTCTCTATAATTAACTTACAGTTGCTAATTAATAGCAATAAGCGATGGCAAACACCACCTATATAGATGTCGTAACGATTGCCAACACTATAGATGATGCTTTGTTTACTACTCTGAATAATGTCAGCCAGCAGTCTTACGCAGCTATTAATCATATTATTATTTATCGTCTAGCCTCAGATTCGGAAATTGATCGACTGCGAAATTTCAGTCATCAAAAAAACTTTTTATTTTATGCTCAACAAGGGAAGGGAATTGCCTCGGCTTTTAATAATGGTATAGAGCGCGGTAAAGGAGATCTAATTTTATTTCTCAATTCTGGAGATACCTTAGTGGCTGATGATGTAATTGACCGTGTAGTGCAATCCTACGAGGGGGATAAGTGGCTGTGGGCTATGGGAGAAACTATTTCTGTCAGTCGCAACAGATATTTAAAAAAACATCGTCCCCAGCATAAAGTTTGGCATGATGACCTATTTTTATATGGAAACCCTGTATGCCATCAATCAACATTTTATTCCCGCGATTTGATCGAGCGAGTCGGAAAATATGATGAATCTTTGTCGATAGAGATGGATTATGAATATAATATCAGGGCAAATTTATTATCAAGTCCTGCTCTGCTTTATTTTCCTGTAGCATATTACGATACTACTGGCGTATCTTCTATTAGAGTATTTAGCCAGTTTAACAATCATCGGCGTATTCGCGATCGCTATTTTACCTTGCCCCAGTTAGAGCGAATTAAGATAAATACTTACTGTTTGCTCAAATCTATTCTTAGATTAGCGATGGTGCCAGCAAAACTGTGGTTATAGTGCAAATTTATTTCGAGAGTAAAGAATGAGTAATAATGCCAGGATCGAGCGAGAAAGACAGTTTCACGATGACCGTTATAGTGACGATCGACGAGAACAGCAAGTAGGTAAGTTTTATAGCATTACAGGTTCAATTACCAGAGCATATAAAGAAAAAATTTTAGCTGGTAGCTCTAACGCTAGAGTGATTGAGTACGGCTGTGGCACAGGGAGTTATACTAGCACCATTGCCAAAAGTGACGCTAAATTGGTTACAGGAATTGACATATCTCCTGTGGCGATCGAATTAGCTCAAGAACAAGCAGTAGATCAAAAGCTGGGGGATAAGGTTAATTTTAGAGTCATGAATGCGGAAAATTTAGAGTTTGACGAAAGCTCTTATGACTTGATTTGCGGCTCGGGAATACTACACCACCTAGATTTAAATTTAGCTACAGATTCTATTGTTAGGACTCTCAAACCCGAAGGAAAGGCTATTTTTATTGAACCTTTGGGTCATAATTTTTTGATTAATCTCTATCGTCGTCTAACACCAGATATTCGTTCTGAAGACGAACATCCACTTTTAAACAAGGATTTAAAAGCGATTGAAAGCAATTTTAAACGGTCGAAAATTCACTACTTTTATTTAACATCTTTGGCAGCTAGTTTTATTGCTAAAAAACCTGGATTTAAAATACTACTTAATATTTGCCAGGTGCTTGATTCGATTTTGCTAAAGTTGCCAGGAATTAAGCAACAAGCATGGATGGTTTTAATTGAGCTAGAACAGCCTATCAAATAGGAAGATATTAGTATGAGAGTGAGTAAAGAACCTTCTGTTTCGATTGTAATACCGACTTATAATGAAGAAAATGATATTGAAGCCGTAGTTGGTGGTTTTTTAGCTTCTGGTTATTCTAATATCTTAGAAATATTAGTAGTAGATGGGGGGAGTAGCGATCGCACAACTGCTAAGGTTGCAGAATTATCTCGTTTATATTCTAAAGTTAAATTGCTGCATAACCCTCAAAAAATTCAGTCAGTAGCATTAAATCTTGGTTTAAAAGCGTGCCAAGGAGAGATTTTTTTACGTGCTGATGCCCATTGTCAATATGCGACCGACTACGTAGAAAAATGTGTTAATACCCTGTTAACAACTAATGCTATTAATGTTGGTGGCGCACAACGTTTTGTCGCGGAAGGCAAATTTCAAGCGGGGGTTGCTTTAGCTGCCAATAGTTTGTTGGGCAATGGAGGGGCAAAATATCGTAATCCTAACTACAACGGCTATGTTGACACGGTATTTTTGGGCTGTATGTGGACAGACACCTTAATTAATATTCGTGGTTATTCTCATCAAATTACTAATGAAGATGCTGAATTAAATCAAAGATTGTTAGAAAAAGATGCAGAATCAATTTATGTTAGCTCGGATATCAAAGTTTGGTACTATCCTAGAAGAACCTGGAGAGATCTCTACATTCAATATTTTAAATATGGTAGAGGACGGTTTCTGACTGCCACTAAACACACTAAAAATTCTCAAATAAGAGGAAAGCTACCCTTTTTATTTATTTCTTGCACGATTATTCTGTTTGGGTTAGATATGCTTTTAGCTAATATCAATTTACATTTAGAAAAACTATTTTTTGTGGGATTGATAGCTGTCTTTGCCGAAAGCTTGCGGGTTAATCTTCAGTTTAATGGTAATTTTTTAAAAGAAGTTTGGCGTGGTAGCGAAAATCCCCCTTCTCTTTTTAGCCGTTGGTTAACCTGTGGAGTTGTGATTATGACTTTGCCCATAGCCCATTTTTCGGGCTATGGTTATCAGCTTCTTAGATACAGAGTTTTTAAAGTCGCTGATTGGTAACAATTACCATTGCTACTATTTACTTTCTGTAATTGCAGTTAGATATAGTGTCCCAAGATACAGTTACGCCGTAAAAACGAAAATAAGGGCAGAAAATTTGGTTAAATATATTGAAGTTGCCATTTTAACGATTCAATTTAAAACAGAGTCGTTTAATTAATTTTATAGTTGGGAGTAAAATATGAAAGTTATCATTCTTGGGGGAGACGGTTTTTGTGGCTGGCCAACCTCATTACACTTATCGAATCTCGACCATGAAGTAGTTATTGTCGATAATTTATCTAGACGCAATATAGACAACGAATTAGAAGTTAGTTCCCTCACTCCGATCGCACCTATCGGACAAAGATTGAACACCTGGAAAGAAGTTTCAGGCAAAGACATTAAATTTCACAATATTAATATTGCCGAAGAATACGATCGCCTGTTGAATCTTATTTTGGCAGAAAAACCCGACGCGATCGTTCACTTTGCCGAACAAAGGGCTGCACCCTATTCGATGAAGTCTTCTAAACATAAACGCTATACAGTTAATAATAACCTCAACGCCACTAATAATCTACTCTGTGCCATTGTCGAATCGGGTTTGGACATTCACCTAGTTCACCTGGGTACGATGGGGGTATATGGCTATGGTACTGCGGGAATGAAGATTCCTGAAGGATACTTGGATGTAGAAGTCGTCACGGATAATGGCGATCGCATCCAGCAAGAAATTCTTTATCCTGCTAACCCTGGAAGCGTCTATCACATGACCAAAACCCAGGATCAACTATTTTTCTACTATTACAATAAAAACGACGGTGTTCGCGTCACCGACTTACACCAGGGCATTGTCTGGGGAACAAATACTCCCGAAACATTAATGCACCCCAAATTAGTTAATCGTTTTGACTACGATGGTGACTATGGCACTGTATTAAATCGTTTCTTGATGCAGGCAGCAATTGGCTACCCCCTTACCGTACACGGCACGGGAGGACAAACCAGAGCCTTTATTCATATTAAAGATACCGTGCGCTGCGTTCAACTAGCGATCGAGAATCCTCCTGTTAAAGATGAAAGAGTTAGAATCTTGAACCAAATGACGGAAACTCACCGCATCAAGGATTTAGCCAAAATGGTTGCAGATATGACTGGGGGAGAAATCGCTCACCTAAAAAATCCTCGTAACGAAGCACCTGAAAACGATCTGTTTGTCAAAAATCAACGCTTTTTGGATTTGGGATTAGAACCTACTACCTTAAGTCAAGGATTACTCAAGGAAGTTACTGATGTAGCCGAAAAATACGCAGATCGCTGCGACAAGAGTAAAATACCCTGTACTTCTTTATGGATTCAGAAAAAAGATACACCAGCAGAAAATAATGGTGTTAAGTCTGCTGAAACTACTACCGTATAGTGCTGTAGATTTTAAAAAGTTTAACTTGTTTTTATTATTTTGGGGTGGATAAGTTTATTCCACCCTATTTTTTGTCTCTATGCCACATCAGGCTTTACTAACATAGAAAATAGCTTAATATGAGATGATTAAACGATCTCGATTGTTACCTAATATGTTTCATAATCATTTTAATTACTTATGCAACACCAGAAAAAAAACATTGTTATTTTTATCTATATAGCTATTTTTAGCGTTATTATTCCTGCTATTTTTTGGTTTGTTAATCCAGAGAAGTTAAAAGTTAAAAAAGATCCTGTTGTATTACCAAAACAAACCGCTACTAATCCTGATGTATCACCAAAACAAACCGCTACTAATTCCCAACAGCCCGATCCTCAAAAATATCAGTCAGAAATTGAGCGACGAATTAGTATAGGGGAGAAGATTTTAATTGCAGCCGATAAAAACCCACAAAAGCAAGTTGCTGCTGAAGCTTTTGCCAGGGGTGATTATTTTAGTGCCATTATTGGGTACGAAGCTTCGCTGAGAATCAAGCGAAACGATCCTGAAGTTTGGATCTATAAAAATAATGCCAAAGCTCTTGCTGCTGGTAATTTTATTAAAATTGCTGTCAGTGTTCCCATTGGCGGTAATCTCAATGTAGCCAAAGAAATGTTGCGCGGTGTGGCACAAGTTCAAGAAGAGATAAATAGTAGTGGCGGAATTAACGGCAAACTTCTACAGGTAGCGATCGCCAGCGATGATAACGATCCCTTGATTTCCGAGCAAGTGGCACAAAACTTTAGTCAAGACAGCCAGATTTTGGGAGTAGTAGGACATAATTCCACCGAAGCTTCAATGGCAGCAGCACCAGTTTATCAACAGGCAGAATTGGTCATGATTTCTCCCACAACTGTTGGCAGTGGTTTGTCGAATATTGGTAATTATATTTTTCGCACTACTCCAGATACTCGTGCTACAGCCTATATCCTGGCTAATTATGCGGTTAAATCTGCTCGTAAAAGTGAAGTTGCTATTTGTTTTGCTTCTGATGCTAAAGCCAGCCAGTCTTTTAAAGATGCCTTTGAATGGTCTATGTTTCAAGCAGGGGGAAAGTTAATTGAGGTTGGCTGCAATTTTTCTCAACCAGATTTCGATCCTACTAATGTTCCCGCCCAAGCTATTAGTAGTGGTGCAGATGCTTTGTTGCTAAATCCTTCTATTTACAATGTCGATCAGGCAATATCGGTAATCCAGGCTAACAAACAACGATTACCATTGCTGGGCAATCAAACAATGTATGTTTATGAAACCCTCCAACAAGGTTCGTCAGATGCCAATGGCATGATCTTGTCTGTAGCGTGGCATCCCACTACTGATTCTGACAATACTTTTACCCAGAAAGCTAAAACATTTTGGGGTGGCTCAGTTGGTTGGCGTACTGCAATGGCTTATGATGCAACCAAAGCAATCGTTACGGGTTTAGAGTTTAGTTCAACTCGTCAGCAGCTACAGGGAACTCTGGCAAATTCTGATTTTTCTTTTACTGGTGCTACAGGAATAGTAAAATTTTTGCCTTCAGGCGATCGCAATCTTAAAGGGGCTTTAGTTAAAGTAGGAGGGGGTAATAAGTCGGGAGTAGGATATGATTTTATCCCAGTTGAAGATTAAGATTTTTTTATTCTAAAAGAATTTTCCACAACATGATCGTAATGGGTAACAGTATAGTGCTGAGGGCAATAGTACTAGCTGTTACCTGGCTATCGAGATTATATTCTTCTGCCAAAATCAGGTTGGTATTGGCTGTAGGCATACCAGACATCAGCACCATCGACAGTCTTGCATCTCCCCCAATACCAAATAAAGTTAAACATAACCCTGTTAATCCTGGTATAACTAGCATTTTAAGCAAGGCAGGAATAATTGCCCTGTCAAAACAACTAGCTCTTTTGATTGTTTGAACCTGAATTCCTGTTAATAAGAATGCGCTGCCAATTGCTAACAAGACAGCAAGATTGAGTCCCCAATTAACTGCCATGGAAAAATTCGCTCCACGGCTACAAAATCCGACCAAGAATGCCCAAAGTGCAGGTACTTTTAATAATTCTTGTAGTTGAATTGACCAGCCAATCTGTTGCTGAGAATTTCCATAGTAATTTGCCAACAAAACTCCTATACCAAAACTACCAAATAAAATTTGGGTAATACTATAGAGTACTGCCCAGCCTGAATAAACTGAACTAACAAAAATAGGTACAATACTTAAGCCTAAATAACCAGTACTTCCTAAAGTGGAAGCTAACAAAAAACTACCCTTTCCAGAGCGATGTTGCGGTATTTTTTCGTTTACTTTGTTGGTTGAAATATTAAACCAGCAAAAAAGTATTTTCCTGATATTTTTAGTCATAATAAAATGACCTAATCGTTTGCCATACAGCAAATTTAGATTGGCTAAAACTAGTCCCAACAATAATACTAAAATAGTTATTAAAGGAGGAAACCAAACACCTTTAATGAATGTGGCTTTGTGGGCGATCGCAAATATCTGTAAAGGTAGCCCAAACCTATATAGACCAAGACCTAGTATTCTGGGGAGCTTTGCAGAAGTTAGTTTTAGTTTTCCTAAAAGAAAGCCAATAAATGTGCATGACAAACCGACAATAATTGTTTCCATTATTATTTGTTATTAGCGATAGTTTTTCTTTTGTTATGTATGAAACTCTATCGATATATTGTTTTTTAATAGTGTCTAAATCTATCAATTTTGCGTATCTTAAAGCCAAGTAAATCGAATAAATAAAAGATTTTTGCTTACTATTATTTTGAGGATTGATTTTATGAGCAAATCTTGACAATTTTTGGGCAAGCAAATTAGCTATCACTCCAAAAAAATATTTAATTTGCTTGGGTAAGCTAATAGTATTTCAAACTCATTTTGTAAAAGTATTATTTGCTACTTAAACTTTATTTTTGGGACATACTTATGAACAAAAGCCATCATACACTTGAATAAATTGCATAAAAGCTCGCCCAAATCGCTTAAATCAAGATAAAATATTTCTTAAATAGTGCCTGATGAACAATATCTAGTTTTTCAAAATTGGCTTGAGTTTTTAATGTAGTCGAGTTCTAAAAAAATGCTGTTTCAAAAAAATGCCAAAGCAAATTGCTCAAAGCTCTAATTACCGTAATTCTTCAGGAAAGTTAGTGGCAATATCAAACCAGTCAATTAAAACGATTGATGTTTCTCATCAAGAACAACAAAGTAGGAGCGATCGAGATTTAATCGAAACTCAACAGCAACAAATTAATCAGTTAAGGGAAGAACTAGATCGGCTTAAAAAAAGTGGTGTCTCCCAAAATGAATTTAAACGTAAATACCAGCTTTGGCGCAACATAAGCCAATATTGGGCGAAAATTGATTTTGGTTCTAGTCATCAGCCAAGATTTTCTCTCAATCAAATCTTATTTTCTTATATCGGCAGTTTTATTGGTATTGCTACTTTAGCCTACTTAAGCCTTGGTTCTGGTTATCCTTTAATTGCTGCTCCATTTGGTGCTGCTGCGGTATTAGTTTTTGCCGTACCAGATGCAGCTTTGGCTCAACCACGCAACCTTATTTTTGGTAATCTTTTAGGTGCATTCGTCAGTGTGGTGATGGTTTTTATGTTCGGTTCAGAACCTTGGGTAATGGCTTTGGCAGTGGCAACTGCAATTAAACTAATGCAACTGACAAAAACTCTTCATCCTCCTGGTGGTGCGGTTGCATTGGTGGGGGTAATGAGTAATGCCGAAGCCAGTTTCATTTTTACCCCTGTTTTACTCGGCTCAGTAATTTTATTGATTTGTACAATTGTGTTCAACAATTTGATGCCAGGCAGATCCTATCCAAAACGTTAGTACAAAATATTAGCGATAATTATCTGTAAGGAAAGAAAACTGGCTAAAAATGAAGAATTTAACTCAAAAAAGGAAACAATCTTGTTTCGTTATCTTAGCTACAGTTTTTGGTAGTGGGGTAGTAGCAGCAGCACCAAAAGCCAATTTAGACTTTGCCAAACAAATATTTTTAACAGTGGCAGATGTAGCGATGTGTATGGCAATTTGGGATATTTACTTTGAAGAAAGATTATATCAACAGAAGATTATATCTATTTTGCTAGAGTTATTCTTCGTTATTATGTTGAGCGCGACTACCGCTTATATTGTTTCCAAAGGAATTATCTTATTAAGCAGCAAATTGACTCTTTGGTTAGGACTAATTGGCTGGGGAATGATTGGCGCGATCGCAGTTTTGATAGTTAGTTTATTAGGAATTGCCTGGACGTTTTATTGTGACGATCTCTATCGGAATCAAACATGAATTTGATGTAATTTATAAAATTGTCAGTATTCTTTGCTTTATCTTTTTAAATTAGGGCGAATCATTTTTGCCCTAGTTCTTCATTTTTGGTTAGGTTGTTAGAGACAAGAAAAAACAGCCAGGTTAAGATTGTACCCGCTAATTCAGACTTTAATTACTGTACTGCGGAGATTTACAACAATGCCAGGTAACGAGCTAGAAGTATGTAAATTTTTACTGGCTAATTTAGGTCAGCTAAATTTAAAACATTTAGGTATGATAAATCAAATAGCTGCTCCTATTAAAAAAAGCGCAGACTTGAAAATTATTGTCTCTGAAAAAGATTTAGCGGAGGTTTCAACTCAAGATTCTGGTAAGAAGGCAGATATTTATCTCAATCAAAATGGAGTCTCTATTAAGCAAACTGGAGGAAGTTTTTCCTTCAATCGCATACAAAGAGCTAATATTTACAATCTTTATAAGCAGCTAAATTTAGCTGATATTGAAAACAAGCTAGATCTGTTAGATGGAAGTAATTTATATAGATAAGTAAAGCGATCGCAAAAAGGTATTTCTTCAGAGGCTACTTTGCGTATGTCTCGCTTATCCAAAACAGTATTTTTGTGATTTTTTTCGTAGGTTTCCCAAATATCTTTATCATATTCATTTGCCCAGACAAGATTGAAACCTGCATGACCAAATCCTAAGTCTAGTCCACCACAGCCTGAAAATAAACCAACTATCTTTTTATTCATAAATTATTAAATGTAATACATTTGCTCTATTGTTTTTTAATATAGCAAGCTCTAGGCTTTTATTATCTTAATTTTTCGATGCCTTTGGCTAGGCTTTGCCAATCGCCTTTCCGAGGATATTCATTGTATGTTGAATTTGATCTTCAGTATGGAGACAAGTAATAAAGAAGCGCAATCTAGCAGCATCATAGGGGACAGAGGGATATACCATCGGGTTAATATTAATTCCTTCTTTTCCTAACTGTTGAGACAGGCACACGGCTTTATTTGGTTCGCCAACAATGATGGGAATGATGGGAGAATTGGCACTATAGCCCGTATTGAATTTCTTGCTTTTGGCTAAATCTAGGCAAAACTTTGCTCTACTTTGTAGCTTAATCGCTCGTTCTGGTTCTGATTTAAGCAGTTTAATTGATGCGATCGCTGCTGCGGTATTGGCAGGCGACATCCCCACACTAAAGACGAAGCCAGGGGCGGTATATTTGAGATATTGAATTAATTCTTTACTCCCTGCAATATAGCCACCACAGCTTGCAAAGGATTTACTTAATGTTCCCATCCATAAGTCTACATCTGTAGGATTTAGGTTAAAGTGTTCTCTTATTCCTCCTCCAGATAAGCCTAATACGCCGATGGAATGGGCTTCGTCTACTAGTAAGAAGGTTTGGTAGTGCTGTTTTAATTCAACTATTTCGGGCAAGGGTGCAAGATCGCCATCAGTACTATAGATACCTTCAACAGCGATTAATACTTTCTGATATTTTGTTCTTTCTTTTTCTAATACTGCTTCTAATGCTTGGCAATCATTATGAGGGAAATCAATAATTGTCGCACCCGATAATTTACAGCCTTCCTTAATACTGTTGTGACTGAGAGAATCACAGACAATTAAATCCTTGTCGCTAAATAGATGCCCAATAGTGCTAACGTTAGTAGCATGACCGCCAACATAGGACGATCGCATCTTCTGTACCGATAAAGCTAGCTATTTCCCGTTCTAATTCTAAGTGTAGAGGACGTTCGCCAGAGAGTAAACGGCTGGCTGAGACTGATGTTCCGTATTGGGCGATCGCATTTTGAGCAGCCTTGGTAACTACAGGATCGCCTGACATTCCTAAGTAGTTGTAGCTAGAATAATTAATTAATTCGCGATCATTTGTTGTGATTGTATCGGTAGCAATGCCCTGATGGAGACTAAAGAAAGGATTGCCTAATTGTTCGACTCGTTCTAAATCTTTTTTAAGATTGATGTATTCTGGGGTTAATTTAAATTGGCTATATTCGGGTTTGATGTCGATATTGCTTCGATTTATTGGTGGTGTTGTTGGTTTAAGGCTGAGGGAATAACCATTCTCCCCTACATTCGATGGTGTTTTCTGTGGAGGCGTTTTGTCAAATGCCTGTACCTGCGATTTCTGGGTGTGGGCGAACGGTTGTTCGCCCCTACGGTTAAATATTTCTTGTGCGATGTAATCCGTTAATAATTCCACCGTTGGATAATCGAAGGCTGCGGTTAAAGACACTGCATCACCAAAACTAACCTGTAGGTTGTTTTTAAACTCAACCGCCATCAACGAATCCATACCCAAGTCAGCAAACTTTTCTTGAATATCCACATCTTCCGCATCGGGATAGCCCAACACCTTGGCTATCTGGGTACGAATATGTTCTTGTAAGATATGGTGTCTTTTATCTTCAGCTACATCAAATAGTTGTTGAACAAAGGAAGTGGTTGCTTGCGGTTTTGCTTTTACCTGAGGTTGTAATTGTTCAAAGAAAGGATTTGCTGGCTGCTGGCTTAAGAAAGTCTGCCAATCTACGGGGAAGACAATAGTTTGATTTGCCTGTTGCTGAATTAACTGTTTTAATATCTTTAGTCCCTGTTTGTGGTGCGATCGCTTTTAAGCCCTGTTGACTTAACCTTTGTTGTTGTTGGGGAGTCATGCGGGTAGCCATTCCCACTTCATCCCAGATACTCCAGTTGATGCTCAATCCTGGTAAGCCTAAGCTATGGCGATAATTCATCAAATTATCTATATAGGCATTGGCTGTAGCGTAGTTACTTTGCCCTGCTGCGCCAAATACAGACACGATGGAAGAGAAACAAACAAACCAGTCTAATTCTAAGTTTTCAGTAGCCTTGTGTAGATTCCACGCACCTTGCATTTTGGGTTTTAAAACGGATTGAAAACGTGACCAAGACAGGGTTTTAAGTAAGCCATCATCAAGGATACCCGCAGCATGAATAATACCCCGTAAGGCAACGGTAGGGGCGAACGGTGAGACAGTTGCGGTGGGTCGAGACCCCGCGTCGCCGACAGGCGCAAGGGAACGCTCGACTTGCGGTTTCACCGACATAAGCAAACTGTCGAACCCGAAGGGCTGTTCGCCCTCACGGGATATAGCCGTGTTTGAGATAATATTTTTAATTGCATCATAGTCAGTGATATCTGCTTGAACAATATCGATGGTAACGCCCTGTTGTTCGAGTTTATCGATTTGTTGTTGGGCATTTTCACTAGGCTTACTTCTTCCGACAAGAATCAAATTCTTTGCACCCTCTTCTACAAGCCAATTAGCCACCTGTAACCCTAATGCACCCAAACCACCAGTAATCAAATAGCAACCATCTTCTTTGACTATTGAATTATTAGCGGGGAGAGAGATAACAACTTTGCCGATATGTTTCGCCTGTGCCATATATCTAAAGGCTTCATCGGCTGACTGTATGGGAAATACTTTATGGGGTAGGGGGGATAATTCTTGATTAGTAAATTTCTGTCTTAACTTACCAAACAGTGTCGTAATCAAATCTGGATCTCGATCGGAAACTTCTAAAAGATCGAAAGGAAAATAACTAATATCTTCTCTTCTTTCTTTTACCTGCTGTTTATCCCAGATACCTACTTTTCCTATCTCAACAAATCTTCCTTGAGGTGCAAGGATATCTAAGTTTTTAGGAATAAAGTCACCGTTAAGACTATTGAGGATAATATCTACTCCCTCGCCATTAGTAAGCTGCATCACTTCTTCAGCAAAATCGGTATTACGGGAATTCATCACATATTTAATACCCGAAGCTTTAAGAAAATCCCACTTACCCGCAGAAGCCGTTGCATATATTTGCGCCCCTACCTGTTGTGCTAACTGTACCGCAGCTTGTCCCACACCACCAGCAGCAGCATGAATCAGAATCTTGTCCCCTGGCTGAATTTTAGCTAAATAATGTAACCCGTAATAAGCCGTTAAGAAAGTGGTGGGAATTGTGGCAGCTTCGGTATCGTTTAAATGTTCGGGTTTAAGAATAGCAAACTTAGCGTCAACCATAACGTGACTACTTAAACTGCCAACAGCTTGGGCTGCAATCACTTCATCCCCTGGCTCAAAGTTACTTACTCCTTCACCTACAGCAACCACAACTCCCGCACATTCACCACCAAAAGGCACTTGAGTAGCATCTTCAAAGCCCATTGTTTGCAGATATTCCTTCAATACTCCCAAAGCATTTAAGACATCACGGAAGTTTACCCCACTGGCGGTTACGGCAATTTCTATTTCCCCTGGTTGGGGTTGACTGCGTTGTATGGGTGCAAGAGTCAAATTATCTAACGTGCCGTATTCAGATAGTTGCAGTCGAAAAGGATTACTTAAAGTATTATTTGGTGTTAATCTGGCGACATATCTTTTATTGTTTTGATAAGCAACTTGGCTTTCATTTTTATTATGCTTGATCTCATTAATTAATGGGGAGATATTGTTGTTTTCTAAATCTAAACAGATGCAATTTAAATCGGGATATTCAAGCCTTAGCGATCGCGCCATTCCCCAAACGCCATTTGATATATTATTAGTTTTTATTTGGGTTCGATTGGTAACAATAACTAACTGTGATAATTGTTTAGTTAGTATCGTCTGCATTATGTGTAAAATTGCGGACAAATCATTTGAGGGCGAACAGCCCTTCGAGTTCGACAGTTTGCTTATGTCGGTGAAACCGCAAGTCGAGCGTTCCCTTGCGCCTGTCGGCGACGCGGGGTCTCGACCCACCGCAACTGCCTCACCATTTGCCCTATGCGAAGCAGTATCTTTTAGGGCTACTTTATTAATAGTATCAAAATAAATAACGCCCCAGTCTGAATTATTGCTATTTATTTCTTGCCATAGATGTTGAAAGTGTTCTACTTTTGTGGCATCTATTTGATATTGCTGTTTGTTTATTTTTTTAAATTCTTTTCCTGGGAATAATAAAATACTGTTGCCAGCTAACTCCTTTCCAAGTTCTAATATAAAATTATTGTCGCCACTATAAATCAGCAAATTATCGAGCAATTTATTATTATATTCACTATCTAAATTTTTATCTCTCCAAGTAATTTCATAGAGATCATTTGACAGGGATATTGCTGCTATCTTCTCAGGAATATTTATCAACTTAGATAAAGAAGATAAGCTTAAATATTGTAAAGATAGGTTTTTAATAAAAGCGATCGCTTTTCCTTCTTTATCTACTATTTTTATATTCGCACTAAGTACTTGAGGACTATTGCTATTATTTATAGTCACTTCTGCCCAAACTGAATTACCAGGAGATTTATATAGCTGTAGAGATTCAATACTGACTGGTAAATAAACACCTTCAGAAAATTTTGTAGCTGCACCAATAAGTTGTAAACAGGAGTCTAATAAAGCAGGATGCAAAAGATAGTTATCATCGATTATATTATCTGATATTTCAATATAGCCTAATGCTCTATTGCCTCCTTGCCATAGTTGTTTAATTCCTTGAAAACATTTGCCATAATTAAAACCTTTATCTGTTAATTCCCGATAATAATTACTTATTTCTAATACTGGCTGTAAATAAGACTTAATACCTTCTAAATCAATAGAGCTCAAATATTTTGTCGAAGCTGGTTGTAAGATAGCTTCACTATGAAGAATAAAATTATCGTCCTTGGCATCATTGCTTAAAATTTTAATGCAGTTGCGATCGATAACGGTTTGTAGAGTAGTAAATTCTTCAGATAATAATAATGGCTGCTTTATTATAAAGTCAGCTATTTCAAAAGAGCGTAGCGCAGCCATATGCGAAGCGGTATCCTTTAGGGTGCCGCCAGGCTTATCGCTATAAATACTTCTTCCTGCTGCTAACATCATTTCCAGATAACCCGTCGCAGGAAATACTACCTGTGACTTTAAACAATGATCTTGCAGATATGCTGGATTGGCTGCATTAATTTTGCTTTCAAATTTAATTTCCGAATCATTTACTGAGGTAAGACAAGTTCCTAGTAAAGAATGCGTTTTACTATTACTGTTTAAATTATTATTTAGCCAAAACTTTGCGCTTTTCCACCAATATTGCTGACGTTGAAAGGGGTAAGTGGGTAACTTTATATTTTGAGTATTATGCTCATCATTAAATGTCTGCCAGTTTATCTTTATTCCTTTGTGATATAAGCTGGCAAAAGTATTAATAATCATCTGCCAATCTGGTTGCTTATCAGAGAGACTAGGTAGCAACTGTAGATCTGTAAGATTATTTCTAGCCAGTATTGTTTTACCTAAACTAGCCAGGATTGGCTTTGCGCCCACTTCCAAAAAGATATTAACTTTCTGCTCTACTAAATATTGAAAACTATTAAAAAAATTAACTGGCTGAATAATATGATTCACCCAATAATTAGGACTAGTAATTATTAAATCTTCAGATTTTCCAGTGACACAAGATATTAAAGGAATTTGTGGCGAATTAAAAGCTACCTTTTTGGCTACTGTTTTAAAATCCTCTAAGATTGGCTTCATTAAAGGAGAATGAAAAGCATGGGAAACAGCTAAACGGGTACTCTTAATATCTATTGCTGCTAACTCTTGTTGAATTAAATCTAAAACATCGCTTTTCCCAGAAATAACCGTATTCTCGTTGTTATTAACCGCAGCAATACTTACCGAGTCGCTATAGTCAGCAATAAAATCTGTAACCTCATCTTGACTAGCAAAAATAGCCAACATTCCCCCCGAAGAAGGTAACTCTGCCATCAGCCTTCCTCGGCTAGCAACCAGCTTCAAACCATCTTCTAAACTAAACACTCCCGCAATGCAGGCTGCAATATATTCTCCAATACTATGACCCATGACATAATCGGGTTTGATTCCCCACGATAGCCATAACTGCGCCAAAGCATATTCAACAGCAAAGATTGCAGGTTGAGTATTAGGAAGGAAGGAGGAACACCTAAGGATACCGCTTCGCATAAGGAAGGAACGAGGAATTCTTGGGATATAATATGTCAATTAAAGATATATCTAAACAGGATAAGATTTTCGCACAACGGTTTAACGCCTCGCGAAAGACAGGTTGAGTATCATAAAGATCCCTCCCCATGCCTACATACTGAGATCCCTGTCCTGTAAACATCCAACAGATTTTAGCAGGTTGATTACTAACACAATTAGTTGTTACTCCTAATGCTTCTTTTCCAGAGATAAAGGCTGCAAGCTGTCTATCCAATTGTTGCTTTGATTTAGCAACACAAGTCAAACGATGATTAAAATGACTGCGCTTAATATTGCTAGCAACACATATATCTTCTAGTACAACATCCGACTGTTGAATCAAACCCCGATAACTCTGCGCTAACTCTCGCAAAGCAGCCTTACTCTTCGCCGATACAGTAAGTAACTGCTGCAAATCGCGTTTTTCTTTTCCCTTTACCCTTTCCACCAAACTATGCGGTACAAGCCCCTTTACCTTTTCCCAGTCACTCATCACAATATGAGCATTCGTCCCCCCAAAGCCAAAAGAATTAACTCCTGCAATCATGGGTTTATCCTGTAACCAGGGAGTCAACTCAGTAACCACCTGTAACTTAGATTCAGCAAAATTTATGGCAGGATTGGGGGTATTAAAATGTAAACTGGGAGGAATTTGCTTGTGTTTAAAAGCTAGTGCAACCTTAATAATTCCTGCTATACCTGCTGCGGTTTCGGTATGACCAATGTTAGTTTTAACTGAGCCTACTAAGCAGTTATCTCCTGGCTGACGATTTTCGCCCAATACTGCCCCCAAAGCCTTCATTTCTATAGGATCGCCTACTTTTGTCCCCGTACCGTGAGCCTCGATATAGTCTACCTGAGATGGATCGATATTTCCCCGACGATAAGCCTCTCTTAACACCGCTTCTTGGGCTTCTGGGTTGGGTGCAGCCATGCCATTACTAAAGCCATCTTGATTTACCGCACTGCTTAAGAATTACGCCATAAATATCATCTCCGTCTGCTTTGGCTTGAGATAGAGGTTTTAATAATACTAGTCCCGCCCCTTCTCCCCTGACATAACCATCGGCATCCGCATCAAAACTCTTACAACGTCCCTCACTGGACATAAAACCACCCTTGCTAAAGCCCACCATAATAGTCGGCAGCAGCAGCATATTTACCCCACCAGCTAAAGCCTGGGTAGATTCTCCCGTCCAAATACTCTGACAGGCTAAATGAACGGCAACTAAAGATGATGAACAAGCAGTGTCAACTGCTAAACTTGGTCCTTTAAAATCAAAGATATAAGAAATACGATTAGCAGCAATACAGTTACCCGTACCCGTCGTAGCGTAAGGTTCGTTTACAGGCTGTTGCCACATCATGATGGAATAGTCGTGGGTGCCGATGCCAATAAACACCCCAGTCTTACTTCCCCGCAAGATCTTCAGGAATCTTACCCGCATCTTCTAAGGTTTCCCATGCCACTTCTAACAATAGACGTTGTTGCGGATCTATTGTTACTGCTTCTTTTGGCGCAATACCAAAAAACTGTGGATCGAACTTATCTATATCTTCGAGAAACCCACCCCATTTAGTATTAGCTTTACCAGGCTTAGTAGGATCGCGATCATAAAAAGAATCAGTATCCCATCGAGATTCTGGCACTTGAGACACTCCATCTTTTCCATCTCGAATCAATTCCCAAAAAGCTTGGGGATCTTTCGCGCCAGGAAAACGACAGCCAATACCAATAACTGCAATGGGTTCTAATTGCATAGCGATCGCAACTTGATCTAAAATAATCCACTAGCAATGTAGATTAGCACATCTAGATCAAGGGTGTTATGTCTTTAGACGATCTGCCATCCCATTTTGAACGAAATTAGGGCTTGCCATCCTTATTTATTTTCAACTTTCGCTAATCGATATCCCAAGCCTCGAACGGTTTCAATGAAATCTGCTGCTGCACCAAATTTCTTTAACTTTTGCCGTAAACCTCTAATATGTACCTTGATAGTATCTTCATCAGGAGGATCTTCTAATGACCATATACTGTCTATCATTACAGAGCGACTGAGAACTCTCCTGCCATTTCTTAACAAAAGCTCTAAAATACTATATTCTTTGGGGGTTAAGCCTACTAACTGACCAATACATATGTTGCCAGTTATTCATAACCTATATTGATAAACTTTCCGATTTCTT
The DNA here is from genome assembly GCA_963799375.1 of uncultured cyanobacterium. Classification (GTDB taxonomy): domain Bacteria; phylum Cyanobacteriota; class Cyanobacteriia; order Cyanobacteriales; family Xenococcaceae; genus Waterburya. The sequence goes on from CAWCWY010000019.1 coordinate 227,712, forward strand.
TACTCTTTTCTCACTATTTTGCTTACTTCTGGTTGTTAATGTTGTTAGATATAGAACTTGATAGGGTACAGCTATTAGTTCTTAAACAGTATTGTCAGGTAAAGCTGTTTTGAATCACGATCTTTATCTGGATTAATACTGCCATAAATCTTTAAATTTAAGTCTCCAATTTTTAAAAAAGTAATAATATGGCAATTCCTTTACTAGAGTATTCTCCTTCCAGTCAAAACCAGCGCGTTGCGAACTACGAAATTCCTGGAGATGAACATTCTTGGATCTATAATGCAGAAAATTTGCTTTCTAATTCCGAGATTCAAGAGCTAATTTGGGCAGCATATCGACAAATTTTCAATGAACAGCAAATTCTAGCTAGTACTCGCGAAAAAGGTTTAGAGTCTCAGTTACGGGCTGGTCAGATTACGGTAAGAGATTTCAACCGTGGATTATTACTCTCTGACACTTTTAGGAGCCGTAATTACGAACCCAACATCAATTATCGTTTTGTCGAAATGTGCGTCCAGAGAGTATTAGGACGAAACGTTTATAGCGATCGCGAAAAGCTTTCTTGGTCAATTATCCTGGCAACTAAGGGATTAGCGGGTTTCATTGATGATCTTTTAGAAAGTGATGAATATCTTAATAATTTTGGAGATGATATTATTCCCTATCAAAGAAGACGCATTTTACCCCAGCGTACTGTAGGAGAAGCTCCCTTTGCCAGAATGCCACGCTATGGAGCAGATCATCGCTCTAAATTGGAAGCTAATGGCTATTTTGCTCACAAAAAAGGTGATTATGCTTGGGCTGAAGGAGAGCCTTACTTACCACCCGCACCAGTTTTACTGGTTGCTAAAATCTTAACTTTCGCTGGTGCAGGATTACTAGGATTATTAAGTTTAGCAGTGGCACTAGCAGCTTTTGGCTGGATTACCATTTAACAGTTTTTCACAAAAATTTTAGGTTGATTCCTCCCCAGGGCTGTACGTGACAAAACAGCCCTGCTTTTTTTATTTTATGTGGGACTGATGTGCGACATTATTAGTTAAGGCTGTGCGTGATTTTTAGCTTTTATGTTGACTCGCCAAATTGATTTTATTTTAGATGGTTGGCAATCTTTTCATCCTTTTGTGACTTGGGGAGGAGGATTGGTTATTTTCTTGAGTTTTTATTTACTGATCTGTCGAGAAATTATCCGTCGTCGCCAAGCAGAGATAAATCTCTGGAGACAAAGCGAGCGAGAAAGAGTAATCAATCAAATCGCCCAACAAATACGTAAATCTCTCAATTTGGATGATGTTTTAAGCACAACAGTAACGGAAGTTAGAGATTTTTTAGACTGCGATCGCGTTTTAATTTATCGTATTGGTGAAGATGGTACTGGTAGCGCGATTACAGAAACAGTTATTGCTCCTTATCCTGCTATTTTGGGGCAGACATTTTCTGAAGAAGTTTTTCCTAGCGAATACCATCAAGCCTATGTTCAGGGTAAAAGTCGTACCATTACTAATATTGAACAGGACGATGTCGAAGAGTGCCTGGCTGACTTTGTCAAACAATTTGGAGTTCGGGCAAAGTTAGTCGTACCAATTATTCAAGAAACGAGGAATTTATCTCAGTCTGAAGAATCAACTGCTGAAACTCCCTACCTGTGGGGTTTATTAATTGCTCACCAGTGTAGTGATACCAGACAATGGCAACCTTTAGAAGTGGAGCTTAATGAAACAATTAGCGACTCAAGTTGCGATCGCAATTCAACAGTCTGAACTTTATACCGAACTTCAACAGCTTAATACTAATTTGGAGAATACAGTCCAAAGACGTACCCAAGAGTTAGCTAAAACTAACCAAGCTCTAAAAGATGAAATAATAGAGCGTCAGCGCACCGAACAAGCCCTAAGAACAACTAATCATACTCTTCAATCTCTTATTGCAGCGTCTCCTCGTGCTATTTTTACTCTAGATCTAGAAGAAAGAGTTAAAATCTGGAATCCTGCTGCGGAAAGAATGTTTGGCTGGACAGAAGCGGAAATATATGGCAAACCCAATCCTGTAATCAACACTACTGAAGTCTTTCAGTATCATGAAATTCAACAAAAAATTCTTCAAGGTATTACCCCTCCCAGTATGGAAAATTCTACTGATGTTTGGCAAGATACCAACAAGCGATCTCGCAATCTCCGTCGCATTCAAAATTCGGTCAAAAATATGGTGCAATTGCTCGATGATATTTTAACTATCAATCGCGCCGAAACGGGCAAGCTAGAGTTCAATCCCAAGCTACTGCGCCTGGAAAAATTATGTTCTCATTGCGTAGAAGAAATACAGCTTAGTGCGGGAAGCAAACATCAAATTATTTTTGACTGTCCTCACCAGGGAGAGAGGGTTAGTTTGGAGGAGAAATTAATGCGATCAATTATCGCTAATTTATTATCTAATGCCATTAAATATTCTCCTCAGGGGGGGGAAGTTAGAGTATCTCTTAAATTTTTTGGAGATCGAGTTCAATTGAAAATTACCGATCAGGGTATTGGTATTTCCGAAGATGATCTAGGTCAATTATTTGAACCTTTTCATCGCGGTCAAAATGTTCGTCGAATTCCAGGCACTGGATTAGGATTGATTGTAGTTAAAAAATGTGTCGATCTTCATCATGGTCGTATTGATTTAAATAGTAAGTTAAACGTAGGAACAGTGGTTACAATTGAAATTCCTTTACGTTTATAACTAAACGGTGTTGACTTTTTTAGTAACCTCTAATTAATCGAAACTAACGAGGAAAATCTACGCCAATGTAGCCCATAATGCTGTCTCTACCTGGGTTGGCATTAAATAAGTCTGCGTGGGATATATGATGCCAGTTTAATCCTACCAGAAGCCTTCTGTTGTCTTGAGGCGCATTTCCACCGCTTTTTAGAGCAAATGTTGCTCCTACGCCAGCCTGGGGGGTGAAGTTGAAGCTTGCACCTTTTTCGGGAACATCGCTAGTTGTACCCATGACTCCTGCGCCACCACCAATAAAGAATGACCAGTTTTCCTGGCGGATAATATGCCATCTTCCTAAAAGAGCTAAGTTTAAGCCGACAGCGTTATCATTTGGTTGATCGAAGTAGATTGTATTGAGTTCTAAATTGACGCTGTGACCATTAATAAAGAATTTAGATAGTCCTGCACCAACTAAGCCAAAACGACGGGGAAAAGCCTCATTATTGTCTAGAGTAGTGGCAAAAGCACCTTGGGTGTACCAGCGTGTTTCGCCTTTGTCGCCAAAGTTGTAAGTTTTATTCTCTTGCTCAACAGTAGGAGATGTAGGCTTGTTTTTAGGGCTGGCTTCAGCTTTTTGTATCGGTAGAGAATTTGCGAAGTAGTGCCAATAAAGATAAATTAATGAGAGGATATAAATTCTTTGTATTACTGAAAAACATTTTATTGATGAATGGTAACTGTTCGTTGATAATTGTTTAGGTTAACCTGTTGCATTATAGATGTCTATTAAAAAGCGGTATCAATATCTTGGAAAATTTCAGTTTATCTTATTAGTTTTTTTATTGTTATTAGGATGCTATTTTCGCTTTATTAACTTAGAAAGTAAAATATTTTGGGTGGATGAAGTTTCTACGGCAGTTAGAGTTTCTGGCTATACAATTTCAGAGGTTACTAATAATTTAGCCCAGCAAGGTATTCTAGATCAAAATGATTTGATTGCTTATCAAAAAATTACTTCAGATAAAACCTTTTTAGATAGTTGGAATGCCTTGACTAAAAGTCCCGAACACGCTCCACTATATTTTATTTTGACTAGATTTTGGATGCAAATATGGGGAAGTTCTATAACCGTGATGCGGAGTTTATCTGCTGTTATAAGTTTGTTTATTTTTCCTGCTTTATATTGGCTGAGTCAAGAATTATTTAATAAGCGATCGCTTAGTTATATTGCGATCGCCTTGATGAGTGTGTCGCCTTTTTATGTAGCCTATGCTCAAGAAGCCCGTCCCTATAGTTTGTGGACGGTGACGATATTATTAATGAGTGCAAGTTTATTAAGTGCCATTAGAATTAATAATAAACAATCTTGGCTTTTATATAGCTTGAGCTTGATATTGGGATTTTATACTTCTCTACTTTCTATTTATGTAGCTGGGTTTCAAGGTTTATATATATTACTTGTTTCTATTAAAGGCAAAGTTAAAATTGTTAAACATTATTTGTTAGCTTCTTTATTAGCTTTGTTAGCATTTAGTCCTTGGATTTTTATAATTATCAATCACTTGGACTTATTACAGGAAAATACTAGCTGGATGCGGGGTAATTTTAATATTGCCGAAATTATTGCTGTCTTCATTGGCACAATATTATTAATCTTTGGCGACTTACCTATTTCTCAAGACTCCGATCCCGTACAAACGGCGATTGCTTTAATTTTCATTGTTATTTCTTTTTTAGTAATTGTTATCTTATCTCGTTACTTTAAAAAGAATTCACTAAAGTTCGTATTGCTTTTAACTATATCTGCCAGCGTCTTCCTCTTATCTAACTATGTGTATTTAGATTTGGTTAGCATTGTTGGTGCAGTGGTAGCATTGGCTATCTTGAGTTTATCGGGTTATTCTCTATATTATTTAATTGCTAATACAAATCGCGATGAGACCCCGCGTTGTCCGAAGGTGTATCCTTTAGGGCAGGCGCAAAGTAAGGACTTGTCCGCAACTAACGCTCATCAAGAAAGCGATCGCTTTTCGTTCATTCTCTGTTTAATTATCTCCCTTCCATTATCTTTATTAATCGTAGATGTTATTAATCAAGGACAAGGTTCGACCGCACCACGATACTTAATTCCCCTACAGTTGGGAATACAAATAGCAGTAGCCTATACAATCGGAAGCAAACTAATCTCTAATAAAAAAAATGATTTCTGGAAATTTGTCACTATTGGATTTTTGCTCTTAGGAATATTTTCCTGTATCCGTAACCTTAATTTATCGCCGTTTTATCAAAAGGGAAGAAACATTAATAACTCTGCGATCGCAACTGTAATCAATCAAACTAATTCTCCTCTAGTAATTGTAGAATCTGCCGATGCGATGGATGCTTTATCTTTGGCTTATTCTTTGTCTTTCCAGACTAAATATAAGGTAACTACTTTGAATGAAAGCGTAACAAAATATATTAAGCAGTTCCAGAATATCTTTGTCTTAAAACCTTCAATTAATTTCAAAAATAAACTTAAACAAAATTCCAATATCAATTTAAAACAAGTATATAAGTCTCACTTGTTTAGTGCCGATGAAATACCTCTAGATCTTTGGCAAATTAAATAACCTATAACCTATAACTACTCATTATCCGTTTCGTTCAATTAGAATATTTAACTACCAAAATAATTTAATGAAAATCGCAATTATTTGTTCGAGTTTTTTTCCCGTAATTGATGGAGTAACGATCGCAGTATTTAATAGGGTTAAACAACTTAGTAAATTAGGACATCAGGTATTATTATTTTGTCCAGATTATAGTGCGATCGCCCACATTTATCCTAATTGGCAAGATTATACTGGAGAGATATTTAATAATGTAAAAGTAATTAATCTTCCTAGTACTAAATCAATTGCTTTGAATTTTGAGCGAGATGTCACGATTAAATCTTATTCTATTGTCATCAAAAAATTAGAAAAGTTCAAACCAGACATTATTCATGTAGATGAAGCAGAAAGGCTTGGTTTTTGTTTTTTAAAGCTACCAGGAGTAAAATATGCCAAACAAAATAATATACCCTGTATAGCCTGGTTTCATACTAATTATATTGATTACGTTGATGACTATTTTAAGCTCCCCTCTGGTATTAATAAATCGATTGAGAGAGTCTTGAGTTTTATTTTTGCCAAAATCTATAATTCTTACGATCGTACTTTAGTATCTAGCTCTGTAACTTATAATAAGCTAGCTAATATGGGAATTAAAAATCTGCAATGTGCTGAATTGTTAGGTTGCGATATTGACAGTTTTAACAAAAAAAATAGAGACAAAAGCTTTTTTACCGAGAGCTATAACCTACCCAACTTAAACAATAAGGTTAAGCTAATATTTTTGGGACGCTTAACGCCAGATAAAGGTTGGAACTTTACTTTAAACTCCTTAGCTAAATTGTCTCCTCATACTTTAAGCAAGATAGGCATAATAATCGCGGGAGACGGAACTTTAAGAGACGAAATAAACCAAATTTTAAAACCACTAATAAACGACACATACTTATTAGGAAGAATCTCCCCTCAATCTATCCCTGCACTACTAATTAATAGCGATATATTTATTACCAATTCCGAGAAAGAAACTAGAGGATTAACCGTAGTAGAAGCTACTGCTGCGGGAATACCTGCGATCGCGCCTCACGCTGGAGGAGTTATCGATACTATTAATGATGGCGAAACTGGCTTTTTATATCAACCCCAAAATCAAGCTGATTTTCTGGCAAGACTAGAACTATTAATTAACAGCAAGTCTTTGCGAGACTCTATGGGATCGAAAGCTAAAGAACTAGCGCAACAATGGAGTTGGCAACAAACTACCAGTAATTTAATTGAAATTTGGTCGAGAGAAATCAATGCAAAAAATACATAAGTAATTATAATTTTTATAAATAAAAAACATACAAATATTTTTCTATCATCAACACCCTAAACAAGCATATTTATGTATGCTATAACGTTTTTTAAAGCGTCGAAAATTAATATAGACAAAATTTTGAAAGCCAATATTCTTGTAGTTGATGATACCCCACAAAACTTAAAATTGCTGTCTTCTATGCTAGAGGAATATGGTTTTAATGTTCGCTGTGCCATCAATGGTTCACTAGCATTAGGTACTGCTAAGAGTGGATGGTCAGACTTAATTTTGCTTGACATCAATATGCCAGAGATGGATGGATATGAGGTCTGTAAGAACCTCAAATCGGATAATGGTACTAGCGAAATCCCGATAATTTTTTTAAGTGCTTCAGATAATATTGATGACAAAAAACGAGCTTTTTCTGTTGGAGGAGTAGACTACATTAGCAAACCCTTTCAAGTTGATGAAGTCCTAGCAAGATTGAGGACTCACCTGCAAATTAGAGAATTACAAAAAAGTTTAGAACGAAAAGTCGAAGAAAGAACTATCCAGCTAACTCAATCATTACAAAGATCTGAGGCTGCGAGTAAAGCGAAAAGTCAATTTTTAGCCAATATGAGTCATGAACTAAGAACTCCCTTAAACGCAATTATTGGCTATAGCGAAATGTTACAAGAAGAAGCCGAAGATCTAGATACAAAAGAATTTTTGCCAGATCTTAATAAAATTCAGAGTTCTGCAAAGCATTTGCTAGGTTTGATCGGTGATATTCTCGATCTGTCTAAAATAGAGGCAGATAAAATGGAATTATATGCAGAAAGCTTTGAAATTTCTGTTTTGATCGAATCTGTGGCGGATACAATTCATCCTTTAATAAATAAGAATGGTAATACCCTCGTAATTGACTGCTCTGAAAACATTGGCTCTATACATACAGATCTGACTAAAATTCGTCAAAGTCTGCTCAATTTACTCAGCAATGCAAGCAAATTTACTAAAAAAGGGAACATTAAGCTGACCGTCAAACGTTATCTTCAATCTTCTAATTCTTGGATTAGTTTTCAGGTCGATGATTCGGGAATTGGTATGACTTCAACACAGATAGAGCGATTATTTGATGCTTTCACTCAAGCCGATAATTCAACCACTCGTAAATACGGTGGTACTGGTCTAGGTTTGACGATAACCAAAAGATTTTGTCAAATGATGGGAGGTAATCTAACTGTTACCAGCGAACTAGGAAAAGGAAGTAGTTTCAAAATAGACTTGCCAGCAGAAATAGAGCCAATTGTTGTTCAGCAGCTACCAGAAATAGAAGAAGAAGCAGATTCATTCGATCTGCCAATAGAGCAAATCTCAATTAAATCAGAAATCGATCTACCAGCAGAAATAGAGCCAGTTGTTGCCCAGCAGTCACTAGAAATAGAAGAGCAAGAAATAGATTTATTCAGTCAATCTATAGAGCGAATCTTAATTGAATCAGGGCTAGTTACTATTAATCAATTTCAGTTAGCTTTACAAAAACAAAAGCACAATAACTTGGAAATTATAGAAATCTTAGTTTCCCAAGGCTGGGTCGAGCAAGAAATAGTAGATTTTTTTGCGGGACGATGGTTTGAATTGACCGAGCAAAAACAGAAAAAGCCACTAGCTTATTATCTCCAAGAAGCAAAATTGTTAAATATCGAGCAAGTCGATACCATCCTTAGATCGCAAAAGGCAAAGCCTAAAAAGGTTAGGTTTCATCGTTTAGCCGTCGAGCAAGGCTATATCAAGCAAATTACTGTTGATTTCTTTTTAGCTCATCTCTTCAAAATTCATAATCCTAAAGCTATTTCTGCTATTAAAACCTATGAAGTAATAAGAAGCTATGCCAAAGGAAACAAAGACTTTCAAAGAATAGATCTTAGTAAATCACTTTTAGCTGGGATTGAACTGCAAGAGGTCAACTTGAATAGCTCCAATTTGAGAAAAACTAATCTAAGTGAAGCAAACCTAAGTTATTCAAGTTTGACAGAAGTAAATTTGGAACGAGCAAATCTGAGTAAGGCAATTTTGACAGAAGTAGACTTTAGTAAATCTTCTTTAGTAAAAGTCAATTTTCAATTTGCTTGTTTAGAGAAAGTAAACTTTGCAGGAGCAGATTTAACCAATGCTCGATTGCCTTTAGACTGCACTTATGAAATATATTACGATAAATATACTATTTTTGACCACAGTTTCGACCCGAATCTTAGAGGTTGGAAAATTCGCTAAATATTAGCGAAAAAAGCTATTCGATCATTTCTTTGTTTTTATGAGTGTAAACCTAATAATTGAAGGAAGGGCTGAAGAATAAAACCATCCTCTTGCTTCCTACTGCCAACTTAAAGTCAAGGGAAGGATTAGATCTCGCCTATATGTTTGTTGATGCCAAAATAGCCAACAAATTCGTTAACCTTGCTGCGATCGCAGACTGTCCAGCGGGGAGAGTTAGCCCTTTGTTTCGCAACTCTATTCGGAAAGCGAAATTAAAAATTCAGTTAGTCGTCCATTTGCCAAGGCTGAGTCAAATTGCCTTCATCTAATATTTTCTTAGGACGAAGAATTAATGCTAACTGTCCGACAATCTTTTCTGTTGGCTCAGTTTCAAACCAATGTACTTCAAGCTTTCCGTCGATTTCTACCACAAAATAACTATTAACATCCCAAGTAGTATTGGCTCGATCTAACATGATCAAAACTTCTTCTACCCTACCCGATAAAGACTTAGGTAAGCGATCGCTCGAACAGAAATAAGCAATGGGATCTTGAGCTTTCAGCACCACCTGCCAACCAGGAATAGGTACATAACTACCATCTTTAGCAGTAATGTTACCAAAAGGCTGTTGATTCTCTACCTCATTTACCGTGGCTATTTCTTGGCTACTAAGGGGATAGCTACCAGCGAGGGGTACTATACGGGGTAATTCGTCTTCTGTTTCCAAACGATATAAAGGTAGTAAAGGCTCGGAAACAGCTTTAACTACGCTAAAGTCGCTTAATAACTTTTCAATGGCTGACCGCGCACTAGCAGAATGAGCAAATTTTAATCCTTGAGCAATCAAACGCGATCGCTGTTGTAAATCTTTTTGACTTTGCGCTCTTTTCCAAGATAAATAAGCTACCCAATCTCCTGGGTGATTGGTAAAAGATTCTGGTAGCTGAGACATCCGCGACACATCTCTCATCGCCTTGGTTACTATGTGCGCTCCATCGATGTTCAAACGCTTGTCATAAGCCAACAAAGAAGCCTCTACTCGTTGTTTTTGATTCAACAGTCGAAACTCGTGTAATACGTCGCTACGAGGTCCTTGGTAATATTCTAAAACTTCAGGTGCAACGCCATGTTGAACCAGATTATCATATACCTGAGATGCGACAATCACCATATTCTGCTGACTGTTTTGAAACCCCGTATCTTCAAAAATTTGCTGGCTGCTATATCCTGCCTTTTGTAGTTTATGACAGATTTGCCCCCACTCTACCCAAGTACCTTCTTTGTGTAAGAGCGATCGCATCATTTCTTGTGCTTCGGCTTCGGGGATTTTGTTTTTATTATCCTGGGAAATATCACTCATATCTTTATCTTTCTTGGTAGCTTTGTTTTGAATAGAAGCAATTAGCAAATATTAATACTCTTTTTCGATCACTCCTTTGTCTCGATGAACATGAGTTAAAGAGTGGGGTACTTCTAAACCATTAGCTTCCATTAAACCAGGATCGCTCATAATCTCTTCTGGAGTACCATCGGCGATAATTCTTCCTTGATTGAGCAAGACAACGCGATCGCACACTTCAATAATCAATTCTAGATCGTGGGAAGAAACAATAATTGTCTCGTGAGAAGCTTCAAGAAACTTAATCAATCTCCTTCTCGCCCGTAAGTCCAAATTAGCACTAGGCTCATCGTAAAGCACTACCTGGGGTAACATAGCCAAGACAGCAGCGATCGCCACCATACATTTTTCTCCTCCCGAAAGCTGATGGGAAATGCGATCGCTTAAGTGAGTCACCCCTGTTAAAGATAGTGCAGCATTAATTCTTGTTTCTACTTCTTCAGAAGATAGTTCGATGTTTTCTAAACCGAAAGCAATATCATCCCTTACCGTGGGACAAAATAGCTGATCGTCAGGATTTTGGAAAACTAAACCAATTTCGGAGTTAAATTGTCCTGCTTGAATCGGGCGATCGAATAGTTTTACTTCGCCATAAGTTGCCTTTAAGATACCACAGATAGTTAAAAATAGGCTGGTTTTTCCCGCACCATTTGCACCGATCAAACCTACCGTTTCTCCTGTACTAATATCTAAATTTATATCTGTCAGAATCGATCTTTCATCGCCATAGCTAAAGCTTAGATTATGTAGAGATACTGCTTTAGTTTTTAGAGATAGCTGATTAGCTGTTTTTACTAAGTCGTTCATTAATTTTTCTCAACTGTAATAATAATTAATAGTTTTTAATTGCCGAAAAAGTTTAAAAACTTGGCAACAATATTTGTAAGGTTACTAAAAAAAATGCTGTAGTTACTGTCATCATTGTGGCACCAAGACTATAGCGATCGCTATTCTTTAAGTTGAATCTTCGACCTTTTTTAGCTGCGTCTATTTTGCTACCATAGCCCCTCAAGATCATTGCCTGATAGATCCTTAAAGAACGATCGTAACTCCTAACTAATATGCTACCAGTTAGTTGAGAAAAAACTTTTAAATTGCGACGAGTCATGTTTTTAGGTTGAAATCCCCTTAATTTCATTGCTCTTTGCATAGTTGTGAGCATTTCTCCCAATTCTTCTAAGTAACGATAAGAAAGAAGAGTCATGTCTACCATCACTCTAGGCAATCCAAGCGATCGCATTGCTTTAATACTGCTTAGAAAAGGAGCAGTGCCAAACAAGACCAAACTCATGGTTAAAATACAAAAGAATCGTACTGAAACTAATAGTGCTTGCCAGCAACCTTCTTCTTTAATGCTTAAATATCCCCACTCAAAAATAGGTGTGCCTCCTGATATAAAAGGCAGCATAATAATTACTGCTAAAATAAACCAGCTAGGATAACGCAACCGCGTCATTAAAAAGGAAAACGGGATCTCTGAAATAATAAATAAAATTCCCGTAATTGTTACCATTATTGGCAGCAGCCAAATATTCTGTACAAAGGCAAAGGCAAAAATCAAACTTAACAAGCCAACTAATTTATATCCCTGTTGCCAACGATGGAGAGGGGAATCTAAATAGGCATAACGATCTAATGCTAATTTCATTTAAGGAACAAGGAATAAGGAATGATAAATGAGGATCACGAGCGCAATAATTCTGGTTTTACTTGTTCGAGGAAGGAAATCAACATCACGCAAAATACGCCTTCGATCGCAGCTTGAATGGCATAACTACCCATCGAGATAAAAATAGCCGTTCTCTCGGCGTTTACATCCATGTCTGGAGAGATGTTAGTTACCAACAATACAGCAAACATTGTTGCCGATAGTAATAATGCTCCCGCACCAGCAGCAAAAGATAAAATTTTGGTTATAGCTTGTTTTCTACCAGGAAAGCGATCGCGTTGCTTAAAGATAAGGTGTGCTGCGATCGCTGGCGAGCCGATAATTATGGCATTCACCCCTAAAACAGACATTCCGCCATGTTGAAACATCACCGCCTGGAAAAATAAGCCGATCAGAATTGCAGGAAAGGCATAAAAACCCAACACTGCACCCATCAAACCATTAAAGATTAAATGAACGCTAGTGGGAGGGATGGGAATATGAATCAGAGAAGCTACAAAAAAAGCAGCGGTTAATAAAGAAGCCTTGGGAATATTTGCTTGAGTAGAATTGTCCCGTTTTATTTCTCGTAGAGAATACCAGGTGACACCACCAGTTAAGGCGTAACCAGCAAGACATATATTAGGAGGAAGAAAACCATCTGGAATGTGCATTAATTAATCAAAAATAAGCTTTTTACTAAGACTTAGAGCGCGAAAAAAATAAACCCGTACCGACAAAACCCCATCCCACAGCAGCAGCCATAACTATTTTTTGAGAGGGAGTATAGCCAGCGGAGGAAGTGTTTATTTGATTCACCGCCAGTTTTCCCTTCTCTATCGGAATGCTTGTGATATCTCCGTGTCCAGATTGACGCACTTTGATATCCCAATTGCCAATATTTTCGCTATCAGCATCGGGGACAAAAGTAAAGTTGCCTAGCTCGTCGGTAGTTCCTTTGAGCCAAGGAGAAGCGGGATCGCTCGGAGCATAAATTACTACCTGAGCGTTTGCCATCGGCTTACCATCGTCGTATTTTGCCTCAATGGTAATAGCCTCTGTTTCTTGATATTCAATATTTGCTCCGTGAGCTAAAACTTCTTTGGGTATTGCGATCGCAATTATTAAAGCCAGCCAAAAGTAAAACCTAGTCATAAATTACTGTAGAGATGCTATTTAAAAATTGTAAGATTCTTCCACCTGACTAATAACCTTTCCTCCATTTTTCTCAAGGATTGGTTAGTAATTAGCTATTATTTTCCTCTTTCCTCGTTCCTCATCCCTCATCCCTTATCACTTCACAATGTCCTTCTCCAACATGACCTAAACCCGCGATCGCTTCTGTTAACTTTTGATAATTTTGAGCCGATAGTTGACTTGCCAAATCCGTATCGTCTAAATCTACTGTGCCATTGCTAGCCAACTCTGCTATGGGTTGAAATCCTAAAGCATCTTGATTTAGAGCATCTTCTTGAGGGGTATTCCCATCGCCAAAAATATGGTCGAAGTGAAAGGTTGCCTCTACTTGCCCTGGAGTATCTGCTGCAACTATTCCCTGACGCTCATCGCCAATAAATTCACCGCATATATATTCAGTAGGATTGTTAAAACCCAAATTGAAGTTAACGGTTTCTCCATCTTTAACTGCTTTACCAATCAAAACCATTGTTTTTCCTGCGATCTCGCTATCGGCATCTGCGGTATTTATGTTCCAGCTCAAAGCGTTATAAAAGCCTTCGGCTGCACCGACTTCATTAACCAAAACAGGTTCTGCTGAACCATCTCCTTTGGCTAAGTCTGTAGTTTTAGCTTCATCTAAAAAATTAATTTTTTCCTCATAATTAATGCTGTTTTTGTTGTCTCCTTTTTGGGGTTCAAAAGACGATGGGGTGGAATAAGCGATCGCGTCACTAATGTTGATATATACATTATCGAAATTTATTTTCCAACCATCCTTACTCGTAAAACCCTGTCTGACAAAATCTTCGCCATTAGCAACTAGTGCCAATGTTCCTGCTTCGGTGCTTGCTGCGAGCATTTTACGATCGCCTTTGTGACCAACATTATTTAAGATTGTCGAGGTCAAAGCAATTCCACAAAAGAGGAAAAGAATTTTTTTCATGAATAAAATACTAGATTTTAATTTTTGGTCTTTCTTTAGTAATAATCAATTTTCGTCCTCTTTTTCAATCCCCCTAGAGGGTATTACGTAGGAATTTTCACTTATACTTAAGTATAAAATTATTTACTTTTGCAAAGTTCTTTTTGCTTAAAAAAAACCAATCCGTGTTATTTTTTGTCAAATTGCTTACAATGCCATAGGGACAAAAAATACCAAAAACTTTGTACTTTCTTTATATTTGTACAGAAAATCGTCTTTAATTAAAGTTCAATCTTCACCTAAGTTATCGAAATAGAGGCTAAAATCGAAAAACAATTGCAAAGTTCTAGTTGATAACACTCACTCTTGCACTAGTCTTAATTAAGGCTAAACAATTACAAAGACGCTGTTTGTCAGTCTGCAAGCAACATTAGTAATCAAGGGTAACAGGGGTGTAATTAGGCACAATTGAAAGTCCCAGGGAACTTTAAATAGTTGACTAAAATAAATATCATTAATTTTTCACTGAAGGAGCAAGAGGAAAACGGCATGACCCAAGCTAACCAAGTTCTAGCAACAATCGCCAATCCTGGAAACGATTGGGAGAGTCTAATCGAAGAAGATACCAAAAAAAGTCAGGACGATGTGGATCTAAAACCAGCAGCGAAAGGCAAGAAGAAAAAAGCCACCACTACTAAGCGAGCAGAACGTGGTAGAAAGAAACCCTATACAGAAGATTCTATTCGTATCTATCTCCAAGAAATTGGTCGTATTCGACTGTTAAGAGCAGAAGAAGAGATTGAATTAGCGCGTCAGATTGCCGACCTTTTGGAATTAGAAAGACTAAAAGATAGTCTAGAAGATGGTTTGGGTAGAGAAGCCACTGATGAAGAGTGGGCGAGAGAAGTCGATATGGAATATCGCAAATTCCGCCGTCGCTTATTCATTGGCAGACGAGCTAAAGACAAAATGGTGCAGTCCAACCTACGTTTGGTTGTATCTATTGCTAAAAAATATATGAATCGCGGTTTATCTTTCCAAGATTTGATTCAAGAAGGTTCTTTGGGCTTGATCAGAGCAGCGGAAAAATTTGACCACGAAAAAGGTTATAAATTCTCTACTTATGCTACCTGGTGGATCAGACAGGCAATTACTAGAGCGATCGCCGATCAGTCTCGCACTATTCGCCTTCCCGTTCACCTTTATGAAACTATCTCCCGCATTAAAAAAACTACTAAATTACTTTCTCAAGAAAGAGGTCGCAAGCCTACTGAAGAAGAAATTGCAACTCGCATGGAAATGACCATCGAGAAGCTTAGATTTATTGCTAAATCGGCTCAATTGCCTATTTCCTTAGAAACACCCATTGGTAAAGAAGAAGACTCCCGTTTGGGCGATTTTATCGAAGCTGATGGCGAAACTCCAGAGGATCAGGTTTCTAAAAGCTTACTCAGAGAAGATCTAGAGAGCGTTTTGGATACTCTAAGTCCTCGCGAGCGTGATGTTCTACGTCTACGCTATGGTTTGGATGATGGTCGCATGAAAACATTAGAAGAGATTGGACAAATTTTTAATGTTACTCGCGAACGTATTCGTCAAATCGAAGCGAAAGCACTACGCAAACTGCGTCATCCCAACCGCAACAGCATTCTTAAAGAATATATCCGTTAGGTTTTAGACAAATCTAACTGAAGATAGATAATTGGGGATTGGCAAAGTTAATGTCAGTCCTTTTTTTTGCGATCGTTTATCAAAAAGAAGTAATTGCAGACATAAATAACCAAATGTTGCGATTGTCTTGAATGTCAAATAATTTTGCATAAAAGGCGATCGCTCTATACGTCCCCTCCACTAGCAGACAATGATTTGAAATGTATCAATCCAGTTTTATTTTTGGCTATGGCTCACTAGTAAACATTAAAAACTTAGAGCAATATCTAAAGCGTCAATTAAAGCCAAATTCTGACTATACAATTTGTGGTTTACATAGTTTTTACCGCTGTTGGAATGTAGCGATGAATAATCAGGTTGATTTACCTGATTATAAATATTATCGCGATCGCTTTACTAATAACAGGCTAAATGGCTTCGTTACTTTTCTGAATATCCGTCCCCACCCAGATCGGATTATTTCGGGTATCTTATTTCGTGTCTCGAATGCAGAGTTGAGAAATTTAGATCTGCGTGAGCGCAATTATCAGAGGATTGATATTACGAACCAACTCAATATTAAAGCACAAAATGCTTGGGTATATATTGGATCGAAAGACGCCGAAAAACGCTATCAAGAAGGATTGAGACAAGAGAAAGCTGTTGTTTCCCAGGATTATTATAATTCTGTGCAAAATGCTTATCGTTCATTAGGAGAAAAAGAGTGGGCAGACTATCTAGCTACTACAGATAAACCCAGCCTGCCCATTATGGATTTAGAAGTCTGTCCCACAAATTAAACTTATAATTATTGCAAAAATGCTTTCACTTCTTCAGGAGTAGGTTGGGCTGCGATCGCACCCGATTTTGTAGTGGTTAAACTTCCCACCGCACAGGCATATTCCACAATACTTCTAGCTATTTGGGATCTTGTAATTGTTGGTTGCTATGGCGACATAGTTGATGAATAAAACCAGCCAAAAAAGCATCTCCTGCCCCTGTAGTGTCTTTGGCTGATACCTTTGCTGGATTTATCGTACCTTCATTTTCACTCAGACAATAGCTGACTTTTGCCCCACCATCACTGACTAACACCCCTTCAACGGAATTAAGACGATAGGTAATTGCTCCTGCGTCGGTAGTGCCAAATAACCAT
This sequence comes from uncultured cyanobacterium, assembly GCA_963799375.1. GTDB lineage: Bacteria > Cyanobacteriota > Cyanobacteriia > Cyanobacteriales > Xenococcaceae > Waterburya. Next base: position 244,505 of record CAWCWY010000019.1, read on the forward strand.
TGGGCTTCTTCTGCTGCCAATTTAACAAAGTCTACACGCTGCCAAAGCTGTTCTATTAAGGCTGGTGCTTCTTGTTCGTCTAGCCAAAACATCGATCGCCAGTTAACATCAAGAATCACCTTGAGGTGATATTCTTCGGCTAATTCCAAGGCTCTAAATACGGCTGCGCGACTTTGGGGATAAGCTAATTCTAAAGTCCCTATAACCAAGAATTCGGCTTCTAAAAATAATTCTGGTGGTAAATACTGGGCTTGCAGATAGGCATCGGCAAATTCGTCTGCCTTTTTATCGCCGAAGCCTGCAAAAATGCGATCGCCATCAGCCGTGCGGGTAACATAAACCTCTCTAGTGGGAAAGCGATCGCTATATTGGACACCACTTATAGAAACTCCAATAGATTTAAGCAGATCGACTAGTTCGTGACCTTTTTCGTCTTTACCGACGCAACCAATAAAAGCTGAGGGAGTCCCTAATTTAACCAAAGCGCAAGCAACGTTAGCTGGTGCGCCTCCTGGATAGGGAGTCCAGGAGGAAACTTCTGAGACAGATTTTCCCAGATCGTCAGCAAGACAATCGAATAATATTTCACCCAAACATATAACTCTTGCAGATTTATGGGCGATGCCTTCGGCTAGCTTCGCAATCGCTTTAGTATTCAACTTGCTCCCTCAATACGTATCAGTTTCCTTTATTAATTTTCAGGGTATCGTTTCCCGAAAACAAGAGTGTTTAAGAAGGTTTAAAATTTTGAGTGTAATTACTTTAATGTTTATTTAATAAAGCAACGATTTACTACGAAAATTAAACCTCTCCACGAATTTCTTCGACTACTCCATCTCTGAGGACAACTTCTACATTAAGTTTCTTAACTAGATTGTCTCCTTTCTCTAACCTAAAAAAACTTTCCATTTGTGCTTGAACTACTTCTTGATTTAGTTCTAATAACTGAATTTGCTGTAGCTGTTGTAATAGTTGATTCTTCTTTTCCAACATTTCGGCTTTTTTTTGATTTACCTGACCCATAATGTTTTCAGTCTGTTTTTTTAACTGAGGACTAGCGGGATCGTTGATTTGCTTGCTGATTTCGTCAATAGTTCTTTTACCCTGCATTTCTAGCTGTTGTATTTGCTTGTCTAGCTGTGCAGTTTGCTTTTGTAGTTGTTGAGTAACTTCTTCTTTCCATTGAGCCGTAACAATGGCTTTAACTGTCACTGGGCGTTTTAAAAGTAAGCTAGCGTTAGAATAATCCACGATTTCGACTCCTTCTTTATCTTTTTAATCTTGATTGCAGCTTAAAGATTACAGGCTATTTCCTAGTCTGGCTAGGTTTTTTCCTGAATTTTTAACCTTTTTAGTTGTAGCTTAGAAAAGCCGTTTTGAAAGAAATTGATTATTTTTTTTAATTGGCAAAAATTTCATCAATTAGGTTTTGGTATTTGTCTCTAACTTGGGGACGTTTAATCTTGAATGTTTGAGTCATTAAACCATTAGCTTGGGAGAAGGGTTCGGTAATAAAGCGAAAGTCGGAAATACGATCGTCGCTTTTATAACCAGGGCGGTTTTGGACTTCACGAGTTAGTTCTTTACGATACAGGTCGATAACGACTTTGTCATTAATATCGCTTTGTGCAACTTCTTCTGGAGTGCTTTGGGGGGTGGGCAATTTCAAATCCAATTTTTGTTCTGTAACCCATTTTTGCAAGGTTTCTAGATTGGGGACTATTAATGCCCCCAAAGCTCTTTGATCTTGCCCTACCAACATAATCTGATCGATATAGACGCTCCTTACGCAAGCATCTTCTATTGGTTGAGGTTCGATATTTTCTCCGTTAGTTAAAACGATAGTGTCTTTTGCTCTACCTGTTAATACCAAATCGTTATAGGGAGTTACCCAGCCCAAATCTCCGCTATCAAACCAGCCATCAGGATCGATCGCTTTAGCCGTAGCTTCGGGGTTATTGTAATAGCCCTGCATTACCGAAGCACCCTTGATTAAAACCAGTCCTCTTTCTCCTTGAGGTAAAGGTTCACGAGTTTCGGGATTAACGATTTTAATTTCTATTTTGGGTAATGGCTTTCCTGCCGATCCTCTAACATTGTGTTTGGGAGTACGGGCGTTAGTGATGGGGGAAGTTTCTGATAGTCCATAACCGACAAAAACATCTACACCAACGGTTTGATAAAAGTCATCGAGATATTTAGCTAAAGATCCACCACCACTACAGACTGCTTTAATATTACCGATGCCCTCGCGAATTTTACGATAGACCAATTTATCCGCTAAAGCATGGATGGGATAGAGAGATCCTGCTTTAAGATCGGCAAGCGATCGCTGTGTAGAAGAAGCATTAAAATGCTCTAGGCTAGTATTATCGGCAATTCGTTTAGCCGTAATATATTTTTCTGACTGTTTGAGAAAAAATTTAACTAACTTTTGTTGCGATTCTGACTGACTGCCTAATAGCTTTTGCACCCCATCATATAAAGACTCCCAAAGACGGGGAACGCCCACCATATATACAGGCTGAAACTCTTTTAAATCTTGTTTGAAATAGCGAATAGAGGTATATATTTGCGTGCCACCGTGGGCTAGAAAGAAGTACTCTGCTGCCCTTTCATAAGCGTGCCAACTAGGAAGAATTGAAAGTAATACATCTCCCGCCTGGGGTTGAAAGACGGTTTTAACGTAATTTACCTGATGCAGTAGGTTGCCATGACTTAGCATTACTCCTTTTGGTTTTCCTGTCGTACCAGAAGTGTAGAGTAGGGTTGCTAGAGTATCTTTGGTTTGTTCTACGGGTTGCAAGGAGTTGCTGCTGCCTAATTCCATTAACTGTTTAAAGTTGACGGTTTTAATTGATTCTTTTTCCGATGGCGTTTCATCGCTCATGAGGACAACTAATTCAATCGGCAAATTGGTTAATTCTGGGCTTAACTTAGTTAAGGTTTTGCTGTTCTCGACAATTAAAGTAGTGCTGTCGCTATTTTCTAAAATATAAAGTAATTCTTGCTGCTCTGCCCCAGAAGAACGCACTACATCTACTGCACCTGCGGTCATAATACCCTGGTCGGCAATAAACCAACGGGGACTGTTATCAGCAAATAACGCTACCTTCTGCTGGGGTTGAATACCTAATGCTTGTAAGCCAGTAGCAAACTGCTGAATTTTAGCAAATAAATCTCGATAGCTAATCTCTACTTCTGGTTTAGAGTGGGGATCTTTGAGGGCGATTGTGTCGCCAAACTTTTTGGCTGCTATCTGCCAAATTGCGGGTAAAGATTCTAAATCGATGTAATCAAAGGCTATTTGCGCTCTGTTTTGTATTCATATTTATTTATCATCTATTTTTTATTTATCCTCGGAATAAACAAATGATAATCAGTAATACAGCAATGTCTAAGGTTTAGGTGGACAATTTAATATTTGCATCCTTAGAGCTTAAAACTTAATAATGCTCATTATGACTTTAGGGCTATAGAATAAACCAAAAGTATCTTTTACTGTATTGGGAATTAAAAATGCTCGACCAAAAGTTGGAGAATCTGATTTTCCTCCAGGTTACAAACAAACTTGGTTAACTATTGGCTCTGATCGCAATTAAAACACTAGCTAAAATCAACAAAGCGATCGCCATTAATCCCCGATTACGATACAGCCAGTTTTTAATTCCCGTCCACCCTTGGGTACTTATCGGTGCGGTGGATTCGGGGACAAGAGGCATAGTTGCATCATGAAATAGAGTACAGCTTTTGGCATGGGGACGTTTGGGAAAATTACAGCTATCATCGCGATCGTAAGTACAGCGATCGCATAAACTGCTATTATCTTCTGACTGATATAAGGGCATCCCAGGATGACCAAAGGCTTTTAAAGTATTATTACAGTTGGGACATTTTACCGCCTGAGAATTTACGGGCTGTTTGCATCTAGGGCAATTAATCATTGATTACTAATTACTTACTAATGTACAGACAAGGCACGCCTTGTCTCTAATGACTACTGATTACTAGGAAATTTGCGGATTTGAAATTCTTTGCTTTCGGTCATTTTATATTTGATGTTCATTTTCTCCATAACCGTCGCAAATTCTTTTTCAATTGCCACTAGATCCTTCATGGGAATAGACTTCCACTGCTGCCGAGTTTGCCAACGGATCGTAAAGATGACTTTGTTAGGTGCATCAGGCTCAATCCATACCTCTTTCCCCAAGAACCCTGGATAGGTAGCAAGGTTGGCAGTCCAAACTGCCTCATCTTTTTGAATAAACTGTTCTCGCCCTTGGGGATCTACAGTAAACTTAAGCCATTCAACAACCATATAATTTAAAAAAGAAATAATTTAAAAAGAAATCAATACTATCTGTGGTTCGTTATTCTACGATCTAATAATATAGTAAATAAATTTGCAGGAACTGGATATGGATAATAATGATTGGCTAAGACAATTACTGATGGTAGGCATCGGTACTACTTCTTTGGTGGCAGAGAAAATCAAAGAGGTTAGTGATGAATGGGTAAAAGACGGCAAAATAAACCCAGAACAAGCCAAAGCCTTTGTTGATGACCTTATGTCACAGCTAAACACAGAATCAGACGGTGTTCAAAGGCAAGTGGAAAGACAAATGAAAAATATGCTGCAAGATTTGGGTGTACCTCGTCAAGCAGAAATGGACGAGCTAAGAGGCAGAATAGATCGCTTAGAACGTCAGATCAGAGATTTGGAAAACAAAAGTTGGCGTTAAATATTTTTAAGGTCAAACAACAGTCTATAACAGACACAATCGCGACCATAAGATACTATTGAGATTGTAAACCCATAATCACTCCAAGCAAATTAAACCAAAAAAGATACTTAAAAAACAATTGTAGTGAAATAGCTATTAGTTATAGGTTTTGATGAGGTTTTGACTATGAGGCAACAAGAAAGTTGCTTTCTGCTGCCAAAAATTTTAATCTTCGATCTTGAAACATCATAGTTTTTTTAAATTTAGTCGAATACAAGCAACAAATTGACAATTAATCATCAATCGCTCAACATTGGTATTTTATGCCAACCATAAAAATCTGTTTTTTTGGATTTTAGAACATCAATTCTCCTTAAAAGAACGAATCTGTGATTACATTAACTTTATTACATCCTCTTCAATCAGTAGCAATTCAGAGCTGGACTTTTCGTGATGAACCTAGCATCAAAATTGGTCGAGCGACTAATAACGAGGTTGTACTCTATAGTGCAGTAGTATCTCGCCATCATGTTGAAATTAGAAAATCAACAGAAAATGAAAATGAGTGGGAAGTAGTAAACGTTGGCTCTAATGGAACCTATATTGATGGTAAGCGTGTCGAACAGGCAAAAGCGATCGATGGTATGATTTTTCGATTAGCTAGTTCTGGCCCTAAAATTTTAATCAAAATTGAGGCTGAGTCAGATCGAGCTGAATCAAATTCTTCTGAAGAACAATCAAGGAGTAGACGACAGCCTAAAGGTTCAAAAGATACTTTGATTAGTTAGTCCTTATTTAAAAAAATCAGGGTGCTTTGGCAATTATTTTGATTATGCTAGGCAGATCTAAGGGTTCAATTGGAACACTTGTTGATGGATCTGCCGTTAGCCATAATAAGTACTCTACATTCCCCGCAGGACCTTTGAGGGGAGAAGTAGTCAACCCCTGATATTGCCACCCTAAAGACTCCGCAGTCTGCCAAACTTGTAAAATTGCTCCCGCTCGATCTTCGAGATTACGCACCACACCTTTCTTGCCAACGCGATCGCGTCCCACTTCAAATTGCGGTTTTACTAACAAGACTACTTCTCTGGGTAAGGTTAATAAATTCCAAAATGATTCGAGTACCTTGGTCAAAGAGATAAAGGATACGTCCATCACGCCCAAATCTGCTCTTTGTGCATCGCCATATAAGTCTTGAGGAATTAAGTGTCGTATATTGGTTCTTTCTTTAAGGATAACGCGATCGCTAGTACGAATACTCCACGCTACCTGTCCATATCCTACATCCACCCCATATACTAGCTTTGCTCCCGACTGTAGCAGGCAGTCAGTAAAGCCCCCTGTAGAAATGCCCCCATCGAGGCAGATTCTGTCTTTTACATCAATCTCAAATTCTTGCAACGCCTGAATCAGCTTTTTTCCTCCACGAGATACATAAGGAGGCTTTTCTTTAACTTCAATTTGAGCCGTCGTCTTTACTTCTGTCCCTGGCTTGTCAACAATTTCTTGGTTGACCTTGACTTTCCCTGCTCTGATTAAACGTTGTGCCAATGCCCGAGAATCGCAAAGTTCAAGACTTACTAAAAGTGTGTCTAACCGCTGTTTTGCCAATCTTTAAACTTACTCAATCATTTGCTTTAGTTTACCTTATTCAATTAATGTTTTTGAATCAAATAAGCATTTATATTGCTTAAGCAAGATACATTTAGAGAGTAATTACGATTTAATATGTCTCATCAAGAAATTTTTGACATATTGAATTCTAATAAATCTCATGTTTAGAGGTAATCAAATTAAAACGGCTGCTTTGTTGGGACTATTAAGTGGCATATTAGTCTTGGGTGGCTATTGGGCAACTGGTACTGAACAAGGAGCAATCATTGGTTTAGTCTTCGCTGCTATTAGCAGTTTTGGCTCTTGGTTTTATTCTGATAAGGCTGCATTGGCTGCATATAAGGCTCAACCCGTGAATAAAGAGCAAATGCCTGAACTATACAATCTGGTGGCAGATTTGACTCAAAAGGCAGACTTACCCATGCCTAAGCTATATATTGTTCCCACCCAAACCCCCAACGCTTTTGCTACTGGTAGAGATCCCAATCATGCTGCGGTAGCGGTAACTCAGGGAATTGTAAAGCTTTTGAGCAAGGAAGAGTTGAGTGGAGTGATTGCTCACGAATTAACCCATATTAAAAACCGCGATACTCTCACTCAAGCTGTGGCAGGTACTCTTGGTGGTGCGGTTACATTCCTCGGCAGAATGCTAACCTTTGGCACGATGTATGGTCCAGTTAATCGTGATAATCGTCAAGGAGGTAATCCTTTAGGGGTTTTGATTTTGGCTGTTTTGGCACCTATTTCTGCATCACTAATACAAATGGCGATCTCTCGTACCCGCGAATTTTCTGCCGACAGTGGTGCAGCCGAAATTACAGGTAATCCTTTAGCCTTGGCTAGCGCACTACAAAAACTTGAATCTATTGGTAAAGAAGTGCCGATGAATGGCAACCCTGCTTTTGAACCAGTACTTATTATAAATCCTTTTTCTGGAGGAGGTTTGCAGTCTTTATTTCGTACTCATCCGTCTACGGAAGATAGAGTACTTCAGCTACAGGAAATAGCGAAACAGCAGCAAAACTATACTTCTTTCGCTACTAGCTAGATAATAAAAATATGAAAATCACTACAAACATGATGTCGAAAATAGGCACTTTTTTATTGAGCGTATTTTTGACTGGCGCGATCGCAATTATGCCCAATTCAGCCTTAGCAGAAAATGTTCGACCCAATACTATTGATGCTATTGAACAAGCTGCTGAGAGGATTGTCCAAGATACGGGGGCAAAAGAACAGTTTGGTCAGTCAGAAAATGGCGATCGCCTGTTGGATAATGCTCAAACTAAAGCCAGCGAAAAGCTCAAGCAAATAGCTCAAGAAGCAAAATCCGATAGCGAAATGTCTAATAGCAAAAAGCTTTTGTTGGATAATTTAACCAATAAAAGCTAACTATAGTTTTAGGCGGGCTTATTCTCGGTCGATTATTAATTTTGGTTGCAACTAAAGATATACTTTTCTGTCTCAGTACAACTATATCAGTTCTATCTAACGACAGAGTTAAGCCCAGGTGATGCTTTGTTAAGTTGTGTGTAGTAATTATAAATAATACAATTCAACAAGGTAACTCAATGCAAAACCCAGCACCCGAAACAAAATTAGGCTTCACTAGATTTGCTGAACTATGGAATGGACGTTTGGCTATGATTGGATTTGTTTCTGCTGTAGCAGTAGAAATGGCAACTGGTCAAGGAATTCTAGGACAACTAGGCTTAATGTAAAGGCTAGTTTAGAGAACAGATACTATATTTGTTTTCTAAGTCAATTAAATCTAAATAAATGAAAGGGAATGAATTATTAGTAATTCATTCCCTTTTTTATTGGGAATAAAAATTAAAAGTTAGCCTAATCCCACTATTAATAGATTTAAGTTCTAGGGCAACTGAGATAGCCTAAAACAGCTTAAATAAAAAAACAATAATGAACACTTATATTCTCAACCTTTTAGTTATTGGATTACTGTTGTTGGGTGTAACTTTGGGTTCAGGTTGGATTAAACGCCTGCCTCTTTCTTATGCTCTGATATATTTAGCAGTTGGGATTCTTTTGGGTTCTTATGGCTTGAATTTAATTAAAATCAAACCAGATACGCAATTTTTGGAAAGATTGACTGAATTTGTGGTGATTGTATCTGTATTTGGCTGTGGACTTAAAATCAATCGTCCTCTTAAGCTTTGGGCATGGCAGTCTACCATCAGATTGATTGGCTTTTTGATGCCAATTTCTATTTTTGCCTTGGCTGCGATCGCACATTATATTTTAGGCATGGATTGGGGTGCTGCGGTGTTGCTGGGGGCAATCCTCGCACCTACCGATCCCGTATTAGCTTCAGAAGTACAGCTAGACCATGTGGAAGATAAGGATGAGTTACGCTTCGCATTGACCTCAGAAGGTGGATTGAATGACTCTCTAGCATTTCCCTTTGTCTATTTTGGGATATATGGATTCAAGGATTCTAACTGGGACAATTGGTTTGCCAGTTGGGTAGGAATTGATTTGCTTTGGGCGATCGCTTCAGGTATCGTAATGGGAATCATCGTAGCCAAAACTGTAATCTGGATCGATCGCACTTTGCAAAAGCGACGTTCTGCTGATGAATTAATGGAAGATTTTGTTGCCCTAAGTCTTATTTTGCTGACTTATTCTTTGACTGAATTGGTTAATGGCTATGGATTTTTGGCAGTATTCGTAGCTGGCTATGTGGTGCAGCGTAGTTATTTTTCTCAACAAGATAAACGTATGGCGCAGCTAGAGTTTACCGAGCGAATTGAAAAGCTTTTGGAAGTAACGGCGATCGTTATTTTAGGTACTGTTTTACTGGTCGATCCCATGCTTAAATATGCGGGACAGTCTTTGTTAATTGCAGGAATATTATTTTTGTTTATTCGCCCTTTTGGAGTTTGGCTGGCTATGTTAGGCGGGAATTTACCCAAAACTACTCGCAGCCTTATGGGCTGGTTTGGCATCAAAGGTTTGGGTTCAATCTATTATTTAACTTATGCTTTGGGTGAAGGAGTCAAAGGAGATACCGCTGAACAAATTGCTTGGATTACCTATACGGTAGTGGTGCTGTCGGTTATTGCTCACGGTATTAGTGCTTCTCCTCTAATGGCTTGGTATGAAGGTGTCAAAGAAAAATCAGTAGAAAATCAGTCACAAACAGTTAATTAAGACGATCTGTTTAGTGCCGACATTAATGCCTGCTGCCCTGTTGTTTGGTATACTTCTTGCAAATATTGTTGAACCGCTTCAGCTTCAGCAGGAGGTAAGGGCATTTTACCCAAGATATCTAGGACTGTTTTTTGTTCTGCGGGGGGAACTATTGCCACTAGGCTAGATTCTAATGGTTCATCATATTGCCAAAAGCCTTTGGGGGCTTCAGTAGTATCTTTTATGGAAGTTTTTACAGAGTCTATAATAGCCTTTGCTTCAGCTTGAATGGCAGGATTAGCCACTGCTTTCTGACTGCGAATCTGACGTAAACGTTCGATAATTTGGTTTTTAGTTCGTCCTCTTAACTGAAAAATAATAAAAGGATCTTCACTAAAGCGATCGCCTAATCGATAGTATACTGCTGCAATATGCTTACAGGGATTGGCTTTATCAGGGCAGCTACAGCGAGAGCGTACCTCGTTGAGAGTGAAAGGAAATAGGCTTAATCCACTTTGAGTGAATACCGCTTCGATGCTTTCTGGCATTTCCCCCGCTAGTAGTTGAGCTGAAAATACTGCCTTTTCTGACATTTTTGCGATCGCAAAATTCCAGTCTTCTTTGCTAAAGGAATCTAAAGAAATAGATACCCGATAAGGTTCGGCATCACTTCCTTGTACCGTTGCTTTGGCTTTAGAGTCGGCAAAATCTATGGTTAAGACATTTCCTTCCCTAGCGTAACTACGCCCCCTTTCTAAGCGTTTTTTAAAGCGATAGGAGTTTAGTAAATCCAACCATCTCTCTACCCACCATTCTTGTTTTTCTACTTCAAAGTTAGTCATTGTGTTAGCTGTTAGCTGTTAGCTGTTAGCTTTTACTCTGTAAATTATTTTACTGCGTAATTCTCAATTTCTAACTTTATAAAACGTTTCAAGACTATTGCGATCGCCTACAAAACGCCAGTGCCAAGGTTCGTAACTAACTCCCTGCTCGTTATCAGGAGGGAAGGATAGTTCAAAACTATATTTTAAGGCGTTTTCTTCTAGCCAAGCAAATGCTTTCGTTTCGGCAAAATTAGTTTCTAGGTTGGTAGCAGGGGCATTGCCATCTCCAATATCAACCGCATAACCTGTATGATGTTCGCTATAACCAGGAGGCGCGCTTACTTCGGCTCTTTTGGCTGCATCTTGAACTCTTTGTTCTTTGACACTAAAAAAGAGTTGTTCTTGGGCTTTGGCAGTACGAAAAGCAGAAATCGGTATTAGTATTATCCCTGCTGCTCTAGCATCAGCCTGCATTTGTTTGAATTTATTAGCAGCAGCCGAGCGCATAGTCAGTCTGGCATCAGCAGTAATTGCTTCTAACGATGACTGAGGTGCTACATCATAAGGCAAATGTCCTAGTAAGTCCCCTCTGCTTGGTTTTGCGACCGATGCCTCCTGGAGAGGTTTTACTGCTCGGGGTTTGTTTCCCTGAGACTTCGGCTTTGAAGGCACGGGTTTTGTTGTGGGTTGCTCGACTGTTTGGGGAACAGTTTTGGGCTTGGGAAATAGGAAAAATATTGATAGCAAACCTACTATTCCCAGACAAAATACAATGCCAATTATTGGCAAAGATAAAGCTAAAGTAGATTTTTTAGGTAATTCAATATCTTCTCTTATCGCCTCTGGAATTTCAATTTCATCCATAATTATAGTCAATAACTATTGTTTCATTTGTCAGCTATTGTTTTTTGTGCCACATTATCTTGTTTAGCAGCGAAACATACAGCCTGAGCTACGGTATTAGCTACTCTAGAGTCGAAAACAGAAGGAATTATATGTTCTCGATCTAAATCTTCATCATCAACTAAATTTGCGATCGCTTTGGCAGCTTCAAGGTACATATTAGTTGTAATTACGGTCGCTCGACAATCTAATGCGCCACGGAAAACTCCAGGAAAGGCTAACACATTATTTATTTGGTTGGGATAATCACTGCGTCCCGTTGCCATTACTGCTACGTTATCGTAAATTAGTTCGGGCTGAATTTCGGGTATGGGGTTTGCCATAGCAAATACAATCGGTTGCTCTGCCATTGTATGCACCATTTCTGGAGTGACAACTCCTGGCGCACTTACCCCTAAAAATACATCTGCATTTTTCATCGCATCTGCCAAGCTACCGCTAGAGTCTACAGCAAATTCTTGCTTGTTGGGGTTTAAATCATCTCTTTTAGTAGAGATAATTCCTTTGGAGTCACAAATCACAATATTATTCGCTCCTGCTTTTCTTAAAAGTAAAGCGATCGCAATTCCCGCAGCCCCCGCACCATTGAGCGCAATTTTGATTTCAGCGATATCTTTACCAATTAATTTAAGCGCATTATACAACGCTGCCAGCACAACAATAGCAGTACCGTGTTGATCGTCGTGAAATACAGGGATATCTAGCTCTTGTCTCAATCTTTTTTCTATTTCAAAGCAGCGCGGTGCGGTAATATCTTCTAGATTTACCCCGCCAAATACGGGAGCAATTTGCTTGACTGCCTTGATTATTTCTTCCGTATCTTGAGTATCTAAGGCAATAGGGAAAGCATCAATTCCTGCAAATTTTTTAAATAACAGTGCTTTTCCTTCCATTACAGGCAAAGAAGCTTCTGCACCCAAATTACCTAGCCCTAATACTGCACTACCATCGGTTACTACCGCTACGGTATTACCTTTGATAGTTAAATTGTAAACTTGTTCGGGATCTTGAGCGATCGCTCTACAAATTCTACCCACCCCAGGGGTATATGCCATTGCTAAATCTGATTGAGAATGGAGAGGAAGTTTGCTTTCAACGCTAATTTTTCCCCCTTGATGAATAGCAAAAGTGCGATCGTCGTAGCTGATTACTTTTACTTTAGGCAAGCTTTTGATTGCTTCAATTATCTTGTCTCCCTGTTCGGTACTAGAAGCATCAATCGTTAATTCTCGATGAGTATATTTAAGATTGCGTTGCAGTAGGACAATATCTCCTAAGCTACCACCAACAGAAGCGACCGTACTCATAATTGAGGCTAATGCCCCAGGGCGGTTGGGAATTTCTAACTCAATCTTTAGGCTGAAGCTGGCACTGGGGTTTAAATCTACCATTATTTAATATGTATTGCGAAGTAAACCATTGTAAAACGTTTCGCTATAAAAAAACTGATACTTGAATCTTATTAACTGATATTGTTCTAAAAATTAAAAAGAGATGAACATAGAATTTTCTCTACATTCATCTCCTCTAATTATTTAAATTAAAACCACATACAGGTGTATCTGGCTAAATAAATTTACTGTTTAGAAACGGCTGTTTTGAGCGTTGGGTTTGTAAACAATAAAACTTACAGTTTGACATTGTTTGATGTTGTCAAATCCAACAACACGAATATAACAATCAGAATATTCAGAACGACATTCACGTACTTCATTCAATACATCTTGAGAGCTACGAGCATCAAATAAAGGTAGCTTCCATAGAGTCCAGTGGTGTAAAGTAGGATCGGGATCTTTCTCAAATTCAATACCAGGAATGTAACCTTGGTCGATCATGAAATCGATTTGTTTAGCGATTTGCTGATCGGTTAAAGGTGGTAAGTATGAAAAGGTTTCGTAACGACGCTCTTTAGGTAAAGTTTTCATGGTTTATCTTTCCTTATATTTATTTTAATCGGGAGATTCTTCAGTTTCAGATGAACCTTCTAAGCTATCCAAAGATGAACTAGAAATTTCGTCTGAGTGCGATCGGGTAAGACGTTCCAAAAGACTACGACGATGAACTAAATTATCTTTCTTAATATCAGAAGTAACCATCTCTGGTAAAAATTCCAGAGTCTGCTCTGCCATGCTGTCGCGGACAGTCATGATACGCATTGCTAACTCTTTCCCCCTTGGTTCGGACATGATTTCTTCAAGATAGGATTCCGCATCGCGCAACTTCCCACCCGAAGAATATTGTCGAAGCCAAATAGCTTCTGCTGGGTTAGTTTCTGCTAGCTGATCTATCACTAACATTACCGCTTTATAGGTTAGATAATTTTGGACAACTTTTGCCGTGTCTTTTGCAATATCTTTTGGTTGCATTTAGTTCAGTTATAGCTATTCTGGGATCTAAAATTAGGATCTGATGACTTATTTTTAATCCCAGACTTAACTATCTGCTGTTCGCAAATAACTATTTGCGCTTTTTATAGAGTATCTACTGCGTCGAACTCGAACTTGATTTCTTTCCAAAGTTCACAAGCTGCTGCAAGTTCGGGACTCCAGCGACAAGCTTCGCGGATAACATCGTTACCTTCACGAGCCAGGTTGCGTCCTTCGTTACGAGCTTGAACACAAGCTTCTAACGCTACACGGTTAGCAGTTGCACCAGGAGCATTACCCCAAGGGTGTCCTAAAGTACCACCACCAAACTGTAGACAAGAATCGTCGCCGAAGATTTCTACTAGTGCGGGCATATGCCATACGTGGATACCACCAGAAGCGACGGGCATTACACCAGGAAGAGAAGCCCAGTCTTGAGTGAAGAAGTTACCGCGAGAGCGATCTTCTTCTACATAGTCTTCACGCATTTGGTCAACAAAACCTAGAGTGATATCTCGCTCACCCTCAAGTTTACCTACAACAGTACCAGAGTGTAAGTGGTCGCCACCAGATAGACGCAAACACTTAGCTAATACGCGAAAGTGAATACCGTGATTTCTTTGACGGTCAATTACAGCGTGCATTGCACGGTGAATATGTAGTAGCACGCCATTTTTACGACACCATTTAGCTAGGGTAGTGTTAGCAGTAAAACCACCAGTCAAGAAATCGTGCATGACAATGGGAGTACCGATTTCTTTAGCGAATTCAGCACGCTCCATCATGTCTTCGCAAGTTGCAGCAGTCACGTTAAGGTAGTGACCTTTCATCTCATTAGTTTCTGCTTGAGACTTCTCAATTGCTTCTTGTACGAACAAAAAGCGATCGCGCCAGCGCATGAAAGGCTGTGAGTTAATGTTTTCGTCATCTTTGGTGAAATCTAAACCACCACGGAGAACTTCGTAAACTGCACGACCGTAGTTTTTAGCAGACAGACCTAATTTGGGCTTAATTGTACAACCCAATAAAGGACGACCATACTTGTTTAATAAATCTCTTTCTACGGTGATACCGTGAGGAGGTCCTTGGAAAGTCTTTAATAAAGCTACAGGAAAACGTATGTCTTCTAGACGCAATGCACGTAGAGCCTTAAAACCAAATACGTTACCTACTAAAGAAGTAAGAATGTTAGTTACAGAACCCTCTTCAAACAAATCCATAGGATAAGCGACAAAACAGAAATACTGATTGTCTTCACCAGGAACGGGTTCAACTTCGTAACAACGACCTTTATAACGGTCTAGGTCAGTCAAACCATCAGTCCATACTGTAGTCCAAGTACCAGTAGATGATTCAGCAGCCACCGCAGCAGCACATTCTTCTGCTGGTACACCAGGCTGAGGAGTCATACGGAAACAAGCCAATAGGTCTGTATCCTTGGGAGTGTAGTCTGGGGTGTAATAAGTTAGGCGATAGTCTTGTACGCCAGCCTTAAATCCAGCACCTGTTTTAGTTGCCATGTTCGGTCATTCCTCCATAAATAAAACGCTTAATTTTTACTTTCTTTTAGAGCCATTTTGTCTTGCCGACTCTAAATACCGTTAAAAAAATCAGTAGAAAGATATCTCGCGATGCTAAAAAATCGTTTGCTTTAAATAGCAATATTAGCTACTTCTTTTCGCAATTTCTTATGTTATTACAATATCACGGATGTTAATCTTTTCTGAGGATTTTCAACCTAAGTTTGATTGGATTATTTTTTAGAATACATTAGTTTAGCTAATCAATATTTATTATTTACATCACAAGGATTAAGAATTATTAATATTTTCTTTATTACCTTTAGTAATTACTACTTTTACATTCACTTTATTGATGATTATTTTAAGTATATTTACTTATTTGAGAATAAATATAAGGCAGTTATCTCTTTATATACTTTTGACTCAAGAGCTATGTTATTCAAGCAATTAGCTGCTTTATTAACATTTAATAAAACGCAAAAAATTGATATGTAGCTAACTACACATCGATCTGAGAAAAGCATTTTTAAGTTAAGTTATAAATTTAGCTATATTTTATGACCTAAAGAGAAAATACGGTTTAAATACAGTTTTTTAAAGATAATTATTGTAACTTTTTTGCTTTAGAATCAAAATCTTGGCTGTGGGGAAATAAAGTTACTAAAAGCTGATTAACATAGACTTGTCCTACCACAGAATCTTTATTACTTTTGACTGGAGGAGCAGCTTCTGTTTCTACTGAAGGAGTGTTGGGCGTACTAGCTTCTTGATTAATATTTTTTGTTGGGGTTTGATTGACCTGAGATTTAGGACTGTAATAACCATTACTTCCTACTCTACTTTGCTTAGTTTTGCTAGCTTGTTTTGGTGGCGGTGAACTAGCGGCTTTGTTTTTCTGAGGCTGTTCAATCTTAACTTTGCGAGAAGCATCACCCAAAACCGAACCAGGTTCGATCACCGTCATGGCTTCAACATCTGTTTGAAAAATAGTAACCGCTGTCCCAATACAGGCATTGTTACCAATTTTGCACCCACCAATAATCAAAACTCCAGAACCTAAAATAGCTCCACTGCCTATTTCAATCGAATCCTGACTGGCATTAATAATTGCTCCCATACCAATGCAGACATCAGCACCAATTACAATACGGCTATCTTGGGCAGCTTGTAAGATCACTCCTGGTGCTAGCGATGCGGTTGGATGAATTTCAACATCTCCACTGATACGAATATCTTTATTTAAAACAGGTTGCGGAGGTGGTAAGTAAATCATTGGGATCTTATTTGATGATGGGCGCAGGAACAGTCGTTACAACTAAGCATTAGGCGTATAACCGTTCCTTTGTCTCGCATAAAAATGAACGCAACCTATTAAATGTCCGTTTATGGTCGTTGAATAATAGTTTCCGCTACTCTTCTCTTGCTCTTGGGATCGATTCCCAATAAACGAACATATTCACCCGAATGTTCGGCTAAACATACTTTTAAAGATGCCACTACGTCTAACTCATGACGACTATCGATAGTAGCGCAGCTTTTCCAAGATTTGGTTTTAAAGCGTCTTTTATCGGCGTGTTCTGTGCCAATTTTATAGCCAGCAGCTAGCAAAGAGCGAACCTCTTGAACAGCTTCATCGCTAAGTTGTTTTTGGCTAAAGTCATTATAGTGAGCGGGACGACGATTTTTACTGTCGTCATTGGTGTAATCAGCTACAAAGTAGCCTCTATCCTGGACATTTTTGTTGCCGTGACCATTGCCATTTCCGTTGCCATTGCTTTTGGAACTATCTTCTGGTCGCTGAATAATAGTTTCCGCCACTCGGCGTTTGGCTTCAGTATCAATACCCAACAAACGAACATATTCGCCACTGTGTTCTGCCAAACAATCTTCCAATGCAGAAATTACTTCTGATTCGCGGTTGCTGTCAATAGGAGAACAGGTTTCCCAAGATTTAGTTTTAAAACGACGCTTGCTAGTATGTTCTGAGCCAATTTTAAAACCAGCAGCTAACAAGGAACGAATTTCTTGAATAACTTTTGCTCCTAATGAGCTACCGCCACCATTGCCATTGCTGTAGCTAGAACTATAGCTACCGTTACTGCTGCCACTGCCAGAATTCCAATTTCTTGTAGCCTGTACTGGCTGCTTTTCTCCAGGACGCTGGACGATGATTTCAGCCATTCTACGTTTGGCATTGTTATCAACACCAACTACGCGAACGTATTCGTTGGGGTTTTCTGACATCGCTTGTTCAATAGCACCAAATACTTTGCTGCTGCTGCCGTCAACCTGTCCTACAGTTAGCCAAGATTTGGTTTTGAAACGACGTTTACTGGCTCGTTCAATTCCAATGCCACAGCCTTGAGAAACTAAGCTTTCGATTTGAGAAGCAACATCTCCGCTCAAATTACCATTACCATTACCGTTACTACTGCTACTGCCAGAATGCCAATTTCTCGCAGCCTGTACTGGCTGCTTTTCTCCAGGACGCTGGACGATGATTTCAGCCATTCTACGTTTGGCATTGTTATCAACACCAACTACGCGAACGTATTCGTTGGGGTTTTCTGACATCGCTTGTTCAATAGCACCAAATACTTTGCTGCTGCTGCCGTCAACCTGTCCTACAGTTAGCCAAGATTTGGTTTTGAAACGACGTTTACTGGCTCGTTCAATTCCAATGCCACAGCCTTGAGAAACTAAGCTTTCGATTTGAGAAGCAACATCATTAGCCAGACCATTGCTGCCACTATGGCTGTTGGAGCTAGAACGACTCCTACCACCACGACCGCGACCGCGATTATGATTTGCTACGTTTCTAACTGTTCCTTCTCCTGGAGTGTCTTCTGGACGCTGAACGACCATTTCGATCACTCTTCTTTTAGCTCTGGGGTCTACCCCAATTAGCCTAACGTATTCTCCTTGGTATTCACGAAGAACAGATTCTAATTCAGCCGTTACATGACCTTCGTTACGGCTTTCAATTTTTTCTCCTGTTAGCCAGGATTTCGTTTTATAACGACGGCGGTTAGCGTGTTCAGTGCTGATGATGCAGCCTTGCGCCAATAGCGATCGTACGCTTGTTCTAATATCTGAACTTAAACTCATATTCCCTTCTGAATTTATATAATCATTCTTATTATCAATATCTAAAGTCAGATTCTTATCTGCTTCATTTCGTTTGCGGGCATTGCGTGCTTTAGGGTTGATACAGGCATCGTCATCTGCACAACGATAACCAGCCAAAAGAGCTTCGTTAATTTCGACAACATGGCTCGCAAAAGAGCGATCGCTATCTATCACATCTGGCAAACGTTCTGCCTGTTGCTGATTGACAATCACTGCTCCTGAAGGAACATATTTTCCTGGAGGAATTTCCACGTCTTGAATTAGAGCGTGCATCATGACGATGCAACCATCTCCTACTTTGGCATTAAATACCGTAGAACGAAAACCAATAAAGCATTCGTCACCGATGTATGCTGGACCATGAATCAGTGCCATATGGGTAATACAGGTATTCTTGCCAATCCAGATAGAATACTCTTTGCTATCGTCACCGACTACTCTTCCCTTTTCCAGACCATGAATGACAACTCCATCTTGAATGTTGCTGCTTTCTCCAATGTAAAAAGGTGTTCCTTCATCGGCTCTTATGGAGCTACCAGGAGCAATGAACACATTTGCTCCCACCCTCACGTCTCCAATCAATCTGGAGAAGGAATGCACATAGGCACTACTATCTACCTTTGGGGTTGCCAAATCATTTGACCACGGAGTAGGGGGAGCCGCGTTTGTGCGGACTACCATTGTTTCAATTCCTCCTAAATTAACTCAACCATCTGTTTAACTCATTTAAATTAGGCTATGTTTTCTGACATTTGAGTAGCGTATGCTATTGCCAAAGGCTTTATAACAAACGTTCGGCTTCTTTTTTGCTGTAGAGAGAATTTCGCTCTACATTGACCGTATCAATGATACCGACCACCGTAGCGTCTAATGGCTTAGATTCTTGACCAGCTTCAATACGTGCTGCGCTACCTCGACTGACCAATACCCACTCACTAACACCTGCACCAATTAGATCCCCAGCTACTTCATATTCAGGCAATAGTTCCCCCTGTTCATCTATGTATTGAACCAAAAGCAACTTTATTCCTCTCATGCTGGGGACTTTGTGAGTGCTAACTACAGTCCCACGAACTTGGGCTATTTGCATACCATACTGCCTAAACTAAACCTATGGTCTTCTTAGAGGACGAGGATTTACACTTTCGCGGAACTGTTCTACGGCTTCGGTGTAGCGAATAGGTAAAACATATTCTAGGTTTTCGTGGGGACGAGCAATGATGTGGGTGGAAAGAACCTGACCACCGTTTACTCTAGCTACGTTTTCTGTACCAGCAGAAACCGAAGCCTGTACTTCCGATACGTCACCACGAACGATTACCGTTACACGACCTGTTCCAATTTTTTCGTATCCTACTAAAGTGACACGAGCTGCTTTTACCATGGCATCTGCTGCTTCTACTACCGCAGGAAAACCTAGGGTTTCAATCATTCCGACTGCAATTGACATATTCTTACTCCTGAATTATCTGTTAGGTGATGAGGTTGAAAAAACTAAGGGTTAGTTTTCTTCAAGAATTCTTAATAGGTGCGAAACTGTTCTACTTCTTCGGTGTAGCGAATAGGTAAAACATATTCTAGGTTTTCGTGAGGACGAGCAATGATGTGGGTGGAAAGAACCTGACCACCGTTTACTCTAGTTACGTTTTCTGTACCAGCAGCAACCGAAGCCTGTACTTCTGATACATCACCACGAACGATTACTGTTACACGACCTGTTCCAATTTTTTCGTATCCTACTAAAGTGACACGAGCTGCTTTTACCATGGCATCTGCTGCTTCTACTACCGCAGGAAAACCTAGGGTTTCAATCATTCCGACTGCAATTGACATATTCTTACTCCTTTACAACTGGCGTTCTTGAGCCAATTTATGATTAATTAATTAACTGTTGTTTGATTTTGAGGCTGAAATATCCAGGGACACTAGCAGTTAACCGCTCTATTTTAAGCGAAAATGGCTATCTATATTCGGTTTCCCGAAATCAGCAGCTATTTTAAAAAGAAGAGTTATACCGAATCAAATTTGTTTAACTTTTCTATCTGTTTTGCCCAGCGCGATCGCCTTTATCTGTATTTCAGACTCAGATTAAATTATGAGTTCTCTTATTTCTTACCAAGATTGTTATATATGACCGATTTAACTGCCATATCAAAATAATTTGGTTAAAAATGTTTGGCACTTGCTAATTTACCATCCATTATCAAGCATAAATAACCTTGACTCCTTTGACAACATAAAACATGATTATATTTTTTAATTTGATTGTTAATAAGAATTAATACCTGTTGGCAAAAAGTTTTTTCCTTCTGCTTTTCGATTTGCTCGATTCCGAGCCAAAATACTTATTTATAATTTGTTTATAATTACTGGTATTTTTTTGGACTAGGTATAAATTGCTATGGACTAATTTGGGAAAGGCTGATGCTTTTACTGACTATCCTCTAAGGCTAAAACTTTATTCGGTCACGATCTCATCAAAAATGTCAATGCACACTTTGCCTCAAAAATAAATACTTTTAAAAAATATAAATAGATACCTTTTTTTGCTCGAGCAATCTTGATATATCCCAAGCAATGGCAAAATTCAGCAGAATGTAGATGACATAAATAGCTCCTCAACATATTTAACCATCCTTAGTAATAGGAGGGCAATAACCAGAAAATCATTCAAGCTAATTACGGTGTGGATAATATATAAAATAGATTTTTCAATGTATTGCTTGTCGCAAATCGGGATTTTGTTGAGTGTAATTTTAATAGTATTTGGATGCACGATCGCTGTTAAGATAGGGTTTTAAGAAGATAAGAAGTAGCGATTAGCTTGACGCTCGAAAATTAGGCTGATCGGCATAGACAACAACTATAAATTTTGGCTTTGGAAGTTCCCAAACAGTTTTGATGACTGACTTTTTAGTAAATTATTCTTGGATAATACCCGTATATAGTTTGGTGGGTGCGCTCATCACTTTGCCTTGGTCACTAGGTCTGATTCGTAAGACTGGACCTCGACCCGCAGCATACATCAACATATTGATGAGTGTCGTAGGGTTTATTCATTGCTCGATTATATTTAACCTCGTCTGGACAAGACCAGCACAAAAGTTCGTTTTTCATTGGTTGCAGGTTGCAGATCTAGATTTAATCTTGTCGATTGAGCTGTCTCCAGTAAGTTTTGGAGCATTAGAGTTAGTAACGGGCATTAGTCTACTCGTACAGATTTATGCTTTAGGATACATGGAGAAAGACTGGTCTTTGGCTCGCTTTTTCGCTCTGATGGGGTTTTTTGAAGCAGCATTGGCAGGTTTGGCTTTGAGTGACGGACTGCTCTTAAGCTATTGTTTATTGGAAGCTTTAACTTTATCTACTTACCTTTTGGTTGGTTTTTGGTACGCTCAACCATTGGTGGTAACGGCTGCTAGAGATGCCTTTCTCACTAAAAGAATCGGTGATATTGCTTTGCTTATGGGTATAGTTGCCCTTTCTACTTATGGAGAGGGACTCAGTTTTTCTCAGTTAGAAAGTTGGGTATCGGTACATCAGTTAGATTCCACTACAGCTGCTTTTTTGGGTTTAGCTCTAATTGCTGGACCAATTGGTAAATGCGCTCAGTTTCCTCTTAATCTGTGGTTGGATGAGGCGATGGAAGGTCCTAATCCAGCAGGAATTATGAGAAACTCAATTGTGGTTTCTGCGGGGGCTTATGTATTAATTAAATTAGAGCCAGCTACCACCCTTTCTCCGATTTCTGCCAACGCACTAATTTTAATAGGTGCAATTACAGCCATCGGAACATCTTTGATGGCGATCGCCCAGATAGATATTAAACGGGCTTTATCTCACTCCACTAGTGCCTATATGGGATTGGTGTTTATCGCCGTTGGTCTAAGACAGGTTGATATCGCCTTTTTATTACTATTTAGTCATGCGATCGCTAAAGCACTACTTTTCATGAGCGCTGGGTCAGTTATTTTGACCACTAGCAACCAAAACGTTACTGAAATGGGTGGTTTGTGGTCGAGGATGCCAGCCACTAGCCTGTCTTTTCTGGTTGGTTCAGCAGGATTGCTTTCATTCACCCCTTTAGGAACATTTTGGACTTATCAGCGTTGGTTTAGTGGAGCGTGGGACGTTGATTGGTGGCTGCTGGCGATCGTTATGTTTGTTAATGTTTTTTCGGCAATAAATCTAACTAGGCTATTTAGGGTCATTTTTCTTGGTAAGCCTCAAGTCAAAACTCGTCGCTCTCCTGAAGCACCTTGGCTAATGTCAGTACCAATGGTGTCTTTGATGATAGTGACCTTGATTGCTGCTTTTGCTCCTATACAATGGCCTCTATGGTTGAGTCCCAACACTCCATTAGCTTTAGACCAGCCTGAATTAGTTAATCAGTATGCTATGCCTTTATTGATCGGCTCTGGTGTTTTGGGTTGCATAATTGGCTCAGTAAGAAAAGTACGCAAAGCATGGGCAAGATCTAGCAACATTACAGTTAGGTTTGTCCAGGATTTGTTAGCTTACGATTTCTATATTGAAAAACTTTACGAAGTTACGGTTATTGCTGCGGTTTCTAACTTAGCGAAGTTTACCTCTTGGATAGATCGTTATGTAGTTGATGGAGCAGTAAACTTAGTCAGTTTAGCGACAATTTTTGGCAGTAATGCTCTCAAATACAACGCTACAGGACAGTCGCAGTTCTACATCGCCACAATCGTAGTTGGCATGGGCTTATTGTTGTGGACGATGCTCAATGGTCAGTGGTCAATGGTGACTAGTTATTGGTCATCGATTATGTAATTGCTGATGAAGTACTTTAATTGATTTGAATTTTTAAAATTTCCGCTCTTTAACCCTTACATTATGCTCAGTGCCCTAATTCTCATACCTTTAGTGAGTGCAGCCATTATTGGTCTTACACCACTATCAGGTAAAAACACCCGCAGTTTTGCCATAGTATCGGCAGCTATCGTATTAGCCATCAACATTACTCTTAGCTTGCAGTTCAATTTTCAACAGGAAGGTATCCAGTTTGCTGAAAATATACCTTGGATTGAATGGATTGGCTTAAACTATCACATCGGAATGGATGGTCTTTCTTTTCCTCTAGTATTGCTAAACAGTCTTTTGACTTTGATTGCAATCTTTGCTAGCAGTCCGACCATTGAAAGACCGAAACTATACTATTCCATGCTGTTTCTACTTAGTGCAGGAGCAGTTGGAGCATTTTTGGCTCAAGACTTACTACTCTTTTTCTTGTTTTACGAGCTAGAGATTGTGCCTCTGTATTTCTTAATCGCTATTTGGGGGGGAGCAAGAAGGGGTTATGCGGCAATGAAGTTTCTACTATACACGGCGTTGTCGGGCATCTTGGTTTTAGCATCTTTCTTAGGGTTAGTCTGGTTAACTGGAGAGACTACCTTTGACTATGAAATACTGCGATCGCATACTTTACCTTTAACTAGTCAGCTATGGTTGCTTGCGCCTCTACTAGTCGGTGTATTTATCAAAATTCCGATTTTTCCGTTTCATACTTGGCTTCCCGATGCTCATGTGGAAGCTTCTACCCCCATCTCGGTATTACTAGCGGGAGTATTATTAAAATTGGGCACATATGCTTTATTACGTTTTGGCGTAGGTTTGTTCCTTGAAGGTTGGGTCTATCTCGCTCCCTGGATGGCTATTTTAGCGGGTATTAGTGCCTTGTATGGGGCTTCCTGTGCGATCGCACAAAAGGATATGAAAAAGGTGGTGGCATATTCTTCAATTTCTCACATGGCATACATTCTTTTAGCGGTAAGTGCAACTACTCGTCTCAGTATGACCGCTGCGGTATTCCAAATGGTCAGTCATGGATTAATCTCTGCTTTCTTGTTCTTACTTGTCGGCATGGTTTACCAGAAAACTGGTTCGCGAGACGTAGATTACTTGAGGGGTTTGCTTAATCCAGAAAGAGGTCTTCCTGTAACTGGTGGCTTGATGATTTTGGGGGTAATGGCTAGCTCTGGATTACCAGGAATGGTGGGTTTTATTTCAGAATTTTTGGTGTTTAGAGGAAGTTTTCCTATTTTCCCCATTCCAACTCTAATGTGTTTAGTGGGAACTGGTTTAACTGCGGTTTACTTTCTGTTAGTAATTAATAAAGTATTCTTTGGTCGTCTGACAGAAAGCTTATCCCAACTACCTCCTGTGGAATGGAAAGAACACGCCCCCGCTTTTGTACTGCTGCTTTTAATTGTTGCTTTTGGCATAAAACCAGATTGGGTGACTCACTGGAGTGAAGTACAGGCGATCGCTCTTTTAACTGGTGGCTAAAGATCGCAGTTTGTCACTTGGTTTAAAGAGAAAGGCTGATTGCTCGTAAGTAATAGGTAATAAGTAATAAGTAAGTAGAGTAAATTAAGCAAATGGTTAGCACTTCTGTAAAACGCTCAAAATCTAATTTAATAGACGAATATATTGCCAGATTAGAACGGGGAGATGCCCTTCTTGATGATTCTCCTCAAAATCTGGTCGAGGTAATCGGCATTCTCAAAAGCTATGGTGTTGTCTTAGATGCCTATTCGATTAACCTTTGCTATATTGCCGACACTCAATTTCTTAAGTTATTCCCTTTGTTTAAATACTTTAATGGAGAAGTAAACAGCGGTAAAGTTGCTAAATTTCTCTGGCACGATCGCCTTAATTATGAATATGCCGAATACTGCATGAAATCTATGTTTTGGCATGGTGGGGGTGGTTTAGATGCTTATTTAGATACTCCAGAGTTTGCAGCCCAAACAGAAAAGCTAATTAGGGCTTATCACAAATACAACCCCCTGATGTTAGGACTACACAAAGCATTTAAAGACTTTCGCCCCGAACAGATGCGCCAGATGTCCTACTATAGTGGTTTAGGTCAGTTTTGGCGGGTGATGAGCGACATCTTCTTAGAGCTATCGGATAGTTACGACCGTGGCGAAATAAAATCAATTCCTGAGGTAGTAAAATTTATTTTGAATGGTTTAGTTGCTGATGCAGCCAGACCAATTACTTATACAGTTAAGCTAAGAGGTCAGGAATACAATATCATTCCCAAATCAGCAGGATTAACATTTTTGGCTGATACTGCTGTTCCTTATGTAGAAGCTATCTTTTTTAGAGGTACTCCCTTTCAAGGTACAGTTTCCTATAACGCTCAAGCTTATGAGATCCCTTACGATCCTGGGATGTTTAATTATGGAGCATTATATGCCGATCCTTTGCCTATTGGTGGCGCGGGGATTCCTCCAACACTATTAATGCAGGATATGCGTCATTTTCTACCAGACTATTTACGTCAGCTTTATCAAACAAAGAGCATTCGAGGGGAAGGCGATCTCAGAATTCAGATTTGCGAAAGTTTCCAAAGATCCATGTTTTGTGTAACCACTGCTGCTATTCAAGGATTAGCACCACACTCATTAGATACCAACGATCCTGATGAACAGTTTGCCAATCGTAAATATCTTAGGGGTTGGTTAAATCGAATTCTCGAATCCCAAATTACTAAGGTCAATAGTAAAACTAACGATTCACACCATTAATTGACCGCGAAAGGCGTTTAACGTACAAAAGCGTATAGTTAAGGACGCGATGCCAGAGCTTGTATCTGGCATTAGTTGCGGCAAAAGAATGCCTTATTGCCGTCCGTCCCCCCATGTGGTTTCCCAGGCGTTGATGACGGATGTGGGGGTGTAACGTTGACTACACACTCATTCAAATGTTAACTTATCGACAAATTTGTATAAATAATGAGACAATTGGGCGTTAGCTGTTTATTAAAAAAACATCAAAATATTAAGCAAATTCTTTTTTTATACTATCAGCGACCTTTAGTACACAAAAAAATATAATCCTATATCAATGACAAAAACAGCATGGGTATTTCCAGGACAAGGTTCTCAAGTCGTAGGAATGGGGGTAGATCTACAAAATATTCCCACTGCCAAAACGAGATTTGAAGCTGCGGAAAAAATACTGGGTTGGTCTGTATTAGATATTTGCCAAGGGGATGAAATAACTTTGGCTCGTACTCTATATACTCAGCCTTCTCTTTATGTTATTGAATCGATCTTAGTCGATTTATTAGCAGAACGGATTGGTTTACCTCAACTGGTGGCTGGTCATAGTTTGGGCGAATATGTAGCCTTGTACGCAGCAGGAGTTTTTGATTTTGAATCAGGACTTAAATTAGTTAAAAAACGTGCAGAATTAATGGATAGTGCTGCTGGCGGAAAAATGGCTGCACTAATGAAGTTTGACCGCGAAGAATTAACCGCCGTTTTAGCAAAGATTTCTAACGTAGTTTTGGCTAACGACAACAGCAAAGGACAAGTTGTTATCTCTGGTACTCCTGAAGCAGTGGAAGAGGTTGTTGGTCAAGTCAAGGCTAAACGAGTGATGATGCTCAATGTAGGGGGTGCATTTCATTCTCCTTTGATGCAAGATGCTAGTTCACAGTTTTCAACTGTATTAAATGAAATCGATTTCAACGATGCCAAAGTTCCCGTACTATCGAATGTCGAACCTTCTCCCACAGTAGATCCGCAAGAGCTAAAGCGTAGACTGGCAGAGCAAATGACAGGATCGGTACGTTGGCGAGAAATTATGCTGCAACTTTCTGAAT
Source organism: uncultured cyanobacterium (assembly GCA_963799375.1). Lineage (GTDB taxonomy): Bacteria > Cyanobacteriota > Cyanobacteriia > Cyanobacteriales > Xenococcaceae > Waterburya. The sequence goes on from CAWCWY010000019.1 coordinate 271,385, forward strand.
CAAAAATCACTAACCTTATTGAGGTCGGTCCAGGAAAAGCTTTGTGTGGTCTGATTAAAAGAACCTGCAAAGAAATTAGTTTAGAGAATATTGGTACATTAGAACAATTAAACACCAAAACCCTTGTTCTAACTCCTTAAATTACTAATACTTCTGGTGGGCAACGACAACAGAAACTTACTTCTAATCGTCCATAGAATTATTGTTGTCCACCCTACAGCTTATTCCTCCTTCTTTATCCTTCATTCTTTACTTCCCTTCCCCATAAAGCCAGTCCTCCTCCTTTTCCTCGTGCTGCGATCTCATTTTCTTCAATTAGGAAGTAGCTAAAAAACGCCTGACGAGACAATTTGGTCTGATAAAACTCTTCATCTCTCACTGCACCATTTTTAATATAGCCATCATAAATTTTCCAACTAAATATCTCCATCGTCAGACTAGTAAAGTCAAAAGCTAAGATGTTTTTGGGAGATATAAATCTAACTGGTCCGCTTAGAGATAAATTGAGGAAGGCAAATCGCACGCAATTTGTCACTCTACCAGTATTAATAGAAGTATTATCTTTTTCGTAAGTAATCCTAATTTTGATAAATCCAGGTATATATCTCCCTGCACCTATAGCCATACCTGCCTTTTGTCTGGATTTTTTTGTGCCAGTAATAAAACGTAAATTCCAGCTACCGATTAAATCGGCAAAACCATAACTAACTTTTTCTTTCTTAGCTGATTTTTCTATACTAAGTAGAGCTTCAACTAACTCAGGTGATTTTGGTAAGTCAGTGGAAGTGCTGTTTGCATTTGCAGCTTGTTTTAATAGAGTTAATTTATTTGATGTCATTGACTACATTGGTTTTGGATCGTGTTAGGAAAATCTCATTCTAGTCTTATACAATCTCGCTAAGATACACAATGCTTGTGTTGACTGGAAAAATTATGCCAAATCATTGATTCTCGCAAAGTTTCATAAATGTACTTACAATAGTATCTTTAACTCTTTTTGCTTATTAAAGATTTAACTCGAACAATATTAATCTATATTTAATTTAATTATTTTTTTAAACTAAATCAGAGTATCTCTATCTATGTTCAAACACTACAGTCTACTATGTCGTTAGCTACAAAATTACTTGACCTAATTGGTCTGAAAAAAAAAGAACCAGTTCCTTACTGGCTTAAAATAAGTACCAAAGTACCTAAGTGCGTTTATTATTTTGGTCCCTTCGATAGTCCTTTTGAAGCCAAAGCATTACAAGCTGGCTATATTGAGGATTTAATAGAAGAAAAGGCTTTAGGAATTCATATAGAGCTTGAGCAACGTTTACAACCCGAAGAATTGACGGCTTGTGAGGAAGAATTGTTTTAGTGGCGGTATGGCAAAAATTCTTAAAGATAACTAGAGTCTTGATTGAACATCTGTAAATATTCTATTTTCATCGTTGCAGATTATGAACTTGATCTTTGAAAGAGGCTATAAGCTATATCTTATAGTCTCTTTCAACATGAATTTTTGTTGCCTAAATCAATCTAGTTTAAGGACTATTTGTATATAGGGATACTCTTTTTTGTGTCAAAAATAAATTAATGATACAAAAGGTGATAATTTCTTTGACTGCTTTTACAAAAACCGACTGAGATCGAATTCTTCGTCGTTAGTTTTGGGAGCAAATCTTTCTGCATTGAGAATTAAAACTAGTCTTTCGGTATAATCAACCGCACCACGCAATTCGTTCCTTAATTTTTCTAAACCGCCATTAGCGTATTCTTCAAATATTTGAACTCGATTATTTTCTGCGATCGCATCTTCCGTTGATAAAATTTTAATATCTTGGGTGTCGGCTACGGCAATTAATTTAATCAGGCGATCGTATCCACGAGAAATAAACACCTCCAAACTAATCGGTGCAGGTTCGCTTTGAGAAATTTCGCTTAGTGGGACTCGTTTTTGATGTTTTGCACCCAAGCTTGCAGCAAAAGCAATGATGTCTGCGTAAGTCTGAAATGCCCCCGTTGTTCCTTTTGTATCGAGCAATTTCTGGACTAATTCGGCTTTGTCTTTGGCTACTTTTATACGGGGTAGAGGCATTTTAAGGAAGAAGGGATGAGGGATAAAGAATAAGGAAAACAGTGTTTTTTTACTATTATTTTGTTTCATTATTTTAATTTTGAAACAAATATCATCTTCTGACAATTGTGTACTTTTCATGATTTTAGACTTATTAAGAATATTTCAAGACAAGATACGGTTAAATGTGTCAAAATCAAAACTATGACACATTTAATTAACGAATTCAGGATCCCATGCAAATTGATGGCAAAAAATACAGCTACAAACAATTAATGGAAGAAACAGGTTTATCCAGAAGCACATTGCATCGACGTATAAAAGCTTTGAAAGAATCTGGTGTTCCCCTAACTATGGGAGCGATCGCTCAATTTCCTACTACCTGGGCTTTCCATGACAAGGAAGGTGATTTTTATTCTTCTAAAACTGACTACGCAGTGAAAAAAAATATTCCCTACTATGAAATGTTTCAAAATTCTAATTCTGACACATCTGGCAGCTAAAACAAATTAAAGTTACTTGAAACAATAAATATGAATGCCAATTTGATAGTTGCCGACTATTCCAATCAAAAGCACGCAGAAGACATTTTGTCCCTACTAAACCAGTATGCTCTCGATTCGGCAGGTGGTGGTAAAGAGTTAAACAGCTACGTTAAAGAAAACTTGATTTCAGAATTAGCCAAGCTTCCTTTTACTTTTTCCATTCTTTGTTATGTAGATAATGCACCCGCAGGATTAGTTAATTGCTTTACTTTGTTTTCTACCTTCAAGTGCAAGCCTCTGATTAACATTCACGATCTAGCTGTGATAAAGCAATACAGGAGATTGGGAATAAGCCAGCTTTTGTTAAATGAGGTGGAAAAAGTCGCTAGGGAAAAAGGTGCTTGCAAAATCACCCTAGAAGTATTGGAAAAGAATATAGCTGCGACAAATGCTTATGCAAAATTTGGCTTTGTGGGGTACGAGTTAGATCCTAGATATGGAAATGCCATCTTTTTAGAGAAAACTTTGTAATGGAAAAAATATACTTTAATTGATAATTCAAAAGGATATTAAGGAATAGCAGTAAGATAAGACCCTAATCGTATATATGTTTCAAATGCCGAAACGTGATCGTCATATTAGGCGTAACCTGAGGAATGACGCAGAAACAGGTGATATTGACTTTCCCATTCGCAACAGCATTATCAGCCGACTTCGAACCAAATCAGGTCCACAAGAAGTAACATCGTGAATAAGAATAAATTTCTTGCCTACTTTATTCTGATGCGTTTCACTCTCTTTTAAAATAGCCAACACCATACTATCTTCAATAATTTCCTCTACCTCTATTTGACCAACGAAAGTTGCATCGTATGTTTTTTCTGGAACTCGATTGAAGAAAATATCATATTCATAATCCGAACTTAAACAAGCTTTTACTACCCCAGGATTTTAAACAAAAAAGTACAGCACTGGAGAACAAAGTCGCGATCGCTTTCTTTTTACTCAACATGAATAGCAATTTAATTGATTCCAAGGTTTTTATACTACATTTGTAATTATATCTCCTGAATTTTAGTATTAGAGCGATCGCCCTATACATTCACTCAAGCAGACTATTTAAAATCATTGTGGCAATACTTCAAGCAATCCATAGGCGCAAGTATAACGATGTTTTTCTTTCATGCAATCCTTTACAAAACATGGCATGGCAAAACTGAGTAAAATTATCTTTTGTTGTGTTTAAAGTAATGTTTCACATTTAAACTTTTGACACAACAATTTTCCTCGTTCCTTACTCCTTATCCTTCATCCCTTTTATTTGAATGTCTTCCTCGATGCTGTTCCATCAATTCGGCGATTTCTGCCCGTTGTTCGGAGGTTAAGACCTCACGTATCCGAAGCATGGTTTCAAAGCGATTATTGCCCAATTCCTGGTGTAATGATTGGGCTTCTTGATGTTGTGTGCGTAACTCTTCTGCTCTGCATCGCTGGTCATTAAAGATTTCATATCTTCGCGTTGCGATCGCATTTGTTGCTCTAAATCTTCAGCTATTTCTCTCGATTCCTCTTGAATTGCCTCTACTTGCTGAGACTGTTCGGGAGTAAGATTTAATTGCTGCATTAGCTTGTCGAACTTTTGACTCTTACCGCCTCTTTTTCCTTGGTTGTTTCTTTGGGCAAAATGTCTCATGTTAGTTGACTCCTGAATGTTATTTTCTTGATGGGATTGAACAGCGTAAGCACCTAAAGGTAAAGTAACTAAAGCACTCGTTATTACTAAAGTTTTCCAATTAATCATTTGAAATGACCTCATCATTGATTACTTCAATCTTAAAAAACTGAGTCAGTCATCACCTCGATCTAAACTCCCAAATTCATCTGGTACTTTAGGACTAAATTCAAGCTGTAATGCAATCGCGATTGCATTTTTTTGCCAAAATTCTAGTAACAAACAGCATTTATTATTTTCAAATTGAAGATGGCAAATATTTGGCGCAAACATCCTTTCCAACTGCTGCTTTACTTAGAATGGGTGTTGTTAGGAATTGCTTTACTAGGTGCATTTGGCGGTCTAATTCCTCACCCTCGTCATCATTGGGTATCTAATTCACCTTGGTCTAGCGCATTAGGAATCATGTGTATCGCCATCGTAAGTTTTATGGGTTTGAAACTACCCCAAAACTCCAAAGCTATTCAACAAATCTATATTTTGAGTGGATTTCTTCTAAGCTGGATAGCTACTCTTTCAATTAGTAGTGGAGAAAGAATTTCAGCGGTATTGTTTTTAGTTGTAGTGATTCGCGGTTGTTTATTATTCTCTTGGGGTGGGAGAATTTGTACTGCTGTTTTGGCTTATGCCTCTTTCTTGACTATACAGATAATGTCTTTGATGAGGATTAGTCCTTGGGGTGTTCCTTTGGGTAGACCATTACCTCCTGTACTTAGACGTTTACCACCAGATGAATTACGAAGAGTTTTGTTTGGCTTGGCATTTAATTCAGCATTGCTGTTTGCTTTTGTTTTAGCGTTTGTTCTTTTATTGGTTGGTGCAGTATTGGCTGAATCTGAAAGTAGAACTAAGTTGGTTCAAGCTAATCGTCGTCTGCGGGAATATGCGCTTAAAATTGAAGATCAGGCGACTCTACAGGAAAGAAATCGTATTGCTAGGGAAATTCATGATTCTGTCGGTCATTATTTAACAGCACAAAGTATTCAGTTAGAAAACACAGCAGTATTTTTGGCAGAGGATCGAATTAAAGCAGCTAACCATTTGGCAAAAGCGAGACAATTAGGTAAAGACGCATTGACTAACATTCGCGCTTCTGTAGCAACCTTGAGACAAAATTCTGTTTCAGAAAAATCTTTTGAAGTAACTATCAAAGAACTAATCTCCGAGTTTCAATCTAATACTAATATTGCTATCTCTTCAGAGATTATTTTAGTTTCTTTGTTATCTGCTGAAGTTAGTACTGCACTCTATCGTATTGTTCAAGAAGCACTAACCAACATCACTAAACACAGTCAAGCAACTAAAGTAAAGCTAGATCTAAAACAAACAGCAAAAAAAATTGTTCTATCAGTTCAGGATAATGGTTGTGGCTTTAATAAAAACGATAATACAACTGGTTTTGGTTTACAAGGAATGGAAGAACGTACTAAGGCATTGGGAGGAATATTTACGATTAACAGCAATTCTTCCCAGGGATGTCAGCTAGTCATTGAAATTCCCTTTTCTAAGACTATTAGCTAATTTACTTAATTTACCTAGAACTTATGATTCGTATATTGCTAGTAGACGACCAAAGCATCATTAGAGAAGGTTTATCTAGCTTGTTACAGACTCAACCAGATTTAGAAGTTATTGGAGAGGCGGAAAATGGTCGGGTAGCAGTAGAAAAAGGGATCGCCCTAAAGCCTCATGTAATATTAATGGATATCCGAATGCCGATTATGGATGGGATAGCAGCAATTCGTATTCTTCAAAAACAAGCACCAGAAATAAAAGTCTTGGTCTTAACTACTTTTGATGAGGATCGATATGTTGCTCAAGCTATGAGTTATGGCGCACAAGGCTATTTGCTCAAAGATACTCCTTCTTCTGAACTGGCTCAAGCAATTCGCTCTGTTAACCAAGGTTACACCCAAATGGGACCAGGATTGTTTGCTAAGGCAATGACAAATTCTACTGAACAAGCAATTCAGTCATCAACTACCCCTCCAGAAATCGAACAGTTAACGGCTAGGGAAAAAGAGGTGCTTCTACTAATTGCTACGGGACATAGCAATAGGGAAATTGCAGCGGAATTATATATTACTGAACGTACTGTAAAAAACCACGTTAACAGTATCTTACGCTCTTTAGATTTACGCGATCGCACTCAAGCTGCTATTTTTGCTTATCAGCATTTTTTAGTCGATCAATAAACAATGTTTCATATTTAAAGTTATGACACTTTTTTGAATTTTAAATGTTTATTTCAAACTCGTTCAAGCGATCGATAAGGTAAAGGAGGAAGTTCAATTTTGATTGCATCTCTTATTGCTACTATCCCACTCTTCAAAACAATACCCATTACCCCTGCTTTACGAACGATATTACCCTCTTCATCTCGATCTAATACCGCAGACATCAATCCAGGCTGAAAGTGGTCTAATTGGGCGCATGGATTGCGTAGTCCAGTTATTTGAATAATTGCCTTTCCTATATACAAGCGAGTATCGGTGGGTAACTCTAATAAATTTATTCCTCTGGTAGTTATATTTTCTCCCATATCCCCAGGGGAAATATCAAAGCCAGCCTCTTTTAACTCATCGTGTAATTCAGAATGGATAAGATGTACCTGTCTTAAGTTTGGTTGAGATGGATCTTTTGCTACTCTCGATCTATGCTGAACTGTTTTCCCTGCGTGGGTATCTCCTTCTATACCAATACCTGCGATTAGCTTAATACTGTTTTGCTGAGATTTGCTAAAAGAATGATTAGAACTAGTGCTTACCGCTGTTACTGTTGCAATCATGAATCTCCTCCCAATAAATGTTTCATAAATTAACTATTGACACGTTTAATAGTTATCTGACTTAGAAGCATATTACTGAATAATGGTAGGTGCGATCGCTAATCGATTTTTCTACTTTTTCATTCATCTTAAAATATAGTGTGTCAAATATAAACTAATGACACATTTGCAGATCGATTGTCATTTTTGAGGTGTACCAGCCTGTTTTCTTATTCTCTGTTCTTAACTTTTTTCAAATCAGGAGATTATTATTACTATTATTTAAAATCAAGATTTAGCGTAATCCTCAGTAACCTAGTTGTCTTGATATTGCTGGCTTGGTATGATGCTATATTTACAGTTAAATCAAACTACCTATATCAATTTCAAATATTTTATATTTTTACTTACTAATTTTATATCTGCCTCTTGTTTTATAGTCATAGTTTACCTATCGAAGATGTTGTCAAGTAATTTGCTTAATTTTAAAAGTAGCTGTTTGTGTTCAATCAGCTATCTAATAATATGCAAACAATTTAACTGAATGATTAGTTAAGACAAATAAGATATTGAATATATATGAATTTGTATTGTTTGCTTTACTTAAATCAAAAATATAAAAACCAAGCAACGCAGTATGCGAGCAGTATGCGACTTGAGCTAATCTTAAAATCGCCTAGCTATTCTTTAATATCGTATCAAACTGCCAAAAAATATATACTCACTTTTTCTTGACCCTCTGCAAACTTTATACCTCATAATACTCGATTTTAGGCATCGCATAATTTTGCTGAAATTTAAAAAATGAACTATTATATGGCTGTAACTACGGTATAAAAAGACTTGAAAGACAGTATATTCTAGATCCGATAACAGTAATTATCGGTACTTGAGTAAAAATGTACACAACGTCTACATCGTTATAAAATAAAAATTATGATGGACAGCGATCGCTCTAAAAAACGTACAGCAGGATTGAAAGAGGCTAGCGAAAAAAAGAAGCAAATAGCCTTAGTTAGAACACATCAGGCTATAGATAATTTAGTTCAAACTAAGCAGAAAATAACAGTGAGATCTGTAGCTAGAGAAGCAGGAGTTTCTGTTAGCTATTTATATAAATATCCAGAGATATCCTATAGAATCCAGTCTCTTAGAGACGCTCAAAAATATGAAATTACTAGTCTAAAAATATCATCTTATAAAGGTAGACAATATTAGCTAAAAGCAAGAAAAGATAAGACAGATGAAACTATTGAAGAAAATGCCTATTTGAAAGACTATATCAAAACCTTAGAAGGAAAGAAAAAATCATATTAGTGAGGTGCAAAAAGAAAATATTAATCTACAGATAGAAAATGATAAGTTAAAACAAGAATTAGAATTTACTAGACATAATTTGGCAGAAACAAGAGATTTTATCTTGAGTCAAGGCTACGATGATACCCAAGATAAAATTAAATTAGAAACGAGAGAAAGGGTAGTTAAAGAAATAACCTAAAGATACTACAAAAGTTTTCTATAAATTTCTAAAGCACTTCAAAAAAGAAATTAAAAAGTTTCTGAAAGAAGTATAAAAACAAACTAATCAGAAAATATTTTTTCAGATCGAGCAAGTGCCTGGAGAGGAAAATATTGTTGATAGAGATGATATTTTAGGTAAAAATGACAGGGAAAACCAGTACCAGTAAAATAATCTTCATTCCACGTACCATCATTTTTCTGAGTGCGAATTAAGTACTCCACTCCCTGAGCGATCGCCTCTTCTCCCATAAAATTAGTTGAATCCATTGCAGCCAAGATACCTATTATCGCCCAAGCAGTTTGAGAAGCAGTGCTTACCCCAATACCTTTTAGAGTAGAGTCATCATAACTAGCGCAAGTCTCTCCCCAGCCACCATCAGGATTTTGACAGCTAACCAACCACGCAGCACCACGTTGGATTTCAGAATGATAAAGGCTAGGAGATATCGCAGCTAAAGCAGAAAGTACTCCACTAGTGCCGTAGATATAGTTTACGCCCCAACGACCAAACCAACTGCCATCAGGTTCTTGTTCGCTAATTAAAAAAGCGATCGCTTTTTGGACTCGTCGATCTTCCATTGATAAACCACATTCTCCTAGCATTTCCAATACCCTGGCGGTAACATCCGCAGTGTTTGGATCGATCATCGCTTTAAGATCGCCATAGGGAATTGAATTAATCCAATCTTGGTCATTATCCAGATCGAAAGCAGCCCATCCCCCTGGTTTACACTGCATCGATGCCATCCAGTTAACACAACGAGCGATCGCCTTATTTTTGTTATTCTCATTGGGTAGCTTAGTTTGGGATAAGCCCATAACTACTACCGCCGAATCATCTAGATCGGGATAAAAACGGTTATCAAATTCAAAAGCCCAGCCTCCTGGAGTAACATCTTTATTTTTAACCGCCCAATCTCCATAGTCGAGGATTTGCTTTTCCAATAACCATTCCCCTGCTTTAACTATATCTGGACTATCGGGTTCAATGCCAGATTCAATTAATGCCCTCAAACACCAAGCAGTATCCCATACGGGAGATATACAGGGTTGAATACGATAGCTATCCTCTTCTTCAATGGCAAAGTTATCCACAGCAGTTAAACCCCTTTGAATAATCGGATCGTCAACATCATAATCAAGAGTACGAAGAGATAAAAGAGAATTTAGCATTGCGGGGATAATACCACCCCAGTCTCCTGTGGCTTCCTGTCTTTCTAGTACCCACTTTTCCGCAGCAGCCAAACCCTCTTGACGCAAAGGTACTAAATTCAAATCTTGAGCGAACTTGAAAGCACTATCTATAGCTAAGAAAATATCCGTCCAGTCGTTATTGCGGGGTAACTCATAGACTACATTTCCTACTCCTTCGGTATATAGTTCATCTAAAGTAATCGGAGTATCTAGATTAAATACAGGCTGGCGATCAAATACAATTAATAAGGGTACGGTACTTCCCCTCGCCCAACTAGACATTTCGTAAATAGTGAAGGGCGACTCTTCAGGAAGCAGCATAATCCAGGGAGGAATACAAGGTAAACCCTGCCAGTCATAGCAGCCTATTAATGCCAGGTGCATTTTAGTAAAGATGCGAGTTTTGCTAATACCCCCCTGTTGCAAGATAAATTTTTTAGCTTTAATTAAAACAGGATCGCCATCAGAGACACCCAGCAAACGTAAAGCCATATAAGCCTCTACGGAAGTAGAAAGATCTCCGCCATCGCTATAGTAAAGTTCCCATCCACCATGTTCACGCTGTTGCGATCGCAAATAAGCTTCAGCTTTTTTCAGGGGTCTGGTTTTATCAGTTTTCCATATCTTGTGTAATAAGACTACTTCTGCGGTGATGGTTACATTAGACTCCAATTCTCCCCACCAATAACCGTCGCTATGCTGAATTGATAGTAAGTGTTTTTGCGATAAAGCGATCGCCTGCGCTAGTTTTACTTGAAATGTCGATCTAACCACGATTTGCCCTAATTTTTGCTTTTAAGATATTATCCAGGATTTATCTGTAATTTTTGAATTTATGTAAGCTGCGATCTTTGCACTTCAACTTCATTAATATTGATAATTTAGGCAAAATTACTAATATTTGAGAGTAATTTGAGCTAAGGCTTTCATATGATGAAGTATACTCTTTTTTTTAAAATCTTCTCTATATTATTAAAAATAGTTTATTTCAAAGGTAATTTTTGGCTGCCACAAAAATGTATACTAAAAATGAATTTGGACAGTCAAAAGCAGAATTAGTAAATATATGAGATCGATAATTCTTATTACTTACTTGTTTTGAGAAACAATAGCATCTTTATTTCGTTACTAAGTCACAATATACTAACTATTTAAAAGCTATACACAACAATCATATCAAGCACTATGTCAAAATCAAAAGATATTACACTAGAGCAAATAAAGCTTAATTTGAGCGATTATCAAACAGAATTAAGTGCAATCGATGAAGAAACTGTTAAAGAAAAAGAGCGCATTTTAAGCGATATTCAATCAGAAGAGATTGAAATCAAATCATTGCTAGAACAATATCGTAATATCAAACGTCAGAAAGAAGTCGAAGTCGTAAAAACTTCTTACAACAATCTTTCAAACTTCAAAAAGGCTCTTTTATCGAAAATCAAATCGGAAACAGAAGGAAGTCAAGTAAACCTTAAGTCTACTGTGGAAGGAGGTGAGCCAAAAAAGTCTAGCGACGCGCCTGAAAAGTATCAGAGTATAAATCAAAAAGTAAAAGTAATAGAGCTAATTAATTTTATAGAGGGGACGAAGGCTGATGATTTAGTTAAGCTTTATCCTGCTGATATTGCTAGGATTATACCTACTTTTGAAATTGACAACACCGTAGTCAAAGATGGCTTACTGAAATATTATCAAAAGAACAATAATGTCGATATTTACGATTCTCTATTAAAACTTTATCAAAAGCCAAAACTAGACGAAGTAAAAATTCCTGATGTTGTACAATTATCCGTAACAGATGGAAAATATCACAATTTTTTGCAAGCTCACTACCCTAAGTCTTTGCCTTTCTTTTGGTTTTTAGTCGACCGAGAAAAAGATAGTATCAGGCATATAGTGATGGAATTTGCAGTCGATCATATTATTCAAACTAACACTTTAGATCGAGATCCCAATCGCCAAGAATTAACCCTGGATCTATCAGAACTATTACAAATGAATAATAACGTTCCTTTAGCCGAATTTCTGCGAGATCTCTTCTTATGCTTTCATCCCCATAGAGTTAGTCAGAAAAACAACAGCAAAAACAAATATTTTGAATATATAAACAAAATAATTAAGTCTCAATCTACTCTGAAAAATCCCGAAGTTTTGCAAAATTGGAACTATATGGTTAGTTGTGGGTATAACGCTGTTTCCGCTTCTGATTTTGCTATATCAGGAACGTCACAAAGCGATCGAAGTGCTAGTCAAGATGGCTTATTATAAACTCAGGCTTTATTAATAAGTTAAAGTTGTAAACTCAAAGGTAGAGAAACAGTAAATTTAGTTTTACCAGGAAGGGTAGTTCTACCAGAGAGAAGATTAACTGCAATGCTTCCCTCGTGAGCATCAATAATCTGTTTGGCAATAGTTAAGCCTAATCCTGTATTTTCTCCAGGAGATTTCGTAGTAAAGAAAGGATCGCACATTTTATGTACGATTTCTGGATCGATACCTTCTCCCGTATCAATGATGTCAACCAGTAAGTTTTCCTTCTGTCGATATATATTAATAGTGATGATTCCCATCGATCCAATAGCATCGATGGCATTTTGGATGAGATGCTGCCATAATTTTTGTAATTCTTCTGGATAACAGTAAATAGTAGGAACATCACCATAGTTTTTCATAAACCTAATTCCCGCAGGAATTTTTTTACCAGCAAGACTTAAAGCCATTTCAACCGTATTTTTTAGGTGAGCCTGACGCTTTTCCGCGTTCTTCTGCTGAACATTCGAATAATTTTCAAAATCGGTAATAATTTTGTTAAATTTATGAGTAGATTGAGTAATATTTTCAATACTTTTGTGCAAGTTTTTAATCAAACAAGCATTTTCTAAAATACTCAAATAGTTTTCACTAGCTAGCAAAGGTAAAAAATTCTCGATTTCTTCGTCAGATCCCAACTCGATCAGCATATCAGCTACAATTTCCGTATTCTCTAACTGGAATTTAGTTAGCTTATTGATAATTGTGGTTTTTAATTCTTGCTTTTCGATTGGGGAAAGTAAAGGATTAACTTTATCGTTTTGTGATTGTTTTAATAAGGCAATAAAGTATTTCTGCTGCTCGAGAGAAAGGTTGTGAATAAAAACAGGTAGATCTTTGATACTAGATTTGCCAAACTGATTAAGCTCTGCCAAAGAGCTATTAATTGAAGAAAGAGGATTATTCACTTGTTTGCTAATACCAGAGGTGATTTTTCCTAAAATAGAATACTGTTGGGATGTTGCTAAGGCTTTGCGATCGCTTTGTAGCTGCTCTACTGTTTTATTAAGCTGTTCATTCTTGGTTTTGAGCTGCTGTTTGAGATTAACCAAAGAAAGCTGGTGTTTAATTCTAATTAAAACTTCGTGCATTTGAAAAGGCTTGGTAATGTAGTCTACGCCTCCCATAGCAAAAGCCTTGACCTTATCTACAGGCTCGTCGATAGCACTAATAAAAATAATCGGAATATCTTTGGTATCTGGATTGTTTTTCAGCTCTTTACATACTTGATAACCATCCAAATCTGGCATCATAATATCTAGTAAAATTAGATCGGGGGGATTGATTGCTGCTGCGGAGAGAGCTAGTTTTCCATTAGGAACTGGTCTAACTTTATAATCGTATTTAGTTAAAATGTCGACCAACAAGTGTAAGTTCTGAGGCGTGTCATCTACCACCAAGATATTGTTGAGATCTTGTGCTACCATCAGCTTTCTCATTGTTTCCTTGTCTCCAAATATTTTAAGTTGAGCTAAAATTTGAATATTTTTGCATTCGATTATTTCAAATAATCAATTGCTATAAATAATTTAATGGAGTTCGACAAGTGATTCCTTTGGATATAATCCAAATTACGACAAATAAACTAATAATTTTGTCTGACTGACTGCCCCTGCACAGGTATAACATACCCTCTACGGCTTCGTCATCAGAAAAATCTCATTCAGTCCATGGTCAATTTTTTCTCTTTACCTAAGACATCATTTCAGCTATTTCTTTGCCAACAGACTTATATTTATTCCAACCAATATAAGACCTTCTGTCAGGAAAATCTTTGACAATTACACCGCGACTGGGAGATCTTTGAAATGCCACCAATAAAGGTATTTCATCTCTAAACACTGGTAACTCGGCTGCTTCAAGGAATTGCCTGGCATCTCTACCATTTTTAGTACGGGAATCTACTTTAGTTAAGAGGACTTTGTATTTGGCATCTAAATTTTTTAGTAACTCTACTGCCTTAACCGTAGTATCGAGATCTAAATGATTGGGAGTAGTCGGCAAAATTAACACATCGCTACCCGCAGCCAAATCCTCTAACTCTTCAGGTTCGGGTCTTGCTTGGGTATCAATAATAATATGAGTAAACTTTTTAATCAAACCAGGCGCACCCGCTTGAGACGCTACGTAAAAAGGTAGCTTATCTTCTTTAGACCAGACTAGTGCAGAACGATTTTTGTCTGCATCAATCAATAGTGTTGGTGCGAGGGTTTGGAAATATGCAGCTAAATGAACTGCGGTGGTAGTTTTACCCACCCCCCCTTTTAATGCAGTAATTGCGATAATCATCGGCAGGATGAAATAGTTTAGGTAATTAGCGATCGCCTTTAATAACTTGGTTACTCAAAAGCAAGATATTCAGGTTTGATGCTAAGTAGTAGTTTACATAGAAGCGTGTCCTACTCAATCAGATCCACTAATACCTTGTAAATACACGGCTTTTTTGTTACATTTATTTACATAAATTAAAGTGTTGTCTAGTTGGTTGTTTTAACAATCGTTTCTTAACATCGGTTGTTCGCAAAAAATTTGCTCAGTAATTCAAAAATTTTGTAGCAACTGGTTGGTCAACCTTAATTTCTCCTGAATTATTACTCCTCGGTTAGTCAGCCGAGGTTTTTTTTGTCTTGCCGTAGTTGAACAAAAAAATCCCCAGCTACAACTATGTAACGCCATTATGGGTTTAGTATTGCTACAATTATCGTTCTAAACTTAGTAAACTAAATATTGTCTTGTTAGGCTTGACCGCGGAAGGCGGTCACAGGCAAGCACCGCCTTTTCAAGGCGGTGAACCTGTGACTTTCTACTGACTTAGCCTATTATTCAAACCGCTGCTTGTAATGCTCTCTGGAGGAAATCAAAACACCGTGTCTTCTGAAATCATGCTACAGAAACCAGAACCTCAAGATACCCAAGCGATCGCCAAGTCATTTTTGTCTGGTGTAGCCAAAGCTGCGGGAGGAACTATGTTGGGCATCACAATGATAACCAGTGCCGTTGCTGCGGGCGGTTTAGTGGGTTTAGCCTTTAGTTTTCGCAACCTTCCTGATGTTAGGGTTTTGCGTAGTTACGTTCCTGCCGAAACCAGTTATGTCTACGATATAAAAGGTAGACTGATGACTAGTTTGCACGGAGAGGCAAACAGAGAAAATGCCACTCTAGAACAAATGTCGCCTCATCTCAAGACAGCAGTAGTCGCGATCGAAGATAGTAGCTTTTATCGTCATGACGGACTAAATCCTTACAGTATTGGTCGTGCAGCCTTAGCTAACTACAAAAAAGGCGGAGTTTCCGAAGGTGCTTCTACTCTCACCATGCAGTTGGTTAAAAATCTCTTTTTGACTCGCGAACGTACCTTTAGTCGTAAATTAGCTGAAGCAATTCTAGCAATTAGGGTCGAACAGGTTTTTTCCAAAGAAGAAATCTTAGAAATGTACCTCAACAATATTTACTGGGGTCACAATAATTATGGTATTCAAACTGCTTCAGAAAGCTATTTCAACAAAAGTGCTAAAGACTTAAACTTAGCTGAAGCTGCGGTATTGGCTGGCTTGATCCAAGCACCAGAACAATACAGTCCCTTCCTAAACTATAGCAATACCAAAGCAAGACAAAAACAAGTTCTAGCGCGGATGCGGACTCTCAACTGGATTACCCCAGAAGAAGAACAAGAAGCATTACAAGCCAAATTGTTAGTGGGAAAGCCTACAGCCTGGCGTAAGAGTAAATCTCCCTTTATTACCGAAGCAGTAACCAAAGAATTAGAAGAGCGTTTTGGGGAAGAAAAAGTCCGACAGGGTGGTATTAGGGTTCAAACAACCATTGATATGGACTTTCAAAGAATGGCAGAAGAATCTGTCAGAGAAAGCCATAATATGCTGCAAAGTTGGGGTTTGAGAGCCGATCAGATAGCATTAGCATCAGTCGATCCTCGCACTCATTTCGTTAAAGCACTAGTAGGGGGAGTTGACTATCAATCTAGTCAATTTAATCGTGCAGTTCAATCTCGCAGACAGCCAGGATCTTCATTTAAGCCATTCGTTTACTATGCAGCTTTGGCTAGTGGTAAATACAGCCCAGGAACAACCATAAACGATTCCCCTGTCAGCTATCGTGTCCCAGGAGGAATTTATAAACCGCAAAATTATGGCGGGAAAGAAGACTTTGCAGGGGTGATACCTCTGTCCAAGGCTTTAAGCCAGTCTCGCAATATTCCTGCGGTTAAATTAGGTAAAGCCGTCGGACTAGAAAAAGTAATCGAAATTTGTCGTCAGCTAGGAATTTTAAGCCCAATGCAGCCCGTAATATCTTTACCATTGGGTTCAATTGGAGTCACTCCCCTGGAAATGGCTGGAGCTTTTGCCACTTTTGCTAGCAACGGTTGGCATTCTGATACTACGGTGATTTTGCAAGTCACTGATAGTAAAGGTAATGTCTTGTTGGATAATACCCCTGAACCCAAAAGAATTCTCGATCCTTGGGCGACGGCAAACTTAACTACAATGCTAAAAGGCGTATTAGAGCCTGGAGGGACAGGTCAAAAAGCTAATATTGGTCGTCCCGCAGCAGGAAAAACAGGTACAACTTCTTCCGAGAGAGATGTTTGGTTTGTCGGTTATGTACCCCAGCTTGCTACCGCAGTTTGGGTGGGTAACGATGATTATCAAAGTATGGGGAAAGGGATTACAGGAGGTGACTTTGCCGCTCCTGTATGGAAAAACTTTATGTTGAAAGCACTTAAAAACGAACCAGTGAAGTACTTCCCCGCTGCTTCTAAGTATCCTCAACCAAAACAATAATTACTGAGATTATGGTTGTATTTCAGCTTTCATTCTTTTGAGAGTCACTTCCATTTGGTCAAACATTTGTTGGGGAGTCATGCCAAACTGGCTTAATTGAGTTTTTAGCTGTTGAACAGTCATTTGTGCCATAAAATCTTCAGAAAGCTCAAAACGCTTCATAAAGATGCGATAGCGATCCATTAGCTGTTCCATGCGATCGATAAACATCTTCTTACCTTCGCGGTCAAATTTACCGTATTCTCCGCCTAACTGCATCAAAGACTGATAGTCTTCAAATAGCTTTTTCCCTTCTTCTTGAACTACTTGAGAATCGAAAAAACTCATAATATATGCCTCAATAGCTAATTTTCTTAAATTTAAATACTTAGAATATTTATTTGATTTATACCTTCTATTGTAAAACAGAGAAAAATTAAAAGTAAAATACGGTTTTCCCCAATCAGTAATCTCTGCTTAGAGTTGGGGCTGTTCAAAAAAGTTTGGCGTAAAGCCTACTAATTAAAAAATCTTCAGGAAGCGTTATTTAAAGGTAAATAGGCTGAATTCATCTTAAGGCGATCTGTGAAATTGAGGTTAAAGTTGACAAGTACAACTAACCATTAGATTCAATGAATCTTCCACCATTCTTACTGGGTGCAACAATTATATTTTGGGGTTGGCAAACTGGATTCTGGCTCGTAGCTATTCCCTTGGCTATTGCTTATGAAGCAGCTCGATATATTAACTGGCGGTGGAATTTAACTACAGCCGATTTTCGCAATGCTTCTCATATCTGCACCGTATTGCTGGTGGGAGTTTTAATTTATCTATTAGTTGGCGATCGCTCTTTGGGTCTGATTTTCGTCTTTTTTCAATGGCTACCCGCAATCTGTGCGCCATTATTAATCGCTCAAGCATATTCTACAGGCGATCGTGTAGACCTTAATGCCCTATTATTCTTCAAAGATAAACCCAATCAGAAACAGCTTTTTCTCAATCTTACCTATCCCTATTTTGCCATTTGCATCTTAGCTGCTAGTGCAGCCAACACGAGAGATTATTTTTTCTATGGTGGTGCAGTTATCCTCATCAGTCAGGTATTGTTCGTTAATACCAAGAGTATTAAATCTGCACGATACTCAACTAAAACTTTTATCGCTTTATTTGCTTTAGCCGTATTTTTAGGTGCAGCAGGGCATATAGGATTACATCAATTTCAACTTTCCGTAGCAAGAAGCACCGCCAAGTTTTTCTATGGTTTCTACCGCCCTCATACCGATCCCAATCAGGTAAGTACAGCTATTGGCGATATTGGCTCGGTTAAACAGTCAAATAAGATTGTATTAAGAGTTAAACCTGCACCACAGCAGCTAGCCCCTCAACTGCTAAGGAGAGCCGTATACAATAAATATTCATCAGGATTTTGGGTAGCTGCAAAACCAGAATTTACCCCTATTAAATCGGGAAAAGATGATATTACCTGGATTTTAGCCAACAATCCTCAAAAGTCTCAGCAAATAACCGTTGCTGAAAATATGGATGAGGGTAGTACTTTATTAAAGCTTCCTGCTGGCAGTTATGAAGTAGAACAATTCCCCGTGGAAAAAATTCAGCAAAATCAATACGGTACGGTTCAGGTATATAGTGATGAGACTTTTCTATCCTATCAAATCAAATATGATTCTGATTACTCTACCGATAGTCCACCGACAGAAGAAGATCTAAAAGTTTTGGATATAGAAAAACCCGCCATCGATCGCATTGTTACTCAATTAAGCTTAAGCAGTAAAGCCCCTCAAGATATTCTCACCACAGTAAAACAATTTTTTACTACAGAGTTTGACTATTCCTTAGAATTAGCCAGACAAGGTCATAACAAAACCCCCATATCAGCTTTTCTACTACAGCATCGTTCGGGACACTGCGAATATTTTGCTACTGCCACCGCTCTATTATTACGCAGGGTGGGCATTCCTACTCGATATGTGGTGGGTTATTCAGTTCATGAATTAAGCCAGCTAGAAAGACAATATATAGTGCGATCGCGTAATGCCCATGCTTGGACGCAAGTATATATTGATGGTAAATGGCAAACTTTTGATACCACTCCCCCTTCTTGGATCGCCTTTGAAGACAGACGTACATCTAACCTACAGGATATTAAAGATATTCTTGCTTGGGTTGGATTTAAAATTACTCAAGCGATCGCTATATTTAAAACCTTAGGTAAAGGAAAGTACCTCTGGTTGCTGGCAATACCTTTAGGTGTAATCTTGATCAGGCAATTTACTAACAAAGGAGAAAAACGACGTTTAGTTGCTCGACGAATCAATCAACAAAATACCCATCATCCAGCTATCGGTGAAGACTCCGAACTTTATCTCATCGAGCAAGAATTAAATAAGCTAGGTCTAAAACGCGATCGCTTTCAAACTTGGCAAGATTGGTCGATCTCTTTAAACAACAATCCCCAAACTTCAGATATAGTTAAGGGGCTAGAATCTATTATTGAAATGCACTATCGTTATCGTTTCGATCCTCAAGGTATTAGTCCCAAAGAACGAGCAAAACTAAGCGCTGATTGTCATTCGTGGCTAGAGAAAAACCACCATTTGTCCACAGAGCAATCAAAATAATTGTTTAGCTATACTTATGAGTTGACAAAATAAACAAAAGTTATAATATCTTAATACTATGGTTAATGTGTGTTTGTCTTTTTGTGACTCACCGTAATAATAAAAGTTGTCACGGAAGTTAGCTACTATAAACGAACAAAAAATGCCTGAAAATATCAAACAAAGAGGAAAAAATAAATGCTTACGCTTTCATTAGTAACTTTATCAGTAGCAGCGATCGCACTGTTTGTCAGCTTCAATATAGACGACGATGTTTTCAAAGCTGCCATCAGGTTTACTTCTGTTGCTTTTTCCTTGGTAACTTTGTTTTGCGCCCCTTGGATTTTAAAATTGACTCTAGTGGCAGTTTTCCTAGCGATCGCTTCTTTAAGCTCTTGGTCAACTGAAAATTTTTAGTCGATTGGCAAATACAATTAATTAATTAAACTAAATAAATCCATGTCTACAACAATTTCTGATAATATTACGAGATATTAACAATAAGATTGCTAGTTTATTTAAAATATGAATTTATTATTTGCAGTAGCAGGGGAATTTCCCACCTATTTTGTGGCAGTGTATGTAGTTGGATTTATTGCTGCTGTGTCCATTGGCTCGATTGCTTGGTATAATTCTAAACGCCCCGCAGGTTGGGAAAATGCCGAACGCCCTGACATAGTGCCTAAAGTGGATAAAGAAGATTCTGAAGGTGAAGACTAAGCTTAAAATATTTATTTTTTAATTATAAATTTTTTGATTTGCAGCCACAAAATGCTTTGTACCTAGAGAAAAAGCATTTTGTGGCTGTTATTTTGGCATCAAACCGCTAATTACATATTATTATCTGAGCAAGCAAAAAATGTTACTTTAAGGTTTAAAGTAACATTAGCAAAACAAAAAAATAACCACTTTGATACAAAGTGGTTATCTGAAAAAGTATTATTTAATAATAAACGCATTTAAACAAAACTAAATCAAACTATATTCTATGTGAGTATCATTAGAATTAACGATCTCCACAGTACCCCAAGACTCTAGGTCTTTTAAGTAATTCCAATTTTGCTTGTTATTTTGGATCTTGCCGAGCAATTTGCTTTTAGTTTTTTTCGCGTTTTCTCTAAGAACGTAGATATTCATTAATTTTCAATTCCCAGACTATTAGATATTCACATTTACCAATGTAGATCTCAGTATAAATACCAATAGTAAAGTAATGGAAAAATTTAATTGCTCTTAATAATTAATGTTTATGTGTTACATACAGACAAGTGTTTTACCGATTTATAAAGATTAGAGAAAAGTCAAAGGCATATTATTCGATTAATTTTGCCCGAGCGGGATTTAAAACTTTTTTCTCGCCATAATTCAGCAAGCGATCTAGAGTATCTAAACGATTTTGCCAGACTTGACCCTGATAAACATCAATACTATTAGCTTCTTTAACCCAGCTGGGAAACTGCTGACGAAGAGATTTTAAAGCTAGCTGAGTCGAAAATAAATTTTTGTGGGAAGGCTCATTGGCTAAATTTTGTAACTCTTCTCCCAAGCGATCTGCTTTTTCGCCCCACTTTTCTAATGTCGCTACTTCTAATTCTTGGGGGTTATTAAGCAAAAAATAATTCCATTCCTTTTGTAAGCTTTGATATCGAAGCAAGCTCGTATGAAAAGGTTGGCGATGAGGCAAAGGCTGTTTTGATTGAGCTGTTATACTCCCTTGAGTACTATTAAACATAGTGGTCAAGTTAGAGTTAAGATTTTCGGCTGCAAAAAGCGCGTAGCCTTCGGTAGACATTCCGCGCAATAGCTGCATTTGGTCTATAGCTGTTACTTCAGGTAGATCTAAGAGCCTAATCCCTGGTAATAATAAAGACTTCGCGCGAGTAAATTCATTAAGTAAAGGATTAGCCAAAGTGTATAGAGCTTCCGAATCTTTGGCATAAGTCATAGGGACTAACATATCAATCCATTCCTGATTGACCCATGTTTCCCAATTTTGCTGAATCTTCATTTCTCGTTCCCTTTTTGGCATGGGAAAGACTGCTGTAGAAAGAGTAAGATCGGGGCGAAGTTGTCGTAAATTATTGGCAGTAGAAACCACAAAATTATCTATTTGTTCAATGCGAAATTTTGTCCACTCTGACCATAAAGGATGTTCTGGATATATATTAATTGGGTCGAATCCCGTTTGTTTCCTAAATCGATCCCTAGAAGCCATACCATAGCCATAGGTCATCTTTCCCGTAGGGCTTTGGAAAGGATAACGAATATAGTCCAAATGAATGCCATCTACTTCATAATCAGTGGCAATTTCAGTGATTAGTGACGACAAATAATGTTGAACTTCAGGATTTGCGGGGTCGAAAAAAACCTTCCCCGAACTATAGTGAAAGCGGCTACCTTCCTGGTCAGTAATTGCCCAGTCAGGATGTTTGGATAGTACTGGACCTAAATAATTGCGAGGTAAATCCAAAATAAGGTTATGACGTTGATTGACCGCAGCGAAAGTCCAAACCCAAGCGTGTAGTTCAATACCACGCTCATGAGCTAGGGTTATAGCAGCTTTGAGAGGATCCCAGCCTTTGACTAAAGGATTTTGTTGGGGGGCTACTTTACTAGGGTGAATTGTATAGCCTGAATTGACCGTTTCAAAGAAAACAGTATTAATCCCTGCTTTTGCCATGCGATCGAATATGGGTACGAGATCTTCCTTTGATTGAGCCTTGACAATAGTTCCCCGATCTAACCACATTGCTCGGACTTCTGATTGAGCCACAGGTCGATCGATAGGATAGTTATCCCACAAAGCTTCTTTTGATGCTGACCATTCTGCTTTTGCCATACTGTAGTAGCGTTGGTCGATTAAACTGTGAAATCTTTTTAATCCTTGTCTTGCTCTGTGTAAAGCTCTATGGGCATTACGGTATTTTGATTTGTTGGTTTGTTTTGTGTTTTGTTTGCTGGTTATGGTTGGTTGTCTTATTACTTGTTGAACAGCTTCTACTGTTGAAATATCGATCTCACTATGAAGGGCATCAGCAGTTAAAAGAGTTGTTTCAAATCGACTGATTAATCCTGACAATTCTCGATCCATCAAACGAACCACACCAGGAGAAATTACCGATTCAGAATATGGTTTTGCATTGGATAAAAATAAAGACTGGTTATTTTCAAATGATATTGTTTTATTTGGTGTAAGATTGCGGCTTTGTTTTTGAATACTACATTCTTTTTTAATAGCATTAGTATCGCTACAAATGAATATAGAAGATGTTTTGCTCGCATTTTCAGTTGTTTTTAACAACGAGTTTTTTGCCATTGCTGGAAGAGCAATTAATACAATAGGCAACAGAGAAAATACTATTAGTCTGTTTATTTTATTGCTTTTTAAATAATTTATAATACTCGTCTGTGAGTATGATTGTTTGAGACGCCGATCATTTACTGACACAGAACTTCCTCTATATATTTTTTATGACTTATGAGTAAAAATATTGCCGAATTGCTGTTTTGATTTCAATTTAATATATTCGCAAATACTCATTATAATCCTGATATTTAAATATTAGTATCAGTGATAACAACGATTAATTTAAATTGATTGTTCGAGTTTTTTGAAATAATACAATAAGCTAGATAATTTCAAAAAAGTATTGGTATAAATACCGTATAAAATACTTGGTTAGTTTCAGTAATTTTTCTGACTAAGAATAGCAAAAACGTAAGTTCATAAAGCGATCGCTTTATGAGCTTGCGAACAATTTAATCAATCTACTTTAAATTGAGCTGTAGATATATTTAATTTATAGTTTTCGAGAAAAATATAACGCTGATATGAACTAATCATAAAAATAACCATCTAAGGCTTAAAATGAAAAAGTATCGGGTTTGTTAGCTGTGTCTCACATACGCCAAAAGTTAAACTAGTGTAGTGGAGCTATTGTTGAGGGGTTATATTTCATGAATGTATCTGCCAGGGTTAATGGAGTTCTGAGTCCTGGTGCTTGTCTTGCAAGTGGGGAATATCGCATCGGGCGACCACTAGGTCAAGGTGGTTTTGGAATTACTTATCAAGGCATTGATACGAGGCTTAATCGCGCGGTTGCAGTAAAAGAATTTTTTCCTGAAGGCTGTTGGCGAGAAGGCTCGACAGTTGTTTCTGCGGGACGATGGAATTCTGACACCTATAGCAACGCCAAGCAAAAATTTCTTTTGGAAGGTCAAACTTTAGGACAATTTAATCATCCTGGTATTGTCAAAGTTTTTTACTATTTTGAAGAAAACAACACCGCTTATATGGTGATGGAGTATCTTCAGGGCAAGACTCTAGCTGAAATTCTCAAGCAACGAAGAGGAAAGTTATCCGAGAAAGAAACTTTAATATATGTAAGTCAAATAGGAGAGGCATTAGAATTGTTGCACTCTTCACAGTTTTTACATCGAGATATTAAACCCGATAATATCATGCTGGCGGATGATGGCAGAATTGTCTTAATTGATTTTGGTGCAGCTAGAGACTTCACTAGTAACTGCACCACAAGGTACACTACAATGTTGACTCCAGGCTATGCGCCCTTAGAGCAGTATGGACGAGCATTAAAGCATGGGGCTTTTACAGATATTTATGCTCTTGGTTCAACTTTATATCACTTGTTGACAGGGAAAGCTCCCGTATCAGCAATTGAAAGAGCAGCAGGAGTAGAGTTGAAAACCGTACAGCAAATGAATCCCCATGTAAGCACGAACGTTAGTGAGGCAATCTCTAAAGCAATGATCGTGGATGTACATGAAAGATTGCAGTCTGTGAGAGAATTCCTAGATTTACTCCAGGCAAAATCAATAGCACCAGCCAAAAAAGGCTCTGCCAATTTTTACGCTAAAACATCCGATCCTTGGAATGTTTTTGGTCAGGGATCAGTCAGCTCTACTCCGCAGTCTCCCAATAGTAATACAAGGTGGTTTTAGGGTAAATGAAACTTGAAGATATCAAAATAGTAATGTTAGGCACTACTGGAGCAGGTAAAACCAGCTACCTACTTGGAATGTATGCCATTATGCAAACAGGAATTCAAGGATTTACTCTGTCAGCAAAAGATATGGACTTGGATTTGGAGTTAACCCAAAGATGGGAAAAATTAATCTCCGTGACGGGGGAAGACCGTTGGCCAACTCCGAATGCTGCTGCAATGGAACATTATGGCTTTAACTTTAGCTATGGTTTCCGCCCCTTGATGGGGTTTGAATGGTTAGATTATCGGGGTTTGGCATTAAGCGATCGCTCCACCGAACAAGATGTCCAGGATTTAGTTCAATATTTATCAGACTCTCAATGCTTGTTTCTGTGTATTTCTGGAGAATATCTGGCTGAGCCAGTAACGCCAACCACCGTGCGAGAAATTAAAAGCGATCGCATGAATCAATTTATTCAACAATATATCAGCGAAAAAAAGCAACCGACGAATCAAAATCCTTTTCCAGTGGCAATTGTAATTACCAAATACGATCTTTGCCATCAACGAGAAAGAGACGAAATTATTGCCGACGTTCAAAAGCTATTTCAGGCATTGTTTACTCCCAATACAGGGTGGCTGACTATGATTTGTCCTGTAAGCTTGGGTAAAGAACTGTGTAACGATTTAGATAACGCTAGCATTGTTCCTGTTAATATCCATTTACCAGTAGTTTTTGCCGTATATGCCCAGTTGAGAGCCTATGGTATTGAGTTCAAAGCTCAACGCGATCGCTTAACCAATTCTATTGATGCCATCAAAAAAAACAACTCTCTACTGCAACTGTTGAAAAGCAAAGAATTAAACAATTATATTGCTGAATTAGAATCTTGCACGAATGAAATTATTGCGGTGGAAGAAAATATGAAACTACTGTCCCAAGAATTGCAGCAAGTTTCTCTTTATTTTAGCGGTAGCGAGGTGACAGCAGATGTCTAAACAGGAGTGGGCAGCAATTGTTTATGGGCGAAGTTATCATTTAGATTTTCGTTTTATCACCATTCCTCAAGACTTTACTGCTCAAGAAATAGCTTGGGTGTCACCATACATCCTAGCAACAACGCAAAAAGCCAGAAATCTTAATAATTCTCCCCGCTGGTCACTATTTAAAAACGATTTCCACTGTGTAGTGGGAGTAACCTGTATGGTAAGAGATCTTATTGGTAAGCTAGACGAAGACTCGATCGCAATAATGGCAAAAGACGATCTTGGTAGACCCCTATACGTTTTTGTTGGTTATGTGACCAAGTTGAATAAAAGTAAAAGCTTGGATGATTTTCCTGCTTATACGGGAGTCGATCTAACTAGTTTCAAACATCTTTATCAAGAAATTAAAAAAGTGTGGCTGCTAAAGGATTATGACAATAGGAAACCATTCTCAAGCGAGTATAAACCTTTTGGTAATGAAGTAGAGATAGTAAATTCACCTCTTGATGCCGAGCTTCTTTCACGATTAAATAATCAAAAAAAACATCCCGAGCAAACTTTTGTTTGGCAAAGATCTGCTTCTAAGGACAATCGGCTATGGTCAAGCACTGCTCAATGTATAGAGCAGATTTCAATCTGTTTAAATATCAAAGATAAGTATTTAACAAACAGTCCATTTTTGAATCAAACTGTTACTAATACTGAAGAATTTACAATTAAAAATCGTACTGCCGACAACGATAATTATCGCTTTGCGTCCTATAGGTTAGAAGATAAAATTGATAACACTTCATCACCTCAATTATCTACAAACTTGTCTCCCTCTCTAAAGCAAAAAATATCCACGCGAGCAAAAGAAGATATTGACCTAACAATAGAACAGGCAGCTAAATTAACATCATCGACTCAAGAAATGATTAGTAATTTAACTCCTTGGTCTAATTCGGGGGAAAAAATCGAAGAACAATCAGATTGCTTTAGAGATAATAAAGATGATTTTGGTTTTAAGAATAAAAAAGATCCTCTTCCATCAAGAAAACAAGATTGGTTTTAAATGCAGCGAATCGATCCCAACCTCTACAAAATAATAGGAGATGTTACGTAGAACATCCCCCTATAAAAAATTGTTTTTAGTTTATTTACCAGCAATTTTATCAAACATTTAGCTGGCGTTATTTATAACCTTATTTATATAACTAATAATAAGCCCTGTTCAATATACTATGCTGTGATTCCAAACACATCCTTTTAGAAGAAAAAGCCAAACTCAAGAATCAATTACGAGAACTTCTTCTTTTCCGAGAAAATAATAAAGGTAAGAACCAACCCAAAATCAAACCAATAACGCTACAAAAAGCCAGCAATATTCCCACAGAGACAGTAATAGATTCAAAGGTCAAAAATTTTACCGAAACATTTTGAATATTTTGGATTGAGAAAATGGCGATCGCTAGAATCCAACTCCCCACAAGCAAAGTATTTAGCAAACCCGTAAATGCTTTCATAATTAAAACAAATAATAAATTTAACTCAAACTAGATTACTGCTCATCAACAGATATTCCTCCTGGTAGCTCAGAACCAAGTATAGTGCGAATTTTAATCGGTGCGTCTTGAGGATGTGGCTCCCAGCCTACTTTATATCCTGCATCCCAAGCTTTTTTTCTCGCTTCACGAAATGTTTCAAAACCATTTGGTCTGACAATAAAAACTAAATAATCTTCATTGGGGTTATTTTTAGACAAAACCTGTTGGAATTGAGAATCTGCTGTGGCAAGCTGACTGGCAGTTTCTCCCACTTCATCTGAGATAGGATTAAAAATCAGGGATATTCCATCATCTACTGTCCTCACATTATAGTTTTTGGTAGCAGCTTGAAAGTTACTTTGGCGACCAATAATACTAAACAAACAAGACTGATAGTTTTCTTGGCGGAAAGCATAGTCACGAGAGCCAATAGAGCCTAGAGGCTTGTTACAGTTGGGTAAATTGCTGGACAATTCTAGTTCTTTTTCTCTAACTTGGCGCAGATTCAAGTAGCTAACTCTATTATCTTTGATTTCAAACCATAATGATTCTTTGTCAGTTGGCGAAGATAGAGGAGTCTGAATCGTTATCTTATTTTTAGAACTACCACCAGTTGCAATTAAAGTCACAAATAGACTAATAAACATCAGTACACCAACGGTATTAGTCAAAACATCTAAAAACGAATCTAGATTCTGTGTAATTTGATTGTTTCTGCGCCTGCCTCTGCTTCTCATGAATTACTTTTATATAGCAAATTTAAACTTGTGTTGTATTTCTTGAATCAAAATACTGTTTTGAAATAAAAGAATCGAAAATTCGACTCCATTCATTTTAAGAACCATCATAGTTTTTAACTTGGGAATAGCCTAACAAATATTTCAGGATAAACCAGACATGGGCAGATCTTCCTCCTACGGCACGGTGAAGATACTCTCAAACTATTGTTGATCTATGGCTATGATAAAGGTCAGATTAATTTAAGGATAGTACCAGAAAGAGTACAGTTTGAAGTTATGAGCAGTTTAGCAACTTTGTTCAAAGCGATCGCAGCAACAGAAGATAGACAGCAGCTTCAACAAATAGTTGTGCCTCGAATTGGTTCGCATTTTGCAGCTTTTATTTGGTAAACGATAAATGTTTAATAATAATTGTTATTCTACCTTTTCCATTGGGGCTACTTTGGGAATAATCTTAGTTACGTTCATAGCCGAAAACTTAACTGCAAGGGTGGCTTTTTTTCCGCTACCTAATATGTGGGTTACTTCACCCGCGCCAAACTCATAATGCAAAACGCGATCGCCTACACTCCAGTCTATGTCTGATCGCTTGGGAGGTTTTTTCCGCTTTTGGACGTACGACGGCGATAAGTATTAGCAGCATTAACGTTACTGTTAATTAGTTCTCCTGGAAGTTCCATCAAGAATTGAGAAGATACTGCTGGTTCTCTTGTACCCCACAGGCGACGCGCTCTTGTATAAGTAAGAAATAGCTGTTCTTGGGCGCGAGTAATGCCGACATAGCACAAACGTCGTTCTTCTTCTATTTCCAAAGGATCGTTGAGGGTACGGTTGTGGGGTAGCAAACCTTGTTCCATCCCAACGAGAAACACTACAGGAAACTCTAAACCTTTGGCTGCATGGAGAGTCATCATGGAAACTTTTTGTTGTTCTTCGTTGAGATCGTCAAGATCGGAAGAAAGAGACGCACTAGCCAAAAATGCCTCTAGGCTGGTTTCTTCGTTGTCTTCCTGAAACTGCTGCACCGCGTTGTATAACTCATAAATATTGGCAATGCGGTTATCGGCTTCGTCTGTACCCTGTTGCTGTAATTCTTTGACATAACCAGACTGTTCGATGACGTGGTTTAAAACTTCTCCTGCGGTGAGTTTATCGAGATTATCTTTCATTGACTGAATCATGTTGGCAAACTCGGTTAAAGCTTTTCCAGCTTTTCCACCAATCGTATTAACGGAAGTTTCATCATTAACAATTTCCCACAACGGTACGCCCAACTGTTGGGCTGCATCCATCAGCCTACCCATAGTTGTTTTACCAATACCACGACGGGGTGTATTGATAATTCGCAAAAGACTCACAGTATCGTCTGGGTTGGCAATGATGCGTAAATAAGCCAGTGCGTCTTTAACTTCTTTGCGATCGTAGAACTTTAAACCACCGACAATATTGTAGGGAATATTATTATGTAGCAGCAAATCCTCAAAAGGACGAGATTGAGCATTAGTACGATATAAAATAGAAAAGTCTTTCCAACCGATTTCGGGATGATTTTTCTCGATCTGCTTTATCTGATTAACTACAAACCGCGCTTCTTCCTGTTCTTCATCTGCTTTATAAAGATATATCTGCTCCCCTACTCCCCTAGTGGGTTTGAGGACTTTATCAATTCTCTGGCTGTTATGAGAGATTAAATGATTGGCTGCTTGTAAGATATTCTCGCGAGAACGATAATTCTCTTCCAGCTTGATCATGGTGCGAGTATCTTCATCGGGTAAACCATCACCAAAATCTTTTTGGAAATCTAGCAGAATTGTATAGTCAGCCAGACGGAAAGAATAGATCGACTGATCCGCATCTCCTACTACAAAGAGCGATCGCCTGTTCCAATTCCACTCTCTTTTGCGATCCTCGCCATTAGTTGCCAATAACCTAATTAGGTCATATTGAATACGGTTGGTATCCTGATATTCATCAACTAAAATATGCTGAAACTGGGTATGCCAATAGCCCAAAATAGATTCATTCTGCTGAAATAGTTTTACAGGAGTCCAAATCAGGTCATCAAAATCTAAAGCATTGTTAGCAGCTAATCTAGACTGATACTCGTTATAAATCTCCGATATTACTCGCCCGCGATAGCCAGGTTCTTGTTTGGAGTATTGTTCTGGTGTTAAACCTTGGTTTTTAGCGTTACTTACCGTATAGCGAATCTTGCGGGGATCGAATTTTTTGTTATCTAAATTAAGTTCTTTAGTAACAATATTTTTAAATAAACTCTGAACATCCGACTCATCAAAGATTGAAAAATTCCGCTTCCAAGTACGTCCCCGTTCATCTTGGTACTTATTAATATCAAAGCGCAACAATTTGGCAAATAGACTATGAAAAGTACCGATCCAAAGCTTTTTAGTCGTCCTTTTATATACCTTAGACTTTAACGCTTTCTGTTCGTATTCATCTAAAAATTCAAATCTTTGCCCGTGTTGTTCTAAAGCCAACTCCGTCGCAAAAATATATTCAATCCTTTCCCGCATCTCCCGCGCAGCTTTATTCGTAAAGGTAACTGCTAGAATATGTTCTGGATCTGCACCGCGATCGCGAATTAGATTCGCGATACGATAGGTTAAGGCTCTAGTTTTACCCGATCCTGCTCCTGCTACCACCAACATTGGACCACAATAATGTTCTACAGCAAGGCGTTGGGAAGGATTAAGATGGCTTAAAAAGTCAGTCATTTTGAAAGGATGAAGGATGAGGGATAAAGGATGAAATAGTTGATTTTACCTACATTATTTATGTTACCAACTATTCCCCACTCGAATATAGAAACTATTTTTTGTCTATCAATTTAAACTTCTTTAATAATTGATGGTTGACAAAGAACGGGAAAATTGACGAGCGACCCCGCGTCGACGCAAGGCGCAAGGGAATGCGCTCGTCGTAACGGAATTGGCGATAAAACAAAACTTGTGAGCTTCGTGATGTAACTGTTTTGCCTGTTCTGTATTGCTTTCGGCAGTAATAGTAACTTCTGGCTGGAGTATAACTTCAGTAAATCTTCCGCTACCGTCTTTGACTTCACTCATCTTCCCCATAGCTTTGTCTTTGTAGTCAACTATAATTACCTTTGCCTCAGAACATAAATGCAAATACCACAGTAAATGGCAGCTAGAGACAGAAGCGACTAATAATTCTTCAGGATTATATTTAGTGCGATCGCCACGAAAAGCAGGATCGGATGAACCAAAAATCACGGGTTTTCCTTTTACTTCAATTTCATAAGCGCGATCGTAGGCGCGATAATCTTTCGTACCTTGACCTTTATTTCCCGTCCATTGAAGAGATGTTTGATATGAATGTTCTGACAAGATTAATTCTCCTAATCTGGATGTTCTGACGAGATAATTTTTCTAATATTAAATAGCGATCGAGTTTTTAGACTAATTGTAAAAAAATTAATTAGAAGTTATTGAGCATTGTCTTACAAATTCTTTGCCATAAAAACACTGTTTGGATCTTTTTAATCCTTCTAAATCGAGAGCGTGTTTACTCTCAGGAGGGGAAACGGCTTTCATTTCCTGAATATGTTCTTCTAAAAAGTTGGCAATTTCAATGCTACGAAGATCGTCTAACCTGATTTCCACTTTTTCTTCTACCATTTTCTCTAACAGTTTCTTCATATCTAGTCAAAACCCCAGATTAAATTTACGTCATAGTTGCGAAATTGTTCGTCTGCACTCATCAAATAAATATTTTCTGCGATCGCAGTAGCGTTCGAAAGGCGACAGAAAGGGTCATGATGATGTATAGGAAGCTTATAAGCGATGAATGCGTGATGATATTTGACATCAATAGGCGTAATCTTAAGATAAACTACTCATGGTCATGAAGTTAGATAAAGTTGTTCCGTTTGGGCGATTGCTTGATGAATATATTAAGATGTTTGACCTATCTCCCGAAGACCTGCAACAGCGTATTTTAGGGGTGGGTGATGGTCCAGCTAGCTTTAATGCAGAGGGTACAGCAAAAGGATATAACATTACTTCCATTGACCCCATTTATCAATTCGATGGCGCGGAGATTAAACAAAGATTCGATGAAGTGGTTGATAATATTATCGATCAGATAATTGCTACTCCTGATAATTGGGTATGGGATTATCACAAAAACCCCCAAGATTTGAAAGCCATAAGAATAAAAGCTTTAGAGACTTTTCTAACAGATTACCAGCAGGGTAAACAAGAAGATAGATATCAAACTCAAGCATTACCTAATTTAAATTTTGCTGACAAAACCTTTGATTTGGCATTATGTTCTCACTTTTTATTTTTATATTCTGCGCAACTTGACCGAGATTTCCATCTTGCTGCTATCCAAGAAATGCTGAGAGTTAGTAAAGAAATAAGGATCTTTCCTTTGTTGACTTTGATGCAGGAAGTCTCGCCCTATTTAGATATTGTCATTCATAAGTTTAATAGCTTAGGGTATTCTGCTTCGACAGTAAAAGTTCCCTACGAACTTCAACCAGGAGCAAACAAAATGCTAGTGATTAAACACCAGTAATTAAAGGGTTTGAGCTTCTTTACTTAAGTTATTCTTCAAACATCGTTAGTAACTCCCTAATATAATGTGTTATGCTAGCTAGTGATTCGGACTTACGCGGTATTAACGCCCAAATCTTGTCAGGACCGGAAGGTAGCAGCAATACGGGATGCTTAGCACAGGCGTGATATCCGAATCATCTAATATTGAGATACATCTAAGTCTGAGCAATTCGCTACGCACTAAAAGATTTTAGACGCTTATATTTCATGGAAGCAACGATACTGAAAAGTGTGATTCAAAGACTATGGTTTTTTCCTTTTTTGGCTTTAGGCTTAATTAGTAGTTGCGATAAGCCTACCCTGAATGATACTGCTTCCCTACGCACAGTTGAGAATGGGACATCAACCAAGCCAAATTCTAAGTCTCCTGAGCTTATTTTGTCTGCTGCTGCAAGTATGCAAGATGTACTCCAAGAAATAAAACATCTTTATTTAACTAAATATCCCCAGGCTAATATAACTTTTAATTTTGGTTCATCTGGTTCTCTGCAACATCAAATCGAACAAGGCGCACCGATTGATATTTTTATTTCCGCTGCACCCCAGCAGATGAATGACTTAGCAGCAAAGGAACTACTTTTAAATGAAACGCGCCAAGATTTAGTCAAAAATCAGATGGTGTTAGTGACCCCATCTGATAATCAATCTATTAATGATTTTAGTGATTTAGCTAGCAAATCAACAGAGCAAATTGCTTTAGGCGAACCTAATAGTGTTCCTGCGGGGAAATATGCTCAAGAAATTCTTACTAATTTAAATCTCATTGATGGCATTATGCCAAAAGTTGTTTATGGTAAAGATGTTCGTCAGGTGTTGAACTATGTCGCTACAGAAAATATTGAAGCAGGGATAGTATATCGTACTGATATTACTAAAACGAAAAAAGTAAAAGTTGTTGCGATCGCACCAGAGGAAATTCATTCTCCAGCAATTTATCCTGTTGCTGTCATTAAAGATAGCAATAATCCCGAAGCAGCCAGACAATTCTTAGAGTTTCTTTTTACTATGGAAGTACAAGAAATTTTTGAGAGATCTGGTTTTACAACTATTAAACGCTAAAGTAATGTTTTTATTAAAGATAATTGGTAATTAAATTCTATTTTTGCCGTTCATATTGCTAAAAAAAGACTATAGATTGCTATAAATAAATCTTACGATTAATTTTATTTTCACAATTATTTTGCTTTGATTTTATTTGTTTTCTTGTTTTTAAATTTTGACTTAGAGCCTTTGTTAACCAACAGCATTATTAGCCCTATTTGGATATCCCTAAAAACAGGAATTACCGCCACTATCATTACTTTTAGTCTTGGCGTTGTAGCTGCTTGGTGGATCGCAAATTATCAGGGAAAAGGCAAAAGATTAATTGATGGAATATTGACTGCACCTTTAGTTTTGCCTCCTACTGTGGTCGGTTTTTTATTGTTATTAGCTTTAGGTAAAAATGGATTTATCGGCAAACTGTTGGATTTAGTCGAAATCCGAGTCATTTTTACTTGGTATGCCACCGTAATTGCTGCGGTAGTGGTGTCATTTCCACTAATGTATAAAACAGCATTGGGAGCTTTTCAACAAACCTATAACGGCAATTTAATCGCCTGTGCCAGAACTCTTGGAGCTTCAGAAACAACTATTTTTTGGCGAATTATCTTACCTTTAGCCAAACCTGGATTAATTGCAGGTATATTATTAACTTTTGCTCGTGCGTTGGGAGAATTTGGTGCGACTTTAATCTTGGCGGGTAGCATTCCTGGTAAAACTCAAACTATACCTATTGCGATTTTTTTTGCTGCGGAAAGTGGCGAGATGGATCGAGCTTTGGCCTTAGTAATCATTCTGTTGATTATTTCTCTAGGCGTTATGGTAGGGGCGGGTTATTTACAGGATAGTAGGGATAAAGGGATAATAGGGGACTGGAAGACTAGGGGACAAAGGGTCCTAAAGGATACCGCTTCCCTAAAGGATTCGCTTCGCATCACGCATAACAAGGGGATTAGGGGACTAGGGGAGACTAAAGAGATAAGGTTGGAAGTAGATATTCAAAAGCAGTTGCCAGAGTTTTTATTAGATATTGCTTTTGAGATTGATAAGGAGAAAAATCCACTGGGAATATTAGGGGCTTCTGGGGCGGGTAAAAGTACCTTATTAAAATGTATTGCAGGTTTGGAAACTCCAGACAGGGGTAGAATTGTCCTCAACGATCGCATTTTATTTGATTCGGCAAAGGGAATTAATTTAACTCCTCAAGAGCGTCGCGTTGGCTTACTATTTCAAGATTATGCTTTGTTTCCTCACCTTAGGGTGGCTGAAAATATTGCTTTTGGTATGTCTGCAAAAGAATCTCCATCAGTAGTTAAGCAGGAAGTAAATAAGCAGCTACAGCAGGTAAATTTGGCTCAGATGGGTAAAGCCATGACTCATCAATTATCAGGAGGAGAAAAGCAAAGGGTAGCTTTAGCTAGAGTGTTAGCCAGTAAACCAGATATAACTCTCCTTGACGAGCCTTTTTCGGCATTAGATACTAATTTAAAAAAGGAATTAATTAAATTACTGCGTCACCGCATACATAACTACAATGGCTTAACTGTATACGTTACCCACAATCTCGACCAAGCTTATCAACTTTGCCCCCAGCTATTAATTATCGATCGCGGAAAAATAATTGCTTTCGACCGACGACAAGATATTATTGATCGTCCCCCTAATCTACAAACCGCCAAGATAACAGGATGTCCTAATTTTTCTAGAGCAAAAAAAATTGCCCCTCAAACTATTAGAGCTTTAGATTGGCAATGCGATTTAAAAAGCGATCGCATTATATCTAATGATATCAATCAAATTGCTGTCTCTTCTAATGGAATTACTTTTGTTGAAATTAGTCAGGGTGTGAATGTATTTCCTGCATGGCTAGCTGACTGTGTTGAACTTCCTCACTCGGTTATTTTATATTTGAAACTTCATTCAGCATCTAATGATTCCGAAGATTATCATTTGGAAACAGAGGTTTCACTAAGTACGTGGGAACAGTTACGACAGCAAAGTTTCCCTTATCATGTTCAACTATCTTCCTATCAAATAATGTAAACGATATTTGTTATTGTGAAAATTTTTAACAACTTTTATAAATGGAGTCAGGCTCGGTTACAAATAAGAATTATTCTCATTTGTAACCGAGCCTGAGTTATTTCTTAGCAGTATAAGATAATCAAGATATAAAACCAAAAGCATTCTATGAAAGCGATCGCAGTTAATCCCATTGACTATAAAGTAAGGGCTTCTGTTGAAGAGAAATTAGACGCATCAAAAAATCCAAACCACCCTTAAAATAATATAGGTGTACTGAATGCTGTTAATTTGGCGATCGCGATCGCCAATTAGAATTGGATAAAACTATTGATGAATTTGTCTTAACAGGTATTCAAAGCTTTTTATAAGACTCTACTTCCAAAACCTTACCGATCATTGCTGTTGTCATCACATCCTCGCGGATCTTGCCCTCTACCGCCACCTTTATACCTTCATGCTCTAATTCTGCGGGATAGTCTTTTAGCTCGTAAGTCGTACCGTCTTCGGTTACTAATGCCCATACACCAAAACCAAAACCCTTCATCTCCATTTTGCCAATAACTTTCATTCTTATTACCCCATTAAAAAACTGAGTCCCAAATTATCTTAACAATTTAGGACTCAGCAATTTAGATTATCTATTTACAGACTGTATTCGATCGCAGTTGTCAATTACTAGTCGCTGCTTCTTTCTGGCTGGCTAAGTATGCCAAACCCAAACAAAGAAAGGCGTTGATTAATAAATAACCCTGTGCCATCGCACCTGTACCAAAAAGCCACAGGTTAGGTTCGGTAAATGCAGTGATGCCCAAACAAGCTGCTACACCAATGCTAGAGCCGATGGCAAACCATTTGAGGCTAGGGCTTCCGATTAATAAGATAATTAAGCCAAAGGGAATCAAAACACTAGCAAATAAAGGGTTGAGACTGCTGTTACCCAAGACAACGCTGCCTAATTCGGGAATCGAGCTACCAGCTAAACGCATTGGCCATTGTGGTAGATCGAACCAGTATAATCCCTGGAGAAAGAATAAGCCCGAGCTACCAAAAATTAAACCACTGTTTAAACCCAATGTGAAGGGTAAATAGTTGCGTAAAAACCAGGCTAGTAAATAAGAGCCAAGCACCATGCCTAATTTGGGTAATAAAGCCACTGCACCACCATCAATCCAGAAGCCCAGATTGAGATAACCACTCTTACGCAGCCAACGGAAGAAGTCATTAAAGGTGATTTTACCTTTGAGAGCTAATTCAACTGCTGCACCTGCATCTAGATTTCCCGCCCCAAAATGATTGAGATGATCTTCCTGTACTTTGCGGGAAGACTGTTTGAGAATATCTCTTACCTCATCAGGATTATCTATTCCTGTAGAGCGAACCAAGGCTGCTACTCCAGCAACGTGGGGGGCTGCCATACTAGTACCTTGGAAACCCACAAACACAGATTCACCCGTGCGAGGATTAACGGTATTTTGGATGATTTTGCCCGCCTCACTACCTCCAGGGGCAGATATATCAACACCCGCGCCAAAGTTGGAATAGGGGGCTTTTGCTCCCGCAGAATCAATTGCCGAAACACTGATTACGTCGGGATAACGAGCAGGATAAGAAGAGGAGTTGCTGTTTTCGTTGCCAGCAGCAGCAATAATTACTACTCCTTTACTGTGAGCA
The DNA here is from genome assembly GCA_963799375.1 of uncultured cyanobacterium. Classification (GTDB taxonomy): domain Bacteria; phylum Cyanobacteriota; class Cyanobacteriia; order Cyanobacteriales; family Xenococcaceae; genus Waterburya. The sequence goes on from CAWCWY010000019.1 coordinate 308,392, forward strand.
TATTTAATCGCTTCTTCCATCATGCTGCTAGCACCGCCACCCCCCAGACTCATGTTGATCACGTCTGCACCGTTGTCTGCTGCAAATTTAATCGATTCAGCGATGTCGGAAACTGTACCACCACCTCTAGCTGCTAAAACTTTGAGGGGCATGATGTTGGCTTTGTAGGCAATTCCCGCCACACCATAACCATTGTTGGTAGATTGGGCAATTGTCCCTGCCACATGAGTACCATGTCCCTGATCGTCACTAGCATCATCTTTGTCGTTAACAAAATCATAGCCCTTGACAAACTTGGTTAATTTGAGATCGGGTACTTTACTAACTCCCGTGTCAATTACTGCTACGGTGACACCTTCACCTTTGGTTTCATCCCAGGCTTTCTCAATATTAATATTGCGAAAATTCCACTGTTTAGTATATTCAGGATCGTTGGGAACTTCTAAAGCGTGATATAAATAGTTTGCCTCTATATATTCGGTATCTTTCTTTAAAGGCGATCGCTTTAATTCTTTAAGTGTTTTTTTATCTCCTTTTATTATATATATGCGATCGCTTATAGAAAATACGCTGTTTAAATTAACCTGTTGATTATATTTAGTAGAAAGTTGCTGAATTTCTTCGCTAATTGTCGCGATCGGTACTTCTTCTTTAAAATCTAAAATAATGGAGTTAAATTCTCCTTGTTGTGCCAGTCCTTTGAAACTTAATAGGGCAAATCCTAGTCCCAAAACAAACAAGCACGCCAGCACTAGTTTTTTCATAGCTAATGTATTAATAATTTTTGTTGGCTCATCTACTAAGATAGCGTAACTTCTAGCCTAACAACTGTATTTTGAAAAGCTCTCGGATATTGGCTAATATATCTTTATTAAAGGCTATTCTTTATTTTTTAATGTCTTTAATAGCTAAGTGGAATAAGCACAGAAAATCTACACATTTCCTTTTCGATTAATGTTAGAGGAAATCGTCATTATTCAAAGAGGCGATCGCTTTGTTATTTTTACTAAAAATAGAAATTGATTTTTACCAAAGCGGTCAACAATACCAAAGGTATTAAGTGAGTTTCTGGCTTGTGATCTTCTCCTAATAAACCTTCTGGATCTGCTCCTGCTGCATTAAAGTAACGAAAACAGACTGATTTTAAATTGTAGGCATGACCAAAGTCAGCGAGTAATTCTTCCACCATCAATTTACTTTTACCGTAGGGATTAATGGGCTTTTGAGGATGATCTTCAAGAACAGGAATGGTGCTAGGAACACCATAAGTCGCACAGGTAGAAGAGAATACTATTTTGTCTACAGATGCAGACTTCATCGCTTCTAACAAAGTAAAAGTCCCAATAAAATTATTGGACTAATATTTAGCAGGATTGATTACCGATTCACCCACATAAGCATAGGCAGCAAAGTGAATTACGGCTTCAATTGAATGCTCGGCAAATACTCGATTGAGCAAACCCAGAATCTTTAATGTCTCCTACGATGAGTTTGACATCCAAAACATTTTCTACCAAGTCTCGATGACCGTACACCAAGTTATCCAGAATAATCACTTCATAGCCAGTAGCTTTTAGTTCCTTGACGGTATGAGAACCAATATAGCCAGCACCACCTGTGACTAATATGCTTTTATTCGACTCTGACATTATAAAATTCCTTAAGATTGGGTAACTTTTTCTTGGAGAGAATTGACTTTGGAATTATGGACGGTTGAATTTACAGTCTTTTCTGTCTTATCTGATTTAAGGGTTTGGGAGTATACAGATAAATTATCAGTAGTTATCTTTGACCAGTCATAGTTAGTTTTGACATTATTTTGGGCTTTCTGTGCCATTGCAGCTAATTTCTCTGGTTGAGAGATAGCTGTTTCTATGGCTTGAGTGCAAGATGTGACGCTACCAGCCTTAAACAAAGATCCCTGTTCCCCCTCAATTAGCTGTCTGTGGGGAGGTATGTCGCTGGCTAATACTGGAATTCCCTCCTGCATTGCTTCCAACATTGCCAGAGGTAGCCCTTCTAGATCTGAAGGAAGAACAAATATTCCTGTCCCCCTAACCATTTCTGATAAACGACCACCCCTAAGTTCCCCTGCAAAAATAATGTTGGGATTATCCTTGGCTGTTGCCAACAATTTGGCGATATAGTCGGTAGTGTCACTATTGCCACCTGCCAAAACCAGTTTCCAATCTGAGCGATCGAGTTTTTGAAAAGCTTTAATCAATAATTCTGGTCGTTTTTCTGGCACTAGACGACCTAAAAATAGTAAATAATTCCCTTCTTTTAAACCCAAGGACTTAACGAAAGAAAAATTAGGATCTGATTCTGCATATATCCCTGGCCCGTTGGGAATATAAACGGCATCGACATCATAGGTCTTTTGAAAATAGTTTTTTAATGCTTGGGAAACAACGATTATATTGTGAGCATATTTGGCAGCCATTTTTTCCCCTAAAAGAATCAGACGGCTAGATAGCTCACCCCACTTTTCTCTTTGCCAATCCAAACCCTGACAGGTAGTAATAACTTTGGCTGAAGACAAAAAACGGGGAATAAAGCTAAATATAGATGGTCCTAAAGCGTGGAAGTGAACTATATCGTATCCTTTTAATGCAGCTACCATCGCAGCAAACCCAGAGCTTGTTAAAGCATCCAAACCTCTTACGGGCAAAGAAGGCAAACAAATTACCCGTACACCCTGATATTCTGACACTGAAAACCAAGGTTTGTTGATGTAGCTCGAACGAGCGTATAAATCTACTGTATGTCCGCGCTCGACTATTCCAGGATATAAGGCTTGGCAATAGTGTTCTATTCCACCCTGACTGGCAGGGAGTCCTTTGACTCCAATAACGGCTATTTTCATGTTGATAAACCAAATAACTTATTAATTTGTTAAATATTGACTAATGTTTTTGCTGAAGCATCTTTTGCAGACCATCGCTCGAACATATTTCGATAGACTTCTTCCACAACTGTCTTGGCACTGTAGGGCTTTGCCGTTCTTACACAGGCTGTGGGAGGATATTCTTGAGGATTGGCTAAAACTTTTTCTAAGGCATCGGCGATCGCTTTAGGAGTTCGTTCATAGCAAACAATGCCACTATCTTTAGCTAAAAAGTCGGGAGTTTCTCCTGCATCAGTAGTTACCACAGGAGTTCCACAGGAAAGTGCTTCTAGGACTGTTAAAGGAAGTCCTTCAAAAACGCTAGAAAGAACAAACACACTGCTGATTTGGTGCAGTTTAGCTAACCGTGCTTGAGGTACTGCTCCTAAAACAGTTACCTGTTTTAATAAATTATGCTTGGTAATTCGAGTGCGAATCTCTGCTTCTAGTTCCCCAGCCCCAGCCATTAATAAGTGAACGTTGGGTTGATCGAGATGAGCAAAAGCTTCTATTAGTAGCAGAGGATCTTTTTGGGGATGTAAACGACCCGCAAAGAGAATGAAACGAGTCTCTTTAGGTAATCCCATTTCCTCTATCAAATCTTGACGCTGCTGCTGTTGCTTAGAAGACTCTAGAGCATAAAAAACTTCTTCATCCACAGTGTTTTTGAGGTAGTTAGTAGAATCTGCCAAGTCTGGATATTTTTGCTGATAGAATTCGGCTGTTTCGGTGTGGCACGAGTATATATAGTCAAACTGTTTAACTAAATAACTTTCCAAGGCGAAATAAAGAGAAGGGAATTTCTGCCAGAGAATGGCATTGTTGCCAGAAGCGGAACTCATTTGCCTCTGAATGTCGTTATGAATAAAAAGAGTTTTTTCGCCACTCCAGCCGTAGGTAGCTAAAGCAGCCTCAATTCGGTTGAAGTGCATAAAATCGGAGGAAAGATCGTGCTTAAACAGAGCAGCGGTATATTTTAAGGTTGTGGGAATCAAATGCCTAACATCATCATCTTCAATTTCCACAAGGGGCATGAATTGAATTGTTCTACCCGCAAATTCTTTTTCTTGCCACTGTCCAATAGCTTCTCCTTTACCCCCTGTACCTATAAGCCTGACGTTGAACTCTGAGGGCGCGTATTTTAAAAAAGAACAAATAAAAGTTTGAATTCCGCCAATGCTGCTACTCCAAGGATCGAACTGATAAAAAATTGACAACGTGGGACTATTATTCATGGTTAACTAATCACATAAAAATCTGTAATATCTGTCAGACAAATTCAAAACAGTTAAAGCGATTCAAATATTAAAAACTTCCAGCAAAAACTTTCCAGATGGTGGTTGAATTTACCTCAAATTTATTTTAAGGGTTTATACTTAAGTACTTGTACTGATATCGAGAAGATTATCACATATAACATTATGTTTCAAGTAATCTTTTAAGATAATAATAAACAATCTTGAAAAAGCGTATTCATCTCTATCTTTTGTATTATTCAATACAAAAGACATAGGGACATAGATAATCTTTACTAGTTAGATATGAATGTAAATAGGCATCCATATTGCCATTGACAGGCAGCATAAAGCATAGATAACCATTTATTTACAAAAGTATGCTTTGATTGTATATTGCTAATTACAAAGACTGGCTCTATAAATTATTTTTCTTAGTTCTATTATTTGAAACATCAGAAATCTAGTTCATTTAGTGTATACATAATATTATATTTTTATAGCGTTTAAATTGAGCGGTTTATGACGATTAAGACAATTGACTTTAAAGATTAAACACATCGAATAACCTTTTTATAAAATTTATAAAAACAATTGCGGTAATATGATTCGGATTTTATTAGTCGACGATCAAAAAACGATCAGAGAATCCCTAAGGGCCACGCTTAAGTTAGTACCAGGTTTGCAAGTAGTAGGAACTGCTGATAGTGGAGAAGCTGCGATCGCTAAGACAGGTTTACTTCATCCCGATGTAGTTTTAGTTGATATGGAAATGTCTGGTATGGATGGCATTGCCACAACGCGAATTATTTGCGAGCAGTTTGCAGGAGTTAAGGTAATCATCTTAAGTATGCACGATGATGATAACTACGTAGCTCAAGCAGTAAAGGCAGGAGCAATGGGTTATTTAATCAAAAATACTCCAGCTAGGGAATTAGCCGAAGCGGTTAAATCTGTCTATCGAGGCTACGCTCAAATTGGGCCAGGGCTATTAAGTAAGATTATTACGGTAGATGCTGAACCGATTGTAGAAGGCTTGGACCGCGATCGAGCAACTGACCGACTTGTGGCTGGGGGAAAAACATTAGGATCGGCAATAAAGTCGAGATCGCCAAATAACAGCTTTTTACGTGAAAAGAAGTTAGTTTATTTAGCGATTTGGTTGCTAGGCAATACTTTTGTTTGGGGAGGAAGCTTACTTTATCTAAAATTCAAATCTCCTATCTACAGCAGTAGTTGGACAATCGCTTTACCTGGGACGGCATCTTCTACTTCAATTAACCTACCTGAAATTGGACAGGCATCTTCTCAAAATCAATCACCCTTTAGTAATACTGTATTTCCGATCCTAGAGAAAACTACAAACTATTAGCTGAATCGGAAGAAGTAGTTATCTAGCCGCTGCGAAGTCTAGATATGAAGCCATAAAAGAGTTTGGTCAAGCCAGCTAGTTAAAATTGTCGACAATACTACTCTGATGGAGTTGAAATGGAGGGGAAAACTCCTCAAGAAGCAAAAGCAGAAGGCAGCTGCGGTGCACCAATCTCTTAATTAGATAAGCTGGATCAGCTTAAAAATATATCGAGTCCACAGAACCAGATGACAACACAATTAAAACTATTGACGATGCTCAAAAAAGACTACAGCAAAGCTCGTCAAAAGCTAGCCGATTATCAAGAAAGTTCGGGCTTAAACTCCAACAACAGCTACAAAATTCTAGCCAACAGCATTGAGGAAATGCGAAGTGAGAAAGGCTCAACTGGCAACCCAACAGCAGCGCGCTCAAGGAGAAGTTGAATCGACTATTAGCAAGAGCTAAAACTATCTCCAGAACAGGCTACAAGATGCCTTGTCTCTATATTCGGATCGTTTATTTGGACAGTATTTAGATAATTACAGTCAAATCAAAACAGAGTTAGTCAATATAGAAGGCTAAATATTTGCCGTCTCATCCAGATTGTTATCGCCAGACAGCGAGAAGTGATCAGCAGAAGCTGCTCTCTAGAAAGGGCTTCATCTCTCCTGGGGCGAAACTATTGAGCTGGACAACCTTAAATCAGCTTCAGCTGTAAGAGCAATCTTAATCAAAACTAATAGTCAAAAAGAAGTTTTATTGGGAGAACTAATCGATTTACAGGGTGAACAACAGGGATTAGAACAGCAGAGCCGAAGAATTAGAGCGACAAATTACCTCAGCTAGATACCAGACAAAAGCAGCGATCGCGTTCTGGTTCGGAATTAGATCGATTAAAAAAAAATCGTGCAGATAGCTGAAGCAGTATATTCTTCGACCCTAACTCGACTAGAAATCAACTAGACCAATACCTCTAATATCTATCCCCCATATCTTTCTTGATCAACCCAACCTGCCCAACAGAACCAAGCTCCCCAAAAGCCAGTTTAGTTTTATTAGGTTCTACAGTTGGTTCTATTCTTTTTAACTACGGCACTCCTTATCTTTATGGTGGCGCGATCGCGATCGCGATTATCTTTATCGTTGCCAACAGTGGTAGTAACGGTAAAATAAACACAAAGCTTTGCCCGACTCTCTCGAAAGTCTTGAGATTGACCTAAGAAAATGATGAACAGATGATCTTAAACCTCAGAACCTGCCAGAAAAGCTAATTTGGTACTACATAATATTGACTTATCCTATTTACTTACTTGGGAGGACAGTATGTACTTGCTCCTCTTGTTGGGCTATGGTTCTAGCCTTTTATTTGCTTAAACAGTGGTGGCATCAAACCCCTTAACTCCACCTAGAATGAAGGAATCTGATTCCTGCTGCCGTCTGGTTTTGGATTGCTGGTAATTTTAGTTATTGAAATAGCTCTGATTGTCGGGTCATTTAAATTTTGACTTGAGCTGGAGCAAGATAATTAGCTCATCGGTCAATCGCTGGTTCAGAACTTGGGCTCTTTTTCCTATATTTATGCTGGTGGGGAGTCTCAAAATTCGTCCCCAAATAATTTATCGAGCTGTCTGTATTTTTTGTATCCAAAGCATATTTATGGTATTGCTGCTAGCATTTTGAGGATACCAGAAGTGGTATATACATCTCCCTCTGAGCGTCTTTGGCGGAGGCGATTTCATACGATGTAGCTGATCTTTGGTTCACTGCTAGATAACGGTAGCGAAGTTCGATTAGTCTTATTTGCTCCCTGGTCCCCGCTTTGGGTCTTGGTGGCCAATATTTACTTTTTTCTTAGCTGACAAGAAAGAAAATCTAAATTGAGATGGCTGGGAATGCTTGGTGCGGTGTTCATGATTGTAGGTTCCGTATCTAGGCTGGCAATTATTTGTCTGCCTTTAGCCCTGGTTTCTACACTGGTTCTTAATGAATATATACCGTCCACAATTACAGTTAGGTACGGGGATTATTGCTTTTCTAGGTAGGTTTTTTTGCCCCTGTCATCGTTAGCAATGCTTGCAGCTAGCCAAGGAAGAAATTTGTAGCAGCTCGACCAGGTTCTTCCACAGTTCGGAGCGTTTTAGGTAGAATTGCTCTAGATCGTTGGCAAACGAGACGCTTTTTTTGGGGACATGGAACATTAGGACGAGTATGGACCCAAAGCTACTAGGGTATATGCCGATTGGAACTCATCATACTTGGTATAGCGTTCTTTATACCCACGGTTTGGTTGGCTGTTTGCGTTTGGCTATACCTTTATTTTGGAGCCTAATTGACCTAGTTCTCAAAGCTCACAAGTTCTCAAACAGCACGAGTCGGACTGTAATATTGTCTTGATCTTAATAGTCTTTTCTTTAGGAGAAAATATCGATGGTTTGACCTATCTCTATTGGCCAGGTTTGGTAATTATTGGGAATCGCCTTCAAGGAAGTTATATCAGCTTCACGTCATTTTCAAATCAAGAGCCGATTAGTACACATAATTTATTCAAAATAGGAGCCAATTAATGCCTAAAGTTTCGGTAATTATTCCAGCCTATAATCCATGTCTTATCTGCCAGAGACTATCGCCAATGTTCTCGAACAAACCTACACTGATTTTGAAGTTTTAGTAGTTAATGATGGCAGCACAGATAATATCAGGAGTGGATATCAAGTGGTCGACGATTCGCGAGTTAAATTGATTTCTCAAACTAATCTGGGGTTGGCAGGAGCGCGAAATACTGGAATTAAAGAGTCTCAAGGAGAATATTTAGCTTTTCTTGATGCCGACGATCTTTGGGAATCTACCAAACTAGCCAAGCAGGTGCAAGTATTAGATAGCCATCCTGAAGTGGGTTTGGTTTATACCTGGGTCGCATATATCGATGAGAGAGGGAAATAGCACGGGGAGAGTCGTAATAATCCAATAACCAGCAGGAAGGTTATATCTGGCAAAAACTGACCCAAGGAAATTTGGTTGAATGTGGTAGCGTAGCGATGGTTCGTCGTCAATGTTTTGACAAATGTGGCGTGTTTGACTGTAATTTAGGTGTCTTTTGTGGAAGACTGGGATATGTGGTTGAGAATTGCTAAATTTTATCCTTTTAAAGCAATTCCAAGAACCTTTGGTTTACTATCGACAGGTTACTGGCAGTGCTTCTCGTAACTGGGAGGCGATGGCAAACAGTTATCAGATAGTGATAGAAAAAGCCTTTGCTGCTGCTGCTTGGCAAGATTTGCCCTTGAGAAATCGCAGCTATGGCACTGCCAATTTAGTCTTGGGCTGGAAAGCTTTACAAAGCAAATCTCAGGATTACCAGCAGGCTAGTTACTTTCGTTCTCAGGCTTTTAGACATGATCCTTGGCTATTCTTTTCTAAAGAATTTATTCGTTTGAGCATTGCGATCGCCTTGATGAGTTGGTTTGGCACGGGTGGTTATCAACAATTCTTAAATATCTTATACGGATTACGTCGCAGCTTAAAATTTTCTGGCAACTAGTTTTTTAGTCAAAAAAAAATAATCTCTTTTTAAAATGGCAACTATCTCAGTCATTATTCCTGCCTACAATGCAGAGCGAACGATTCTCAAAACTATAGAATCAGTACAACAGCAAACCTTTAAAGACCTAGAAATTATTGTCATCAATGATGGTTCAAGCGATCGCACTTTAGGAATATTAGATACCGTCGAGGATGATAGGTTAAAAGTCTATTCCTATGAGAATGGAGGACTCCCTACGGCTCGTAATCGCGGTATTTCTCGTGCTAAGGGAGAATATATTTCTTTTGTTGATGCTGACGATTTGTGGACGGAAGATAAGTTAGAAAAGCAATTATCCGCTTTACAACAAAACCCCAAAGCAGGAGTTGCTTATAGTTGGGTAATTTGTATGGTGGAAGATCCAGAAAATCCTAGTAATGTTACCTTTGTTCCTGATAATAAACCTCATCTTACAGGCAACATTTATCGTGAATTGTTGCTAGGTAATTTTATTGGCAATGGTTCTAATATCTTGGCTAGAAGAGAAGCAATCGAATCTATCGAAGGGTTTGAGCCAAGCCTAAAATCCTGTGAAGATTGGGATTACTATTTACGGTTAGCAGCCCAGTGGGAATTCGTTCTCGTCCCCGAACCACAAGTTCTGTATCTCAAAACACCAGGAACGATGACTTCCAAAGCGCACATTATGGAAGCAGAAGGTATGCGAGTTGTGGAAAGGACTTATGAAAACGTTCCCTCAAGGCTTAAACTCTTAAAAAATAAAAGTCTGGCTAATTTTTATTTCTACTGCGGTGGGCTATATCTCAACCATAGTTCAAATGTTAGCGATTTAGCTCGAGCTAGGGCTAGATTCTGGCAAGCAATTCGTCTCGATTCTGGTATTTTGCTTAAAAAAAATACCTATGTTTTGTTGATTAAATTATTACTTAAACAAATCTTGCCCAGCAACATCACTAGCAATTTGATTCCCTTACTTAAAAAACCCTTTTTAGTTAACGATCCTCGATAACAAGTTTCACTTAAAACCTTCGAGAGACAAATAATAAAAAATAAATGAGAGACAAGTTTAAAGCTATCCTTTCTAGTAGATATATTCGCAATGTTGGTTGGCTAGGAGGAGCAGAGCTATTCAATCGTATTTTTCGCTTAGGTGCAACGGTTACTCTGGCAAGGGTGTTCAGTACCGAAGATTATGGTTTGATGGCGTTTGTATACACTACTTTTGAAATTGCTAGTGTTTTCACTCTCAAACATGGTATTAGTGCCAAAATCATCCAGACAGAAGAACAATACTTGTCCAACATTTGCAATACTTCTTACTGGCTTAATTGGTTTGTCTGTATCGGTATTTTTATAATTCAGTGTGTTGCTTCTTTTCCCATCGCCCACTTTTATAATAACAATAGTTTAATTCTCCCTCTTTGTGTCTCCGCTTTGGTCTATTTGTTCTTTCCTTTGTTTATGGTCAATTCTGCCATTATCGAACGAGAGAATAGGCTTAAAGTTACGGCAATGTGCAATGCAGCACAGTCTTTTATTAGCAATATTGCTATTGTTACTTTAACTTTATTGGGCATGGGAATATGGTCGATTGTTTGGGCAATGGTTTTGTCCACTCCCATTTGGATTGTTGTTACCTGGAAATATAGTTCTTGGCGACCACCTAAAAAGTTTAATCTTGAAGGTTGGCAAGAAATTATTGACTTTGGTAAAAACTTATTAGGGGTAGAAATTCTTAATAAGTTAAGAATGAACCTTGACTATTTAATTGTCGGAAAAATTCTGGGAGTTGAGGCTTTAGGAATGTATTTCTTCGCTTTTAATGCAGGTTCGGGTATTACTACTAATGTCGTATATGCTTTAAACTCGGCTTTGTTTCCTCATCTCTGTGAAGTTAGAGAAGATAGAAATAGACTTAGAAAACAATATTTCAGCAGCTTAAAATCTAATGCTTTGATTCTAGTTCCTTTAGTACTGTTACAATCGGCTTTAGCTCCTGTATATGTTCCGATTATATTTGGGGAAAAATGGGTTTCTGCTGTTCCTATTCTAATTATGATTTGCCTTTCGGTCATTCCCCGTAGCTTTGCCTGGACTTCATCTATGCTTTTAAATAGTATCAATAAAACTCATATTAGCCTTTATTTAGATTTGATTTTTACAGTAATTTTTGCAGCATCTATTTTAATCGCGATTCAGTGGGGAATATATTGGGTAGCTGCTGCGGTTTTATTATCTCATGTCATAGTTTTACCTATATTTACTATGTGGTCGATTCGCCATGTATTTTATAGAAAGAGTGTTGGCTGACTGATTTAAATTAGCAATAAATAGTTTAAAATAAGCTCTTATGATGAAAGAATCAAGAAATCAGTCAAATGAGCAATATCTATTAGAATCTAAACCTAAAAAAAGTAAAATTTATTTTAATGGTCTAGATAGTTTACGTTTTTTGGCGGCATTTGTGGTCATCATTCATCATGTAGAGCAAATCAAATCTTTATATGGTTATAAAAACTATTTTGGCAACATTTTTATTCATAACATTGGGGCTTACGGTGTAACCTTTTTCTTTGCTTTGAGTGGGTTTCTAATTACTTATTTATTATTTGTAGAACAGGAGTCCGCTGGAACAATCAACATTAAAAACTTTTATATTAGAAGAACTTTAAGAATCTGGCCTCTTTATTTATTACTTGGCATCTTAACTCTGCTTGTTTTGCCACAAATTCCACAATTACACGTTCCTGTTTGGCAGAACGATCTAAATAATACTTTTTTGACTCAAGTCTTTTTATATTTTACTTTTTTGCAGACAATTGCCGTTGCGTTTTTCGGGACTATTCCCCACGCAAATCAAGTTTGGTCAGTAGGGGTAGAAGAACAATTCTATTTACTTTGGCCTTTGTTGATCAAGTATTTTCGTAATGCTATGAAGGCAATTATTGGGGTCATTACGATATATTTTATTATTAAGCTAACCTTTATTGTTTTGTTGAATTTTTACCAAGATAATCAGTCAATATACGATCGGCTTTATAGCTGGAGCTATCTAGTTAACTTGACTAGAATAGACTGTATGGCGATTGGCGCGATCGCAGCAGATTGGCTGTATCAAAAGAAACCAATATTAATGCTATTTTATAGTCGGTTTGCTCAAGTTTTAATCTATACAATAACGGCAATATTTTTGATAACTGGTGGTATTGGCAGGACATTTTTATATAATTTTAATCAAGAGATTTTTGCGGTATTATCAACTTCGATCATTATTAATATTGCTATTAATAAGAAAACCATAGTTAGTATCAATAACCCCGCTATTGATTATTTGGGTAAGATTTCTTATGGATTGTATATGTATCACACTCTTTGTATTGCCATCAGTCTTTATCTTGTTAAAGAATTTAGCAACTATAGCTTGAATGGTCTTACAGGCAATGCGATCGTGTATGTATTAACCATGATTTTGACCATTATTTTTTCCGCTATTTCCTATCAATATTTTGAAAAACCCTTTATAAAACTAAAACACAAGTATTCAACAATAGTTAAAGAAAAGTCTTAATGTATATCAAAAGTAAAATTTGATTCCATTGCCAATTTAACAAAAAGAAATTAATCAAACATTTTGAGTAGAAAAAAACAGCAGAAAAAATATCTATCCTGGCTTTTTGCAGGTTTAATAGTGCTGACATTTGCAGTTACTCAGAAATTAAACCATGGAAACCATAGAGGGATAGTTTTAGCTAAAAACAATCCGATCGCCAGTAATGAAATTATGAAAGCTAGGAGCGATCGCCAATGGCAACAAGTTCCTATTGCGGGAGGGGGTTATGTTACGGGAATTTATGCCCATCCTGAAGTAGCAGATTTGGTATATATGCAAACAGACAATGGAGGGGCTTATCGTTGGCAGCCTGAAGAGGAAAAGTGGCTAAATATGATCGATGATTTTCCTCTTTTGTCTTGGAATGATTATGGTGTAGAAGCTATGGCACTCGATCGCCATAATCCAGAATTAGTCTATCTGGCATTAGGTAAATATACCGCCAGTGGGAACGGCAAACTTTGGAAAAGTAGCGATCGCGGTAATACTTGGGTCGAGTCCGATTTACAAGTGCCAATGGGGGGAGATGAAGATAAACGCTGGGCAGGAAATCGTTTAGCGGTAAGTCCTGGTAATGGCAACATACTCTTATTTGGCTCGCGCACAGATGGCTTGTGGCGTTCTGAGGATGCAGGACTACATTGGTCCGAGGTAAAGTCTTTTGGGACTAGGATAAGTCCTGATATTGGCATTATTGCCATTGCTTTCGATCCCCTCAATGCCAATCGGGTTTACTTGAGTGCCTATGGAGATGCTATTTATCAATCTAATGATGCTGGTTGGACTTGGACAAAGATGACAGGAAGCCCCGTTCATGGGATGAGAATGGTCGTATCCGACGATCGCAGCGTTTATGTGACTAGTGACATTTCTCCAGGAGTAAGTAAGTATACTAATGGTACGTGGCAGGACATTACCCCTGCTGGTCACGAAGACCAAATCTTTAACGGTTTGAGCGTTCATCCTCAAGACAGCGATCGAGTTTTGGTAGCATTAGGGGAGGTAAGCAATGGAAAAATATTTTATTCTGCTAATGCGGGTGAAACTTGGCAACAAAAATCGGCTCAACCTAAACTTCAAGCCGATATTCCTTGGTGGCCAGATTACTTCTTTAACGATCATACCTCCGCAGTAATCTTTGACCCTAATTATCCTCAAAGGGTCTGGTTAGGTGACTGGTTTGGAGTCTGGCGTACAGATGATTTTCAAGATCGTAAGCCAATTTGGCATAACTACCCCAAAGGACATGAGCAGCTAGTAACGTTTGACTTAATATCTCCCCCTGAAGGAGCAATACTAGTTAGTGGGGTAGCAGATGTGGAAGGTTTTTATCATCATAGTTTAGATACCTATCCCCAAGATAGATTGGGTCATAAAAACTCTAAAGCCAAAAAGCATTGGGATCGTTATTGGCAGGATACCTATAGCATTGCTTACTGTGCGACTCAACCTTTACATTTGGTTAGGGTAGGAGGAAGGCGAGACGATATTCTAAATACGGGTGCTACATCTAGCGATGGCGGTTTGACTTGGTACGAGTTTGGTGATTTTCCTGACGACAAAATTCCGATGAGGGTGGCAATTTCAGCGGACAATCCTCGGCAGTTTATTGTAACTCGTAGCGCAGGTCAACCCATACAGACAAGGGACAATGGTAAATCTTGGCAACAAGTTTCAGGATTACCAGATGGCATTATTGGACCCTGGAATTGGGCGCAATCTCTAGCTGCTGATGGGGTTAATGGAAACAAGTTCTATTACTACGCAGGTGGAACGCTATATCGTAGTGATGATGGTGGAGTAACCTTTTTTGGGATCAATAATTCCTTACCATCGGTTGAGGATCACATAATTAAAACCGTGCCAGGAATAGAAGGAGAAGTTTGGTTGAGTCTCAATACCGATGGACTTTATGTCTCTAGAGACGGCGGTGTTAGTTTTACTGCCGTTGCTCAGATAGAAAAATCGAGGCTGATAAGCTTTGGCAAGCCAAGCAATCCAGGTAAATTACCCTTCCTTTATTTATATGGTGAAGTTAGCGATCGCGGGGAAGGACTGTTTGTGTCAGGCGATCGTGGACAAACCTGGCGCAAATTGAACGACATTCCTCTATTCAATAATGATGATGCAAAAGTCATTTTAGTTTTAGAAGCTAGCCTGCAAAAATCTGGCTTAGTTTTTGTTGGTACAGACGGTAGAGGAATCTATTATCAAGTTGTCGATCGAGCAGCTAAACAATAGCAGAAATTTCAAAAAAGCATCTTACAATGATTTTTTAATTGCTTGATAACATACTTTGACATAATAAGTCATCAAGCTGGCAATTCCTAATAGTTTAAAACCCTCTTCTAGAATAAAGTGACCTTTAAGACTTTCAGGTAAGACATCGATAACGATAGACATTCCAAAAAAGCAGAAAGCTAGTATAAGTACTAAAGTTTCTGTACGGTATATCAATTTTCTAAAATAAAAACCATATA
The DNA here is from genome assembly GCA_963799375.1 of uncultured cyanobacterium. Classification (GTDB taxonomy): domain Bacteria; phylum Cyanobacteriota; class Cyanobacteriia; order Cyanobacteriales; family Xenococcaceae; genus Waterburya. The sequence continues at coordinate 323,499 of CAWCWY010000019.1, forward strand.
AGCAAAACAGTGCGCCATAAAAGCCGAATACTACTGTTTCCAATCCATTTTGCAGTTTTTTATCAACTACACTAATGTTGGCTTCAACACCAAATAGCAAAGTAGATAAGTTTTCGTGAATTTGAAATGCGTCATCGATTAATAGAAGAAGCACAAAATATCCAGAGCATTGTAAAAATAATTTCCACTTTCGATCCTTACTGTTTCTAACATCGATTAAATAACTGCTGAATATACAGATACTGACAGCAAAACAGAAAAGCAAAAGACCAATATTGGAAACTATTCCAGAATATGGAGGTATCTGACCTATTTCATTAGGATCGGCAACTAATTCGTATACCGAAATTGGAGTAACTTCCCCAGTTAACCACGCTAGAAAAATGATAAGCAAGACAGGTATATATATTTTCCATAGGCTCAATATTTGTTTGCTGAGTAAACTTGAATCCGATGAAACTGATTGCTTTCTCATATCAAATTGAGTAGTAAATATGAATAAATTTGCTACCGTATTATTGAGTTAATTAATGACTAAATAATCGTTAAGCTTAGGTTAAAAATATCATTAATCGGTCTTCTGAAAAATTAAATTATGCTACAAAACACAATTCAAAACTACAGGATGATAAAATGTTTTGTAGTAGTCTATTAAGACAAAGTTATTACCGAGCAATTATGACTAAATAATTCTATCTCTATACTTTATTTAGGCAATGATTTGTTTGACTGCTAAAACAACGTCCTCTACATCTCTATCGGTTAGTTTAGCTGATAATGGCAAACTTACCGTTTGTCTGCCGATTCGCATTGCATTAGGATAATCTTCTGGTTTCCAGCCAAATGTTCGTTGGTAATAAGGATGTTCGGGAATGCTTAAATAATGTACTCCCAAACCAATATTTTCGGCGGTCATTGCATTCAAAAAACCGTCGCGACTAATTCCTGTTTTTGATTCATCGATCAGAATTGTAAACAGGTGATAGCCATGTCTAGTGT
>CAWCWY010000020.1:0-342301 GCA_963799375.1 uncultured cyanobacterium
AGCTCATCAGCTATCCTTATCAGACTGTCAGCAGATTTGGCAAAATTCAGGAAGGAAACTACAGCTAAGCTATGGCTGTTGGTTAGCCCCCAGCATTTTATATTTAGAAGCTAAAGTAAATAACCCTTTAGTATTAGATAAGGTCGAAATATTAGCCTGTTCGTCTATCAAATATGCGATCGCAAAAGCTCATTTTGTTCAATATTTCTGAGAACCACATTCTGGGAGTAGCCTGTTTTCAAAATAATGTTTTGGAAGATGATGAGAGCTACCGTCTTTGCATTAATGACAATAATGCTCCTATATTCGTTACAGGAAAAATAGGACAAAAAGCTTATGGTTTGGAGTTTGTCAACTATCTCAAAACCAAAACCAATGCCCAAAAACATCTGGTTAGAGAATCTTTAAGTAGCTCAATTGTTCAGCTAATTCCCCAGGCGCGTAAACCAGATGCAGGAAAGATACTCAAAAAATTACAGCACTTTCTCCATATTCCTCCCAGCAACTATGTAGAACCCAATTTACCCTTTAAAATATTTATTGACTATATTATTCCCCTCAAGTCTGACGGCTTGTTTATTAGTGGTTGGCTGCAAGATGCTTACGGAGTCGTCCGGACAGATTTAATGATTGTTTCAGCGTTAGGCTTTTCTTTAGAACTATCTAATCAAGACATTTATCGCATCCAACGTAATGATGTCGATCGATTCTTACAAAACACTAAATATGGCGACTTTGAAGGAAAATTAGGCTTTTGTGCTTATGCTCCCGTACCCCCAGAAATCCATGACTCGATCGATGGTTTTGCCGAACTCCACAGCTTTCGCTTTATAGTTGAGCTTCAAAGGGATATTTAGAGTAAATCATTCCCGATGCTAAATATAGCGATTTCTACAATGCTCGGCAAAAAGTAATGCAGATTACTAGTCCAGATAAGATTTCTCCCACAATGCTAGCTAAAGTCTGAATCCCCTACTCTCCTGTGGGATTGAAGCTACAGCAATTTTGCATGGAACAGATTGAGATTAAAGAGGTAATGGAGATTGGCTTTCAAGTAGATAATCCCTTAGTTTCGATTGTTATTTCTCTCATTGCTGATGGGATTTTATGAAGGTACAGTTAGCAAACAATGGCAATGTACTGCAATGAAGCAGTGTGAGATTATCTATGTTTTAGATTCTCCAGAACAAGAAGAAGAACTTAAAACCTTTTCTCTAACCACTGCACTCTCTATCAAGTTGCCAGTCAAACTCGGGCACTATGGAACGTAACAGCGGTTACGGGGCAGCTAACAATGCAGGAGCATCCCAATCCACAGGAAAATACTTGGTATTGCTTAATTCTGACGTATTTACCAAAACTAAAGGCTGGGTTACAAAAATGGCTGACTTTTTATAGCAGTTCGCCCAAAATTGGTGCTTTAGGTGCAAAATTGCTGATGAAGATGATTCACTACAGCACGCAGGGATGTTCTTTGCTCAAACAACCTTCCCTTTTGGTTGACTCTTCACTACTATAAAGGCTTACCAGGGAATTATCCCCAGCCCAGACAACTAGAGAAGTTCCTGCTGTGACAGGGGCTTGCCTGATGATTAGTAAAGAATTATACGATTCAAGAGGAGGCTTGACGACAGATTATGTCATTGGAGATTTTGAAGATTCTGACTTATGTTTTAAGTGTCGCCAATTAGGCTATGAAAGCTGGTATTATGCCGATGTCAGTCTTTATCATCTGGAAAGACAGTCTGTTCCTTTAAATAGCTCTTATAACGGTAGTTTAGCCTGGTTATTGAATGGTCGTCTTCATCAAGAACGTTGGGGGAAGGAGATTGAAGAGGTGATGAAGGGATGAGGGATGAGGGATGAGGGATGAGGAACGAGGAATGAGGAACGAGGAATAAATGCTGAAATGTTAACCCTTATGCTTGCGGTATCCTTTAGGACGACAGTTTGCTTATACTAAAGTAATACTTCCTTCGGTTGTCCGAAGGGAATCCTTCAGGACAACGGGACTATCTCTAATGTTAAATGATAGATGTTAAATGATAAATGATAAAAAGGCTTTGATTATTGCTCACAATCATCCTCAATTCTTTCCTGGGGGAGCAGAAATTTTTGCTTACGATTTATTTAAAGCTATTCGTAGCCATACTGAATATCAGCCTTTTTTGGAGCAGAAGCGATTCCACTAGTCGAGAAGTACATACTGGTACTCCCTTTCAAATGCTGGTGGATGCGGAGGATGAGGCGTTGTTTTGGGGTGGTTCATTTGATTATTTTTATCAGTCGCAACAGGTACTCAACTTTATTTATCTCGACTTTAAGCATTTTTTGCAAGAGCTTCAGCCTGATGTAATTCATTTTCACCATACTATTCGTTTCGGAGTCGCTTGAAGCGATTCAAGTAGCCAGACAAACTTTACCTAATGCCAAAATTGTCTTTACCATCCATGAATTTATCTTGATTTGTAATCGTGATGGACAAATGGTACGCAAGGATAATGAAGAACTTTGTGAATCTGCTTCTCCTAACCGCTGCTATCGTTGCTTTCCTGAATATTCTCCTCAGCAGTTTAAGATGCGCGAGGAGTTTCTAGACCATTTAGACTTAGTAGATTGATTTATTTCTCCCAGTTATTTTTTAGCCAAGCGTTTTATTGATTGGGGTTTACCTCAGAGTAAGATGATTGTCTTAGAAAATGGTCGTCAAGTATATCAACCCGCACCCCAAAGACACATAGCACCCAACGATAAGCGCAATCAGTTTGGCTTTTTTGGACAAATTAATCCTTATAAGGGAGTTCTATTAATCTTAGAAGCGGTAGTAAAGTATCTTGAGTGAAAAATAATTGCCAGGATTTTCATGTCAATTTATTTGGTAATATCGCTTCAGGGTTTCCTGAGTTTAAAGTCGAATTTCTAGAATTCCTCCATAAGTATCAGGGCTTAGTTACCCATCACGGTAAATACGAACAAGCAGAAATTCCCGATTTGATTCAATTAAAGAGATTGGGTAATTGTTCCTTCTGTATGGTGGGAAAATTCTCCTTTGGTTATTCAAGAAGTGTTTATGCATAAACGCCCAATTATATGTAGTGATATTGGAGGAATGGCAGAAAAGGTAGAAGACAAGGTGACAGGATTGCATTTCAAAGTCAGAAATGCCTCTAGCTTGGCAAAAACAATGGAAAAAGCGATTCCTAATGCCCCGCTTTGGTCTAATCTAGTCGATAATATTGAACCCCGTTTATCGATCAACAGTCGGCGATGCAACACATTGAAGTGTATGAATCATGAAATTAATAGTATTTAAAATATGCAGATAATTGAACATCGCAAACCTGACTTCATCATAATTGGTGCAATGAAAGCTGCAACCTCGGCTATTTATGAATATTTGATGCAGCACCCTTCAGTAGCACATCGATTACCCAAAGAACTGCATTTTTTTACCCTCTTAATGATCTCTTATAAAGGTTTGGATTGGTATTTATCTCAATTTGAATCTAGTCAAGGAAACAGTGGAAATAAAGATTTATTAATTGGCGAAGCTAGTCCAAGCTATTTAACATCCAAAGAAGCACCAAAGTTAATCTATCAGCTTTTTCCTGATGTAAAAATCATTATCTCTTTGAGAAATCCTACAGATAGAGCTATTTCTCACTATTATCATCAGTTAAATAGAGTCAAGGATGAAACAAGACCAATCGAATTGGCATTTAGCCAGCAAGAAATAGCTAATTTGGGTACAAAACCCCTATCAAAAACCAATAGCTATATACAGTTAAGCAGGTATGCCCATCAGATTAAAAACTGGTTAGATATCTTTCCTAAAGAACAAGTATTAATTTTGAATTATCACGATTTCTAAGTTAATCAAGTTGTATTTTCTGACAAGAGTATTTTCTTTTTTAGATTTAGAAGACTATACAATAAATAATATTAAAAAAATATACGGTAATCAATATCCCACTGTTCCTTTAAACATAAAAGAAAGATTAAAAGAATATTTTCATGCCAGCGATCGCGAGTTGAATAATTTGATTGGTATCGAATTGACCAAAAGTAATTAACTATGTTTTTTATAGTTTTAATTAAAAGATGAAGACAACTTTTTTTTTGATGATCATCAGTGGGCGATCGGGAAGTAGTTATTTAAGAGAGTTAATTAATCAAGACGATCGCATTTTGATGTTAGGAGAAATGCTAGTAGGAAAAGACGATCTGCAACAGAAAAAAGCTATTCAAGATTTTTTTAAAGGTAATATAGGCAATGATAACTATCTAGAAAATAAAGCAGTTTTAGGATTTAAGACAAAATTAAATGATGTAATCGATCGCCCTGGCTTTTTAGAATTAATCAAGCACTATCAGCCAAAAATTATTGTCAATCGTCGTAGAAATTATTTAAGGCAAGCTATATCTAGAGAAAGAATGCTAGTGCTTTTGAAGAATACTCGTGAAAAATATGGTGAAGGTCATCATAGTCCAAAACACCGAGATGATATTGTTAGTCCTATTCAAGTTGATGTCGATTCAATTTATAAATTCACTAAAGATTTTGAACTAAGAGATAAAATCATAGCTGATTTTTGCGATAGTTTAGACAATCAAACAGAGAATTTATATTACGAAGATTTTGCTAATAAACCTAAAATAGCAATTGATAGTTTATCCCATAAACTGAAATTGAATATAAATGTGAAAAACTACAACATTACCTATAAAAATACTGAAACGATTTAAGAAAAGCTATTTGTAACTACGATGAGTTAGAAGCGACATTGAAAAATACTAAATATTATTCGATGCTAGAAGACTGAAGGATAGGTAGTAGGTAGTAGGTAGTAGGTAGTAGGTAGTAGGTAGTAGTTATTTTAAACTTTAGGTGAACAATATGAATTTTATTGCCGAAAAAATAGAAGTTTTTATAGATCGAGATTGTCTTCAAGAATTTTATTCTTCCTCATCTAAAGTAATTATATCTACTCATGACCAAGAAGTATTTAGCAAGAACTTAAATAGCGATCGCGAAATTACTGTCTATGAATTTGAATACGATCGGGTTTTGTCCAAAGCTACGGTAAAAACTATCGAAAAAGAAGTAAATAGCAATCTGGATAATTTAATAGAAGTAAAACTAGCTCCTAATTTTTGTTTGGGATTGTTTGCATTTTCTAAGGCAGGAAAAGAAGATCTGACAGAGCTACTTAACTGGTGGAAATATAAAAATTCAGGACAATTAGTTCCCAATTTAATCGAACTAGACATAAGTGAAGATGCAGCCAAACTACAAAAAGAATTTTGGCAACAAATGTATGTTCAAAGGTCAAAAGAAAACAATTCTATAGTTCAAAGACTTACCACTCTACAACGGCAGTATTTGAATTTAAGGAAATTGCATGAAGAGATGCAAAACGCTTTTTCTACCGTGGAAGACTATTTGAGCCAAGCCAAGCTTCCTCCAATCCAACTAGCCTTTGATACTCATATAACAGACAAAATAGTCGAACCCAGCAAAATAAATAACTCTAATTCTTTGACGCTTAGACAGCTATTGCCTTTACCTTCTAGGGGGTTAGCAGTTATTGAACTGCACATCGCCAGACAATATTCCAAAGCCGTAGGTCATCTTAAAATAAGTTTAAAAGCTTGCGAGGATTCAACTAACCTTGCAGTCTGGAAAATTCCTTATAATCACCTATCTTCAGGCTGGCTGGGTCTAGATTTACCCCACATCGATCTAGGTAGAAAACGGGATGTAGAGTTAATTGTAGAATGGCAGACACAAGTAGGTGTTGCCCCCAGTTTATCTTTGACCAAAAAACAGCCAATTTTAGAATCTAGAGTATACAACGATAATATTACTCTGGAAAATAGTTTTGCCATCAGGATTTGGCAGGGTTTACCAGGGACAAGAAAAGTTACCAATCCTTACTTAATCACCATTGGAGAAGATGAAAAAAGAGCGACCTCAGTTGGGTTATCTCGGCGAAAAAGCGATCGCTCTAATACGAGAGTGATTCCCAACCTGCCCCAGATGACTTTGAACACATTCAAATATTTGAAGAAGGGGTGGAAATTACGACCCACCCCCGCGCCAATGGCACACCTACTATTGCCATGTTGCCCTATTGCTTTCCTCTCGACGGCGAATCAATTGACCGCCAGCATCATTACCGATCACTCAGAAGCGGGCATAATTGAATATGCGATCGCAATTATTGAACCAGAAATCGATCCTAAAACCGCATTAGATCGCGATACAGCCTTAAGCTTTTCCGACTGGATTGAGGTTGAACCTAACGTTCATCGGCAGATAACCTTAGATCTCCCTACTTCGGCTACTCAACACTGTCATATTGTGATTGCGACAAGATTAGTCAAAGGTAATCCGACAGATTTTGCTTGGTCTAACTGGCTCAACTTCCATACGGCGATCGCGCATACCAAAATCCATAAACCCCAAGCTATCCAGCCACCAAAGCTCGACTCAGCACAAACTAAATTAAGAGATGCCTCATTGCCATCCCTCCAAGCAAAATTCGCCAAAGTCCAACTAATTGCCCAAGAAAACAAAATTCAAGTTCATCCCACCCAAGAAGGGGACACCATTGCAGTTGTAAGTAATGCCATCAAACCAAATATCACCAAAGTCAAATCGACTGTCTGTACTGAAAATGAAGCAGCTTCGACTATAGAATATGCGATCGCACTAATTGCTACCGATGACGACACCTTGGCGAGACTGTCTATTGCTTCTCCTACCTCCGCATTGGGTTTTTCTGGTTGGCAAAAAGTTGCTCCTAATACGCCCAAAATTTGGAACTAAATTTAACTATCCCCACCAAAGATCCTTGTCATTTGGTTTTAGCGACTCGTTTACCCGAAGGTAGCAGTCAAACTAATGCCTGGGCGCGGTGGCTCAATATTGAATGTATTTAATACGTCTTGTTTCCATCGTTATCTTAAAATCAGATGCTTACTACTCAAAACAATAGCGACAACCCAACCCAAGCCAAAATAGCCGTTGTTATTCCTGTATATAGACATAGCGTTTTGGTAGCAGAAGCAATCACCTGTGCTTTGGCTCAAGACACACAAATTCCCTACGTAATTATTATTGTCAACGATGGGTGCAAATTTGCAGAAAGCGATCGTGTATGTCGTGATTTTGCCCAAACATATCCCCAACAAGTTTTTTATCTCTATCGCCGTAATGGTGGCTTGAGTGCAGCCAGAAATACGGGCATTGAATTTGCCCTCGACACCTGGAATTCTATTACTGCTATATATCTTTTAGATGCGGATAATCGCATTGCAATCCAAACTTTAGAACGCTCTTATCACACCCTGCAAAAAGACTTGGCAATTGGTTGGGTATATCCCACCATCGATATGTTTGGCAAAGAAGAAGGAAGCGATTTTGACTATCGAGGAGAATATTCCATTCTGCGTCATCTCAGGTTTAATACCTGCGAAGCGGGGAGTATGATTCGTCGTGAGGTATTTGAAGCGGGATGCCGTTATGATGAATCGATGGTATTGGGTTTTGAAGATTGGGAATTTTGGTGGCAGGCTATTAGTGCGGGATATATCGGCAAGCATCTACCAGAATCAGGATTTCAATACCGCAAGCGTTTTGAAAGTATGCTGAGTGATTCTGAGCGAGATAGCAAAGGCATCACGGAATATATTAAACGCAAACATCGCACCTTACTAACTCATCAAAACATTATCAACTGGGAACACCAAGAAGCCCCACGCTACGCCATATTTTTATCCGATACTCAACAAATTATTCTTACTAGCGATCCTACCGTTGTCGGCAAATTTTTTAGTACCAAAGAATTTTCAGAACATTATCATCGCGGACGATTGATGCCAGTGCGTTACCATCGTCCCCACTTTTTAGTTTTTACTAATAGTCTCGTGTTGGCAGCCCTTGAAAAACAGGCTTTAATCCATAACGTATTTTGGCATTTAGAACAGGCGCAAGAAAACACTAATTTTGCTTACTGTAGTTTGCAGCAGAATACTCAAGATACTTCCTTGAGCATGAGCAAAAATGATTTCTCATCTAATTTGAACGTGGGGGAAAGGGATCATTTAATTATGACTACAGCAAAGGTAATGGATCAATGTTTGCTCGATGAACAAGAATTGTGGATTCATAGTCTGATTACCCCTAATCCCGCGCCTAAATTAAATCAGCTACTGCTAAAGTTACCTCTGACAGAGAAAGAAGAGTTGCCTCTAGCTGATGGAGTTTATAATCTACTATCCAGTTTTAAAACTCTGCGTCGGAGTATTCAAAAATTAGAACAACAACCTTGGGATTGGCATCGTAACTATCTCCCTGCTCGTTCTTTAATGTATCAAGATGCAAGGTTAGCCTTAGACTTCTCTCCCGTATATCCTAAACTAATTGAACCCAAGCAAAAACAGATTGGTTTTGTCCTTTCGATTCTTGAATTTGGTGGAGTAGAAAAAGTAGCGTTAAATTTGGCCAAGGTTTTTAAGGATGCTGGATGGCAGGTACACCTGTTTGTTTTTGCTCAAAGAATGCAGCAGCTACCTGATTGGGCGCAGGTATTTAGTACGGTCAATTTTTATCACGAATCAAGCATGAGTCCCTGGGAAGGAGAGAAATATTTAGGAACAAAAAGCGATGCTTGGTCAACACCCTTACAACAGGCAAGTGCTAGGGGTTTGCTCGGTTGGTTAGATGTGGCGATTAACTTTCATAATGCTAGTGTTAACAAAATTATGGGACAGCTAAAACGGGCAGGAGTGATTACCGCCATGTCTCTTCATGTTCACGATCTCAGTCCATGGAATCGCCCTGCTGGCTACAGCTACCTAACTTTGGGTTACGAACACGCCTACGATTTGATTATGCCCTGTTCTTATCAAATGGCTGATTGGTGTCATGGTATGGGTGTTCCTGAAGAAAAAATTATCGTGGTTCACAATGCAGGAGGCTATCCCCTTGCCACAAATACTATTACCGAAATTATCGCCAGAAAAAGTGTCCGACACTCAGAAGGAATTGATAAGTTGCGAGTATTGTTTCTAGGTCGTTTTGACCGCCAAAAAGGATTAGATAGACTCGTAGGTATTGTAGATAGATCTCGTCAACAGTCTTTGCCGATTGAATGGAAACTAGTCGGTAGAAATATTCTCACCGATGATAACACGGCACAAGAATTAGCTGCCATTGCTGACTCGATCCAGCCTCCTGCTTTAACTACAAATGAGCTTAATAGTCTTTATGAATGGGCAGACGTGCTTTTGCTACCTTCCTATTGGGAAGGGTTGCCTCTAACTATCCTTGAAGCGATGCGCTTGGGCGTAGTAATATGTGCTTCAAATGTAGGTGCTATTGCCGAAGTTGTGCAACATCAACAAGATGGTTTAATTATAAAAAATGAACAGAAAGGGCTGTTCGTTCAAGAAGCAATTGATTTGCTGCAAGGTCTTATTAGCGATCGCCTTAATCTAATGCAACTAAGTAAGTCTGCTGTTTTAAAAGCATCAGAACTAAATTGGGATTACGCTAGTTTGAATTTACGAACCAAGTTAGAGAGCTTAATTGCTGCTAAAACTATCAAAAGCAATGGATGAAAGCGATCGAGAGTATTTAAAAATCGATCGCCGATCTATTAACTGTCTTTCCAAGCAATATCTATTAGATCGCGTAATTGCTCATTATAAGGCTTGAGAACTTCCATCAATTCTAGATACGCACTATTGTATATTTTGCTTGAATAAGTACCAGGATTGTAGGTTTTATATTTAGCTTGGGTTTCTACTGGTAATTCGAGAAACTTAAATACCTGTTCCATTACTCTTTCGGGAAAAGCAAATAAATCTTCACTCTTAATGATTAAAAATTGGGAACGGGGAAATAAATCGAACCACTTTTGTAAATGATAGCCGTAGAGACTATTGCTGATATAGGCATTCTGACCGATGATTCTATCTCTTTCCTCTAGATTGTCTGTTGCTGCAATATTTTCAAAATCTTTGATGATTGTTGCCACGACACTTTCTAAAGAAAGGGTTTCTAATGACAATTTAACATTATGAGAGTAATGAGAGATAATTCTGCTGGCGGGATCTCTCAAAATAGCAATTAGCTTAATTTGAGGAAACCAATCAAAGATTTTTTGCTGAACGTCATTACTAATATAGCCAGGACTAGCTTCTCCCGTGATAAAGCTTTGATTCTTTACCCTGGGAGGAAAATGAGCTAAATACCACTCTTTACCTGCCTGATAATTTTGGTCGAAAAAGCGAATCTCCTTTTTAATGGCTGGAACTACTTTTGAGTGCTGAGCTATATAAGAATATAGTGATGTAGTTCCTGCTTTCATTGCGCCAATCACAACAAATGTTGGTTCGAGAATCCGCTGGTAGTCGATCTGTCCTTCCTTGGTTTCTGGAAAGCATTCCAATAGTTGCTGCTTTCTCGCGGGTTTGTAATAGAATACAGCTTCATAATCCCGATTTCTCAGGGTTAAGAGATCTCCTAAATTGATATAGGCTGTTTTGGGCAGATTACTATTTTGCTGAATGGCTTGTTTATAGGCAGAAATTGCTACTTCAATATCTTCACTGTCAAAACGCATTGCCGTCTGAATTAGTCTGAGCTTGGCATAAGCTTTAGTAAAGTTAGGCTCGATTTCAATTGCTTTTAAATTGTATTTAATCGCTTGAGGTAAATCTTTTTGCTGTAAGAAAAAATCGCCCAATACTGTCAAAAATCTAGCAATGAGGGTAGTTTGCTTTGAGTCAGGTTTCCCTTGCTGGAGCAGATATTCTTCTATCTCTAAAGCTTCACTAACTCGTCCTTCATGGAGTAAGGCTAAAGCCAAATTGGTATAAACTTTGGTCGCAAGATTGTTTTTTAGTGCGATCGCCCGTTGATAAGCTTCAATTGCTCCATCCCAATTATGTTGTTGATAACAGGCATCTCCCAAATACTTATAGACCCAAAAAGGCAAATCTGAACTTATAGAGATCGCCTTTCTTAAAGAGCTTTCCGCAGCTTCAGCATCTTCTGTAAGATAATAAAGTTTACCCAGTTTAGCTTGCAGAATATGAACTTCTGGCTTGATATTTACCGCTATTTGATAGGCACTAATCGCATCTTCGAGATTGTCTTGTTTTAAATAAATATCCCCTGACGTTTTATAAATCCAATAGGTTTGATTCTGGTCTTCTTCTACAGCTAGGTTTAAATAATTAAGAGCCTCATTTTGAGAGTCAATTTTCAAATAACATTTGGCTAATTTTTTGAATATGGGCAGAAAATTAGGTCTGAGTTCTAAAGCTTTTTGATAATAGGCGATCGCAGAGTGCCATTCTTTTTGCTCGAATAACACCGAACCTAATTGAAAATGAGCTTTGAAAGATCTCGGATCTGATTTAATAACCTCGCGGAAAGAAGTTATTGATTTTTCCCATTGGTTGTTGCTCTGAAACTCTAGAGCTTGCTCTAAATGTTGCTCGATTGACTTTTCTAGAAACTGAGTACTTTTATTGAGATCGCTCATTGATATCTATAGGTTAGCTGTGGGTTAATTGAAGAATTTATATCTCTTGTTATCGGTTAGCTTGGCTCGATGCCAACTCATTTTTCATTAGTTTTTCCCACTGAGGTAAGTTGACAAAACTATAGGTGTCTATTTTTTGTCCCTGTTCCCTAGAATATTTGTTCAATGTTTCTACCCAATTGAGCACTGTTTCTATCCTCAGCAAGGAAGTATAGTTTTGCGATTTGCTTAAATGTTCAGTCATCCCATCTAAATCCGAGTTTTTATAGCACTCCCAGGCTTTCCAGACAGAATAAGCGTAACGAAATTTTCGGCGGATTTTATCGATCTGTTCTTCAGAAAAACCTCTAGATAGACTCAGCTCCTCTTTTTTCTCCTGTTGCAATACTCGGTTTACTATTTGAAGATAGTCTTGGTGCATTCTCTCTTCAGTAAACATTTTTTCAGCCCTTTGTTTGCAAGCTTTAGCAATAAACAAACGCAACTCGTCGTTAGATGCCCATAATTCTAGAGTAGTCCCTAGCTCTTTTACCGTATCTTCGGGATGAAAATTGGGATCTGGCAACAGCTTACCAGTGTCCCCCAGTTCTTCGGGAATTCCGCTCACCGCAGATGCTACTATAGGAAGACCTTTAGCCATAGCTTCCATCACGCAGATGGGCATTCCTTCCGCTTTAGAAGGCAAAGCAAAAATATCCGCAGCACCCATTAAATCGGGAATATCTTTGCGCTCTCCTAAAAACTTGACGCGATCGCCCACATCCAAATCTTTCACCATTTGCTGTAAGTTACTAGAAATATCTTCTCCTTTAACTCCGCTACCAGCCCAAACAAAATAGAGCTTTTCCCATACGGGAAGTTCTTTCAGCAGAGCCATCGCCTCTAATTGATACTCATAACCCTTGACTGAAGCCATCCGCGCTGCCGTAAAGCAAATAATGCCATCTGCGGGAATACCAACTTCTTTGCACAAACGCTGACGAAATGCTTCATCTCTGGGAGCAAAAAATTGCTGCGCTCTGCCATAATGAACTACTGCACTGTGTTCGGGAGAAACATTAAATAGATTGTGGAGTAAATCTAAGTTTTCCTGAGAAACTGCGGAAACAGATTCGGCACAATTGTAGTGATAGGAAGCAGTTTCTGTATAGGAAATGCCATCATTCAATTCAACGTTAGAGCAAGCTGTATCCACATAACCAACAACTATAATGTAGGGAATATTCATTTCGATTGCCACCTGCTTGGCAGCAAAGTTACCTAATGGCCAACCGTCGCTAAAAAATATCAGGTCTGGTCTAACGGCAGAAATATATTCTCTCGGTGTATCCATATCCTTGTAACTAGCTACATAGCCACTAATATGTCCTTGGCTCAACCATAATTGTTTGATGCCTAATTCTTGTTCCAAATCCATGCGATGATTGGACTGTTCTATCTGAACTGAGGTGACATCAAAACCAGATTTAGCTAATTTACATAGCATTGAATGGTTGTATTGTGGTACTCCTCCGATTGGTGGATTGTCGGTGTAAAATAAAATACGCTTGCTCATTTTGACTAAACCTTATAGTTTCAAGTTAGTTTTAAATCTTATTTGTTGGGATGATCTTTTATTTTTTCTTGCCAGATTATAAGCTGTTCTTTAACTTTTGCCAGGTTTTGTTCGGGCAAATCTGTTTGTTTTTCTAGCGGTTCTAAAAACTGTATTATTTGACGGGCTAAAGTTCGACTTTTAGATTTGCGTAATTGCTCCCCATAGGGTTGAACCAGCCTTCTAATTTCTTCTAATTGCTTGGTGGTATGGTGACAAGTTGATTCTGCTTTTTCTAGCTCATTTAAAATTGGGTTCAAATCTTGTTGTACTCGATCGCTTTGAGCATTTAAATAGCTGCTAGTATGCCAATCTTTAAAAATTTGGCTTTTATGAGGATGTTCGACAAGTAAGTTCTGCCAACTTAAGGTATCGTCATTTCCCTCCAATTGCCATTGCCTTGCTTCTATTTCTTGATAAAGATTTATCGCTTCGGGAAAATGCTGATTTATTAGAGTCGGTTTGTAACAATCCTTGCATTTCTTAAATAAAGATGCCTCATAAATCTGGTTATTTGGACATGATAGCTGCAATTTAAAATGGTAGTTAATAGCATCTATATATCCCTGACCGTTATTTACTATTGAATCAATGTTTACTAATAAGCAATCGTCAGAATAATTGTCATAAAATTCTTTAATCTTGGAATTGTAATATATCCAGATTTTTACGGCTAAATCTGCTTGACTAAAGAAAATTGGATCTGTACCGCGTCTGTAGAGTGAATCCACTACTTCCCAAGGAGCGCGGTAGATTAGCAAAAATTTAGCATTAGGAAGCAAACTGCGCCAAAAGTCTAAAAATAAGGTTGTCCGAGGATTTTTCCATCCCCAATATGGCTCGACAATATTATTAGCAATTGTTTGCTGTGCTTGTTCGACAAAACTCTTTTCTACGAAAATATTATCTTGTAAAGTCCAACCGTGTTCGCTTACTCCTTGAGATTGTAAAACAGCTTTGTGAAATTCAAAAAAATCAACATTTTCAAAATGTCCTTTGACATTTCCAGTCCCTTTCCCCAACAGCTTTTTTCCAATGTGCAACCCCGAACTCTGGAGTAAAGAAGCAACCAATGAAGTACCAGAGCGATGCATTCCCACTATGATTAGAGGGGTGTTTGACCTCATGTTGCTCGTCCATCAATATACTGTTTACACATTAGTTTACAATAATCACATTATTTTTATGATTTTTTAGTAAGCGTTTATTTAAACTGAGATACATCTGTGCTGAAATAATTTCTTATTGATAGCGATCGCAAAACAGCATTTAGTTTTTATTTAGTTTGAGGTTACTAGTTTTGATTGATAACTCTTCTACACCAAGACAAGTAAAAGAATATTTAGCCAAAGCTAAACAAGCACAACAAATAAGCGATATTTGTCAGGCAATCAAACATTATCAAGCAGCTCTAAATCTCAAATTTGAACAACCGATTTGGGTCTATCTTAGCTTGGGTAGATTATATGCACAGGAAAATAATTTCGAGCGTGCTCAATATTATTTCGATTTAGCTTTTCAAATATATCCAAACGATTTTAGAAGTCTTAGTGGTTTGGCTATGATTGCCGTTAAGCAGCAGAAATGGAGCTTAGCGTTAAAACACTGGAATACAGCACTTGAGAAATTTCCCAACAATATTTTTGCCCTTAATGGTCGTGCTAATGCTTTGATAAAACTTCAACGTTTTGACAAGGCATCAGCCTGTTTAGATAGATTATGCCAAAAATATTCTACAGAGCCAAATGGAATTATCGGTTTGGCAAAATTGGCAATAGCTCAAGAAAACTGGAGTTTAGCTTTGAAAAGATGGGATCTTGCTGCGGCGAAATTCTCTGACAATATTGATATTTTCAAAGGACAAGCTAATACTTTAATTCAACTTCGGCGTTTTGAGCGTGCAGAAATTAGTTTTCAAGAGCTTTGCCAAAAATATTCCGAGCAAGATGTTGGTTTTATTGGTTTAGCAGAATTGGCAATGGCTCAAAAACAATGGAATTTGGCTCTCACAAGATGGAATATCATTCTCAATCGGTTTGCCGATAATTCTTCTGCTTTAAGAGGAAGAGCCAGAGTTTTTATCGCATTGCGATGCTTTCTTGAAGCAAAAGCCGATGGTAAACGACTACATCAGGAACATCCCCATCTTCCTGATGGTTTGTTGATCCTGTTTGAAATAGCACTCGCTCAACAGCAGTGGAATATTGCACTGCAAAAAGCCAATGAATTAGTCGAAAAGTTTCCTCGTAATATTAATGCTTGGCATAAAAAAGGATTAGTTTTGATGTCTTTGAAGCATTATGAAGATGCTGAGACTGTGTTCAAGCTAATCCATAACAGATTTCCACAAAAGCCAGTTGGTAATCAAGGATTATTCGATCTTGCCTACGATTTACCAGACTTGGAGTTAGCTGAGTCTAGAGCTAAACTGCTACAGAAAGAATTTCCAGAATTGTTATCTCCTCTATTCAGTTTGGCAAAAGTATATTTTACGATTGGGGATGTAGACAATTTAAAAAAAATTATTAATCAAATAGCAGACAACAAGCATTTACTTCAAAAATTATCAATGCACGAAGAGGCATTAGAAGCTTTTAATATAGTTCGACAAAATGAAATAGAATTAGGAATTAATTTCTTTCGACAAGCTATAGATAATAATGATTATCTCAATAATAGTTTTCTCGATCTAGTTGCCTTGGAAATAATTATCAGAGCGATTAGAGAAGAGAAAATTGATGAAATCAATCGTATTTTAAAAATCATTTACTCGAAAATTAGAAAGCCAGCAGTAAGCTTTAAAATGGAGTTGACTTCAATTGTGTATCAGCTTTTAG
Organism: uncultured cyanobacterium; assembly: GCA_963799375.1. Taxonomy (GTDB): domain Bacteria; phylum Cyanobacteriota; class Cyanobacteriia; order Cyanobacteriales; family Xenococcaceae; genus Waterburya. The sequence goes on from CAWCWY010000020.1 coordinate 15,993, forward strand.
GACGCCATTACCAAAACAAGCAGCAATATACTTTGGCAAGCACTAACTACAAAAAAAGTATAACGATTAATCCTAATAATAGTTGTAGTCTTCAACTATTGCGCTCTTTAATATCTTTACAGTATGCCTCATTGAAAGACAATAGTGATTTTATGCAGAAAACTACTGGTGAAATTGCAGTTATGATTATTAGCTGTCAAAAAAACCAGTCACATATTTCTTTTCTAAGAAAGCATCTTTATCAAAGATTGAACTTACCTTATTTCTTTGTAATTGGAAAGCCAAATTTAAGCTGTGATTGGGTTTGTGAATCTGATATTTTGTATGTCAAAAGTGCTGATGATTATAATTCACTTACAGCCAAAGTAATAAAGGCTTTAGAATGCGTTTATGGGCTATCTAATTTCAAAGGTATTCTTAAATTTGACGATGATGTTTGGATCAAAAATATCAATGAGTTTTTAACTTTTATTAGTTGGTTAAAAAATGATTGTGCTGAAGATTATTTCGGTAGAGTGGTTGGGAGAGATGGGTTCATGTCTGCTTGGAGGGCTAGATGCTACCATTGGGGGAGAGGAGAGACTAATATTCTTGAAAACGAGCCTTATAAAAAGCCAAATTTTGCCCAATATTGTGGAGGTGGAGAAGGCTATTATTTATCACGAAAAAGTATTAAAACTATCGTAGAGCATTATATAAAATGCCCAGATTCAATCTATCATGAGTTTTTTTTAGAAGATAAATATGTTGGGGAAACTCTTTCTCTACATGGTATCAAACCCTTAGAACGGAATCTCAGTCAGTTTGGTTTAATATCAGATGTAAACATTAATACTTTACAACACAAATATATAGAAATAAATAAGCCAGATTTTGATATTTCTGCTGATGTTTTATACCAGGCGATCGACAACTAACAATAAAAGAACTTTAGTGCTATATGTATTATGTATTACTTGTTTTTTCATACAAACATATAATACATTCTATTTCTTTTTTACTTTTTAAAATTTAAACAAGATAAACATATTAACTATTCAATTTAGTATGATACTATCTATTACTAAACTAACCTCTAGAAAAAATAATGAATCGCAAACAATTAGTAGGCAGTGTCTCTGAAAAATTTGACTTGAAGCCTCGCGAGTCTAAAGAAATGGTAGATTATATCCTAACTCAGCTTTTGGAGGCTGGTCTTTCTGGAGAAGGATTTAATTCCCCCATTCTTCGGGTAACATCAAGAGACGTCGAAGCAAGAGTAGTTAATACCCCTGAAGGTGACAAAGCTATACCTGCAAGAAAAGTGATGCGTATCGATAAGTCCAAACAATATACTTCTGTTTAAACAAGTAGTCGTGCAAAACTAAATTACTACCTAAGACTAGAAAAACTAAGTTAACTAATGATGGAGTGTCTTAATATACACATTATGAAATGACTAGTTTTTAGCTATTACCATACAGGATTATTGTATTTTCTAGTCTGCAAAATCTATAGGTCAGAGATAACTCAGGTTGCTGAGTAAGCCTAATACTCAGCAACCCTGATTTATTTTAATTGACAGACAATTAGTAATTAATGATTAGGTATTAGGTTAGTTATCCAGAGCGATCGCATCTAGCTTCTAAAGCAACTTGCATATCTGCTTTGAAAATCGAATATATTACGATAGTCATTGCAATTAACTTAATCCAAAGAGAAAAATAATTATGGCTATTTTAGTTACAGGAGGTGCTGGTTATATTGGCTCTCACTCGGTATTAGCATTGCAACAAGAAGGATACGAAGTAGTTATCCTAGACAATCTAATATACGGTCATAAAGATATAGTAGAAACTGCATTAGAGGCAAAATTAATTGTTGGTGATACCCAAGATGAACCTCTCTTAAAAAAAATATTTACTGAATATAAAATTGACGCAGTGATACACTTTGCTGCCTATGCTTATGTTGGTGAATCGGTTAATAACCCAGCAAAATATTATCAAAACAACGTTGTTGGGACTTTAACATTGTTAAAAGCAATGTTAGAAGCAGATATTAACAAATTTGTTTTCTCTTCTACCTGTGCAACTTATGGAATACCCAAGACAACGCCTATTGTAGAAGACCAACCACAACACCCCATCAATCCTTATGGTAGTAGTAAATTGATGGTAGAAAGAATTTTACAAGACTTTGACCTTGCCTACGATTTTCGTTCTGTATGTCTGCGTTATTTTAATGCTGCTGGTGCAGATCCAGGAGGCAGACTAGGAGAGGATCACAATCCAGAAACCCATTTGATTCCCTTAGTTTTGCAAACCGCTCTGGGAAATCGTGAATCTATTTCTATATTTGGTACGGATTATGACTCTCCAGATGGTAGCTGTGTCAGAGACTACATCCACGTATCGGATTTGGCTCAAGCTCACGTTCTAGCTTTAAAATATCTTTTAAATAATGGTAAAACAGATGTGTTTAACTTAGGTAATGGGAATGGCTTTTCCGTAAAACAGGTAATTGAAACTGCCAGAAAAGTAACGGGTAATAAAATTAAGACTGTAGAATGCCAACGTCGTCCAGGAGATCCTCCCATCTTAGTTGGTAGTGGTGACAAAGCTAAGAATATATTAGACTGGAAACCTAAATATAGCGCTTTAGAAGATATCGTTTCTCATGCTTGGCAGTGGCATCAGAAAAGACATGGATGAAAAAAAAATGAAATGAAATAAATTATTTCGCTCTATGAAAATTCGGTTTTTAGATTTTTTATTCTTCGTCAACTTTGATTGTTTTACGATAAAAATGCAAACTACAGAGGCTCAAGTTCAAGTTCAACAACTGATTGCTAAAGGTCAACATCTCAAACAAGAAAAGAAATTAGATCGGGCTATTTCGATTTTTCGACAAGTAATAGAATTAGATTCTAAAGCTTATGAAGCCTATCATTTTTTAGGAGAAACTTTAGCTCGACAAGAAAAATTAGAAGCAGCAAAAGACGCTTATTTGAAAGCGATAGAAATTAATCCTGACAACTTTTGGTCGCATCATTGTTTAGGATTGGTTTATTTTTGGCAAGGAAGAATAGATGCAGCGATAGCAGCTTGTCGCGAGTCAATTCGCATCGACAGTAAACGAGCAGTATTTCATTCCAAGTTAGCTATCTACCTTAATAACAAGGGAAATCTGGAAGAGACCATTGAATACAGTCAAAAAGCCATTGTCTTAGACCCAAATTTGGCAGAGGCTCACTATACCTTAGGACTTGCCTTCGTGGGGCAAAAACAATGGGAAAAAGCACACGAAGCTTATAGTCAAGCTTTAAAGCTCAATCCGAACCTACCTTTTTTAAAGAAAAACTTAGCAGACCTTCAACAATATTTTAATACCACGGAATCTTTAGCAGCAGCTTTCGACAACTATCTACAAGAAATAAAACAGAATCCAGATAGACTAGAGCTTTATTATCGAGCATTAGAAATTCAACCAGATAATGCTTTGTTATACGAACAACTAGCAGACGCTTTAGTCAAAGAAAATTGCTTGGACAGGGCAATTTGCTGTTACAAACTGGCAATTGATTTGCAACCCCAAAAAGCTGAACTGTACTCTAAAATGGGGAAACTATTAACCCGACAGAAAAGATTTGGCAACGCAATTGTCAATTTGCGTAAGGTAACTGAAATTAGTCCTCATTTTTCTAATTTTCATGCCTTAGGCACGGCTTTAGAAAAAAACAAACAGTATGCCAAGGCTGCAGTTGCTTACCAAAATGCTATTGAAAAGAAACCAGACTATTTTTGGTCTCATCGTCACTTAGGTCTGGCATTAATGGGTTTGGAAAAAGTTGAAGAGGCAATTAAATCTTTTCGTCGTGCTATCGAGTTGAACCCAGATTACCACGGTACTTATTTTGACTTGGGCAAGGCTTTAGAAAAAAAAAACAGCCTGAAGACTATTTAAAACTAGGCAATAACTTAAAAAAAGAAGGTAAGCTAGAACAAGCAGTAGAAAAATATCTTCAGGGTATTGAACGCCAGCAAATTAGCTCCCAAATTCATTATCAACTAGCCAATACTCTACAACAGCAAGGTAAATTAGAAACCGCAGTTCAACATTGGTTTAAAACCATAGAAATCGATCCCCAATTCGGACCCACTTACCACAAACTAGTTTGGACTCAATTAGATTCTCAGATAGTAGATGAAGCTATTCTGCGTTGCCAAAAAGCAGCTCAGTCTTGTAGCAATACGGAAAGGTTGCCCTTAATCTACACTACAATTGGCGATCTATTGACCAATCAGGGGCAAATCGAACGGGCGAACCAGCAATATAAAACTGCGATCAAGCAACAAATTTTATTATCCAATCCAGAAATTAAATCAAATTTAGATGGTGTAAAAGATAGACGACCTAATTTTTTTGTGGTTGGTGGTATGAAATGCGGCAGCACTTCAATCTATAGCTATTTGTGTCAACATCCCCAAATTATTCCTGCCCTCAAAAAAGAAATCCATTTCTTCAATAACTATTACGACCGAGGGCTCAATTGGTATACTTCTCATTTTTTTCCCCTCACAGAAGGTCAAGGTTTCCAGACAGGAGAAGCGACTCCTTGTCTTAGTGAATATGGAGTCTGGGAAAGAATTGCCCAACACTATCCAGATTTAAAGTTAATTGTCGTCTTGAGAAATCCCGTCGAACGCGCCTATTCCCATTACAACCATACTGCTCAATGGTTTGGTGCAGAGCATTCTTTTGAAGTGTCTATTGCCTCGGAATTAGAAAATACCGAATTGCATCAAATAATGTTAAGAGACGATTCAGCATACAGACAAGTTGAGTCATACTATATTTCATTAGGACTATATGTGTATTGGTTAAAAGAATGGATGAAATTCTTTCCTAGAGAACGATTTTTGATCTTTAAAAAGTGAAGACCTGTATCAAGATACGGCTAAGATTATGACTCAAGTATTTGACTTTCTGGAAATATCTGAGTACAAAGATAACTCTTACCAAAATACATTTCGAGGTCAGTATAGTTCTATGGATGAATCTTTAAAACAGGCTCTCACCGAATACTATCGTCCCCATAACGAAAAACTAGAAGAATTTCTAGGCATGAATTTTAATTGGTGTTAGTGAATAAATATGGCAAATCTGGATAAATTATCTCAAGCAGATGTTTTTTTAGCCGAGGGAAAAAAACATCAAAAAGTAGGTTCTACCGCTAGTGCAATTGAAAACTATCGCCAAGCGATAAAACTAAATCCAGATTTGCTACAGGCACACTATGAGTTGGGGAAGTTATCGGAAAAAGATTTAGAAATATCAATACTGCATTATCTTGAAACAATTAGAATTAATCCCAATTTTCAACAAGTTTATTACCGATTTTTTTGGCTCGAACTTGACGACAAACATATAGAAAAAATAATTGAGTCTTGTAAACAGGCTATTTCTCTCGCCAAAAATGAAGAATCTGTCTCTTTAATTTCCCAAACCATAGCTGAACTTTTAAGTCGTCAACAGAAAATTTTAGAAGCAACTAAATTTTATCGTCAAGCGATGAATTGTCAGCTGGTCAATACCTATCCACAACTGGTTATAGATAATGACAGTGATAACGTCCGAAGGCAGTATAAAAAACCCGATTTTATGATTATTGGTGGTATGAAGTGCGGTACGACATCTTTATACAGTTACCTTTCAAAACATCCACAAGTCGTTCCAGCATTAAAAAAAGAAATACACTTTTTCACTAAAGAACTCGATCGAGGTTTGGATTGGTATTTATCCCATTTTCCTTCAATCTCTCTCAAATCCAAACTCATAACTGGAGAGGCTACTCCTTGTATGACGGTAGAAAAAGTTCCAGAACTCGTGTATCAACATTTTTCCAAAATTAAAATTATTGTTATTCTCAGAGATCCTGTATCCAGAGCCTATTCTCATTACAATCACGTAGCAAAATTTTTCGGAGTCAATAAAAAATTTGCCGACATTATCAAGTACAATCTTGAAGATTTAAAGACTAGAAAGTTGATGTTAAAAGACGAAAATGCTTATCTTAGTGTCAAATGTAGTTACCTATCTAAAGGACTGTACTATTTCTGGTTAAAAAACTGGCTCGATTTATTTCCAAGAGAACAATTTTTAATTTTAAAAACTGACGATTTATATTTAGATACAAATAAGGCAATGCAAAAGGTTTTTAGTTTTTTAGAACTACCCAATTTTGCTTTTAATGATTATAAAAGAGAATTGGTTGGTTCTTATCAACCGATTGATAGAGCCTTGAATGCAGCTTTGACTCAATATTATGCACCGTTTAATCAAAAATTAGCAGATTTATTAAAAATAGAAATTTAACTGTCAAGTATTAGCTTCCCAATTTTTTATAACTAATGCTAGCTTCCGAAAAACTAGGTTTACTAAAAGGTTTGGAAGAAGCTATAAAAAATAGAAGAGCAGACTATTAAAAAGTAGTCTGGTTACTACTCTTTTTTTATATGATGTGGTGTTTTAGTCTAGTTATAATGAACTAACCTGATGTTTACCTGACACAGTTTTTTTCAATCTATCGAGATGTTTTTGATATTTATCACTACTAGAGTCAAGCTGGATCGCTTTCTCATAAGCAATGATAGCATCATCAAATTTTTCTAACTTTTCTAAAGATATACCAATCGATAAAAAACATTTAGCAGTGTTCGGATTGAGCTTAATTTCATCTACAAAGCAACTAATGGCTTCTAAGTGAGACTTATTTTTTTGCAGAACTATTCCTTTACGATAAAAAATATTAGAGGGTTGAGGATTCAATTCTAATGCTTTATCGTATATATTAATTGCCTTGCTGGGTAAATTTAGGCTTTCATACAGTTTACCCAATTTGGTATATGTATTAGGATTACTTGTATCTCGCTTGAGCCTCTTGAAACAATTTTCTATTTCTTTTTGTATTTCATTTTTGGCTATTTTTTCGCTAGCTATTTCTTCATTCGACTTTCCTGACAAGTCATTAGGCATTTTAGTCAAAAATCTTTCTACCTGCTCGCTAATCACTATATCGGGCTTTTCTTTTTCTATTAACTCGTAATCTAAATTAGGCTGATGTACGAAAACCAACCTACTAAAAGATTCAGCCAGATAAGAAGTCATAATATTTCCAAACGAATCGCCGAAGACCATCGCCGAGGGAAGATTTTGATTCTTATTTTCATAAATTGACAAATGCCCTGTTACTTTGACTCCATTGTCGAAAACACATCGAGCAGATCTATCTACAAATTCTATTTTGTAGATAGTATCATTTTCCCAGCCAACTTTATTTCCTAAATCGAATTCTTCGGGGTCTGTAGCGATTTCTTGAGAAATTTTTATATCAGATTCAAGAAGTTCTCTAACAGGCAATGATTTTTTTACTTCAGAAATAAGAAACTGGGATGCAACATAGGCACCATAAAAATTCCAGTGAGTGTCGCCTTTGTTATATGTCTGTCTATAAGTGTTAGCTTGTCTTAGTTTTTCAGTAGGATCGACGATCTCAACAAAAGAATTTTCTGACAAATATTTTTTAAATTGGCAGATTAAGCGATTTTCTGAAAGGGTAATATTATCAGGCAAACATTCTGGAACAATGCAGGCTTTGTTCGGAGCTATACAGTACAAGTATTTTATTTTTCGCTTTTCCAACCATGAATGTCTCATTTCTAACAAAAGTTTCCAATTTAAAAGCTCCTTGCGGGAAAATTTTATTTTCCCTGTTATTTGAGGGATTATTTTGTTAGAATCGTTTGTCAAAAAAAGATACCCGTTTTTACCTTTTAGAGCCTTTATTTTAGGTTTGCAAGTATCAAAACCTAAAATATTTGAATTATTTGAATTAGACATTTTTCATTTGTATTTAATTCAAGGAATGATGCTTTGACAATACAATATAACTTAAAAATCCATGTATCGTAATAGTCTAAATTGTTAGGATGTAGCATCTTTGAAAACTGACTAAAGAACCAGGGCGGGTTACTAAAGGAACAAACTAAAAGCTTGTCAGCAACCAATAAATTTACATTATCCGCTTAAAGTAGTAGATATCGATGCAATAATTAAGGGCGATCGAGTTTATTGCAAAATTGAATAATAGCTATAAGAATAAGGAGTTTATCAATGGCAACTCAATTAGAAAACAAATCCCAGCTTACAGAAGATGCACAACAAAGACTAAACGAAGGGGACAGTTTTTTTGCTGCTGCGGATTATAGCCAAGCAATTAATAAATACAAGGAAGTAATTCAAAGTAACTCGGAATACATTCCAGCATTAAATAAGCTGGCTACTTGCTGCATTAAAATGGAGGCTGAAGACAAAGCGATCGCTGTATTTAAGCGCATCATAGACATCAATCCTAACAGAGCAATGCCTCATGCTAAATTGGCGAGGCTTTTGAGCAAAAAAGATTCCGATGAAGAAGCGATCGCAGAGTACAAAAAAGCTTTAAGTTTAGATTTGGAACAGCCAGATTGGGTTTTTATGGGTTTAGGAAGGGCTATCCGAAAGCTCAAACAAGCTCAGTCTAGTGAGACTAATTAATTGACTTAGGCGGTTATGCTAAGGACTATGTTCAAGCATAACCCCAATCAAAGTTTTGCGTCTAAAACTTTGATATTGACATTGGTTGAATTTCAATCTGACACTTTAAAGCTTCTGCCAAAACTTCTCGACTGCGACGTGCTGCCCAAATTTCTACATCCAGATTATCTGCACCCATAACGTTTATTTCCAGCTTTTCTGGAGACATCTTACAGGTGATTCGTTTAACTCGTTGATTTTTAGTTTTGTTTAACGCTACGGCAATTCTCAAAATTCCTGAAAGCAATTTGATTACCCGTTGATGATGCTTATCGAGTTTTCTGAACTTTTTGTGTTTTTTACTTGGCTTTGCCTTGCAATGATAACGAACTAAGTGCTTAATCAGCAGTATCTCTTCATCGTTAAATCCTCTAGGATCGGTTCGCTTGATGATATATCGTGAGTTTTTATGATGTTTCTTGAAGGAAATAAACTGTCCAATGTCATGAAGCAGGGCAGAAAATTCTAAAACTTCTCGCTCAAACTTGCCGTACTGATGTTGTTCTTGAGTTTGGTTGAATATTTGTAGTGCGAGATCGGCAACATGACTGTTTTCCGACCAATCCGCCTCATATCGGTGAACTAAATGGGCTGCCTTACTATGACGCAGATTTCCCAATTCGGAAAAACTGACAAGTTCTTGAGAATGCCGTGCTAAGTAGTCTAAGATCATTCCTTCTCTCAAGGAAGCATCACACAGAGTAATTTCTTCAACCTCTGCCATTTCTAATAGTTGCGTTAACAGCAATCCACCTAAATGAATCGCATCGGCGCGTTTTTCGCTAATCCCTTCAACTTCAGCCCGTTTTTTAGGCTTCATGTCCAGTAGTTTCTTCGTCAATTTGTCAATGTCCTTTAGCTGGACAACTTCAGCATTAACTGACTGCCATGATTCACCGCCAGCAGCTATGTGGGCTGCTTCTCCCATTGTCCGAATCGTGCCTGAAGTACCAATTACCCGTTTGAAACCGACATTATGTATTTGTTTAAAAGTTTCTTTAGCTATAAAGCGAATATGAGCTTCTAGGACACTTTGCCCCTCAGTTCCCACAGTATCCTTATCTTCAAACATATCTAGCAGACGTAAAACCCCTAAAGGCATACTATCTTTCCAAAAAATATTAGAGCGATGCCTTCGGCTAGCTTCGCAACCGCCTACTACGGTTTCGGTACTACCACCACCAATATCGATAACTAAAGCTTTATCTTCATCTAAAGCAATTGAATTGCGAACGGCTAAGAAAATTAACCGCGCTTCTTCTTTTCCTGAAATAATTCTCGGACAAAGACCAGTTTTAGCTACTACCTGATTTAAGAAATCTTCCCCGTTACGTGCCTCACGGATAGCACTGGTGGCAGCAGTAATAATTTCATCTACCCCCAGGCGATCGGCTAGCTGAACATAGCGAGTAATAGTTTCTAGACCAAATTGAAAGGCGCGATCGCTTATATAGTTAGAAGCAAATACCCCCACCCCTAATTTGACCATTTCCTTTTCGCGTTCGATAATATCAAAGCTTTTTTCACTAACCGCCTCCACGATAATCATGTGGATAGAATTAGTCCCTATATCGATCGCTGCTAACTTCATTTATTTTAGAATTAGGTTGATTAAACTGCGACTTAAAGGTTTGCCCTAACTATGGAGTAACATCGACTTCAACATCGCTTAAGTTAACATTAGCAGATGATATCTCTTCAACTATCAATACCGCCGTTTCAGCATTTTCATCTTCAGATTCGTCGATCTTCCCGCTAAGGTTATATATGTGCAGTAAAACACATTTTTTTGGTTGTAATTATAAAATTAAAGTGCGATCGGTAATTTTATAATATTTGAGCCGTGAAAATTGAAGCTTTTAATCCTCAAGATAGAGTTGTAATGATTTAATTTTTGTTAACCTGCGGTAGCAGATTATTCATAACAATATTGGTCTTGCCAGCAGGTAGGCATTATAACTATTCAAAATGTCATTACAATTTTTACAAAAACAATTTCTCAGCAATCAAATTTATGATTACCTAATTGCTTTAGCAATTTTAATTGCAGGAAGTATAGTTGCTAGGCTATTGTGCCGTTTTATTTTTCAACGCTTTAAAAAATGGGCAGATAGAACTCCAACAGCTTTAGACAATCGTTTAATTACAATCATCGAACGCCATTCAATTCCTATTATTTATTTAGGCAGTTTTTATCTGGCTATATCTAATTTGGTTCTTCACCCGATATTAGACAGAGTTATTCAGGTGATTTTAATTATTTTGGCGACAATTGTTGGCGTTAGATTAATTAACTCTTTAGTCAAATATTTTCTGCGACTGTATTGGATAACCCACAATCGTGATGATGCCAATTTTGAACTGAGCATTAATGCTATTTTGCCAGCTATTAGAACAGTAGTTTGGGTAGTTGGCTTGCTTTTTATCTTGGATAACTTAGGGTTTAATATTTCGGCGGTAATAGCTAGTTTAGGTATTGGCGGAGTTGCGGTGGCATTAGCTTCCCAAGGCATACTACAGGATTTATTTAGCTATTTTGCCATACTACTTGATCGCCCTTTTGAACTTGGAGACTTTATTATTGTTGGCGATTATATGGGTGATGTGGTATATGTTGGGATTAAAACCACCAGACTCAAAAGTATTAATGGTGAAGAGATAATTATTGCTAACACCGATCTAACAGGATCGAGAATTCGTAACTTTAAGAGGATGAGAAAAAGACGAATTGTCTTTAAATTTGGTGTAATTTATGAAACCCATAGCGAACAATTATCTGCCATTCCGACCATAGTAGAAAACATTATTCGGCAGACTAAAAATACTACCTTCGATCGCGCTCATTTTTGCTCCTATGGAGATTTTAGCCTCGATTTTGAAGTAGTTTATTTAATTGATAGTAATGACTACAGTGTCTACATGGATGCTCAACAACAAATCAATTTTCAATTAAAGCAAGAGTTTGAAAAGAAGGGGATTCAATTTGCCTATCCGACCCAGGTGACTTATTTACATTCCAAATCAACTTTTGATGATATTAGCGATAGCGAATTGAGTAATTTGAATCATTTGCAAGATGCACGGAGCAGATAATTAAATACATTTCTAGAGCTAATTTTCAATGATTTTAGCTCTAGCTTTATGACCTTTATTTATAATTAAGAAAGAGACATATAGTATGTAAGATAATATTAGAAAAGTACTAAAAAATAACGCTCTCGGTATAATGATAAAACCTCCAATACTCAAGATGAACCCAATTATTAATAAAGCGATCGCTTTATCTTCTATAAGTTCTTTCATATTTGCTTGAGAAACTATAATTAACAAAGGTATAATCATTTGTATATCATAGTAAGAATATCTTCCTACTGGAATAAAGAAGTCGGTAACTAGACATATCAAATATCCAAATAAAAACAGATAATTAATATTGGTTTTGCTTGAGAAATATTTAAAAATATATAAAGACGATAAAACTACCATAGCCACAAAGCCAACAATCAAAAGGTTGCGCTTGTTGGGTATATCTATAGCATTTAGAACATCATATAAAGAAGTATTATCTAAATAAAGTTCTAAGGGATTTCTAACATTCCAATCAAATCCTTCTACAGCTGTTGGATATGCAATATTGCTATTAGCAGAAAAAGCTTTTGTTTCCAAGGAGGAATATGTATTTGGATCGATAATTCCAATCATACTCAACATTGCTAAAACATATTTTTTCCAAATTGCCGTACCAAATAATAAACAGGATAAAGAAACGCTAGACAATAGTCCCAAAAATCCACCGAAGATAAAATAATACCTTCTACAGAAAATAAAAGGAATATAAAAGAGTACAAAAGTCGGTCTAAGACTAGCTACTATTCCCATAAAGAAACCACTAAAAATGCTGTTATATCCTGATGCTTTATTTAATAGATACCAAGAAATAGACGTTAAGAAGACGTATATTATATATATTTGACCAGAGTTAATATGAAAACGCCAAAATAAGCTATTAGCAAAAAGAGAACCAATAACTATCATTAAGTTGGTTTTAGCTTGGGAGTTATTGACTTTGATAAAAAGCAATAAAGTGCCAATAAGTGCAGCCCATTGAAAAATCAACCAAATTATTTTTTGTTGTAAATAAGATAGTCCTGCGATTACCGAATGTAGAGCTAAAACAGTGGGAGGAACACTCAGCTTAGATAACAATTCGGTCGGAATATCTAATGGATCGTAAAATTTCTCTGATAAACCTGGTTGCCATTTAAAAAAGTATGGGTCTATTCCCTCAAGCATCAATCTTGCTCCGACAACCCTGTTTCTAAGATCGGTTCCTGGGTATGTAATAGTATTTTTTATATCCACTACAAGACCAATAATTGAAACTACTATTGCTGCTATACATAACAGCTTAATTATTTTGCTCTTTTTATTAGATTTTTTTTCTATTTGATCGTTCATAATGTTATCAATTCTTGTTGAAAGACTAAACAGCTTTAGCTGAATTAAAATTTAATCTTTCCCAGAAAAAACCAGCAACGTTAGCTATTTGAGACAGAAAAAACAAACCTGAAATGAGTATTTTTGGCTGTTTAGAGGCTTGCGAAAAAGGATAAGTGAGTAAGTCAAAATAAAAAGATAGTGGTTCAACCTCTATTTCTTTAGCTACTCTTTTGGCTCGTAGTTGATGAAAGCAAAAAGCTCCTCTACCATAGCCAAAGTGCTGTTTCCAAAAGGTTGCTAAACTCAGCTTATGATAGTGATTTACCTGAGCTTCGGGAATATATACCATCGGATATTTTAAATTCCAGCGATCGCAAAAATCTCGATCTTCGGCTGCTGCTAAAGGAAAAGAAACGTCAAAACCATTTAACGCTTTAAAACCTTTAGCGGGCATGGCAATATTATTAGAAGCAAAAAACGCATCTTTGCCTTTTGCGGGGTTGTAATATTCGTAGAGGTAGTCAATTAGTTTTTGCGAAGCAGTAGAAAAAACATTATTATCTAATGCGTTAATAGTTTTCCCGCCAATCATGGCTGATGGCGCATTAGCAAAACCAGCAGCAAACTGACTCAGCCAATCAGGGGTAGGCTGACAGTCATCGTCGGTAAAGGCTAAAAATTCTCCCTGAGCGACTTCTGCACCTTTGTTTCTAGCAGCAGCAGGACCAGCATTCTCTTGACGTAGTAATTTAATATTTAACTTGTCTTTTAAAGGTGCAATTACTTTATCCAAAGGCGTTTTACTGCCATCGTCTACCACAATAACTTCAAAACGATCGCCTGGATAATCTAAAAGAGCGATCGCTTTTAAACAACTTTTAATTCTTTCAGGACGATTATAAGTTGGAATAATAATTGAGAAAAAAGGCTGATTCATTGCTTGTTAAAATTATAAAAGTAAAATTTGAAATATTGAAAATAAAACAATTAAATTAAGACTTAAAAGCTTTTACACTTCTAATTATTTCTGATGTCGATGATACTCCTCCAGGCAATAGTAACCAAAAAGAAACATAGAAAAATCCATAGGCAATAGATCTAGCAAAAAATTCTAAAAATAGGATATCGCTAGCTATCAAATTTTGACTTAAATATAAAGAAACTGCTGCCAGGATTGAAGCTACAAGTGGTCGCCATACTGCACCGATAAAATCTTGCCAACCTAAAGGAGAAAACTTAAGACAGTAATTAACCGCAGGATAGGTTAGCAAACAAGTTCCCGTCATATAGCCAACTGCTACCCCCAAAGCACCCCATTTTGCTCCAATAACCACCGCAGCAATCATTACAGGAGTATGGATCAATGCCCAGCGAAACTGTCTTTGAGTTTGACCGACAGAAACATAAAGCCACTTGGTAACGCGATACATACCAACAACATATACTGCCACCGCCAACAATCTAAACAGCAAGACTGCCTCCAACCATTGTTCTCCTAACAGTATCAGAATGACATTACGGGCTTCGACAAAACAAAAAGCTAAAGCAGGCAAACAAAAGGCAAAGATGGGCATCAGCCCGCGACGGGAATAGGATCTGTATAGATCGGGGTCGTGCTGTACTCGACTAAGACTGGATACAGCCACGTCAAACATAGGAAAGTAGACCTGTTCAAAAGGGAAATAAGCCCATTTATAGGCTACATAGTATAGACCTAAAGCGTTTGCACCGCTGACATAGCCAACCAGTATGCGGTCGAGGTGCATTCCAATACGGGTTAAAAAACGGAAGCCAGTTAAATGTTTGCCATAGCTTAGGGTTTCCCCCAATTCTGCATCTAATTTATCGTCTTTAACATATTTGCTAGGTCGCCAGTCGCAGACCAACCATTGACCAATGCTTTGAGCTACCTGCATTACCGCCAATTGTAAAACTAATGCCCAATAGCCCCAACCAATTTTAGCAGCAGCGATCGCAATTAGCGTACTTAATAGCAGTGAAATTAATTCAATGACGGTCAAAGTCCCAAAACGCATTTGTCTTTTTAGCAAAGACTGATGTTGGAAAGCCAGACAAACACTAAAAGCTCCCACTGCTAAACCCAAAACCATCCCCACTAAACGCTCTTCATGATAAAACCAGGCAACAATCGGAGCGAGTAAAACTGTTATGCCAATTAATAGAGTATTAATTTTTAGCGATCGCCAAAAAATTGCGCTAGCCTGTCTCTGGTCGAGATAATCTTTTTGTATTACTGCTGTTTCCAAGCCAAAGCTGCTTAAGCTGTCTACCAGCAAAAATACGGGAGTGGTCATAGCTAGCAGTCCAAAATCCCCTGGAGTAAGCAAACGAGCCAAGATTGCTGTTGACCCAATTCCCAAAACAAGCTTTAAAGGTTGAGAGGCAAAGGTAATCAAACCAGACTGAATCGATCTCTGCTTGAGATTGGCAGATAGATCGTCAGTATTAAAATGCTGCTGAGAGGGTTTCTGGGTCATATTTCTCTCTATGCTTTGATTAAGCGTTGAATTTTGCCTAATGACCAGTCTTTGGCTAAATTTGCTTTAGCCGAAATGCTACGTTTACTATAAAAGAATTCATAAAGACGCTTGGCTTGGTCTAGGGTTGAGCGATGAGAAGTTGCGATCGCGTAATCTAAAACTGCTGGATTTATTTTTTCAGGCAGACAAGGTATATTTTTCTGTGTCAAAGA
Organism: uncultured cyanobacterium; assembly: GCA_963799375.1. Classification (GTDB taxonomy): domain Bacteria; phylum Cyanobacteriota; class Cyanobacteriia; order Cyanobacteriales; family Xenococcaceae; genus Waterburya. The sequence goes on from CAWCWY010000020.1 coordinate 31,762, forward strand.
ATATCCCAACAAATCTAACATTGGTGCTGCAACCTGTTCTACTTTCTGTTTTTGGCGATCGCTTAATTTGTCCTGCCACTGACCAGAGCTACCTTTTCTTAAATGCTTGGGGCTTTTCTGCTTCATGGTTTTAAATGTAACGTTGTGTTTGATTTGAGCGATCGCTTCTGGGGACAACTCAATTTCTAAATAAGCCAGTAATTTTTCTAACTCACTGTCAAACGAATGTAGTAAACGCTCGTAAAAAATAGGATAGATGTTTAACTCTTGCTGATACCTTAAATAGCTTCCCACGTGCTGCACCCACTGGCGCGTCATTTCTTCAATTCTGTTTTCTAAATAGGTTTCAGGACTTTGTTCGTAATGAGGCGAACTATTTTTAAGCTTGTGTTCGGTAAAGGCAAATTTGGCATAAGAAATTGCTATATCGCGAGGATCGCGAATGATATAAATAATTTTATTAAATTTAGGCAGAATAGATTGTGCTAAAGGATTTAAAGTGGAGTGAGTCCACACCTGACTACATTGCTGAATATAATCATCTATATCGGCAATTTCCTCCCGAAAAACTCCGCTAATGCGACAGTAACAATGACCTCCTTCAATAGACAAAAAATCCATTTCACTTTGTCCAGCAAAGCTCAACTGCCAATTTTTCGCTTGCTCTTGAATAGGATGCTGTTGAATAAAGCTGCGGTGTTCTTCCCCTGCTGAAGCGAGAATATTGCCAACAATACTATATAGCCAATAATTACCGCTTTTAGGAACTCCTGCCTGTAATATGGTCATTTTGTTTAATATATTGATTATTTATAAGCTTCGTTTAAATTTATTTGTTTTAAGCTCTTAGCTTTAAGCTTTAAGCTTTTGATTACTATTACCCAACGATTCTTCAATAGGTGAATCGATCGCTTGATTATATTGTGTTTGTAGGCGGGTATAAATCTCTATAAACCTTTGGTTTCGGGTCTTTTCACTAAATTGATTAATAGCGCGATCGCGTCCTGCATTGCCCATTTTTGTGGCTAATGGTTGGTCGGATAATAACCGAGTCAAATGTTGTTGCCCAAACGTCAACATTGCTAGGAGATGAAATTAAAAAACCTGTTTCGCGATCTACGACAATTTCTGGTTGCGCCCCAACAGCCGAAGCTATTACCGCCGTACCCCGCATCATCGCTTCAGTAGTAACATTGCCAAATGGTTCTGCCCATTGAGAAGGAACTACCTGTACCCAAGCACCTGCAAAATGCTGTTCCATTTCTGATTGAGGCAAATAGCCTAACCAAGTAACGGCATCTGCAATTCCTAAATTTTGAGTCAAAATTTTTAAATTGTCTTTCTCCCCGCCATCACCAGCGATTAAAAGCCGAGATTGAGGCACTTGCTTTATAGTTTTGGCAAAAGCCTGTAGTAAAATATCAACGCCTTTTTCTGGTACTAATCGCCCTGCATATACTACTGTGGGAGTTTCTCTTAAAGGTAATTGTTCTTCTTTTACTGGTACGCCGTTATAAACTACTTCAACAGGCTTAATTCCCGCCGATTCTAGTTTTGTTTTCATACCCTGACTTAATGCCACCACCACATCAAAAGCAGACCGCCAGGATGACCATAGCTTGTGCTGCACCATTAGTACCGCCCAAGATTGGGGAGTCAGGCAACCGCTGCTCAAACATACCTTTCCAGGACTACTATGACAATCACTACCGTCTGGTAAAACTTTAGTTCCTGCGGGACAAATCGCTTTATAGACGGCGGTTTGATAGATGCAGGGAATGTCTTTTAACAGGGGTAATATTGCTGGGGACATCTGCCACATAAACATTCTGACGTGGACTACATCAGGTCTAAATTCCTGTATAATTTGACGCAGCTTGAGATAAGCACTGAGATTGATGGTTTGAGACAATACCTGAAGCAAAGTATTGCTGCCAAAACAGCTATAGTCAGCCATTAATTCGCTGTCTTCCACTGGTGTAGCCAGGCTGGAAAACAGCCTCGCATCGTGACCCAAATCCCGCAATCCTTGGCGCAGAGAAAGCATTTGTAATTCTGCCCCTCCTGTAGCCGTACCGATATCGTGAATTAGAAGAATTTTCATAGATCAACGATGAACTAATTCTTTAGTATCGGCTTGTTTTACAGGCGTTTGCTTTTGTTTTTGTTTTTTTGCTATTTGTTCGTGACGAGAAGTCAGATAGTAATTTAGGGCTTTTTCCCCTGGTGCTAACATACCGAACATCACTAATTTTCTCAAAAAGCGATTTTTAGTGCCAAAGGTTAACTTGTCAACCACAGGATTCAATATAGTGTCCCTGCGTCGCCAACCCAAAGCTTTCTCTTTTTGTTTGAAATAACTATCTTCAGCTAAATCCCATTTTTGGCGCATTCGCAATAGGCTTTTAGTTTCCCAATCATTACTCCAACGCAGCATATAGTAATGTAAATCGCTCCACTGTAATGGAACAGCAGGCACATAGGTAACTAAGCTATCTGGTTCAAAATAAACCTTGTAGCCAGCCTCCATGACCCCCATACAAAAATCAATGTGTTCTTTGGTATTGAGCATTTCTTCGTCAAAATAGCCCAACTCCTCAAAGATATTAGTGCGGACTAACATACAGTGAAATTCACACAGTTCGGTTTCGCAACGCTGCATTTGCGATCGCATTTTAGCTGTTTCATGACCTTGCTTGTACATCTTTTCTCGCATCCGCCTTCTGCCTTTGACATCGACAACTATCCGAGATTCCCCACCAGCACAATGGATTTCTGCATGGAGGGGTTCGTATTGACACATCAACGGACCCACCACAGCTGCATTACTCTCTTCAGAACAGTCTACTAGGGCTTTAAGCCAGCCTGGTTGCACGACAATATCATTATCGGCAAAGACAACATATTTAGTATCAACCTTGGCTAAACCTAAATTACGTGCCTGATTGGGATACAGGTAGTAATCGGTTCTGATTAGCTCAAAGTCTTTTTGTTGAGCTTGAGCTTCTAGATATTCTTTGATTGGTTGAGGAGAATTACCATCTACATAAACCAGCTTGAAAGGGAATTCTGTATTCTGATAAATGCTCTCTAATGATTGGCGAGTATAGCTAAAACGTTCGCGAGGAACGACAACTATCGTAACTATAGGATTAGTCATAAGACAATTGAAAGTAAAAAGTTTTTTAATTAGATGCCACTAAAGTCTTACTATTTTTTAAATCGGAGTAGGCATCTTTGCTGTCGGTAAAGTCTTCATGATAGGAACGTTCGACATTGACATTCCAAAGATCGTGTTCTTCACCCAAAATATTTTTTGCTGCCAATAAGCCAGTTAACATTGAATGGTCACTATTATTGTAGCGGTGCATTCCGTTACGACCTACCGTTTGTAAATTGGCAAACTTCTGGATGTACTCTTGAATTATTTCCACGTTTTGACGATACTCGTCATCATAGACAGGATAAGCCTTGAACTGACGAATTACCGTACCGTCTTCTATGTTGACTTCTGGATCTACTAAGCCTAAAGCCTTCACCTCACGGCTAGCTAATTCAACTAATTCCTCGTTAGACATTTGCCACAGCTTATCTCCTTCGTTGCAAAAGTATTCCATACCCAAACAGGTTTTACTTTGGTCGGGTACCATAGCTTTGCTCCAGTTTTTGAAGTTCTGGATTCTACCTACCTTAAATTCAGGACTGTGAATATAAATCCAGTTATCGGGAAATAGTTCTGCTTGGTCTACTACCAGAGAAACAATTAAAAAATCACGATATTTAAGATTACTAGCAGCTTCTAGTACTTCTTTGGGCGGTGCAGGATTCATTTTTTTTAATAACAAAGATACAGGCATACTAGAAACAAAGTCTTCTCCTGCAACTTTGCTAGTTTCACCCCCTTGCTTAATCGTAACGCTGTTAATTTTAAAGCCATCTCTTTTTACTTCCACTACTTCAGTATTGAGATGTACGGGTGAGCCTTTACTATCCAATTTCTGTTGGAAGCGTTCCCACATTTGCCCAGGACCATAAACAGGATAGTTAAATTCTTTAATTAAAGTTTTAGTATCATTACTACCAAAAAGAGCATTAGTTATTGCTTTTGTTAGGGACAGCCCTTTAATACGCTGTGCTGCCCAATCTGCTCTAATTTCCGTACAGGGTATACCCCATACTTTTTCGGTATAAGTTTTGAAGAAAGTTTCAAATAAGCGTTTGCCAAAGCGATTGGAGACCCACTGTTCAAAGTTTTCCTCTACTGGATTAGGGCTAACTTTTGCTTTAAAATAACTCCACATAATTAGGGTACTGTTGATCAAACCCAAATTAGATAAAGCGTTATATGGCTCTAAAGGATAGCTAAAAAATTTGCTTTTATAATAAATTCTCGACATCCGAGGAACTTTGATAAACTCTTCACCCATTACTTCTTGCCAAAGTGCTTCTACTTCTCCCACTTTGGTAAAAAATCGATGTCCACCGATGTCAAAGCGATAGCCTTTGTAGGTTTCTGTGCGGGATATGCCGCCGACTCGATCCGCCTTTTCAAATACCACCGACTTTTTGCCATGCTTGCTCAATTCGTAAGCAGCAGTTAGACCAGCGGGACCACCACCTATAACAACTGTTGGAAGAGAAGATACTATCATATTTTTTTGCCTTTGATATAGTCCTTATGTGAATATGTGATGGGAATATACGTATTTTTTGGGTACGCTTACCTTATCGTCTTTATCGTTTCTGAGGCAATCATTCATTCGGCAAGGGGCTTTCTTAGCAAAGATAATGACTGGCAAGATTTTTAATGTTTTTTTCTCGATTAAAAGTATTTTATTTTTCCAGAAATACAATTTAAAGTTATTCTAGATGGAAAATAATTTAGCAGATGAATTTAAAATAAATCAGATTAACTAAATATAGTTATCGACAAACAGTACATATAACATAATGTTGTCTGTCTCAAAAGATAAACTCGAACATCTTGCTTTTGAAAGTTAAATTTATATTGATATTTCATTTCTTATTTGCTATGGCAGTAAAACTCTTGTACTAGCAAAATATGCTCAATCTTTGCGATCGATATCATACTATAAATATAAGTATTTTCACTGTTATACAAGCAATCATAACGTTGACTATTTAATCCGTCATCCTTGCTGAGTCAACTTTACGTAAGTTTTATATAAATCAATAGCTAACACTCCTCAAAGTAAAGTCTGTGTAAAAAAAGTATTGTAAGACTACCCGTTCTTGTTTCTCGATGTTACTTTGAAAAGTACTCTACTTAAAACTATAGTATTTGTCAAAATTGAGTGCTGTCTGGAGTAAAGCTTGGCAATATATATTTCACTTCAAATTTAATTTTATTCAGCATATTTTCCAATGAAATACTATTTTTGAACTCAAAATCAGTATTTTGATAACCGCAGACTTAACAAATAGATTTATTTAGATGTATAAGACAAATTTTAATTCTATATATAAGAGAGCATGAAAATAGCTAGCAAGATAACCGTCGCAGCTTTACTATGGCTAATTTTCGTCAATCCTGGAACGATAACTAGTGTTGACACAATTCGTAGGCTAAGTATGTCTCACGCCTGGTGGACTGGGACAGAGGAAGGCTTCCCTGGAAATAAAATAGTCATCAATGTCAATGACAAAAAGTATATTCCTTATGATTTGGGTCAGTCAATGTTGATGCTTCCAGGGGACTGGCTTGGAGAACAGTTAGGGAAAGGTCTTAATAACAAGCTAGTACGGGAGCATTTTAGAGAAGCGGTTGTTAGCTTTTTGATTTTTATACCAATTAACCTACTGGCGGTTTTAACTTGTTTTCGATTTTTGCGACTTTTAGACTATTCAGAGAAAATTGCAGGACTGTCTAGTTTAGTATGGTTGATTGGAACTAGTATTTTATTTTATTCGAGCTTTCATCAACAAAATAATCAAATATTGTTATTTGTCTTGGTCAGCTATCAAATGGCGTTGACTTACATTATTAAAGAGAAAAAGCTGTTTGTAGTCTTAAGTGGTGCAGCATTAGGGTTTGCTTTTTTGATTAGAATTACTAATATTCTTTATGTTGCTAGCATTCTGACATTTTTAATTGGATGTATTGTTAGTAAAAGAAAAACTCAATCGATATCTAATGGCTTTCGATCTTTGCTTTTGTGGATGAGTGGCTTTATTCCTTTTGTACTTTTAGAAAGAGTATTGAACTATGCTCGCTATGGTAGCTGGACTGCGACTAGCGCGTCGCTACATTTACAGATTTATGCCAAAGCTGATACTCTTATAAGTCCTGATGCAGTAGTTGAGGGAACAACAAAGAGCTTTCCATTTTTGAAACTATTGACTAATGTCAAACCAGAAGCACTTTTTGCACCTTTTATTTCTCCTGAAAAAAGTATTTTTCTTTACGATCCTTTAGTATTGCCATGTCTGATTCTATTGGTAATTTGCTGGAGATTTTTGTCGCAGCCTATTAAATGGTATTTAATAGCAGCAATAATAGGATTTATACTTCACCTATACATTTACTCGTGGACTCCTGAGTGGGTCAATCAAGGAGCATGGGGAGCTAGATATCATATTACCTCGGTTCACTTAATATTAATTCCTTTAATTCCCTTATTAATTCAAGGTGCCGTTACGCAAATTAATCACAGTAAAAAATTGATTAAAAAGGTATCTATTTTGACTGCAAGAATAATTATAGTTTTAGCTGTTTGCGTGCAGTTTTCTTCCATTACTATTGATGGTGCTGTAGAAGCATATCAGCAACAGTCTGGTGTTGGATCTTCATTGCGCATATTACAGCGATTTGAAAATATTGCTGAATTGTTGAGTAGTTCATCAGTAAAATCTGATATAAACGTTGCGCTGATAAGCGATCCTGTTGAGGCTGTTGTACTACAGGAGAAAATTAAAAGTAGAACTGGATGGAATATATTACCTTTTCTATATCAGAGAAAGTTAGCGAAGTCTCCACTAAGCAAATTGATTCCTATAGTGATAGTGTTGTGGGGGTTGATCTTATTAGCTGCAATTGCTACTACTATTAGAGCATTTATTGTTTAATTAAATATAATTACTTTCTTGGAAAACTATTGTTGCCTTTAAAATTTATCGCAAAGATTCCACTTACTGCCGAAAAATGATTTTCACTTATTTTAAAGTGAGACAAAGATGAAAACATCACTGTTACTTTTGTGATTTTTATATCCCTAAATTTGCTTGACTTAAATCCATTTTTTACTTGTTCCTCTTGTTCCTTTATTAGTAAGAGGTGCTGTGATAAAAGCGAGAAAAAATATCAATTTTTCTCACATAGCTTTTCGCTGGGTTAGTAGTTTGATAATTGCGAGACAGCCCTAAAGGATTACATGCGGGGAGTACCCCTTTGTTTCGGTCTCGAAGCGAGTCCTAAAGGAAGATGCGGTGGGTAAATGGGTCGCGGTATCCGTGATAGACACCTTTCTCGCTACGCATATGCTTTAGTATAAGGTTGCGATCGCAATGTTAGTTAAAGTTGCTTCTATCAGCTTGCATTTTAGTTTAGAAGCAAGGCAACAATCATTAGGAAACTAATCTTTAACAAGAAAAATAATGTCCGTATTGTGGCTGGTCTGGATAATCATTTCTATAATTACTTTTATTGCTACAGCATGGATATTTATTAGATAGTAAAATCGTTGTCCTATTAGAAGCTGCCACTAATTAAAAATATTAAAAATAAGATAAAATAAGATGCAAAACTCTCCTTTAATCTCAATTATCACACCAGTATATAATGGTGGCTATGCTTTTGTTTGCTGTTTATTGGCAATAGAGCGATCGCAATTTACTGATTATGAATTTATTGTAGTAGATGATGGCTCAACTGATGAGTCAGCAGCAATAGCGCAAAAATTTGGCGCAAAAATATTAAAAACAAGCGGAAGAGAAGGACCAGGATCGGCACGTAATTTAGGTGCTAAAGTAGCTCAAGGAGAGTATTTATGTTTTATCGATGCTGATTGTGAAATATGCGATGATGCGATCGCAAAATTAGCCACAACGCTCCAGTCTAAACCAGAAATAGATGCACTTTTTGGTTCTTATGATGATGCGCCAAAAGCAACTAATTTTATGGCTCAATATAAAAATTTGATGCACCACTATGTTCATCAACAAGGTAATGAAGATGCTGCTACTTTTTGGGCAGGTTTTGGGGTAGTACGACGCTCTATATTTCTGAAAATAGGCGGGTTTGATATCGAGCAGTTTCCTCGTCCTAGTATTGAAGATATTGAATTGGGATATCGTCTCAAACAAAGTAATGTCAATATCTATTTAGCAAAAGATCTCCAGGTAAAGCATCATAAAGCCTGGAAATTAATGGGTTTAATCAAAACCGACGTTTTTGATCGCGGTATTCCCTGGACAAAACTTCTTTTGAGTAATAACTCCAATGTAGTCAATGACCTTAATTTACAAACCAGCAGCAGGGTGAGCCTGGTTGCTACCTATGGCTTAATTGTTTGTTTGGTGCTTAGCATTTTTAATCTAGCAGCAGTTGTTCCTAGTTTATTACTAATGGCATTGCTCATATATCTTAATTGGGACGTATACAGTTTTTTCTATCAAAAACGCGGGTTAACTTTTACATTAAAAGTGATTCCCAATCACTGGCTTTATTATCTATATGGTGGGTTATCTTTTTTTCTGGGAACAGTTTCTCATTGGAAAAATCATTTGCTAGGACGAAAAGCAGCTACCCTCAAATTATAGTAATCTCTCGAACGATATATAAACCCGATATTTCTATTTGTTCTAGCTGTAATCTTCTCTAAAAAAATCGAATTAATGAAAACAAAATTACTACTTGCAATATGAATAGGGTTTAAATATTAATAAATCCGCTCTTTGATAGATAAGTTATTTAAGATAACACTGGAATAATGTCATACAAAGATCAAGACATAAAACTGTATTTTGTCTTTCAAATTAAATAGCTTTTAGCTAATTTTGAAGCTCAATATAAGCTGTCAAATAAAAAGTATTGGAGATAAATACATTCTATTGTTTTACATAATTTCAATTTATACTGTCGTCAGCTAGTTGGGGAAAAGTGCCTAAAAAAAGGCTTGAACACCTATTTTTTGGTTATCGATTAAATTCTATCCGCATCATTGCTTACATATTTAACCTCAATTTTTTACATATTTATCATGAAATCGACCAAACAGTATTCAAATAAAATTGCGATCGCCTTTGATTTTGATGAGACACTAATTCCTAATGATAGTTTCAAAGTCTTGTTGCGCGACTGTCAGCTTGATGTCGATTCTTTTATTAGCGATCGAGTTAAACCTTTAAGGGATAATGGCTGGGACAAATATCTTGCTAGGGCATATTGTTTAGTCAAAGAATCTCAGCAGAGGAAAGATGGCGACAAAATTACCAAAGACAGACTGATAGAGTTGGGTCAACAGATAAAGCTGTACGACGGAGTCACAGAAATGTTTGATCGCCTGAGAAAGAAAGCCGAAGCTGTAAATGATGAAGTTGAGGTTGAGTTTTATTTAATCAGTGGTGGTTTTATTGATATTCCTCGCCATACTCCCATTGCCAAGCACTTCAAGCAAATGTGGGGCTGTGAGTTCCAGTATAGCAATTCAGGTGAAATTGAGTTTCTCCAGCGACAGATGACTAGTACGGAGAAAACTCGCTATCTATATTATCTTTCCAAAGGCGTAGATAAACAAAACGAAAAGGACTTAATTTACAACTATCAAGACTTATCAGCCGATGAAATCCATATTCCTCTAAGTCAGATTATCTATGTTGGAGACGGTGCTTCTGATATTCCTTGTTTTACCGTAATCAACCAATACGGGGGAATTGCGTTGGGAATTTATGCCCAGGACAATGCTGCTAAAGAATGGGAATATTTAGAGAATACCAGTGTTAGTCAGAGGGTATCAAATTTAGTTCCCGCTGGCTATGAAGAAGATTCAGAACTAATGCGATCGCTTTTTCTAGCAATTGACTGCATTGGTAAACAAATTGCCCTAAGGAAGTTGAGTGCTGGGGAGTAGTAATAAATTCCCTTTAGAGATATTCTACTATTTAACAGTCTAAGTGATTTTTTCTAGCAATTTACCTTATCAGTGCAGCTAGTAGATTGGACTTCTCGCGCAAATGTATTTTTAATATTTTGATTACTTTATTAGTAGCTAATTTCTTATGTGGGCAACAATTCAAACAATCCTGTGGTGGCTGGTTATCGCTATCTTGATAATTACCGTAATTATTTTTATCGGTTTTTATCTACGAGGAGCATTCCGCGATCGCATTCTTTATAAAGTAAAAAATGCCCCTCACCCCGACGAACCACAGTTTCCTTTGACTTTAGCCAGCATCACCAACTCTTTTATTACCAGTGGTGCAATTACAGATTTCTGGAACGAACCTGCTAAAATTCAACAGGCTAGATTAGATGCGATCTCTCAAGCGCAGCACACCATTGACTTTGAAACCTTTTTTATGACTCCTGGCAAAAGAGCAGATGATTTTGCAGCAGCATTAGCGGAAAGAGCTTCGGCTGGGGTAGAAGTGCGCTTGGTTGTGGATGATTATGGCACAAAGGACATATCCGATAAATACTGGCGACGTTTACGGGGTGCAGGAGTAAAGGTTTCTTTCTTTAACTCTTTTAAATGGAAAGCTCCTTTAGACTATGCAGGGCGCACTCACCGTAAGCTATTACTGATCGATGGTAAATTTGGTTTAGTAGGTGGTGCGGGCATCTCCGATCTTTGGGATGGTGTAGAAAAAGATGACGATACTCAACCCTGGCTAGATGTAGAAATGCGGATTGAAGGAGAAATAATTAGTATCTTGGAGGGGGTTTTTGCCCAACACTGGACTTTTGGTGACGGTACGGCAGATTTAGCCAGACACAAATTTGAGACTGCTGACGATTCAAAAGACGACCATGACTTAATGTTGGTCATACCTGGAGCAAACCCCAAAATCCGCTTTTCACCCATCCGCTCTTTTAAATACAATAATATTATTTGTGCCAGAAAACGAATCTGGCTAGCTAGTCCCTATTTTCTTCCCGACGAAAATTCAATCGATTTGTTAGTCGCAGCAAAACAGGATGGGGTTGACGTTAAGATCTTAACAACCAGCAAGCGCAGCGACAAAAAGCCCGTTTACTATGCTTCTTATGAACACTATGGAAAGCTGTTAAAAGGTGGAGTAGAAATCTATGAGTTTCAGCCTAGTATGACCCACGCCAAATTACTTTTAATTGACGATCTTTGGGCAACTACAGGCAGCGCAAATTTTGACCCTCGTAGCTTTGTCCATAATGAAGAACTTGATGTATGCAGCGCACAACCCAAATTGGTTGAGGGAATTCGAGATACCTTTGAGAAAGGCTTTGCCCAAAGCGAACGTATTACTTATAAAGAGTGGAAAAAGCGATCGCTTATTAAACATCGCGTATTAGGTAATGTAGTTGACTTCTTCCAGTGGCAGCTTTAAATTCGGCTCAAACAGAATTTCGTCTACTCAACAGACATTTCCAAACAACATTTTGCCATGTGGCTATAAATCCACCATAGAGAAAAGCGACGGATAAAAATTAGTCGCTTTTTGATACCAATATCTCAGAAGAATTAGAGATCTTCAATCTCTACTCGATCCATTGTGTCTATATCCAACTCATCTGCTGGATCTTCCACTGTTTCTTCTCCTGGCTGACCATCATACACTGGCTGCCGATCGATAGTGTCAAGATCTACGTTATCTAAATCAACTACATCTTCAGGATCTTCAATAACTTCTTCGCCAGTTTCACCATCATATAGTTGTCGATCCATATTATCAGGATCTATTTCGTCCCCTGAATTTTCGATCGCTTCTTCACCATCACCACCAACTTCACTAGTTTCATAGGGGCTAGTTTCTTCTAGGCCTGCTTGGGAATCAATGGATTGACCACAACCTACAATTGACAAAGATAAAAGTAAAAGAGGAATACGAAGTAACTTAAGTTTAGACATAAGTGAATTCTTGGTTGAAACTATACAACATTTTAAACCAATGTTTATCATCGATTTATTGTGTACAAATTAATAATCGTAAAAATCAAATCTATCTTTCAAAAGATGTATATATATTTATTGTCTTAATTTTAGACTATTGCCTGATAGCTTTATTATTTAAGATAGACGGGCTTTTAATTTTGTATTTAATATACTTACTGACTGACTTGAGAATGCAATTACAAGCAGTTTAGTTGCGCCATACAGTCTTTTTGACAATTAAGCAATGTTTATCGAATAAAAATAAAAATTAGTTACCTTATCTTATTTTTAACATTTAGTTTACAAAAATGACAAAGATTACTATTAACAAAGATTACTAGAGATAGATATTTTTCAGACTCAAAATGTTGTAAGCTTTTATAACCTTGAATTATTAATATTTTATAAATTCAGGTTAAAAGCGTTTTTATTATTGCTAAAAAATAGAACAAAGAAAAAACATGAATCTAACCAAATTATTTTCTAAATCTGCGCTGTTGCTATTGATGACTGCATCTTTAGCTGCCTGTGACGGCTCGACAAATGCAACATCAGGAGTCGATGATAGTGGTCAATCAGAAGTTGTAGGTGCTGTGGAAGAAGACCCTATTGAATTGGAAGTAACAGACGATACACTTGCCCAGGCAGAAGGTGCTACTGGTCAGTCCGAAGTTGAAGGTGCTGTTGAAGATAGTGCTACCGACATGGAAGAAATGGAAGATGAAACCTTTGAACAAACAGAAGATGCAGAAAACGTAACCACAGAAGAAGTTGCTGACGGTACTGAAGGCTTAATTGGTCAAACCGTCACCATTAGAAGTGATGCACTTGAAGTTATCGAACCAGCAAGCTTTGTCGTCGCTGACCAAGATTTCTTTGGTGGAGAAGATATTCTCATACTTAATGCCAGTGGCGAAATATTTGAACTACCAGAAGATGATACCGAAGTGCAGGTTACGGGAGAAGTCGTAAAGTTTATTTTGGCTGATGTCGAATCAGAATATGCTTTAGATTTAGACCCAGATCTTTACATAGACTACGAAGAGCAACCCGCCATCATTGCTCAGTCAATAGCTGCTGCACCCGAACCTGGAGAGATTGCTGCCGATCCTACTCAGTACTATGGACAGACTTTAGCCGTAACAGGAGAAATCGAAACCGTATATAGCGACAATACTTTTACTCTAGATGAAGATGAGTTGTTTGGCGGACAAGATTTACTAGTAGTAGTTGTTAGTCCTATGGATGCAGCTGTACAAGACGGTGAAACTGTTGCAGTCACAGGAGAATTGCGCTCCTTCGTAACTGCTGATTTTGAAACCGACTACGATTTGACTTGGGACTTAGATGTGCAGGAGCAAATCGAAGCGGAATATTCAGAAAGACCAGTACTTGTTGTAAATCAAGTTTATCCTTCAGCTATTCCAGAATAGTTTTGGCTATTTAGGCTTTAATTTTAGTTTGTAAGCGATCGCCTTTACTCAAATAGTAAAAAGCGATCGCATTTTTAATAGCAGTTTATCTATTCAAATCGAGCAGTCTAGTGTCTTAGATTCATCAATAGGAAGCAAAGAATAATTGCCAAAAGCTATCAAAAATTAATAAAAAACCCTCTAGAGAATATCTAGAAGGTAATTGGATTTAAATTACCTGGTAAGCTGCTTATAGTTTATAACAACAGCAAGTATCAGATAAGGATTGATTTGGAGACTTATTCTACTGATAAAGATCGGTTTCGCTTACGCCAAGTTCAGCAGCTAGAGCAGTTTGTAGATCGGATGGTAATAAAACTCGATTTACGGCATGAATTACTCCATTGCTAGCTTCAACGTCTGGAATAACTACACTAGCGTTATTGATCACAACTCCTGTATCGGTAACTGCTGTAGCCAATCCACCATTGAGGCTATCCACGTTACCACCAGAAATTTCACTTGCCATTACTGCATTTGGCAAAACGTGATAGGAAAGCACCTGTTGCAGCACCTCTTTGTTCTCTGGCATTAAAAGATAATCCAAAGTACCTTCGGGTAATTGACTGAATGCCTCGTCTGTGGGAGCGAAAACGGTGTAGGAAGCACTCGAATCAGCTAGAGTATCAACTAGTCCCGCTGCTTCTACTGCTTTGACCAAAGTGCTAAAGCTTTCATTTCCTGATGCTACCTCAACAATATTTCCTACCTCTGCATTAGATTCATTCATAGGCATTTCTTCCATCTCAGTGGAAGATTCCATTGCGCCTGTATGGTTATCAGCTAGAGCAGGAAGTACTGAAAAAGAACCGATCGCGACTAAAGCGACTGATGTCATTAGTTGTTTGGAGATTCGTGTAAAAGGATTAATATTCATACATTTGTATTGTTTATTCATATTTACATACTAGTAATTTTTACCTACTAAACCCTCTTGCTTTAGTCATAAATGTAAAAATATCAGTGTGTATAGTTAGTTAGATAGCAATATCGCCGATCCCTATTCGGATAATCTTGTAGAAGCCAACTCAGGCGAACAACCTTATTTATTTTATAAAACATGAAAATCTGATTGTTGAATTACTATCGCGATCGAGCTTTTCATAACTATAATTCGACGCAATGACATAGAGCGATCGCACCTATGACTATAAATTGTCATCATAAATACATATCCCATAGATAAGCTCATTTAAAGATAAGTCACTTTAAATGAATCAAGTTTATGGGATTGGTTTCAGAAGAAAATTTTGAATATACTCATTTAGACGATAAAACCAGAAACATTGTCTGGCAACGTACATCTGAGATCAAGGAATTGATGCGTCTTACTGCTGAAAATATCATTAGTATTGGACATAAATTAACCGAGATCAAACAACAGCTTGGTCATGGTAGTTTTCAGCACTGGCTAAAATTGGAGTTTGAGTGGAGCGAACAAACTGCTCGTCAATTTATGCAAGTGTATCGTTGGTCAGAAACTCTTGAAAACAAAAATTTTGTGTTTTCTCAGTTGGGTACTTCCGCACTTTATTTGCTCGCTGCACCATCAACACCATCTGAAGCTAGGAAAGAAGTTTTAAATTTAGTCGAGGTTGGTGAAAAAATCAGCTACACTCGTGCCAAAAATATTATAGAACGTTGTAAAGAGACATCAGCAAGTGTCGAGCAAGAAGCTACAGAGGCTTTTAATACAATTAAAACAACTGGTACAGAATTAAGATCGGATGCTTTTAATCAATTGTTTCGTTTAGAAACTCCAGAATTAGGCTGTATTGTAAGACTCTATCATGCTGAAGAACTCGAAGCGATCGCCAAACTTAGTATTGGAGCAACCGTTCGGATAAAAGTCGGTCGACGGCAAGGTCAAACAGCTACAATAGCCGAAATCTTGAGCGAACAGCTATCTTCTAACACCGACAACCGACAAACAAATCTTACATTTCCAACTTCACTGTCTAAAAAAAGGGACATAACAGTTCGTGTTATCGATGAAGTAGACTTTTCCAAATTGGAAAAGCTGATCAAAATGGGTCAGGATTTAACAATTAGTTACGGCGATATTTGTTTAGTTGTTGAAGGTAATTCCGAAACATTAACCACCTTTGCCGAACAAGTAAAAACTGACGTTGCTTTTGTTAAAGATATATTTAAACAAGCTTTAGATAAACAACCTAAAATATAACTCGATCAAAACATAGATCATTGCTAATTTATCCTAATGTTTTTAATTTTATAAGCGATCGCTTTTTAACTCAGTAGGATAATTATTTTTATAGTCTAAAAAAAAGAGTCCATTAAAACTTAAAATATAACTTATGGTAGATTTTTAAAGTCCCAAACTCATTTGTGAAATGCCATGGCTCAACTTTGATTTTACCTTTCTATTTTTAGAATAAAAAAGACTTGATAATAAGCAGACTATAATAACACTACAAGGTAAAAAGTATCTAACTGCTAAATGAAGTCAAAATTGCCTGAAAAGATTGAAAATGTTTGGTTGAAGCGATACATTTTACTTGGTTATGCAGCAAAAGGAACTGTATATTTATTAATTGGCGTATTGGCAGTACAGGCAGCGATTTTTCCCAATCAAGAAGCGACAGGAACATATCTCAGTCTAACTTTTGTGGCAAGCCAACCATTGGGAAAGCTACTAGTTTTTTTGCTAGCAATTGCCTTAATGGGATATGTATTGAGAAGATTTTTTCAGGTCATACTCGTTCCAGGATATGCCAATTGTTCTAGCTTAAAGTGCTGGTTAAAACGCATTGGTTATGCCATGAGTGGTTTGAGCTACATAGGTGTAGCGTATAGTGCAGTCTGTATTGCCTTGGGATCGGGAGAATATGATGATACAGCTGAAGACTTGGCAAATGAACTGTTTGAACAACCTATAGGGGAATGGCTGATTTTTTTAGGCGGTATAGCCATTGCAACCATAGGTATTTTTTATGTTAAAGGAGCTTTTACAGGTTCTTATATTAGCGAATTTGATTCTTCAGATATTCATCATCGACTGGAAAAGTGGACGAGATATATCGGCAAGATAGGCGTAGCTGCTAGGGGCATTGCCTTTATTTTGACTGGAATCTTTTTTACTGAGGCTGCTATTTCTGGTAATTCAGAACTTGCTGGAGGGTTACAAAACGCCTTTCGGGTATTGGCAACGAAACCCTTTGGTTGGCTATGGTTGGGGTTAATTGGTGTCGGCTTAATTAGTTACGGCTTATATATGTATGTAGCAACAGGATACCGACGTTATGCCCTTAGATAAAATTAAACATATCCCGATCGCAGTTATGGCGGTTCTGGGTCTTGCTCAGTTGTCAGGATGTGGGGAAGCGGAAATTAATAAAAATCCTGGCTATCTGGTAGATACTGCTGAAATAGTCGAAAATATCGATTATTATCAAGGAAAATCGGTAACGGTTCGTAATGACATTATAAAAACTGTCGGAAAAAGAGGTTTTGTTTTAGACCAAGATCGTTTGCTGAAGGATAGAGATATTTTAGCGATCGCTATAGGTCAACAGGTTGAATTATTTTCTGACGATCCAACGCCAGAAGTTTTGTTTAGTGGTCGAGTGGAAAAATTAAACTTAAGCAGTATCGAACAGGAATATGGTATCAGTATCGAAGCGGATCTTTACCGTCAATACGAAGGTTATCCCGTAATTATTGCTACATCGACCATACCATCTCCCGATCCAGAAGATCTTACTGCCAGACCCGAAATTTATTACGGTAGACCACTGGCAATCGAAGGAGAGGTGGATGAAATTATAAACAACAGGGTGTTTGAACTAGATGAAGAGAAAGCATTTGGGGGAGAAGACTTACTCGTATTGCAGTCAAATTCTCAAATTCAGCTTTATGAAGAACAAACCGTAATTGTATATGGAACATTACGTCAATTTGTCGCTGATGAATTTGAGCAAGATTACAATTTAGGCTGGGATTTATCAACGCGATCGCGCCTCAAAGCGGAATACGACCGAAAACCAGTGCTAGTAGCTGAAAAAATCATATTTCTTAAGTGATTCAAATCTGGCTTGATTTGTAAAACTAAGTAGTCTAGAAGTGGTAAAAATATCAATCGTACGACACACATCTTAAGTTAGATGTCAGTTTTATAGTCAGTCCACTATTGTAAGAATGTTTTTATATTTGATTTTTATAAATAGTGTCCACAAGCAAACATAAACATAAATGGCTCATTGTTAAAACGGCAGCGGGTGTTATCGATCGATTTTCCAGTTCAGCCAAGGCTATTCCATCTCAAGCCTGGAAAAAGTGGGCGGGTACTTTGGCAATTGGTTTGGGCATATGTGCGTTAATCATGCTGATAATTACCCGCTGGGCAATGAATGCCGAGGGGTTACAGGCTTGGGACAAGCAAACCCTGCTAGCAGTTGCCAAGCATTTTCCCATGAGTTTTGATAAAGGCGTGACTTGGCAGTCTCCTGGTAATTTAGTTGGTATGCTGCCAGTAGTAATTGCCTTTGCTGCGCTGACTTCCTGGTTTTCGCAACCATTAATTGCAGCAACTACAGCGATCGCCTATATTTTGCAGTTTGCGATCGTTTGGGTTGGTTGGGGAATCTGGGATCGCGGTCGCCCCGACTTAATCGCCAACGGTGTCGCAGCACCAGGACTACATTCATTTCCTTCTGGTCATGTAGTTGTGGTGACGGTAGTTTATGGCTTTTTATTTTATCTTTGGTTTCGAGAGTCTCGCAGTTGGCTAGAGCGATCGATTGTTATTCTTTTTGCTGTGGTTTGGATTGGTTTAATTTCTATGTCACGCCTGGTCTTAGGCGCACACTGGCCTAGTGACGTAATCTTTGGATTTGCGATCGCCTTACTTTGGCTAATTTTTGTCATTTTGGCTGTCGGAAGAGCCGAAAATGCAATAAGAAAAACATATAGGTAGCTCCTAGGGTGGGCAATGCCCACCTAATAAAATGGCTGCTCTCAACCAGCGATCAAGCTGTTTGTCTTTTCATCAAGTTAGAGAACAGTCCTTCTTGAGCAGCTAGTTCCTCAAAATTTCCTTGCTGCACTACTCTGCCTCTGTCTAATACATATATGCGATCGGCATTACGAATTGTACTTAGCCGATGGGCAATTACAATTCTGGTTACCTGCAATCGGTCTAAATTCTCACTAACGATCGCCTGAGTACGATTATCTAAGGCACTGGTGGCTTCATCAAATAGCAGAATACGCGGTTTTAAGACTAAGGCTTTAGCAATCAAGAGTCGCTGTCGCTGTCCTCCCGAAAGATTACCGCCTCCCTCACTGATAACAGTGTGCATTCCCATGGGCATCCCCTCAATATCCAGATCGAAACCTGCCATGCGAGATGCTTGCCATGCTTCATCCAAAGTGACTTTTCCTCCTCCTGCTAGATTATCGAAAATTGAGCCAGACATGATTGCGCCATTTTGTAACACGACCCCCAATTGTCGGCGCACAGCACTAACATCGAGTCCTGATAAATCTTGCCCATCGTAATAGATGCTGCCATCTTCAGGGTTTTCAAAACCTAGCAAGAGGCGAAAAATAGTTGATTTACCACTGCCAGAACCACCAACCAAGGCAATAAAATCTCCTGGTTCGGCTTTAATACTGACATTTTCGAGGGTTAAAGGAATATCTGGACTGTAGCGAAAAGATACCCGCTCTAGGTTGATTCTGCCGATCAGTTTGCCTGGATCTGCTCGGCTAAGATCTACTTCGGGTAGGGTTTCGACAATCGGCTGCGCTCGCTGCCACTGAGGAACAACCTGTAGAACGTCTGTGACAATGTTACTTACTTGGGTAGAGCCACCGATAAAAGTAGCAAAGGCACTATTGAAGGCTAAAAAAGCACCTACTGTCAGTCCTGGTTTACCAGCTGTTGCTGCTTTATTGAGTAAATGAACCGTAAACCAAAAGAGAACACCAGAAGTAATTAAAGGCATGACGGTATTAAAGATAGCCACAATGTCTTCAATTAGTTGAGTACTCAGTTCGAGTTTAATTTGCTTACTATAGTCTTTACTCCAGAAAGCAAATGCTCGTTCTTCTGCACCTGCAACCCGCAGCTTGGAGATTCCATTGATTAATTGGACAACCTGCCCAAAAATGTTCCCTTCAATTTCCAGTAAAGGTCTAACCTTGCGGACTAAGATTACTCCTGACAAACTAGTGACAACAATAATGACGATCGCCGTACCAATGGCAATCAAAGATAATTGTGCGCTGTAGAAAAAGAGTAGCCCCAAATTGAGTAAGGCAAAAACACTAGTAACCAATTTAATTAAGATGCTACTGCCCAGTTGTCTGCGGATTTGACTAATAGAGTTAGTACGGGATAAAAGATCCCCTGTGGTATATCTACGGAAAAAAGAAACGGGCAAATTAAGCAGTCGATCCCACATTGCCGATTGAGTTGAAGCATCAGATGTTGTTTCAATTCTTAATAGAGCGAATCCTTGAGCTAGACCAAACATGGCGGTAGCAAAAGAAGCAATGACCAGCCCTAAGCCAATTTGAACTAAAGAAAAGCGATCGCTATCGGGAATAGAACTATCGATCATAATCGCCATCGCCTGAGGCGTGAGCATTCCCAATAAAGTAACGGCAATACTGGTAAAAATAATAATTAAAATGTCTCTCAATCTGCCTTTAAAAGCAAACCTAATAATATCAAAGACAGAAAGAGCTTTATCGGCAAAGGAGCGATAAAACATCTGAGCTACTGGCTCAATGTCCTTGGCAAAATCGCTATCGATGGGAATGCGAGTATGATTATCGGGATGTAATAATTCGTAGCTACTAGAATTTTTGGGCAGTAAAGCTACTGGCTGCTTAATCGATCCTGAATGGATATAACCAATCAAAGGACCGCAATCTTGTTGCCACCAGTTATCTCTTAATAAAACTTGTCTGGTGCGTAAACGAGAAGCCCTAGCGATCGCTTGCAGAGGGTCTGCTAATCGTTTGAGATCTTCAGATTGGGCAGGAGGGCTAATTTTCATGCCCAATGCTCTTCCCACTGCCCCCGCTGCAATTAATAAAGGTGTATTGCCTGTAATCAAATCATCGGCTTGAGAAACTAAGGGAGAGGCTAATTCTCCTAAAGCTTCTGCTGTCACCCGTTGATTGAGATCGTCTAGAACTGCCAACCTTTGTAACTCTTCATCTTGCTCTTGCTTTTGAATTAGTCGATTGCAAAATAGAAAGTGGCGATGGAACAAGGAAATTCCGTTTAGTAAGACATCTACATCTAATAAAGAACTAGTAACCTCTGTAGTTAATTGAGTATCACAACTTGCCTCTATCCAAAGATCGCTAGGAATCGGTAGGATTTTAACTTCCTCGGTAATAATTAATTCTTTGATTCCCAGTAACCGCGCTAGCCCTTCTTTAACCTGAAGCCAAACAACGCTATCTGGATTTGGCTGTAGGGTTTGTCCTTTGTTCAGAGAAAAACTTGCTTTTCCCGCTGCTTTGACTTGAATATTAGGAACGAGAGAACCAAAAAGGTTAGTATCAAAATTCTTGAGCCAGCCATCAATTAAAGCTGAAAAATTAGAATATTGGTTAGCTAAAGACTGTTCGATTAGTTCTCGGTCTAACTCGAACAAGGTTACTTTTCCCATCGGTATCGCCAAGATTTGATAGTCGATCGCGTTGGGGCTAGGGACAGTACCAAAAAGAGCTTCTCCAGATTCGCAACTAAAAAGATAACGGCGATTTTCTTCGGTTATTCTGTCTCTAACCGTCACAGCAAATAAAGAAACAGAACCAGACTGGATCAGCCAAACTGTCTCTGGGTCGTTCAATAAAATTGGTTCATTACTGTTAAAAGTATGTAGTTTTAAATTTTCGGGAAATTGCCCTTGATTTTCTGAATTAACCATTATTTTAAATACTCAATCTTATTCCTTCTGTACGGGCGAACGGCCGTTCGCCCCTAGCTAACTTACTTATTACTTCTCTCCCTATCCCTCTCCGCTTTTAATCAGTTGTGCATAAACTCCTTCCTGTTGCCACAGTTCTTCATGAGTACCTCTTTGAACTACTTTGCCTCTGTTCGAGGACAATGATTTCATCGCAGTCACGAATAGTACTCAGACGGTGAGCAACAATCAAGCAGGTACAACCTCGTCTACGTAAATTTTCATCAATAATTTTTTCGGTTTCTGAATCCAAAGCACTAGTGGCTTCATCCATAATCAGAATCGACGGGTTATTAACCAATGCCCTGGCAATTTCTAATCTTTGCCGTTGACCACCACTTAAATTACCTCCCCCTTCGTGTAACTCGGCGTTATAAGCTCCTGAAAAAGAGTTGACAACATCATCAATGGCAGCGTCTTGGCACGCTTTTTTTAGATGTTTATCGGCAATACTGGTATCCCATAGAGCCAGGTTTTCTCTGACCGTTCCTGTAAAGAGAAAGATATCTTGTTCTACCATGGCGATCGAAGTAGTTATGATTTGATGGGGAATTTCTTGTCTAAGGCGATTGTCAAAACGAACTTCTCCTGACCAAGATTGGTATAGTCCTGCGACTAGCTTTGCTACAGTCGATTTACCCGAGCCACTTCCTCCAACAAAAGCAATACGCTGTCCTGGTTTAACTGAGAGAGATAAGTTTTCAATTAAGGGAGGATCGAGGCGACTATAGCCAAAAGTAAGATTGTTTAATTCGATATATCCTTTTAAACGCGCCGATTCAGGGGGAATTATCTGGCTATTGTCTGATTGGGGAGTTAAAAAGAGTTTTTCTTTATGGTTAGTCGAGGAGTCTGTGGGGTTATCGAGAACGTCATCTAAACGAATGAGATTACCTTCTAATTCTTGTAGCGTTCCTGCAAAGTTAACCAAATTGTTGACAGGCTCTTGAAAACTTTTGACTATGGCTTGAAATGCCACTAGCATCCCAATACTGAGATGTCCATCCACAACTCGCCAACCGCCAACTACTAGGAGTAGAGCAGAAGAAAGAGCCGTTAACAAAACAGGTAATGTTGACAGAAACTGATTAGTCACCCCTAATTCTTGTTGGGAATTGAGGGCTTTGGCATAGTAACCAGACCATTTAGAGAAAAAGTCTGATTCTACTCCAGATGCTTTGAGGGTTTCGATATATTGCAGTCCCGCAATTGATGCTCCTGCTGCCTTACCATAGTCCTGCATTAGTTTTTGGTTGGCATCGACTCGTTGACGATAAATCCAGCGCAGAGTCAAAATATTAATCGCTGCAAAACCAATCACCATAGTTGTTAAGATCTCATCGTACTGAAACATGACTATGGCAAAGAAGATAATCATCACGGTATCGATGATGGTGGTAGCTAGCTGTCCTGATAGAATTTCTGCCACTTCATTATTGAGACGGGTGCGATCGCTTATTTCCCCTGCAAATCTTTGAGCATAGAATCCCATGGGTAAACGAAGAATATGCCAGAGAAAACCTCCAGACATAGCAACAGAGAGCTTAATTTGTAAACGACGCAGATATTTTAATTGTAGTAGGGTTAGACTGCCCTGGAAAATTGCGGTGATTCCCATCGCCAGCAGTAAAGGATTTAGCCAGTCCATTCTTTGCTGGATTAAAATTTCATCGACAAATATTTGGCTAAAGACAGGGATTAGTAACTTAACTAAAGTCAGAAAAAATCCTGCTGCCGTACAGTAAGCCAAAGCACCCACAACAGCTTGTAATCGCGATCGCAAGGAAACTAGAACATTAGGTTTTTTACCACCCTTTTTAAACTCTTCCCCAGGGTTCATAACCAATATAACCCCCGTATATCCTTCGTCAAACTCATCCCAAGAGACGCTTCTAGGACCACTGGCAGGATCGTTAAGAAAGACTCGCTGTTCGTTAAATCCTTCTAATACCAAGAAATGATTGAACTGCCAAAATACTATATAGGGTGGAGCTAGCTCTTTCAGCTTATCTAAGCCCTTTTTTAATCCTTTGGCTTCTAGTCCATATCTTCTCCCTGCTTTGAGAACATTAGACGCTTTACTACCATCGCGAGAAACACCGCATTCTTGTCGTAGTTCGGGCAAGGGTACAATGCAACCATGATAGCTGAGGATAATTCCTAAAGCTGCTGCACCACATTCGACTGCCTCCATCTGCAAAACCGTCGGTGTTTTGACTCTCTGGCTCTTTTGAGGCAGCAATTTTTGCAAATATTGCCAAAGATTTAGAAGTTTTGGGGGAGCAAGATTAGTAGATACCACTGATAGACCTCAAAATTGGTAAGACGAAAGAAATAGGAGATCTATCTTCTATTTTTACTCTGGCAGTAGTGGTAGTTCCCGAAGACATTTTTAAGCTCGGACCAGCCGAAGAAGACCATTCATAGCCGCTAAAAGTTTGAGGATCGGCTGCTAGTTTTGCTGATATTTGAATTACTACTGGTTCGGTATCTGGAACTAAACCCGCAATTATTTGCGAATTACCAACGACATTGGCAGCAGCTTCCGTAGTAATGGGGAAGGGAGAAACTTTTGTTACCTTGCCGACTATGCCACCAAAACGTTCGCGTTTAATGGTTTGGGGAGTAATTTGCACTTCCATTCCTGGCTGAACTTTTTTACCATCTTTAACGGGGAAATAAGTTACTCCTACGAGTTTGCCTCCTCCATTTTTGGTATCTATACTGGCTAGACGAGTTCCTGCCTGCACTACTTGCCCTTGATTGACGGTGAGTTCGAGAATTCTACCTGAATATTGACTGACTATTTGACTTTCACTTTTGATTTTTTGTTGGATTGAGGCAATTTCTCGATTCGACTTCTTGAATTTCTTTAGCGCGATTATTGGAATTTTCTAAATCTTGTTGGGCTAAATTAGTCTGTTTGCTATCCAATTCTTGAATTTGAGCTTGAACATTTTTGACCTCATTTAGATTAGAAAGATATTGTTGGAGAGCATCTGCTTCTTTAACGTCTAGCTCTTTTAACTGAGCTTCAATTTCATCGATGCCGCTAATATTATCGGAGTATTGCTGTCTGGCTTCGAGCAAGTTATCTTCCGAGATTGCACCTCTTTCAAATAAATTTTGCCGAGTTTCAAATCGTTGTTGATAAGTAGAGCGTAATCCTTCTAAGGTTGCCTGACGCTGCTGTAAATTTTCTCGTTGACGTTGAATTGCCGATATGCCTTTATCTTTTAGTGTCGGAGTCAGATCTACCAAAATTTGCAGCCTTTGCTCTAAAGTTTCGCGCTGTTGGGCAATTGCTTGCGATTCCTGCTTTTTACGCTGTTTTTGAACTTGTTCAAATTTAGATTTTTGACCTTCCAATTGAGCTAATTTGGCATAGGCTAATTCTAATTCTTCTTGGCGATCGCTGTCATCAAAGGTGGCTATAATATCGCCTTTTTCTACTAGCTCGCCATTTTCAACCTTCAAATCTACTAACTGTCCCGAATTTTTGGTTTGTATGGGAACTACTGTACTGGGATAAATTAGTACTCCTGCTCCTTGAACCGTAACGGGAATACGTCCGAAAATACTCCAGGTTAAAGCCGATGCGCCTAAAACTCCTAGAGTAGCTAAAGGAATCCAGCTTTTAGGATTAATGACACGCATTAATTGGTCTAATCTTTCGGGAGAAGATAGACGTTCCAAGGATGCCTGCCGAAACATCTTATTTTCTTTTTTGTCAGCAGAATTATTTTTTTGCTTGGATTCTTTGGCTGTTTCTGATATAGATCCAGGGATTGCCTTGTTTAGTTCGGTATCCCCATTCAATTTAGGCAAGAAAATTTTAGTAAACAACCCTGGACTTAGCTGAAAGTGTCTTTTGCTCGCCGAGCGAATAGAATCAGCTATCTCTTTAATAGAAGTGCTTTTGAGTAAAAAACCCCGCGCTCCCGCTTTTAAAGCTCGTTTGACATCATCTTTGCTGCTAGAAGAACTGAGAACTAAAATTCTACAGTCAGGAAATCGTTGAACAATAATTTCGATAGTTTCAAATCCGTCCATCACGGGCATTTGTAGATCGACTAAAACTATATTGGGATTTAAAGACTCAATTAAATTAATTGCCGTTGCACCATTAGTTGTTGTGCCAATTACTTCTATTCCAGGTTCGAGTTCAAGAGATAGCTGTAGTTGTTGGCATACAGATTTTTGATTGTCAATAATTAAAACCCGAACATTAGGCGAATCTAAATCTGGTTCTCCAAAGACATTAGGTTTATGTAAAACATTTTGATCTGATGGAGAGGCTTTAAGATTATTATTTACTTCAATAGGGTTGTTTTTCACTTTAAAATTAAACCTAAATTTTGCTCAAGTGATTATATTGCCAATAGATAATAGAATAGAAAATGCTTTTTTAAAAAACTATTCAAATAATATTGTTTGGGCTATTTGCTATCAAGACCTAGCTTTGATAGATTAGCGATTTGTAATAACTATATAAAGTCTACAAGCTATAGACAATGATTTTTTTTTAGTGATTAATGCAGTTTTTTAGTGTTAACCTAAGCCACATGAATGCTTATAACACCTAATAATCAGGGCGAATATCCTATTTTGCTGTCTAGATATAGAGAATTTAGGAGAGCGCTGGAAACAAAACACTTTTTAGTTTTAGAGCAACTATTTTAAATATATGCGTTCAAACTTTGTCAGTTATTTTAGAAGTGATAAATAAAATCGATGCCTTTCAATCGTCAACTTTGATTTGTCCGAAGGCAGAATTACTATTTTTTATAAGTAATTTTGTTTTTAATAAGTTTACACAAATGTATTCAGATTTCAAGTATATAAAAAAAGTGCTTTACTAAGTAAAAAAATATCATTGTATCCACGGTGTTCAATGTTTTAAATTACTAATTGTCTAGAGAAAAAGAAGTTAACCAACATTAATTACTTTTAATAGGCTGCATAATTACAAAAACAAAGGAAAGTATCACCATGAGTATTGAAGCTGTCAATCAATTTTTAACCAAAGTTAGTGAAGACCAAGAACTACAGGCTGAATTAGCCACTGCCATGGAAGCAGAAAACGATCGCACTGCTGCTACCGAACTAGCAGCTAAACACGGCTACAACTTTACTTCCGAAGAACTGGCATCGGAAATTGAGAATCGTCAGAGCGAATTTCAATCCAAACACGAAGTAAATGAATTAAGTGAAGAAGAATTAGAAGCAGTAGCAGGAGGTCTTTGTACTCCTGCTGTTGCTACTGCTGTTGTTTCTGCTGGTGTAGCCAAAGGTGTATCCAGCGCGAAGTGGTAAATATTGAATTTTAGTAGCTATTTGAAGCTACTAAAGTTTGAGCGAGCGCAATTTTTCTGAAAATGGATCGCCAAAGTCAGATAAAGCAATTACCAAAATAAATTACATATTGTCGTCATCATTTACTAGGAGATTATTCTCATGACTATCGAAGCCGTCAATCAATTTTTAACCAAAGTTAGTGAAGACCAAGAACTTCAAGCTGAATTAGCCACCGCCATGGAAGCAGAAAACGATCGCACTGCTGCTACCGAATTAGGTGCTAAACATGGATATGATTTTACCCCTGAAGAATTAGGGTCAGAAATTGCCAATCGTCAGAGTGAATTCCAAACTAAACAGGAAGTAAATGAATTAAGTGAAGAAGAATTAGAAGCAGTAGCAGGAGGTCTTTGTACTCCTGCTGTTGCTACTGCTGTTGCTGCTGGTGCTGCTAGTGGTGCGATCAAAAAAGCTAAATGGTAAATATATACCTAAATTAGCAAAATTAGATCAAAACAAGGGAAATAAATGATAGTAAAAGTTAGTTTCAAAAACTATTTACTCTATTTTCCTTGCCTCAATCAAGATCTTTGATGCTTATCTATAACAGTTAGATAAAGCGATCGCATAGTCAATCAATATTACAACAAAACAAACCTAACGGAGATTTAACCAATGAGTATCGAAGCTGTCAATCAATTTTTAACTAAAGTTAGCGAAGACCAAGAACTACAGGCTGAATTAGCCACCGCCATGGAAGCAGAAAACGACCGCCAGGCTACTACAGAACTAGCAGTAAAACATGGCTACAACTTTACTCCCGAAGAACTTGCATCGGAAATTGAGAATCGTCAGAGCAAATTCCAGACCAAACAAGAAGCAAATCAGTTGAACGAAGAAGAATTAGAAGCTGTCGCTGGTGGTGCTTGTACTCCTGCAATACCCCTTGGTGTTGCCGCTATTGGTGCTGCTGGTATGGTTGGTGGTAGTGCTGCTGGTAATGCTAAATGGTAATTATCGACCGCAATTAGTCCCATGGACTGTCAAATAGAGAAAGACAAGGGAAATAAATAATAGTAAAAGTTAGTTTCAAAAACTATTTACTCTATTTTCCTTGCCTCAATCTAAATCTTTGATGCTTATCTATAACAGTTAGATAAAGCGATCGCATAGTTAATTGATATTACAACAAAACATACCTAACGGAGATTTAACCAATGAGTATTGAAGCTGTCAATCAATTTTTAACTAAAGTTAGTGAAGACCAAGAACTACAGGCTGAATTAGCCACAGCGATGGATGCAGAAAACGACCGCCAGGCTACTACCGAACTAGGTGCCAAACACGGCTATGACTTTACCCCCGAAGAACTAGCGTCAGAAATTGACAATCGTCAAAGTGAATTCCAATCCAAACAAGAAGTAAATGAACTTAGTGAAGAAGAGCTAGAAGCAGTGGCTGGTGGTGCTTGTATCCTGTTACTGTTGCTGGTCTTATTATCCTAAGGTAATTTTGATGAAAAAGCTAAATGGTAAGTATTGAGTTGAAATAGCTCAATCAACGGACAGGTAGAGGAAGTTACGAAAAGTCAAAAAGGCAAATAGTTTTTTTTGAGACAGCCTCATTACTATTTGCCGTTCATTTTCTTTTACTTATTATTGTTGTTTGACAAGCGATTTCATAAAGGTGCGTAAAATGGCATGCGATTTTCTCCCTTAAAAAGTCGCGAATCATAGTTTTTTCCATCATTCTACCTCTAGCGTCATGATTTCAAGTATCTTGGTTGATAGCTATTATCGTTATTCCTAAGAAATGTTTTGAAAACTACTGACTTAAAAATTGAACGGATTGAAAAGCCGACATCAGAGTTCTTACAGCAGTACATCTCTACTTCTAGAAAACCTGTAATTATCACTGGGGCAATGAGTAATTGGAAAGCTTGTTCTTTATGGAC
The DNA here is from genome assembly GCA_963799375.1 of uncultured cyanobacterium. Lineage (GTDB taxonomy): Bacteria > Cyanobacteriota > Cyanobacteriia > Cyanobacteriales > Xenococcaceae > Waterburya. Next base: position 60,527 of record CAWCWY010000020.1, read on the forward strand.
AGATGATTATCTTGATGCTGCTGTCGGTAACACCAAAGTAGCAATTCGTGTGTCGCAGAATCCAGCTTTTAGGGGCGATCCAGAAGGATGGAATGGCTAAATTAGTTAAGATAATGAAGTTTAGTGACTTCATTCATTTACTGAAATTGCATAGATACTCAAAGGATATATATTACTATCTTATACAAGTCCCTCTTTCCCTATTGTCGCCAAAACTGCCTCAAGATATTGAGTTTCCAGTCTACTGCCAGAACAAGCTGCTGTTGCAAAATAGTCCAAGATTCTGGTTAGGTTCAAGTGGAAATATCTCGTCTCTACATTATGATATGGCGGATAACATTATGGTTCAAGTGAGGGGTCGTAAACGGTTTGTCTTTTTCGATCCCAAGCAAACTAATTGTCTTTATCCCTTCTCAGTCAAATGTCATATTCCTCATACCAGCCAGGTGGACATCGACCGACCAAATTTAACACAGTTTCCCAATTTTTCTAAAGCTAGGGCTGTTGAATGTGTTCTAGAAGCAGGTGAAATGATGTTTATACCAGCCTTTTGGTGGCATCAAGTCCATTCCTTCGATGATATCCAATTTCCAACAATTTCTGTCAATTTTTGGTATAAAGCACCCATGATGCAATTGCTTACACCTCCAGGACGACGTTATATTGCTATGATTTTATGGCATCAGCTTTTGCAATGGCACAAAAAGCTAAAATCTCAATTGAAACTCAAGTGTTAAAATTGATGATTTTGACTAATGGATCTACTGAGGATTGCTACCCAACATAAATTCTCCGACTGAAGATTCTTGATAATAATTAGTTCTCGCAACTTTGGCAAAGAGATCGGCATTGCCCGAACCCAAAGCGCAGGGTGCTAAATTCATGGCAGTTGCTACTAAATACATAGTTTGATATAGGCTACCTACGTGCTTGAGTATCAATGAATAGGCAATTGATTCGTATTTCCAAGTCAGCCGAGGAAATCTAGCTGAGATCGCAATTAGAATTTGCGGTCTATTTTGCTGTCCGCTGGCATACCAAGCATCTTTGAGCATTTTTTCGCTGTCTTTAGTAGCTTCGCCAAGCTGGCATAGTTGATGATTTAAAGGATCGTAGTGATAAAATCCCCTATCAATTCCCGTGCAGGTATCAATTATGGGATAAAGTTCTAGTTCGTAAAGTCCACCACCCGAAGGATAGGGACGACTGGTATATTCACCTGACTGGGAGCTAACAAGCTGCTTGATTCTGGCAGTACGATACAAAAATTCTCCTAGCTGCTGAATATTGATAGGAGTGCGATCGTATGTTCTAAGCGATCGCCTGGTTTCTATTGCCTCGGTCAAGCTAATGTCTTTAGCCTTTAACTGTTCAAGATCGGGTTTGTGCAGCTGAACTTTTTTAGCTGACGTTTGCGGTTTGACTGCGGGTAAAGGCTCGATCTTGTCGGCAAAGCGGTAGGTTGCACCCATCGGTAGGTTATGCCTTCCCTGACGACTGCGGGTATGAAACAGTAAATCGTGAAAATCCCACTGAGCTAGAATTGTATCTTCTTCTAAGGATTCAGAATTAGCAACAGGTGTGGCTACAGACAGCATTTGAGTAGCTAATAATAGATTTAAAAACTGTTCGCTTTCCTCTTCTGTCAGTGTGGGAATTTCTGTTAACGTCGCCAAAGTTTGGGGTTGAGCCAACTTGCTAATCAAAGCCATACCACGCCAGTCATGCAAGCAAATCTTAGCTTTAGATAAGGGAGATTCTAAAATCATTTGTCCTTTTACCTGGTGGAGATAAGCAAAACGAGACAAAGTAAAAGATTGTTCTTGCTCGATAGTAGGAACTATGAATTGATAATCTTCAGTCAAAGGAATGGCAGTAGCTAAAGAATCAATTCCATGACATATCCAACCCAAACCAATTAGCTTTTTTAAATATGAATTAAAGCTAAACAGTGCGCCAATACCATCAGCCTGCTGCACAATCTGACTGAGTTCTGGTTTAGTTGCTCCTTTGCCAACCTGTAAAGCTTTTAATGCCGATCGCAAGCCAGCTATTGGTTGTTTAAAAGTTAGTTTGCGATCGCGATACTGCAAAACAATACCTCGATTGTCGGGCAATTCTTGCCAAATAAGTTCTGGATTAAAAGAGAGGATAAAAGCCATATTGATAATCGATCGTGGTTAAAAAGGCATGGGAATTGAATTCATTTCTGCTTCTGCCAAAGGCTCAGTCAGCCAGCCCATTTTGACTGGAACATCGTAAAGTCTGCCAGGAGCAAGTCTGGGTAGGAAGTGTCTTAAGCCAGGGACTATTACCTTAACTACGTTGAGTCCGATATCAGGACGAGTTTGATCTAAAACCAGAGTTTCTAGATTTTGTTTCTGGGCGATCGCAACACAGTTAAGTACATCTTGACGCAGATCGTCACTCCAGCATCGAGGATAATCTACATAAGTTTTCCGAGTGGCTTGAGTATCGGGAGCAAGATAGGGCTGATTACTCACTGTGGCATCAGTCAACCATTGATGTAATCCTGCTTCGGTGCGACTGGGATACTGGATTTCAACTCGTGATAAAAATTGGTTCATTTCGGTTACAGCCCGCATCAAGGCAATCTTGGGATCTAAATGCGCTCCATAACCAGCGACAATCAGCTCTTTTCCTTGAGTACAGCGAGAAACGGCTGCAAAGACAGGAATCTCAAGATCGCTGGTCAAATCTAGTACCCAAAATTCTCGTCTCCGATCTTGATAATAGGTTTGTAATTGGGATAGATAAGGGTCTTGAAAACTGTCCAAATCTACCGCAGGACGTTGGAGACGATTGTACCACCAGATAGCCACCGCATCTCGCTCGACTAATTCCATAAAACCCTGGAGGATAGCTTCTTCGATCGCATTGCCCGCAGCATTACCGTTGGAATGGGCAAAACCAAACTGATGTCCTGAAGTTTGAGGATATTTGTAGTAGCATAAAGCCGTACTCATCTGTTTGAAAGTTTGTTCTGTCAACGACCATACGGGAGTCCATTCAATTTCTTGTGTTTCGTCAAAGGGTTGAGGAATAAAATCCGAACCAGAATAGGCTTGGTTGAGAGCTTCGCGATGCTGATATTGATGCTGGCTAAACTGCAAACAGCTTACAGGATGAATAGCGGATTCTAACTGACTATAGGTGTTACTGACTCTAATTTCATCACCTTGAAATAATCCCGAATAACGTTCGATCGCTTCACAAAAACCACTAGTCTTTGCCTGAGATTCAGTTCTGCCCTTACCTGCTGCCTTATTATGCAGGTTGTGACGTAAGCTTTTGAGATCTGCTGCTTTACCAAAATTATGCACTGCCAAATAGCTATGGTTGCTGCCAGGTTCAGAAGTCCTTACCAAAGCACTGACAACACCCGTAATCGGGCTAATGTGATGCTGCCAACGGCTTAAAGTTTGTTCTGGAGGAAGGATACGGTGTCCTCCATCGATGGTGAACTGCTTTTTCTGACTGCTAAGGATAATTTTTTGAGGCTGACGGCGACTATTATCAGACTTATCGCCACAGACAATGCATTGAGGACGTTTGGTGAGCAGGTGAGTTTGTAAGTCTAAATTAGCTAGATTTAAAGTGATGACTTTACCTGCTAGAGTCTTAATAGGGCGATCGCTTTGTTCTCGATCCCGAATAATCCACTTGATAATTTCTGTAGCAGCTAAATTGATACCAGTTTGCAAAGTAGATGGCAAAAGAGCCTGAGAAGTTGAGATGAACTTATCATTTTGTTGTTGGATGCTGCTTACTACTTCCCGATTACTTTCTAAACGTTGAGCTAAACATTGCCAGCATCCTGTTCGATCCACATCGAAAATTGGTCCTAGCCAAACTTTAGTTCCAACAGGCTTAACTAACATCCAGGGAATGCCAGCAGCTAAAGATTTTTGATTAAATTCAGCTAATTCTGGTCGCAGATAATCATCTGTCAGGACAATGGCTAAAGAATTAGCATTAGGTATCGAAGAATTTTGTACCCGAACCCCTAAAGACTTAAGGGTGGTAATCAAAAACTCCGTCGGCACATCACCATAGGCAGTAATCGAGACAGTCGCCTGCTGCGATCGCTGCCAGGCTATTTCAGGATCGATACCCAAAGAACTCCAGAACGCAGATATGTGACGAGGCTGGCGATCTAGGTTTTCGACTAGATAGTTTTTGGCTTTGAGCTTATTGATAGCGTAGTAAATACTTTGAAAATCTACCTTTCCCTCTAGTTGAGTGATTATTTCGCTTATAGTATGGTTGCCGTCTAAAAAGGGAGCAAGTTGACAATAAAGATTGCCTGTCAAAGCGATAGAAGACTCTTCGCTCAACAGATATACGGTATTTGGTCGAACTACTTCAACTTGGAAATGAGGTTTAAACTGTAGCTTTTTCATATTTGTATGTAGTAATATCTGTTTCTCCCAACATCTCTATTCCCAAAGCAAAATAGAAGGTAATACATTGGGATGGGCAATTCTTAATAGTTGATAACCAATGCCAGTTGTTCCCTGAAAAAAGCCAGGATTATATGCTTTTGGGACTGATGCCGAAACAAGATTAAATCTGCCTCTTGCTTGAGCTTCTTTAACTATATGAGCTGTAGCTTGCAGTCCAAAGTCGAATAAGTCTGGGTGGTTCAGTTTTTGAGATGCCACTAGTAAAGTTTCAATCCTGCCCAAATTTCCCCAAGCAAGATTATCAACATCCTCTAGACAATGCTGCTGGGTTATGGCGATCGCAAAGTTGATTTCTTGTCGAATTGCTGACCTATCCAAAATCGATAAACCGCCCAAACGTGCTAACCCAATCCCCGCAGCACCATTAGCCCAACTATTATGAAATGCAGCTTTTTTTGAGTTTGAGCCTTGCCAATTTTGTTCGTAAGAGATCGCCGTCTTGGCTGCTGTTAGAAACCGAGAATCTTGAGTTACTTCAAATAATCGCAGCAGGGCATAAGCAATTCCAGCAGCACCTTGAGATAGTCCCGTTCTTAGATGTCCGCTGACACTATCCTGATGTTCTAATAAATGTTCGCCACAGGCGATCGCTGGTTCTAAAGCAGATGGTTCGACCTCGTATAGCTTCAAACAGGCTAAAATTGTTCCCGCTGCACCGCTCATCAAATCGAAGTCGCGTACCGCAGGAGAGCGCAGCTCATCGCTCTTGATTAAGTCTGGAGTAATTAAATTGGCAACTATTTTGGCATCTTCAATTAAGTCTGCATCCCGCAGCAAATAGCTAATCTGTACTAGAGCATAAATAATCGAACCCAAACCCATCGCTCCACCGAGTCCCAGTCTGGTTAATTCTTTGATTGTTTTTGGGTTCAAATCTCGAAGATCGTGAAGTAGGGGTTGTAGAGCATTTAGAGCGAGATCGCGCCAGTCTGAGTCTCCCGTAACTTTGGCTAAAGCTGCTAGAAAAAGGGCAACACCAGAACTACCATCATATAAATTGTGACTCAGACTTTGGAGTTGAAAATCTTGGCAATTGTTTCTTAATCCCAAACCAATCCAAGAGACACTATCATCATCAGCATAGATACCGCGTTGCCGAAGTTCTTCAGCTAGAGTAATAGCTTCTTGGACTAACTGCTCTGAGGTTAATGGAATGCGTTCTGGTAAAAACGAACTGTCCTCTTTATTGGCAGAGATAATATATTCGGGTTCGGTGATAAACCTGATGCAAAAAGAACCGCGTATAATTTCTACTTGTCGCTCAAGATCGTCTTGATTCAAAGATTTGAGTCGTGAAATCACTGTTGCAAAACTAGCTTCTTCAAACAGTTCTGGTATGGTTTCTCTAGATAAATCCAGACTTGCTTGACTCGTATCAGTAGCAAAGAAAGGAATGTCTAACTGTTCCATTGCCCCTAATTCAGCAGCTAAAATCGACCAGAAATCTGGTTTGTTGTCTTTTAGTAGAAAAGCCCGACTCAAAACATCAAGCCCAATACTGCGATCGATTCCAGACTGTAACAAGTCAGGGGCAAACGATTTATTCAAGATTGTTTGATAGATTCTGGTGGCGCGAAACACGTACCGAACTTTTTGAGCAGCTAGATTCATTAGAGGACTGTCAGAAGCTAATAATACCTCTTGATGACTGCCTAGAAAATCGTACATTCGCCGAAACCCCAAGACTATATCTGATAGATAACCCTGCGGGTTGAGAGCTTTACCTTCGAGTTTAGGTACATTAGCTTGTTTAGCAATATGAGACTCGCTACCGACATACATCCCGTCGGTATTAACCTTTTGCACTTTGGAAACAATTAATTCCTGTTCTTCTGTTCCCCCCAAAGCACTCAAATCTATAGTTAAGCTATCTTCAGCAGACAATCCCCATTTAGGCAATATCAAAGTCTGTAAAACCGATCTGTTCAATTGAATTTCTGCCAATTTGACCGCATTAACATCAAGCTGACTGGGATTTTTAATTCGATGATGTAATAAAGTTTCGAGATCGATTAATACTAGGTGTTCGCCATTGGCTACGACATTTTCAGAGTGGCAGTCTGTACCTTCTAAAAGATGGACTAAACAGAGTAAAATTCCTGCTCTTTGATAAAAACGCTTGGCTGCTGCTAGATCGTCACAGGGTAATTGTTCTACATACTCTACCCAGCCATGAGTACCACAATTAAGAACTTGCAGAATTTTGAAGGGTAATAAAGCATTTTGGCAGTTAAACCAGTCTAGAAGTTGAAAATAGGCAACATCTATGCCGATGTCTTTGGGTTTATAAACTACTTTTGTTCCCGTATCAAAAGTCAGAATCATTACCGTTCTGCCGCCGTTATGGGGGTCAGACAAGCCTGTTTTGATTGTTGCAACCTGCTTTAAAGCTTGTTCTGGTGAGAATTTTTGTTCGATTTCTAACCAGTTTGTTGCCAAGCGATCGCAAAATTCCCCTGTCGCCTCAACCCATAAGTTAATCTTCGTCGCTATTAGTTTGCCTAAGACACTATATTTTAGAAATAAAGATTGTAAGCCATCGGCAAATAGTTTCTGAACAAAAGCGTCATACTTTTCATGACTGCCAGAATTAACAATGTTGGACAACAAAAAGTCGCGGGTGGTATTTCCTAATAAACGGAAAGCAGAAAACTCTGACATCAAAGTCGCAAAACACAAGTCGTTTAGCTGCAACAAAAGCTGACGTTCTAATGCTGCTCGAACTGGCTCGCTTAATAAGTTTAGATTCTTTGACTGGGCTAACAGTTTCTCTTTTGCTACCTGCAAACAAGGAATGTATATTTGCTCAAAAGGAACTGGTTCTTGATTATCTAAATAGCTTTGACCGAGTATTTGCTTGTGAGATAAGGCTTGAGCTTTCTTGATTACTGCCTCTAATACGATCGCCCAGGTTGGTAAAGGTTGCGATTCATTTTCATCAGTATCGGCTAACAGGGGACGAATTGTCTGAATATTCAATCCTGCCCAAGCTAAACGTTTCTCAAACTTGGCGAAATCTCCTTGAGCAACTATCTGACACCACTTTTTTAAACGTTCTGCAATCTTGTCATCAAAATCGACAACATCAGAAGTTGAAGCTAGAGATAAACGCTCTGCTAAAGAGCGGGATCTAGCTACGATGGGGTATATTGCCGTAGTTTGATTATTTGTTGTGAGTAACATTATGAATAATTTATTTAGCGATCGCTGTTTTTACTGTTTTATCTCTGCGTTTAATGAAGAGCTTGCCCAGCTTAATCATCGGATTTCGATCTTCAATATCACTAGTTTTAGGTGATGGTTGCATTGCTGCTAATTCCTGTTTGATACTACCGCCAGCAACATAATCGGGAGTATACTTTAGAGCGATCGGGTCTTGAATACTGGTATATTTATCAGGACACACTGCACCTAATCTAGTAATGTCATAGATTTTGTCAAAAGTTCGATATTCGCCACTGCAATATAGATAGTCCCAGTCTCGTTTTTTCTGAATTAAATTATAAAAACTTGAAGCTGTAATGTATGCAAATAGATTGGCTAAGGGATATCTACCTGGCTTGACTTGAATTTGTGATTGCCTGAAGTCAATATGCCATTTCTCAGAGCGATCGGGAAAAATAACTTCTAGTTGATAAATTACCTGCCAACGACGATGTTCGTTGAATACTGAATCTAGATTTTCAGTAACAAACTGAGCTAGAGTGGACTCTATTTCTGAGTCGATAACTTTTCGAAGAGTATCTAGATTGTAGTTCTCTCGATTGGGATCGCGTAAAGGATTTCCAACCTGTACGGGAGAAAAATCCAAACAGTCTCGATCATCTACAATCGTTTTGGCATATTCACAAGCTTCTTCGTGATAATGGCATTCTCCTCGTTCTAGATTTAAGACATCTCCTGGATTTAAAGTAATAATATTTTCTTTTAATTCAGGTAAAGCCTGAGCCAGATCGTATTCAAATCTTTCTCTGGTTAAGGGAAAGGCGATCTGATTATGCCACGCAGCTTCATTGATATATTTAAACCCTTGCGCTCCTGCTGCGATCGCCTTGGGTTGAATCAAACTAATTAGATGCAAAATATAACTATATGATTCGACGGGAAAAGATAGGCTCTGATTGCATTGATATACTATTTCCATGCCTAGTTGCCAAGGTGTCAACAGAAAATCAACTTGGGAGTATTGCTTTTTAACGTGTTGGATAGTTTGGGGAGAAAGCAATGTATCTACCGCATTCCAAGCAGTTCCCGATTCATCGGCAAAAATCATGCCATATTCGGGTACGCGCATCTGGGAACGGGTTGTCATCATGGTTGTCGAACCCATTCTGATCGTTTCAAAATCTTTTAAAGGGTAGATGCGACTATAGCCTAAGTGACGCAAAGCATCTCCAATCAACTTATCTTGAGGAATCAAGACATCTACATCTTTGGGCAAACGAGCTAAAGATTGAAGATCGAAGTGATCTAAGTGGCGATGGGATATGACCAAAAAATCAAAATCAGGTATTTTATCGGTAATGATTTCTCTTTTGGGACATGATTCATTCAGTCCTTCGCAAAAGGGATCTGACAAAACAGGGTCCATTAAAATTTTACAGTCTGCTGTTTCCACAAAAATCGAAGCATGACCGAGGAGACTAATTTTCATTGGCTTGTCTTAGTTATAAGATTGGTCTTTGAGCATTTAATTAAATATTTATTCAGACTGCTAACTGAGCCTCTTTAACTAGATAGGGGGGTAGGGCAAATTGGGCAATATATTCGCAATGATCGCGACATTGATAACGAGGATGAACTTGGGATTGAAGGCGATCGCCGTATTCTGCGTCCTCGGCAATATAAGGTTCTGCCAAAGCTAAAGCAGTTAGAGCGGTAGTAATTAAGCTATGGGTATCTTCATACAGGGAAATGCTGTGATATTCACCCTCAACTAGACGGATTTGCTTTTGTTTGGTATCAGAAGCGAAAGCTTGGGTCATTAGGAGTCCCAACATAGCGCGGTCGCCTAATTGAGCATTGAGGCGTAAACTGGAGTAAAAAGGCGTAGCTTTGGGTAATAAACCATCTTTGCCTATAAATTCTAACAATCTCAGCTGTGCTACTCTCATGTCTTGACCCCGATAGCCAAGCTGCGCCAGCGATAAAATCGCCAAAGCCGTTGATAAAGCTTGGTCATAGAGTCCAAAGGAATAGTCTTCATTCATGCTGGCAAGAATTTCTGCCAATAGTTGCGATCGCAATGGGGCAGCTGATTCATCTTGGGCAACGGCACGGGCTAAAAACCAATCTACTAGATAAGGGTTAGCAAAATACAGTCCGCTACGACTAGACATTCCTGCTGCTACATATTCTGTGGAAGTTTTACTGGTTAACCCAGCCTCTTGTCTTAATGCCCTAACCAAACAGGTGGTAGCATAGTCTGGTTGACACCAATGGGTGCAGCTTTCATCTAACAGCATTTTGTTGGGCTGTTTGTCTGTTGACCATAGTTGAGGGTAGTAACCACCTTCTCCATCGGCAAACAAGTCTAATGCTTCTAGTGATTTTGGTTCGTTAAATCCCTGCAAAACTAAAGCTGAGTCAGTGGCAGTAATCAATCGCTGGCTATGAAATGCCCAAAGTTCTTCCTGGCGACAATCTAGTAGATATTGGCTTAATTGTTGACTAGCTTCCTCAACTGAATCTTTAATTTCGTCTTTTTCTATAGTTGTCATGCCCTGGTTCAAACCTTTTAAAACAAAGCCCAAAGGAACTAAGTCCCCATAAGCAAAAGCTGGCTCTGATAGTGGCGGTTGACAGGTCATAGCTAGAGTTTGTTTGGTAGCTGCCTGGGCTAATTTTGCTAAAGCCTGAAAACTGCGATTTTTGCCCCAGTTAACGCGATGTTCGGCTGCTTGCAGCAATCCAGCTTTTAAAGGTGCGTCAATATCCCCATGTCGCAGAAAGAAGATATTGCAATGTGCTGTACGGCTAAAGTGAGATAATATTCCTGCATGGATGTGAATGGGCAGACGGTTTTGAAATCTAGCCAGATAGTAATCATCTTTGGTTTCTCCTCCCAAAAAAGTTACCCCGACTGCCCGTAATAGTTCAAAATCTTTTTCAGAAGGGGCGCGATCGAATATCGCTTGAGCTTGTCCCACACCAGACTGTAGTTTCAGGTGCAATATTACAGGAGCAAAAGGCGACATTTCTCCTAACCCCAGACAATCAGCTTCATCGACATCAAACAGTGCCAGTCGCTCTGCAAATCGTGTTGCTAGAGAAGTTTCAATATCTTTTTTTGTCCAACTATGACCCGATATTGGTTCGGTTAATTCTGATTGTTTGGCAGACGCTAAGAATCTCCCTTCACTATTTAAAACTACATGACTATAGCTATCTAAGTTCAATCCTTCTGGCAAATGATACATTTGCGCGACTATTGTATCGTTAGCTATCTGGCGAATAGCTTGGAGGTTAAACAATACCATCCACTCAGAAGATGCAGTTAGTGTCGATAAAATTTCAGATACTAGCATGGGATTCTTTGGTTATATTTGATGTTTAATATTGTTTAAGAGCTAACTAATTGCTCATTTTTATTCCAGGTTTTAAATTTGCTAACAAACTCTGGATCTATTAACTGTTGACTGACATAAAGATAAGCTTTTGCTTCTAAAGGTTGAGCGTCTTGGTAGGTTACTTTTATATGATGTAGTCCTTTGAAAAATACACCTTCACAACCAGGGCTTACTAAATTGGATATGCGCTCTAGATTACTGGGCAAAAGCTGAGGATTTTGATTCCCGCGAATGTAGCCTGTATAAGCTAAGAGGCTGTCTCTTTTTTGTTCCGTACAAAAACCTAGATCGACTAAATAGTCTAAAAACAATTGCCACTTTGGTTCAAACTGTGGCTGTCTGTCGAGATAACATTCCAAACCAATTTTTGGCAGAACTGACTCTCCAACATCTATATCTAAATCGATTCTGGCAGCATACTTAGATAGCTCGCTTAAAGTCTCTTGAAGTTTATCGACAGAACCAGACCAGCCAATTTTAGTTAGATATGCTGGTATCTGTTCTGGGGTAATATTCCGAATACAAATCCTAGCTAGATCTGACTTTCTGGCTAGCATTACGCCTATTTGAAAAACATAGGCATCATCTGGTAATAGCTCAAAGCAGCTTGATAATTTACTGGCTATTACCTCAGGAACAGCTCGATTTTGGAGTAGTTTTAAAGCCGTATCAATTGTCCATTGAGAATCTGAATCAGCATAAATTGGTTGAGGAGCGAAAAAACAGCTAGGAACGGGTATACCGACTGAAGGTCGATCGATATCAAACTCTAGCCAAATATTATTTACTCGATTGTATAAAGGAGAACTGGGGTTATTCCATTGCTGAGAAAAATCACGGATTTGCTGCCATACGGGATGAGCATAAAGAGCAGTGGGTAAAGCAATCGCCAATTCACGATTGGCTAATATTTCACGCCCCGCTTCTTCGGCATCAGCACAAATTAAAAAATCGGCATGAGCTTCTTCAATGCCCAAGCGACACTCAAAACCGAAAAAGGTGGTTACGGCACTGGGTAAAACTCCAGCTACTGTTTCAATAGACTGCCAGTATTGAGGAGCAATAAGGTTGGCATCAACTTTTGGCTTAATTAGCTCTAAATAATTAGTCAGGGAATTATTGGATGTAATAGTCATAATAAATTATCTCAACAGTTTTAAATGAAGTGAGAAATAGAATATTCTACGCTTTGGGCAGAGCATCTGATTCAATCTTAAATTCGGGAATATTAGCTAGTCTTTGTGAACTCAAACTATACTGTTCACAAACCAAACTAATTCGAGATTGAGTACTTTTTACTTGGTTAACTTGATGAATCAAATGACCTAAAAAGAAAACTAAAGTGTTGGTTTGAGGCTTGACCGCCAGACTTTCTGACCCCTGCTTAATTACCAGCTCCCCTCCCTGAATGTCTTGTGGAACATCTACGTAAAAGACGCTAACAAGGCGAGGATTTGTATAAATCATGTCATAGGTAGCAATACTACAGTCAGTATGTTCTGTCACTTCGCCACCATTTTCTAGAATTAAAACGTTGCAATAAAAAGCGTTACAAGATGACTTCAAGGTTGATTGCAAATATAGTTTTAGAAAGGGGAAGTGCTTTTCTACCCGCTCGATACTAGAACGTTGAAATACAATCGAAAATCCTTTTGTGCCAGCAAAACTAGTGCTAAGTTGACTGGTATTTAAATAGGGAGAAAGTAGAATTTGCGATCGCAATTCTTGAAGATAATCTGATGAAAAAACATGATGTCTGCAAGAGTGAATCTTAGTTAAAGTTTTACTCATAATTAGCTAAAGGCATTGGTCAAAAGTTCCTGGTTGCCATTGGCAAGATAACCATCGCCAATGTTCCAAGGAATAACTTGTGTATCACACTGTAATTGGCTCAGTTCTAGTTCTGTTTGCTCGATCAATTCTGCATCATGAACTCCAGGCTGACCCACTTCTGACCAACTGTCGGCATAGGGTAGACAAGACTTGGCATCAACAATGGCGCAAATTTCAGCGACTCCTTTTGGTCCAAGAGTTGCCAAATATTCTCCTTCGGTTTTATTCGTAACTGAAAAAATCTGGGGATTACTCAGTAAATTACCGACAATATCGATTCCCCAGCCCGATAAATCTGTACCAATCGAATTATAAGATAGAGACTGAAAATTACTGACTACTGAATCTATCGAACCAAACTTTTGCTTGACTTGTTCTGCTACTCCCACCATAGAAGTCATGGGTTCGCTACCAGCATCAACTAAAAACCAGGATTTATAGTACTCGGTATTAATTAAATAGGTATTGCCCCAATTTCTTAAATCTGGATGCTTAAGCTGGTCGTATTCAGGAACCAAAGGCTGCTCGCCGTAAAATGGCAAGACATTGATTTCCATGTCGCCGATGACAATTGGCTCGGCATTCCAATCAACTGCCAAAACATTGGTGAACCCTAAGCTTTTTAGTCTAGCTTCCATATCTTCGCAGACAATAGTACCGCGAGGAACTTTAGGTACAATCATCAAAGTTTCTGGATCGAACATCATCAGAGTGGGATAATGCCAGTGATCGTAATGGCTGTGAGAAATCAGAATTGCATCCACACTTCCTTCTAAGTGAGCGCGAGTGATATCATGCTTCATCTTAGGAATACCGTAGTTTGAATGCAGATGTGGATCGACAAGAATCCCCGTAGTTTCGGTTCTATAAAGTAAAGATGCGTGCTGTAGGCGAAATATTCCAGGAGTATTGACCCGAATTGCTGTAGCCTGTTCGGGCTGTTCGGCAACTATACTGCATTGAATAAATCGATCTAATAATTCAATACTTGAATCGCTAATCTGTTGGCAAAGGCGATCGTAGCTAAAACGAGATTGACCGCATAAATATAGAAGCTTATGCAGTTCTGGTAAACTCGATTCATCTTTAAAAACTTCGACTCCTTTTTTGCCTAAAAAGTCAAGATATTTAGCATTATTATAAAACAGTCGAAGCAGCGGATTTCGCTTGGGGAAAAGAAACTGCTGCTTTAATGAAAAGCTTTCAGCAATATTATTTAAATCGAGATCGAAAAAGTGTTCGGCAATTGAAGCATGCTGGCTCATACCATCTGTAATAGCAGTATCCAAGTTTTTGGTAATTATAAAACTATCTAATACAGCTTGAATTACTGGTTGAATACTATAGCAAATTAAATCATTTAAATTATAAGAGCGCAATTGCGAACCAGGTACGAAAGAAATTGAATTGTACATTTAGACTCCAGCGCTTTTTATTTTCTCTTGCTTGATACTTTGCTGATGAAATATTGTTGGTGAAATATTCGATTGTTCAGCTTTGTCAAAAATAATAAGACAAACAAAAGCACTGCTCAATGATTTATTTTTTCCTTTTAATAACTTATTTGAGGATATATATTCATTCCTACCCAATCCTTAATGCTTGAGTGAGTTACCTTTATTTTTCGACATGGTTAACCTAACAGCAAACGTTTACTCAACTCACCTTTAATCTTTCTAGCATCCAGTCAAATCTAGTTGCTGCTAAAGACATTTGTTCGAGAGTTTTGGGGTCTATTTCATCCTCATAGCGGACTTGTTCATTGAGAGATTGACCTTGAACATAGGTGCGTCTGCCAACGCTAAGTCTGCTAATTATTCCCTGTAATCGATTGGCTAATAAAGTTGCGATGGAGAGATGAAAGCGGGCAGCAAAACCTATATCCTGCTGTAGTTTAGCGATTAGCAAAGGTCGAGAGAGAGAAAGTACTAACGAATCTGACTCCGCAGTTACTGTAGCGTAGGGAGAACGTCCATCAATAAAGGAAGATTCGCCAATAATTTCCCCTTTGCGTAAGCTAGCAATTTCCTTACCTGAAGATTCTTTTCCTTCTAGAGTGGCAAATATATTAGTCAAAGGATTGCTATCATCGCTTTCGAGAAAGACTTTCATTTCTCCATCTAGAAGAAAATAGAAAGCATCTACAGGACCGCCCTGACGAATTAAAGTAGTTTGGGCGCGAATTTTTTCTAATGTTCCGTTTTCTATTGCCCAATCAAGATCGCTATCGTGTAGTTGCCCAAAAATGTATAACACATCTCTTACAGGCTGAGACTTAGCAAAATTTCTCCGACCAAGGCGATCGAGTAAATGTTGTAATCTATTTAAATACAGAATAGCGATCGCTCGATAAAAGCGACCAGCAAAGCCTTTATCTAGATATAGTTTTTGCTCGAGTTTTTCCAATGGCAGAGATATTACTAAACCTTTGGTCAAGGCTCTAATACTAATAGCCGTAGAATTAAAATCTGTAAAGGTATTTTCTCCTACCACTTCACCAGCAGATAGGCGCATAATCTCGATCTCAGGAATATTCGTACCTTCCAAGGAAGCGAAAGCATGAGCTAGAGGATTAGTTCGCTTTTGGGAAAGTGTGGCAGTCGCAGTCCCTTCTAAAATCAGATAAAGGTTATTAAAAGTATTTCCCTCTCGCATTAATAATGTATCTGGGGAAATTTCTTGCTGTATACCAGTGGAGATAATCCAATTTATATCACTATTGTTTAATTCTTGGAGAATAACTTCTGTCATGTTTTTATACCAATTAATTGGGTTTAGAGATTAAGGCTTAAAAATTTGCGATCGCAATTGTTGGCAGATTGTCTGAAGTTTAATCGCACCTTGGTTAGAAGCTAATTCTTCTAGGGTCAAATAGGTTAATGCCATTAACACCAACGGTTGATTGGAACTGATGTCTTAACTTCTGGGCAAAGGTGCGATCGAATTGCTCTAAATTTTGGGCAGCAGCTACAACCAAAGCCTGTAAAATTTTAAAGGCTTGATTTGATAAAGGGGGTTGACCTCGGTAGTTTTGCAGTCTGCCATCTTCTCGGTAATTAGGAAACGATTCTAAACCCACAAAGCGTAAGAACCAGTCAGCGCGATAGTGTCCCACCGCAGCAACTATACCCTGATAGTCAGCAATCAGTTCGTCTAGCAAATTATTCTGCATGGAATTAAACAGACGACGAGTTAAGTAATGGGTGCATTCGTGTTCTAAACGAATTGTCAGGGATAATTTACGCCACGCTGATTCTGTTAGTCCCAGATCCTGGGGGGCAACATTACTATAAAAGCCATCGCTAAGAATAATAAAGCGATCTTGATAAAGATGCTTTTTGGGGAATTAGCTTGATAAACTCTTGTTGCCAGGCAGTTTCCCCACAGTTAGTCGGATTTTTTTGAATCCACTGTTGGCGGTAGCGACGAATTCTGTCCCAATTATTGTAACCAGCTATCATGCAAGCACCCATGGAATCAGGAATAGGCTGGGGTTCGTTGCGCTTGATGAATGCCTGTACTAGAGAGACAAAGTCTTCTCTGTTTCCAGGCAGCAATACGGGAATCTCTCCCGCTAAACTGGGATAGATTTGTAGCCTAATTGCCTCTGGCTGCTTGAGTTTTAGACCCGTAGCTTCTGGTATCGTATGGGGTTCGACACCCTTTAAAGTAGCAGCGCGGTAAGCTGCTGTCTGGCTGATACCTTTGGCAATCGGAAAATTTAGCTGAACTAAAGCATTTTTTAGAGTCTTGACAATCCCTATTTCTGTGGCACTATGAACGTATTCCGACCACACAGCTACATGAGGTTCGGGTTTGAGGGGAAAGGATTGGGGCGATCGCAATTGAGCGTGGTCAAAAACATTTTGATTGTAGTTGGACAGTTCTGCTATTTCTGGAGCTTCTGCACCATAACCCTCCAGAATACTAGAGCGAATTGACATTACCATTGTCCTATCCTCCTACTGCTAACATTCTTTTTTCCTTGACTATCTGGGCAGTAATATTTCCCACTGTCATACTGAGAGGATGGTTGGGATAGTGCAAACAGAAAATGTCTCGACTACCAAGCTGGGCAATTTCTTCTGAGAGAGGAACAATGCCAACCACAGGGGTTTTATAAGTCGTTTCCATATTTTGTTGTAAGACATCAAAATCAGAATTAGGTAAGGCTTTATTAACTACCAGCATGATATTGGACATATCTAACTTGCGAGCAACTTCTAAAGTTACCGCTGTTCCCTGAAAATCTTGTCGATCTGGACGTAAAATGACCACAAGGCGATCGCAAATGGCGATCGAGAGTAAGGTTTCTTCATTCAAACCTGGATGGGTATCAATCAGTAAATAATCTAAGTCTAAGGCTCGAATTAGTTCATTTAAACCATCATTGAGGCGAGCTACATCATATCCTTCCCGCAGGATTCGGGCGATTTGACCAGCTTTGATACTAGAAGGTATTAAATAAAGATTACCAGTTGCTCGATCTGACTTTAAGACATTACTGACATCGTAAGCCGTATCTTCTATCTCACAATTACCCCAAAGGTAATCATTTAAAGAATAATTCATGCTGTCTTCATCCAAACCAAAAATGACGTGAATTCCAGGGGACTGAATATCTGTATCGACAACGCCTACCTTTAGCCCTTGTAATGCCATAGTTGCAGCGAGATTAGCAGTTAAATTAGATTTACCTGTACCGCCACGAAATGAATGAACAGAAATAATTTGACACATAATATTGCTCCAGATTTTGTAATTAAAGTTGAATAGTAGATTTATGCAGCCTCTCTGGCTGTTGGAAATTCCAGCCTGCACCAGCATCGTTCGGAATTTAGAGGTAATAAAACCTTGCCTCCGAATAGTTTGAGGTCAAACCGCATTTTTTGGTTTTCTCGCTCTATATATAAAAGCTCCCGTTAAAAGCATGAGTGCCTTGGCAGTGATGGACAGAGCCGTTACTCCCAAGGCACTCATGCGGGCTAAAGGATTTTCCCAGATGAATAAACCATGAGCCAAAATAATCAGTAAGGATAGACCATAGATACCTCTTAATAACCAAGAATAATTGAGTAATTTTGCTCTGCTAATAATCTTGTTTGTTTCTCAATCAAAAAAAGCAAAGTTCTGGTTTTTTTAGCAGACATTCCTGCTAATAATTCTTCTTTAGAAATAAATTCATCGAATGGCATTTTGCTGCCTCCTGCAACAATTATTTAATTTGCGATCGGGATTTAATACCACTAAAACATTAAGCTTTTGATGCTTAAAGACTGGCAGTAAAACGAGTTTTTTGATCCTTGGCTTTTTGATGTAAATTTTGGAAGTATGCTGCCTCTGTTTGTTCTTCTGTATGGGCGCGATTTTTTAATCGCTGCGCCTTTTTTTTCAGCTCCTTAAAATATTCTGTTTGGGTAATCTCTGAAATCTGACGTTCTTTTTTAGTTTCGTCAATTTCTACCTGTAAATTTTGTAGTTGCGACTTGAGATATTGTTCTCGATTTTTTACTTCTTCAGCCATTTGAAGAAAAACACAGGCTAACCTACCCAAATCATCTGGAGAACGAGATAGTTTTACCAGCAATTCAGGCTTAAATGTGCCTTTTTGTAGAGCCTTTCCAGCTTCAATCAAAGCACGAATTGATTTAATCAACTGGTGAGAAAGCAAAAGAGAAATAAGAACAGCAAACCCGCCAACTATTAAAACAAATAAGCTATTTTGCCAAATCATTGCTCGCATGGGAGCTTCAAAAATGTCTTTTGGTTTATTTACTCCTAAAACCCAAGATTTAGACTTTAATGGTGCAAAACCAGCTATTTGATGAGTTTTCTCGATTGGAGAATAATAACTAACGTGACCCGTTTGTCCTGCCTTTACCATTACTTGTGCTAGTTGAGGCAGTTCTAAGTTGCCGATTTGCCGTCTACCATAAGATTTTTTGGCTTCAAACTCTTTTTGGATATTTGAAGGTAGTTTATTCAGACTATGATAAAGAAACGAATCGTTAGGGTGAGCAATTACAACACCTTGTTCATCTATCAAAAAAGCCTGAATATTAGAGTCAACTCTTACAGAGTTGATCGTATTTCTAAGATTAGATCCTTGCATTTTTAGCACTGCCACACCCAAAGTTTCTCCCAGATCAGAACGAATTAGATGAGCAAAAAACAATCCAGATCGTCCGCTTGTTGTCTCTACTAAAAAACTAACGGGTTCGGTCACTTTATCTTGAATTGCTTCTTTAAAATAATCATAAGAGCCTTTGTTTTGACCAACACAGATTGGATTTGTAGAAGCACGACAAATGCCATCTTTATCAATGATGAACACAGCATCGTAATCGGAACTAGAGCGTAAAATTGTATCTAAGCTTTGTTCCACCTTGGAAGCAAGTTCTGCTCCTATAGAGTTAGCAGCCAAGAATTTAACAATATCGGCATCTCTAGCGACTTGATTAATAATTAAACGATTACCACTAATCAATTGGTCAAGACTGCTAGCATTACTTACCGCAATCACTTCTAATTTGTCGGATTCACTTATGGATAAGTTTTCTAAACTTAGTTGGAGATTGTTATAAGCAGTCAAACTCATTGGGATAGTTGCTGCCAAAAAAATAACAATTAACAGCTTGGCAGAAATTGACCAAGATAAAGGATTAATTCGTCTGATGTCGTTACTAAATTTGGCAAATTTAGGAAACATTATTATTGCCCATGAAAATTATGTTGTTGATTTTTTTGCTGTTGAAGTCAAGCTAATGTCGATCCTAAATAACAACTAGCAATTAAGAAATATTGAGACATCGATCGCACCTAAATTAAATGATAAATACTATGTATCTCTTTCATACTCGAATTGTATAGATACTATGCTTCATTTTTTAAGCATTTTTTTGAGCAATAAACAACTTTTTTTTAGTGAATACTAAGCATTGAATTAATACCCAAATAAAAGTTGCTTTTAGATTAAATTTATTTATTACATTTCGTTCGCAATCAACTTAATCTAACTTTCAAGCTCATAAATAGTAATTACTAATTAATTACAGCTAAATATCTTTTTATCAAAAAGCTATAGGCTCGCTTGCTCTAAGCTTTCTAATTGAGCTTATAGCTTAAGGCTGGGGTAAAATCCCTTTATTTAAATCTGAGGAGAGAAAGTGAACTACACTCTTAAAGCAATTCAAACTATTGCTATTACCGTACCGATTATTTTATGTTCTGAAACTACTGCTCAAGCAGAAGACCTATCTAATAATGATTTGGAGCAAAATGGCGATCGCACCTCGGCAGTTCCTATAACGGGGTGAACCCCCGCACGGATAAACCGCATAATGACAACGGACTGCCTCGCTTGTTAGAACTTCAATCAAAGAAAGCACAAGATTTAAAGCCGAAATCGACTTCTATCAAGGAAGTTAAAACACAAGAGCGTTCTACAGCTCTGGTGGCTCAATCATCTATACAGTCTCCCACCAATATATCCTACGCCCCAAAAAATCTTAATCCCAGTGACAATCTGCTACAGCTACCAGCCAAACCTTCGGAGGTAAAGACCGAATTTAGCGAGCCAATTAGTCTTGAACAAGCTGTTAAACTAGCAATTAAAAACAATCCCAATTTGCAAGAATTTCGACTCGACCTTGAGCGTTCCCAGAAAGTATTACGAGAAGCTAAGGCTGCTCTTTATCCTGGTTTAAGCACTGGACTAAATTTTTCAGAAGCTGAATCGGTTGAAAGTAATCTAGCGTTGGACGTTGTCCGTAAAGAAGCAGAAGAATCTGAGTTACCTTCCCAAGAAATGGAAATTGACCAAGATACAAGCACCACCTCTTTTAACGGGAATTTAACTCTGACCTATAATTTGTATACAGGAGGTTTGAGAGGAGCTAGGATTCAACAAGCAGAAGAACTAGTTAATTCAAGTCAACTAAACTTAAAAGCTACTATTTTTGAAACGCGATTTACAGCGATTAGGGATTATTATAGTTTGCAGAGTGCTGACTCCCAAGTAGAAATTGAGCAGGCGGCGGTAAATGAAGCTCAACAAACTTTGCAAGATGCTCAACTGCTGCGACAAGCTGGGATAGGCACAAAATTTGATGTTTTAAGAGCAGAAGTAGAGTTAGCCAATGCTCAACAAAGATTAGCCACCGTCACGGCAGAACAAAGTATAGCCAGAAGACAGCTAGCTACAACTCTCGGTGTAGGGCAAAAGGTAGAGTTGAAAACTGCCGATGAAGTCAAACCAGCAGGAACTTGGCAGCTTTCTTTGTCAGATTCTATCGTAGCAGCCTATAAAAATAGATCTGAACTACAAGAATTACTTGTACAAAGAGAAATAAATCAAAAAGAAAAGCAGATTGCTTTAGCTGCGATTAGACCTCAAGTTGATTTAGTAGCTAGTTACAATGTTGGCGAGGATTTTGAAGACGATGTTAATTTAACTGATGGCTATAGTGTTGGTGCAGAATTAAACTGGAATTTGTATGATGGTGGTGCTGCATCAGCTAAAGCCAAGCAGTCTGAAACCGATATTGCTATTAATGAAGCTCAATTTGCGAATCAACGTAATGAGATTCGTCTAGAGGTAGAACAAGGTTATTTTAGTCTTGCTGCTAGCAAAGGAAATATTACCACTTCACAAAAAGCATTGGAATCGGCAAACGAGAGCTTGAATCTAGCTAGAGCTAGGTTTCAATCGGGAGTTGGGACACAAACTGACGTTATCCAAGCTCAAACTGAACTAACTAATGTTCGAGGCAACTATCTAGAAGCAATTATTAATTTTAACCAGTCATTAAATCAGTTAGAAAGAGCAGTTGCTAATTTACCCGATGACCAATTAAATCGTTTAAATCTTTAATCGAAAATTTGAGTTGAAAAAAAACCAAAAACTTCTGACTAATTTGACTGAGAAAAAACTATAATAATGTCCATCCAAAACGCAAAAGCATTGTATACCGGCTTCTAGCAGATAAAGCATTTAGCCAACAATTAGAACGAGCAGTGAGCTATCAAGAACGTTATGATATTCTGCAAGCTGCTGGTTTTTCTTGTACCCCAGCAGAATTGCAGATTGCTAAAAATGAACTGTTAGAGTCGCTAAAAACTAATGAGGAGTTAAGCGAAATCGAACAAGAATATATCCAGGGTGGCACTTCAATTCAATTTTTGCTCACCCGTTTTGACGATTATTTGTTTAAGGAAAAATAAGCTTGACGATTAGCTTTCCGCCAGGCTTTGGGGCTAGTTCCATAGTATTGACGAAACTGACGAAAGAAATGATTAATACTTTGATAGCCCACAGCTTCGGCAATTCGTTCTGCTGATTGCTCTGTTTCTAATAATAAACTCCGTGCTGCTGTTACCCGACGTTTAATAATCCACTGATTGATCGGTTCTCCTGTATGAGTTTTTACTAACTGAGTTAAGTAGGCTGAGGAAAAACCCAGGTGTTGAGCAACATCTCTTAAACTAATTGATTCTTGATAGTGAGCGGAAATGAAGTCGTAGACTGTCTGTAGTTGACTGCAAGAAGCAAATAAAGGAGCAAACTTGGCAAATTCGTCTATTTCTGGTTCTGGTGACTGGGCAATTGATTCAGATTTGATGGCAAACCACCGCTGAAAAATATTTCTTTGTTTGAGTTGTGCTGCGATCGCCTTTAATAGTTCTTCTGGTGTAAAAGGCTTAATTAGATAGTCACTTGCTCCTAATTCCATCCCTTGACGCAGTTCTTGGGGGGTATTTTTGCCAGTCAGAAAAATTAAAGGAATAATTGCTGTATCGAGGTTTTGACGTAGTGTCTTGAGAACTCCATGTCCATCTAATTTGGGCATGGCGATATCGCAAATGGTTATGTCTGGTAAATGGCTGTGGGCTTTTTCTACCCCAACCAGACCATTTTCTGCCCCAATTGTCTCAAAACCTTCTAGCTCTAAGAACTCTAATAACATTTCTCTGGTTTGTTCTTCGTTTTCAATTACTAATACTTTAGTCATTGCTTGCTCCTCGTTCCACACTTAAAGTTTTTATTAAAAAATTACTTATTTTGATTGGGGAAAAGAAATTATAAATTGTGTTCCTTTTCCCAGTTCACTAACTACGTTTATTTCACCGCCACTAAGCTTCACGAGCTTTTTAACCACGGCTAATCCCAAGCCATGACCAGGAATATTATCAACATTTGTTCCCCGATAAAACGGTTCAAATAATTGTTTAAGGTCACTTTGTTTAATTCCTATACCTCGGTCCTCGATCTTGAAAGTAACTTCCTCCCGATCGCAAGTAACTGTAAAGTCGATCGCCTTACCTTCAGGAGAATATTTAATTGCGTTTTCTAATAGATTAGTCAAAATAAGCTGTAGTATTCTGCGGTCTAAAATTACCCAAGGATCATCTGCTGGGTATAGAAACTCAATCTGCTGATGATTATCATTGCCTAACTGAAGATCGCAGATTAGATTGTCACAGAATTGCTCCAAATGAAATGGCTTTGGCTCAGGCTTTAGCTTTTTTTTGTCCACTTTGTCTAAAATTAACCATTCATCAATTAGCAGACTTAAAGTATCAACTCCTCTTTGCACCCGTTCGAGATAGTTTTTAACTTTGGCTGGCTTCCAGCGATCGCCATGAGTCTTCAACAAGTTAGAGGAAAAAGAAATTACATTTAAAGGATTCCGTAGTTCGTGGGATACCATCGAAACTAGATTTTGTTCTTGTTTGAGAACCTGCTGAATTTTATCCTGTGCCTGTTTGTGTTTGGTAATATCGACGGCTGTGATTAAAGTAGCTGGTTTTTGAGCAAATTGAACTACTCTAAATGAACAGTCTAGCCAGCATTGCCGACCATTTTTAGCTGATAATTCAACTTCTTGATTTTGAGTATGATTTTTACCTGCTAATATCTGGCTTTTATTTTCAAGT
The DNA here is from genome assembly GCA_963799375.1 of uncultured cyanobacterium. Taxonomy (GTDB): domain Bacteria; phylum Cyanobacteriota; class Cyanobacteriia; order Cyanobacteriales; family Xenococcaceae; genus Waterburya. The sequence continues at coordinate 84,351 of CAWCWY010000020.1, forward strand.
TGAAGCTGCGATCGTAAATTGGTCTTCGTTAACAATTCATCTTGGTTGTAACCAGTCAAAATTTTGCTCATTTTATTTGCATAGCAAATTCTGCGATCTTGAAAAATTAGAAGCATCACAGGGGTATTTTCAACCAAAGTCTGAAATTCAGATACCTCTCCTCCAGAATCTTGTAGATCGAAGCAATCGTTAGCTAAAGTCTGGTTGGTTGAACTTTTAGAATTTGAGATAGCCATAAAAGATTTATTCTTCTTGATTTAATCTGGATTGAAAGCAAACAGATTGTTACCGCTGGGTCAATCACAGAGGAGCAATCTGTAAGCGTCAGTCAGATAGGTATCGACTAACTTAACTTTAAAGTTAACTAAGTTAACTTAGTTAATCTGGATTATATCTTAAATCGGCTTAATCTGTTTCCGATTAATCTTTAAAAAAATTAACTTAAGTAATATCTAGGTATATAAGTATAATAAGAATTAAGTTAACTTCTTATGGTCACTAGGCTTATAGATGACTCTAGTTTAAATATTTTTAAGCATAATTTTTCTGTCTCTAGGGCGACGTAAACATAATTATTAAGAGCATTGCTATGTAATTAAGATCTAAAAATCACTATTTTAAAAATAACTAAGTTAACCTTGGAGGCAACAATCGAGATTAACAAGTCAACATATTCAAACAAAGCACTTTGAAATGTCCATAACTTTAGAGACAGTAGTAAAAACGATTAGCGATTTGGTGTTTGCTAAAACAGGTCGTCAATTAAAAGAGGTTGAAAACCTGGTTTTGCAGGGCGCATGGTCGGCTAAAACCTACGAACAGATAGCAGAAGATTGCCAATACAGTTTGGGCTATATCAAGCAAGCAGCAGCACCTAGACTATGGAAACTGCTGTCTGAAATACTGGCAGAAAATATTAGTAAAACTAACTTTAGGTCGATAATCGAACGCAAATGGGGCGATTCTCTAAAACCTTTATCAGTCAAAGAGAAAGGGATACCTACAAATATAGTTAACCATGCCGAGGGCAAATCGAATTGGCATCAAATACCTAAAGTAAATGTTTGCTACGGACGTACTAAAGAGTTAGCTTTATTAAATCAATGGCTGGTGAGCGATCGCTGTAGATTGTTGTCAATAGTGGGAATGGGAGGAATTGGCAAGACTACTTTAGCGGTAAAATCTGCCGAGGAAGTCCAAGACGAGTTTGAAGTTATAGTTTGGCGTGATTTGCGTAATGGTATTTCAATTGATAATTTGATCATTGACCTGATCGAGTTAGTTTCTCCGCAGCAAAATCGAGATTTGCCAGAAGACATTGACGATCGCATTACAATCTTGCTTGATAATTTACGCACACATCGATGTCTAATAGTCCTAGATACTACCACGGCGATTTTACAAAGTGGCAGCGTTGCAGGGAAATATCGGGCAGAATATCAAGACTTTGGCAAACTATTTAAAAGACTAGGACAAGAATCTCATCAAAGTTGTTTGCTGCTTGTAGCTCGCGAAAAACCGAGAGAAATTGCAGTATTAGAAGGAGAACAGTACCCTGTCCGCTGCTTGACTCTTAAAGGCTTAGATTCGGCAGCCAAAGAGATTTTACAGGCAAAAAAACTATCAGATCCAGACAAATGGTCTGAACTAATTCAAATTTATCGGGGAAATCCTCTAGCTTTAAAAATTATTGCCAATACCATCAGAGATTTATTTGGCGGAAAAGTGTCTACTTTCCTAAGACAACAAACAATAGTCTTTGGCGAATTGAACGATCTGTTGGATGAACAGTTTGAATGCTTATCAAAAATAGAAATCGAAATTCTCTACTGGCTAGCAATTAAAGAATTGCCTCTGTCTTTATTTCAACTGCATTCTAATTTAATCTTTGTTGGCTCTCAAGGTGAATTAATTGAGGCTCTAGAATCGCTTTTAAGGCGATCGCTAATTGAAAGAAATTTGGTGGAAGAAGAAGTTATGTTTTCTTTACCTCAACCAATAGTCAAGCAATATATTATCAATCGAATCTGCGAAACAATTTGCCAAGAAATTCAAAAAGTTAGCAAAAGCCAAAAACTAGAGCAACTCGAACTATTGCGAAATCAGCTTTGAGGAAGGCGGTGAACCTTTGATTGAAAATAACCAAGATCCAGAAGCGAAGAAATCCTTAATTATTCAATTAATTATCAATCAACTCTGTAGGATCTCTAGAGATGAAAATTTAGTCCAAGAGCAGCTAGCCAAAATCATTTCCCTAGTATCAGGCAAAACTTTTCTGGTAGCGGGACATACTCAAGATAATCTAGAACAATTGCTAAAAGAGCTACAGTTAGACTTCAATGATACTATTGCTAACCAAGCAGTCTCAGAGCTAACAAAATGAGCTACTGTATCAATCCCTGGTGCTTTGAGCGTCAAAATCCTGATGAGCTAGAAGTCTGCCAGAGTTGTGGAACAAGTTTGAGCATTAACGAACGCTATCGTATTCTTCGACCCCTACGAAAATTAGATAGCTGTCATCATACTGAAATCTTTGAGATTGATAATCTTGGCACGATTAAAGTTCTTAAAGTTCTAACTAGCGATCGCCGTCGCTTAATTCAACTATATGAGCAAGAAGTAAATATTCTCAAGCAGTTGCAACATCTGGATGTGCCGATGGTTGATACTTACTTTACTTTTACCTTAGAAGATAGTGGCAAAGAATTACACTGCTTAGTCATGGAATCAATCCCTGGGCAGAATTTAGGGCAATGGTTAGAGCAAAATGGCGTTTTGTCTGAGAAATTGGCATTGGATTGGCTATCACAGTTAACTCAGTTTTTACAAGACATACATCAAGAAAAGATCTTACATCGAGACATCAAACCTTCAAATATTATGGTGCGTCCCGATGGCAAATTGGTTTTGATTGACTTTGGCACAGCTAGACACACTTCTCAAACTTACGTCGATAAATTAGAACAAGGAGATCTAACCAGAATTTATACCTCTGGATATACCGCACCAGAGCAAATAAAAGGTCAAACAGTTTGTTCCTCAGATTTTTTTGCTTTAGGACGTACTTTTGTTCATTTGTTGACGGGGATACATCCCGATCGATTGTTGAAAGATCTCGAAACCGAAGAATTGATTTGGCGCGAACAGGCAACGGGGATTTCCGATTCCTTGGCAAATTTAATTGATGAATTAATGAGCCAGCAGCCTCAGCAGCGTCTGGGACAATCATTGATAGTAGAAAAAATTAAGTTAGACCAAGAAATAGCGATCGATCGCTTGCCTAGTGGTGGACACTCATCGGAATTTGGAAGGATAAAAACTGCTAGTTTGTCTAGCTGGCAGAATACCCACTCTAGTTTTGTCAAAATGCTATTTACTAGCATAGCGATCGCTTTGGCAATCATGGGAATTAGATATCTAGGATGGCTGCAACCTTCTGAACTCCAAGCTTTCGATCGTTTGCTCGAATTACGCCCAATCGAACAGCTAGATTCGCGTTTTCTGATAGTTACTATCGATGAAAATGACATTCAATACCAAAACCAAACCGCAATGTCGATGCGTGGCACATTGTCAGACGAAGCACTGCTCAAAGTATTAAAAAAACTAGAACAATATGAAGCCAAAACAATTGGCATTGATATTTATCGTGATTTTCCCGTCGATCCTGAATATTCTGAACTAAAAACTCACTTAAGCTCCAACCAAAGTTTATTTGTTCCCTGCAAAATTCCCGCACCTCAAGATGGAGATCCAGACGGTGTTGCCCCACCCCCCGAAGTACCAGAATCTCGTTTGGGCTTTAGTGATTTGGTGGCAGACAATAATGAGGTTGTGCGTCGTCATTTACTAAATTTAACACCGCCAATTATTTCTAGTTGTAATACCGAGTTTGCCTTTAGTCTTCAGATTGCCCAGCACTATTTAAGCACCCAAGGTATAAATTCCCAGATCGCAGCAGATGGAGAACTAAAAATGGGTCAGGTTTTATTGCAACCCTTGAATAATCACAGCGGTGGTTATCAAAACTTTGATGCTTCAGGTTATCAAATAATGTTGAACTATCGCTCTTTAGCTTCTCCAATGGATATTGCTCAACAAATATCACTCAGGAATATTTTGGATGACCGCTCTGATTCAGAATTAAGCGCATTAATTAAGGATCGTATAGTTTTGATTGGTGTAACTGCTCCTAGTAGTGCTGATAATTGGAAAACTCCTTTGAGTAAATCAGTACCCGCAACGCAAAAAGAAATACCAGGACTTATAGTTCAGACTCATGCCATTTCTCAAATTATTAGTGCAGTGCTAGATGGACGCTCTTTAATTTGGTGGTGGTCTTCTAAGATAGAATTTCTCTGGGTTTGGGGTTGGGCTGGATTAGGAGTTGTTTTAGCTTTGTTTGTTCGTCGTCCTCTCTATCTAGGACTGTCAATTACAGCAGCACTTTTTCTATTATTTGGCATCTGCTCTGGTATCTTGATTAGTGGAGGATGGATCCCAATTATTCCACCCGCCTTGGCACTAATAATTACGACCGTAGTTATGGTGCGACTAATTCGCCAGCCCTGCTGATATTTAGCAGATTATGATTATGAGCTTAAAATTATCTCTTAAACACAAATTGCTGTTCTTGCTGATATTTCTGGGGATGAATAATGTTAATTACCCCAGTTGGGCTGAGGTAAAATCTAATCAACCTGCTAAAACTGCTCCTGAAGCTCAATCGAATAACCCTTCTAAACTGCCAAAACTACCCCCTCGTGGCGCGCCTATCGGTCGTCGAAGAGGAGGAACTAGTCGTAATAATTGTCCAGCCATAAGTTCACCTCTTACCGCTCTCGTGCCAGGGTCAGAAATATCGAAAGAATCGGCTCAATCTAACTCCTATCTTGCTTCTACTACTTCGGAGAATCCTACTTTTTGGTTTTATATCCCGAAATTGCCCGCTCAAATGCAAACTGGAGAGTTTATTTTGCAAACTGAAGCAGGGAAAGATCTAAAACGATCCGAGATTAAGTTACCCGCAACAGAAGGTATAATCGCTATCACTCTTCCACCTAGCTCCAAATACTCATTAGCCATAGGTCAAAAATATCATTGGTACTTCAAAATATATTGTCAAGAGTCAACCCTTGAAAGTGATTATTCTTTTGTCGATGCCTGGATTGAAAGGATACCTCTTTCAACAGAGTTAAAGACTCAATTGGAGACAAACGAGCGAGCAGAGTATCAAATTTATCGCGATCGCCAGGTATGGTATGATGCCTTGACAAGTTTGGGACATAAATTGAAAACTAATTCAGATGATAACGAGTTAAAAACTGATTGGGTTAACCTTTTAAAGTCTGTTGATTTATCCTATCTTGGAAATTTATCTGTCATAAAAATTTATCAGCTAGAATAATTGCTAGTCCAATGGGTTGAGTTAAACTAAGCCGAAGGGTCACCTTCCTACTCCTCTGCAGAACCGCACGCACTTTGTGTGTCGCTTATGGCGCGATAAAAACCTCTTGAAACTTAACCAATGACAGACTGTGGGGAATATTTCATCTGTATCATTCTTTATTCGACGATTTAACTCGCTATATATATTCTGATAATCCGAATTAATTCCAACTTCGAATACAGGACTAAAAGATTTTTCCTCTGACTCTAGTTAATTTGGCTTATGAGATTCTGGCTTAATTGACCACTGACGCCGGTCTGAGTACAGTTGGAACATTGTTGACTAAGATCGCTAGCTAAAATCGATCCCAAGCGACCACAGCCGATTACAGCGATATAAAGCAATTTATTCATAGTGAATTATCGATCCCCTCATCGCAACTTCCTCACAATTTCTTCAAACTATTACTTTATCTTGAAGCTAGAAAGGATTTAGAAGCAGGTCTTTCTTCTCAGTGTAGATCCAATCAAACGATCGAGAATTTCTTACCTGTTTAATTCGGAGGGCAAAAATCATGAAACTACATTTCCACGGTCAAGATTATCAAGACCCTTATATCGAATGGCAAGTAACTGAAGGTGATGTCGGTGGCAAATATCGCGGTGTACCTTGGAAAATTCATCGCATGAGAGAACAACACCGTCTGCCATCTCATCATACTGAATTGGTTTATCGTGGCGTTCACTATACCAAATAAGCAGTTGAGGTAAGTCAAATGTGTATTACTGCCAAAACTAAGCCTGTAATGTTGTCAAAAATGAATGATTTGAAATATTTAACTAAGAAGCAAGCCATAAGAATAACCAATGATGAATCCGAAACAACATCAATTTGTCAAAGAGTTAGAAAAATAGAAAGTCATCTACTTGACGAATATGAGGCTGAATCACGTGCTTATAAACAAGCATTGACGTAATAGGAGCAAATAGATGAAAGCATCGGACATTATGACTACCCAGGTAGTTACGATCGATAGTTTGGCAACTATTATGCAGGCTACTAAAGCCATGGAACAGCATAAAGTAAAAACTTTGATTGTCGATCGCGCTTCTGTTGAAGATGCTTATGGCATTATTACCCAAACAGATATTGCTCAAGCGATCGCTAATGCTAAAGATCCAGCCATAACGTATGTCTGCGAAGTAATGACCAAACCCTGTATCGTGGTCAATCCTAATTTACTAGTAGAACACATTATCAAACTGTTTATTAAAGCTCGAATCCGCATCGCACCAGTAATTAAAAACAAGCTACTTGGTATTGTTTCGCTCTCCGACATCATTACCAAAACCGATTATTTAACCCCAGATAAGGTGAAATATATCTATACCTCAACATTACCCGAATTACCTTCTGATCGCTGGAGAGATGGCGAATGGGAAGTTGTTGACTGGGAAGGTGAACTTGAAAATTGGTGTAGCGGTTAGGGAGTCACAAGTCAGAAATTTCAACTTCTAATAAGTACCCAAAACTATATATATAGAGCAACAAATTATGAAAGTATCAGATATTATGAGTAAAAAAGTGATAACCATTCGCGCTTTCGCCACGGTAGCCAATGCAGTCAAACTGATGCGAGAACATAATCTCAATGCGTTGATTGTAGATCGCCTTGATGAATCCGATAGCTATGGAATTGTTACCAAAACTGACATTATCTACAAAGTAGCAGCAAAAGGACTCGACCCAAAACAAGTGCGTATTTGCGACATCATGACCAAACCCTGTATTGTGGTTAATCCCGACCTCAGTACTAAGTCTGTGGCACAGCTTTTTGCTAATACGGGTATTCGTCGCGCACCGATAATCAGAGACAAACTTTTGGGGATCATCTCTACTACCGATCTACTGCTCAAAAGCAATTTTGTCGAACATCCCAGCAGTGTTTTAATTGAAGAAAAAATCAAAGGAAAAATTGCTGAAGCCCGCAATATCTGCGCAGAACAAGGCTTTGCTTCTGATAATTGTGCTATTGCTTGGGATGTAGTTGAAGACCTACAGGCAGAACAAGCGCAGGATCGGACAGATGAACTAAGGCAAACTGCTTTTGACGAATATTGTGAAGAACATCCAGATGAAGAAATTTGGCGTTCAGATCCTTGGGCTTATTATTGGGAAATGGAAGAAGATGAACTACCAGTATGAGTTCGGAGTTTTGACCACTAATCACTAACCAGATAGAATGTCCCAAAAAATTATTATTGACCCCGTAACCAGAATAGAAGGTCATGCCAAAATTACGATTCATCTAGATGATGCGGGACAGGTAGAAGATGCTCGCTTCCACGTTACCGAGTTTAGAGGTTTCGAGAAGTTCTGCGAAGGTCGTCCTCTATGGGAAATGCCAGGAATTACAGGTCGCATTTGTGGTATCTGTCCCGTCAGTCATTTGTTAGCTTCGGCAAAAGCAGGCGATCGCATTTTGGCGGTTGATATTCCTCCTGCTGCTGAAAAGTTACGTCGTCTGATGAATCTGGGTCAGATAATTCAATCTCATTCCCTGAGCTTTTTTCATCTCAGTGCGCCCGATTTACTATTAGGCATGGATAGCGATCCCGCTTCTCGTAATGTATTTGGTTTAATTGCTGCCGAACCAGAATTAGCTCGTAATGGCATTCGTTTGCGACAGTTCGGACAGGAAATTATTGAAGTATTAGGCGGTAAAAAAATTCATCCTGCTTGGGCTGTTCCAGGGGGAGTAAGGCAGTCTTTATCTGATGCAGGAAAAATCAAAATTCGCGATCGCTTACCTGAAGTTAAAACAACTACACTCAACGCTTTGGATAGATTCAAAAGTCTACTTACAGATTATGAAGCTGAAGCTCAAACCTTTGGTAATTTTCCCAGTCTGTTTATGGGACTGGTAGGAGAAGATGGAGAATGGGAACATTATGGTGGTAAAATTCGCTTTGTCGATAGCGCGGGTAATATTATTGCCGATCGACTCGACCCAACTAACTATCAAGAGTTTATCGCCGAAGCCGTCGAACCCTGGTCATATTTGAAGTTCCCCTATTATCGTCCTTTGGGCTATCCTGCCAGGGGAGATGTTTGTAGCTTACAAAGTGGTGTTTATCGTGTTGGTCCTTTGGCAAGGCTAAATATTTGTAGTCATATTGGTACGCCCTTGAGCGATCGCGAACTAAAAGAATTTAGAGATCGAGGTCAAGGTACTGTTAATTCATCTTTTTTCTATCACTACGCCCGATTGATTGAAATTCTAGTTTGTATTGAGCGGATTGAAATCTTATTAGAAGATTCAGATTTAACCAGCGATCGTTTACGAGCCAAGGCAGGCATCAATCAACTTGAAGGTATTGGCGTAAGTGAAGCCCCTAGAGGTACTCTGTTTCATCATTATCAGGTAGATGAAAATGGCTTAATTAAGAAAGTAAATCTAATTATTGCGACAGGACAAAACAACTTGGCGATGAATCGTACCGTAGCTCAAATTGCCAGACACTTTATTCAAGGAACTAAAATTCCCGAAGGAATGCTCAACCGTGTCGAAGCTGGTATTCGCGCTTTCGATCCTTGCCTAAGTTGCTCGACTCATGCTGTTGGTCAGATGCCATTACATATTCAATTGTTCGATACCAGAGGCAATTTGCTTGATGATGCTTGGCAAAATTCCTAAGTTTTTTATGACGGCTTAATTTCTGTACTTTTCTGGAGTCGAAACAATTAAACTCTCTCCCGTTCTTAATCAATCATCTAGTTCTTCTGGGGCTTGAGATTTTTGCAGATATTCTTTCAGGGTTTTTCCTTCCAAAATCCCATATAAAGCCAGTTTAGGCTTTGTTTGGGCATAATTTTTGTTTAAGTCCCGTTAGTAATGGTTAATTACGAGGAGTGGCGATCGCATGACCAACGCACCAATCAATCGTCTCATAAGATTTTTCAGCCTGAGTGACCCGATAGTTAAAGGATTTAAAGAAGTCAGCTAATTCCTGATACTTGCGATCGTAAGCAGAGCGATCGCCGTCATCGACTTCATAGATAATGGTTGGTTGGTAGGTTTTGATCGTTTCGATCATCCCTTTAAGTACGTCTAATTCCGCACCCTCTACATCTATCTTGACAAAGTTTGGGGGAGCGATTTTGTCTTGGGCAATTAGATCGTCAATCGAAATCAAATCGACGGTTACTTCTCCTGCCAAATCTGGTGGTGCGTCGGCAGTCGCCAAGGCGTGTCCGCCTGAATATTTTGCTAATAATAGCTGTCCTTCTCCAGAGGTATGGGAAACCGCCTTTTCAATTAATCCGATCTGGTTAAAGTTATTTAACCGTGCATTGTGACGAACGCTCTTCGCATTTTCTTCTCCTGGTTCAAAAGCGTAAACTTTACCCATATCACCCACTAATTTAGCGGCAATTATGCTGAAAAAACCGACGTTTGCCCCAATATCATAAAAGACATCTCCAGGCTTTAAATGCTGGACAAAAATGTTTTGAATGGGCATCTCATAAGTACCTAACGCCAATTCTGGACAAGATTCTCCTATATTAAACTTTAATCCTTTAGCTACGCCATTTCTGATCTCTACGTCTCGCTGGCGCAAACCCGCACTAGCCAAACGATATTTTAGCGAACTGGGATTGGAACTAGCCAAGTTTTCCAGAACATTTACGGGAAATAGAGGTAAAAGGCTAAATACTGCTTGTTTAATCATAATTTTGCTCCTGCAATTATAGTGCGACGAAAGATTTCTTGAGTTTGAAAAAAACATTTGAGCCACTCTCCATCGGAGACATCTTGGAGTAGTCCCCAGTCAGGATCGTCAACTAAACGTTTTATTTGAGTTTGATGTTGAGCCAAAGCAAGCTGTTTTTGGGACTTGACAGACTCGATATCAACACGGTAATTAAATTCTCGAACTAGCTGTAAGCCACCTCTGGCTTTGATGCTAGCTTTAAGATATGCCAGCCGAGAGTCGCGATCGCCCGTTCTCGTCCAAGGGAAATGATGCCAATACCAAACGGGGTATTCATAGACTACTATTTCTCGATCGCAGTTTTTTAATGCAGCTAAAACAATTTGGTAAGTGCCTAAGTGATCTGGATGGGTTTCGCGAGCATAGGGAACAAATATCTGCTGGGGCTGATTTTGTCTGAGTAATTCATCTACCTGAGCGATTGCTTTTACTGCTGAGTGTTGTAACTCCCCGTCACGAAAAGGAAAAAATATTACGTCTTCTTTGCAACACCCAAAATTTGGGCAGCCTTAATTGCTTCTTGTTGACGTAACATGATTAGTTCATCTTCTGGGATAAAGCGATGATGAGAACGACTACCATCAGTCATAAAGACAATCTTTATCTTCGCCCCTGCTTCATGTTTACGAATTATCGTCCCGCCACAGCCCAAGGTTTCGTCATCCTGGTGGGGCGAAAAAATGATCGCGTTCTCTGCTAAATCCTGGTCTGACAAGGGTTCGAGCCGATCGATTTGTTTAAGATAGCGATGCCGAACGCTAGTTCTGTAATCGCGCAACTGTTTTTGAAGGAACATCTTTTTTAAGCTCTACTCCTATATCTGCATAACAATCCATCAAACTGTCGGCAATTTTTGACCAAGAATAACGTTGTAAAACTTTTCTCCTGCCTGCTTTGCCCATTTTTATAGCTCGAACGGGATTTGAGATTAATTCTACTGCTGCATCAGCTATGGCTTGGGGGTTTCCAGGATCGACCAACAAACCAGTCACACCATCATCCACAATTTCTGGCATTCCACCTATTTTAGTAGCAACTACAGGAGTCTGAGTTGCCATAGACTCTACCAAACTCATGCCAAAGGCTTCACTTAAAGAGGGATTGATTACAACATCTGCCTGCTGGTAGTAAGGTAATAGTTGATACTGAGATAACGCACCCGTAAAGATTACCTGAGATGATAAATAAGCGGGAATTTTGCTTTGAATGTATTCAAGATAATTAACTAGATAAAAATACTTCAGAGCCTGTACTTCGGGTTCGGGTTGGAGATCGAACAGAAATTCTTTAGCGACTATAATATGTGGTCCTGCAATAGTTAAAATCGCCTGGGGATATTTGTCTATTATTTTTATAAAAGCATCTATTAAGTCGTGAATGCCCTTTTCAGGAGAAATACGACCGACAAACAGTATTCGTGGTGCATTTTGATTGTATTGGAAGAGATCGCCAGGAGAGGGAGAGGGAACAAAATAGTTGGCATCAACACCATTGTTAACGGTGCGACAGATTTTAGCGTGTTGAGGAAAGCGAGCTTTGATTTTATTGGTGATGTAATCGCTACAGCTAATCACTAAATCAGTCTGCTCTAAACGAAGGGCGATCGCATCTCGATCTAGTCGATTAAGCCACTCACAATGGAGATGTAGCACTATTTTTGCTCTAGGATTACGATGCCCTAAAGGGCAGTCGCGAATTATTGACACAAATTGAGAGAAGTTATGAATATGAATTATGTCGCATTCATGTCGAGCAACATCTTTAGCAATTTGCCATCCATAGCCAAAACTAAACCAGGCAGAACCAAAATAAGGCAATTTGGTTTGGAAATTCAGTAAGCTAACGATTTTTCGGGGAATTTTCAATAAAGTATCTATTTTGGGAGATATAGCTCGATACTCTAGTTGAAAATTCGATTTGATATTGTGTTCTGATTTCTGATTGCGATTGAGCTTATCTTCGCAACCATAGTAAGTAATCTGACCATACTCACTAAGGTAACGGCTAATTTGATAACTCCAAATGCCAGTTGAATCGCTACCCATAGGGGGAGCAGCAATCGTCCAAGGTTGATTGACAAAAGATAATTTCAAATCAATCTCAGCTCCTATCAAATAGTAATTAATGGCAACAATATCACGCCAAAATGTTTATGTTAGTCCGCTATCTGACACATCTATTATTATTAATATTTATGTTTTGTTTTGATTTTAATATTGATAATAAAAGTAACATTATTTTTTAAAAAATAAATTATAAGTTAAGCATTAAATCTTAGAATCATTTTTTATGAATTTTCAAAATATTCTTCAAAAGCTAAAAAATATTTTCCAAAAATCTTTAGTCAAAAACAGTCTTTGGGAACTACTGGCTAAGGCGGTTAATATTGGCTGTCAGGCTGCTTATTTTACAGTTGTTGTTCGCGTGCTGGGAACGGAAAACTATGGAGCATTTGTCGGGATCACTGCCTTGGCAGCCTTAATTTTCCCCTTCGCTAATTTGGGCAGCGGAGATGTTTTAATTCAGCAAGTATCAAGAAATAAAAGAGTATTTTCTACTTATTGGGGAAATGCTTTGGTAATCATTCTGGCAGCAAGTTTATTACTAACAGTAATTACCTACTTTATCTCGCCGATTATTTTTTCTACTATTGTCGATCTGCCAGCTATCTTAGCCATTTTGTTAGCAGATCTGACTGGTTTAGCCGTATTTGTAGTAAGTGCTAAAGCCTTTATGTCTCATAATTTATTAAAAAATTCTTCTTTACTGCAAATTATTGGTACGATCGCTAAATTATTAGCAGCCATACTATTAGCAACCTGTTATGAAAACCCTTCTTTATGGCAATGGTCTTATTTATACTTGTTTAGCGCACTAATTACAGCAGTTATCGGCATTGTTTGGGTAAGTAAAACTTTAGGCAAACCCAAAGTAGCTGCTCAAAATATACCAACAATGGCAAATCAAGGAGTATATTTTGCGATCGGCGAATCAGCATCCAATATCAACTCCGATATAGATAAAACAATGCTGGCAAGTATGGCTACCTTGGAAGCAACAGGTATTTATGGGGCTGCATATCGCTTAATCCAAGTTGGAAGTATTCCCATCTATGCCGTATTATCAGCCTCCTATCCTAAATTTTTTCAGGAGGGGGCAAAGGGAATTAAAGGCTGCTTGATTTTGGTCAAGCGGTTACTGCCTTTTGTGGCAATCTATGGAGTTATTTCTTTAATCGGCTTTTTGGCTTTTGCACCCTGGATTACCTATATTTTGGGGGATGAATATCAAAGTGCGATCGCGACGGTACGCTGGCTTGCACCACTTCCAATTATCGGTTCAATTCAGTTACTATTGGCAGATACTTTGACAGGTGCAGGTTTTCAAAAGACTCGGAGTGCCATTCAGGTAGTTACGGCACTGGGCAATGTTGGACTAAACTTTTGGTTAATTCCCTTGTACTCTTGGAAAGGTGCAGCCTGGGCAACCTTAACTTCTGATAGTTTTCGCGTTATCTGTTTGGCGATCGCCGTAGGCTGGTTTTATAATCAACAAAAGACAACAGCCTGATTGTCATTTACTCACGGTAAAATTGCTAAAGCCACTACCAGTATCGTTGCCCCATTCCCAATTAGCGACAATGCCAAGACGATTGATGTTTAAAGCATCTGCCCAAGGGTAAACATCAGTTAAAGCGCGATATAAAACAGTTTGCTGGTTAACCTGCACCGTATAGTTATTACCATCAAAGACAACTCTGAGGGTATAGGGTTGTCCAAAAGCGATCGCCTGACCAATATTTGACCACACCGCATCATAGATTTCTTCAAATCCATCGATACGGAAAAAGCAAGAAATAGATTCCCCTTCATAAAAGTCATCCAGCCAAGTATTAATAATGATGTAGTTATCTTTGTCCTGCCAAAAAATTAAGCCTCCGCGTCCTTTTTCTCCTTTTCCCCTCTCTTTCCCTGGAGGAAGAATGGTTACTGATAGATCGGCAAAAATAGAATTATCCCAAGCTACAGTATAGGCAGTACGCCCAGGTAGGGGATGTTCCACATTAGCATCTACCTTGGCAATGCCCGACTGGATTTTAAACGCACCTATACCAATAGTTTTTTGCCAGACTTTATTTCCCAGCGAGGTAGTTTTTCCTGTTAAATCTCCCTCCCAGTCATTAAAATTATCTTGAATAATAATATCTGTACCTTCACGCCACCAGAAAGAGCCTAAGTCGAGGCTAGGAATAGTTACGGTGCGGGGATGAGCTTCAAAATTTTGTAGATATAAATTAGTGCTTGCTGTAGATGTTGTAAAACCTATTCCCGTAGCTTGAGCGAACTTTTTGTTGATAAAGCGATCGCCTATTAGTTCGCCATCTAAATAAATTCTAAATTCTTCTCCATCATCTAGAATTTGCAAATAGGCAACGAGATCGGGTGGAAGATAATCTTTAACACTAGTAAATATGTCAGTAATTTGACCAGCTTCAATCAATTGCAGGCAAAACTGTTCTCGATTAAAACTACAGCACCAATAATTATCTCGATCTTGAAATCGCCAGACTACTCCTAAGTCGGCTGGTTCATTCTCTATGGCGATCGCTAAATGTATTAGTCCAGAAGTGGCTTGAGGATCGGCGATCGCCATACTATTATTTTCTGCTGCAAACAAACCTTTTTTGGTGCGTTCAAACTTGCCAGCTACAGCTTGCCAAACCCCACCAATTTCTGCTGATGTAGCAGTTAAATTACCCTCTCCTATTAAAGAATCTGCTAGGTGTGCAGTACCATACCAATTTGTTAAAGTTGAAACAGTGTCAACTTTAACTCCATACACCCTAGTATCCGCTCGAAAGCCAATTTGACCGAGGACACTTTGATGAACACCTGCATATAAGGTTGCTTCAGAATTAACTGCATCGATCGCTACGGGGCGTAACTGAGGATAAATCGACAAACCATATACCTGGGGTAGAGATGCAGCATAATAGGCTGCCCCCTGTTCTCTTAAGACAACTACATAGCAAACAGGAACATTTTGTAGTCCCCGAAAGACAGATAGTAATTTTGTTCCCACTCTGGCTAGCAACTCACCATTTTCTGCCCCCGTAGCGCGCACGACAAAACCATTACCCGCTTTTGTCGGGTTATTTGGCACGGCATCATTAAACCAACCAACTGCCAAATTATCATTAATTTCTTTAAGGGGAAAAAACTTAGTTACTTCGGCTGCAATTCTTAACCAGCCTTTTAAACGCCTAACTGTTCCCTGCTTATGTTTGCTACTCAACCAAGCCTTAACTCGCACTCTAACAGATTCAGTTTCACTACCCTTAAACCAACGGGGAATCCTTTTATAAAGCCACTCCATCGTCTCAGCTTGGGAAGTATTATGACCGTTAAGCAATAACACAGCTACAGCCAATCCATTTTGCCGTTGATATGCACCATAGGCGATACCCTGTCTACCCCAACCTGGTTGAATTAGAGGTTTGAACCTCAAAGCATTATTGTCAATGGCGATCGCTTTTTCGCCATCTATTCCTTTTCTAATAATATTTGCGGTGTTTTGAGTGTCGATCGTCTTACCCAAAGGTCGATCCTCTGAAAAACTATCGGTAAATGATTGATTCATCAAATAATCTTATGCTACGGTCAGCGAAAAGCGAAAGGTACTCCCTTTGCCTAATTCGCTTTCAACCTCAATTTCTCCCCCCTGAAGCTCGACCAAACGGCGAGAAATAGCTAGCCCAATCCCGCTACTACGACTATTGCGTCGCGAAGCCATGCCAGAACGCCAAAAACGTTCAAATACATGAGGTAAATCTTCGGCTGCAATTCCTTGCCCTGTGTCGAATCCTTCCTTTTCTAAATTGAGGGTAATCAAGCGAGCAATTTCTGCCTCATCTTCAACAATTAATACTTTATGGGACATAGGGCGATTCGCTTTTTTCTACTTATCTCTTTATTCAATCTAGAATAGGCTTATTTTAATGGATTAAATAAAGATATAAATCTAATGCTTGCCAGCAGTATCATCATCGGGAAATAAGTAGGTCAGGATAAATATAGCCATTAAAACAGGAATAGTTAAGAATCCTAGAACTAAATAGGAAAAAAATATAATTTTCATGACTTATTTTTGCAGCTCTGGGAATATATTACGCTCGAAATTTGAGTTTAATAGCAGTTGTTTAAATAGCTGTGCGAATTAAAACTTGCCAGACAAATACAGCTACAATCGCCCCCATAGTAGCTAAAATAATGCCAAGCAAACTAAGGTGAGCTGCCATTAATGCTAGGTGTCCAGTAGTATAAAATATGGCAAAACTACCGCCAAAGAAAGCACCAATAATTCCGATTAAAATATTAGTTAGTATATTGCCACCAACAGCACCAGGGGAAATCGCTTTGACAATAGCACCTGCTATTAGACCTAAAACTAGCCAAGATAAAAGATTCATTGATTCTATCTCTAGGAACGACTTCAAGGCTGGATGAGCGGTACATTTTTAGCAATGGTGTTCCTTGGTATTGGTGTGGGCATAGGACTTTGGATTCTGGGCATTCCCCTAGTTCTACCCTTTGCAATTATCGCAGGATTATTTGAAATAATTCCTTTCTTTGGCAGTTTTATTGGAGGCTTTTTACCTGCCCTAGTAGCTTTGACTATCTCACCCTTAAAGTTAGTTTTAGTTTTAGTTCTATTTTTGATACTCAATCAAATTGATTCTCATATTTTTCAACCGATAGTAGTTGGGCATCAGGTCAATTTAAACCCTGTAGGCGTAGTGATTACAGTTTTGATTATGAGCGAACTATTAGGAATTATTGGTCTAATTTTTGCGATTCCTGCTGCGGTAGTTATCATGACTTTATTTGATGAATTTACTGCTAAAGCAAGTTTAGAGGAAACTGCTACAGTCGAGCCACCAGTATAGTTAAAATTTGTTCTATAGCAAACAAGCTTGAGAGTAACTGAGGCTTGCGATCGCTATTTGGTCAAGAATAATTAGTTGCATCATACTTTTATATTTGCGCTACTCTTGGTTTTTGGTTAGCTCACATTTTCCTCATACTTCCGAACTAGGATCGAAATACTTAACTTATGAGGATTAATTTACTGATTTTCCCAGATTAATTTGTTTCTTGAAAGTTATTAATTAAAGAGCGAAAGTAATCTTGTCAGGGCGGATCTAAAACCTACAGACGATAAAAACAAAACCCTCAAGCCAGACGAAAAAGAGATTTTGTTTCTTGCCTCCCTTGCGCCAAGCGGTCACAACACACAGCCGTGGTTTGTCCAATATCTTGAACCTTATCACTGGATTATCGGCAACGATAAAAGTAAATGGCTACCTGCCGTTGATCCAACTCAGAGAGAAACGATTTTATCGATTGGCGCGTTCATGCAAAATCTGAAATATGCTGCTAGTTTTTTTGGCTACGCCTGCGATTGGAGTTTGTTAGCTGCGACCAATCAGGATGAACGAGTGATGGAAGTAAAACTTGTCAAAAAAGAATCGAAAAATGCTTTTGACATTGCAAAAATTAAAAACCGCCGAACTGTTCGTTCCAATTTTTCAAGTAGGGTGCTGAAAAAAGAAGATCTCAAATACCTTGTCAATTCAGAGCCAGATTTCATTCATTATCTACCTGCTAGCAGCAAAGAAAGTCAATTTATCAACGAACAAACTATCGAAGCCAACCGTCTTCAAGCCTATCGTAACCCAGCGCAGCAAGAGTTAGCTGACTGGATCAGATTCTCTAATAAAGATGCTAATAGCCATCGCGATGGTTTAACAACGGCTGGTATGGAAATAGAAGGGATTCCTGGCTGGATGGTGCGGAATTTTTACGATAAAAATAGTGTTATGAAAAATGATTTTAGAGAGCGAGGCATTGACAAGATTAAAAAAGAAGTGTCTGAATCGGCAGGTTGGATTTTAATTACTAGCAAGGGCAATTCGGTAGCGACGCTGCTCGAAACTGGCAGACGAATGCAACGACTTTTTTTGAAAGTACGAGAAAAAAGCATCGCCATCCATCCGATGACACAGATATTGGAAGAATCATCAACGCGACAAACGCTGAATCCATCCATCGGGATCGGCGAAAATATTCAATTTATTTTGAGATTGGGCTATTTAAAAAATTATCCAGAACCAGTTTCACTACGCCAACCCGTTGACTGGTTCATCAGGACATGAGAAATCCCCAGAAACATTTTTCACTAAGAGCCTACTTATTGATTGTTGTTTCGGTATCTTGGCCATTTCAAATCGCATATGTGCTATGGGCAGAAACACCGTTTGTGCGCTATTTCTTAAGCTCATTAACAATGGTTATGGTCACGGTTGCCACCTATATTGCGGGTCGCTATGTATTTCGTGATGGGTTCTCCAAGGCTGGCTGGAGTTGGGGGCAACCAAAAAACTATGTAGCAATCTTTTCATTAGCAATCTTTGTCTGGGTTGTCCCCACCATCCTCGAATTAGTCTTAGGAATGCGGAGTATTCCTAAAGGGGTTATGATTCCAGACATCCTGGGAAATTTTCTACTCCGTTTTGTCGGCACCTTAATCCCAGCCTTTGGTGAAGAGTTTGGCTGGCGCGGCTATCTGCTACCGCACTTGATAAAACGATACAGGCTAAGAACAGCACTGCTACTTCATTCCTTTATTTGGTGGGCATGGCACTTACCTGTAATTATTGGGATGGGCGTGACTGAAAAACTTACTGATAATATAGGGGCTTCAATAACCATTATGCTTGCGGTCAGTTTAATTCCTGCAATGATGCACGCGATCGCTTATGCCTATATTTGGACTGTTACGCAGAGCCTTGCCGTTGTAACTGTCTATCACGCTTCATTTGATGAAATTCGGGATGCGATCGAAACTTCAATTGGGTTTGGTTCGCTGGTTCAGATCTGGCAGATGGTGACGTTGACAGTATTAGGCGGACTGCTGCTGTGGAAGGGGAATTGGAAGCGGTTAACTCTAAGAAAAACATAGAGTAAATCATTTAGAAAGTGAAACTAAATTGACTCTGCTTAAAGTCATTCAGACGTTGGTATAGGCATTCACTAACGCCTGATTTTCTATATGCTTTGTGCCGCGATCGCTAATAAACTAGATCTCTGGCTCTGGATTAGTTATGGATGTTAATCTATACAACTATTTTCGCGATCGTTTACATCATCGCCATTTATCAAATTCTCAATCAACAAACATAAGTAAGTATATTGAACCAAGCTAATCCTTTGAAAATCCTTTAGGACTAACTAAATTAACAAATCCTCGGTAATTGCTCCCCACTTAACATATCTACGATTCGCTTTGAACCAATTTTGCTTTTGAGAGTAACTAAAGAATTGTTATCTTCAACAACCCGACCAATAACTACTGCATTATGAGGAAAATGCGATCGCATTATTTCTAGGGCGCGATCGCCATATTTCTGCGAGATAAATGCCACAAATCTTCCTTCATTAGCAACATAAAGCGGATCGAAACCCAGGATCTCGCAAGCTCCCTGGACATCTTCTCTTACAGGAATTAAATTTTCATCTATTTCTACACCAACTTTGGCAGCAACAGCAATTTCATTTAAAACGCTTGCCAAACCACCACGAGTCAAATCCCGCAGACAGTGAATTTCGATATTCTCTGCCAGCAATTCTAATACCAAATCGGATAAAGGCGCAGAATCGCTTTCAATAGTAGTTTCAAACTCCAATCCCTCTCTGACTGCCATAATCGCTATGCCATGACGCGCTAAATCGCCGTTGAGTAAAATTAAATCCCCAGGCTGTACTGAATGAGGTGCGATCGCCTGCTGATGCTCGATAATGCCGATACCAGTAGTATTGATGAAAATACCGTCTCCTTTGCCTCGATCTACTACCTTGGTATCTCCAGTGACAATCTGCACTCCTGCATTTTGGGCTGCTTGCTGCATTGACTGGACTACTTGCCATAAGGTTTCCATCGGTAATCCTTCTTCTAGAATAAAGCTGACGCTGAGATAAAGAGGACGCGCCCCTGCCATTGCCAAATCGTTGACTGTACCGTTCACCGCCAATGAACCAATATTTCCACCAGGAAAAAACAAAGGCTTGACTACATAAGAGTCAGTAGTAAAAGCAATTTTGTCACTCGTAAGCTGAAGCGTCACCGCATCGTGCTGAATAGTATCGGCAGTACCAAAAGCGGTCAGAAACATCTGGATTAACTGCTGCATCAATTTTCCGCCACCGCCATGCGCCATCAGGATACGGGGATGTTGTTGTAAAGGTATGGGACAAGTAAGATTAAAAGTATTGCGATCGCTCATAGTAACTAAAATCAGAAGAATGTCAGCTATATCTGTATTATTCGCCGACGATCTATTAATGAATTAAATCTCGAAACTATCATTTTTTGACCTCACAATATTGATTGTTGATTTTCAAAGCGATCGCTCAATGAGTAATCTGTTCAAACTGTTCAATTGCCTCTACTACATGAGCTGCATACATAAGTGAAGGTCCTCCACCCATATAGACGGTTACGCCAAGGGTTTCCATAATCTCTTCTTTAGTTGCTCCTGCTTCAAGGGCAGCCTGGGTATGAAAAGCAATACAGTTGTCGCAGTGAGTTGCTACACCAATCGCCAATGCAATCAATTCTTTGGTTTTGTTGTCTATTGCTCCTGAAGCGGAAGCATTTTTACTTAGGGCATAAAAAGACTTCATTACTTCGGGTATGGCGGTTCTTAACTGGCTGGTATATTTTTTGATGTGTTTGGTTTGTTCTGGATAAAGCATTAGGTTACTCCAATTAATTTTGGGAAATTTTTACGCCAGAAGAAAAGTGATTTTTAGGCGATTCTGGAGTTGATGTGTAGTGTCTCTTTTTTTTGTTTTAGTAAATTCTCGCCATTGGGCGATCGCTTCTGGAGGTATTTTTAGATTTACATGACGATCTCCTGTTAGGTAGAAAGATAAATTTAGAGTTTCAATTGCTGATAGCTGGGGCAAAATATCCTTGACGTTGTATTTTGCCACGTGAAAAGCGAGAGATCGGTCGTATAAATCCTTGGCTTCAAACAGGACTCGATCGCGATCGAGAAATTGTAATGGTCGATCGTGGTCGAGTTCAAATAGAGGATATCCTACCAAGCGCAGATAGACATCGCTATTTTCGTCGCTGGCTTCTGACCAAACAATTAACTCCCAAACATTTCCTGTTTCATCCTCAAAATTATTAATTACTTTAAGGCTTTCTGGGATAACTGCCTGTTGTTCAATAGCAGCAGAGGCTGGTAAAGCTAAATAATCAATCGCTTGAGGACTAAAGCATAGCCAGAAACTCGCTAGCAGTATTACTATCAGCCTCTTATGCCGAAATCTCATTATCGCTTCCCTCCCGCAAAAAATCATGTTTCAAGTGTTCTTTGATACGAGCCTCTGTTTTTTCCACCAGAGATTCGGCTAGGGAGATCGCTATTTTAATTAATTCTTGCTCCTGCTCTCTACTCAACTTTCCGCTTTCTGTAGAATAAACCTGGTAAGTGTGAGGATTAGCCAACATTCCTCCAAGTAACTGGGCAGCAATTTGTTTAATTTCATCTGTCTGTGACTTCATTTTGTGACTCCTCTAAAAACTTAAGAACTAATAACTACTCACCAATTCCCGATAACGATAATAAGCAGCACAAGCCCCCTCAGAAGAAACCATTGGCGCACCTAAAGGATGTTCTGGAGTACAGCCTTTGCCAAATGCTGGACATTGATGGGGCTTTTTAATTCCCTGTAGGATTGCTCCACTGATGCAGCCTGATGATTCTTTAGTCTCATACTTTTTCAACTTGAATCTTTTTGAAGCATCAAATAGAGTGTATTCATCTTTTAACTTCAAACCACTATTATTTATTTCGCCGATGCCTCGCCATTGACGGGATGTGGTTTCAAATATTTCTAAGATTAACTGTTGTGCTGTTCTATTACCCACAAAATTAACCGAGCGAGAGTACTGGTTTTCTACTTCCACTACACCTGTCTCTAACTGCTTAACGCACATATATATGCCTTGAAGAATATCTACAGGTTCAAACCCTGTCACTACAATGGGGATTTCATACTGTAAGGCGATCGCCTGAAGATCTTCATATCCAGTTATGGTACAAACATGACCAGCAGCCAAAAATCCCTGCACACAATTATCGGGAGAAGCCAAAATCAATTCCATTGCTGGTGGAACAAGCACATGAGCTACCAGCAAAGAAAAGTTCTCAATTCCTAAATGGCTAGCTTGACAAACTGCCATTGCCGTTGAGGGAACGGTAGTTTCAAACCCTACTGCAAAGAAAACAACTTCTTTTTCTGGGTTCTTTTGGGCAATTTCCAAGGCATCTAAGGGAGAGTAAACTATTCGTATATCTCCACCTTGGGCTTTAACCGCTAGTAAATTTTGGCGATCGCTACCAGGGACTCGTAACATATCCCCAAAGGAGCAGAAAATAACTTCTGGACGAGACGCTAAGGCGATCGCGCGATCGATTATATCAAGGTCGGTAACGCAAACAGGACAGCCAGGACCATGAATCAAAGTAATTTCTGAGGGAAGTAATCGATCGATGCCATATTTAACAATTGAATGAGTTTGACCACCGCAAATTTCCATAATCGTCCAGGGACGAGTAGTTATACTGGCGATCGCTGCTACATATTTATTGGCTATTGAACTATCACGATATTCATCTACAAATTTCATTACTAATGCTTGTATTTACTCATACTCTAAAGGATCGATCGTTAAAGACCCTGCCAAACTTTCTTTTGAAATCTTATGACAAGACTTTGAAGAATTTGTGAGCAAAAAAGGTTTGGTTATGAAGTTAATGCTTGATTAACTACTTAATATCTAGATCGAAATATTTACCTGACAACGCATATTGCTCATGTTGAACTGGTTGTGGGTTTTGAATATAGTTGAGAGAAGATATTGAACAACAAGATCAGATTTAGGATGAAAGAAGTTGAAAAGATCTTTTTGGATCTTGATATCCTTTTCGGTAGTTAAAGATAAAACAAAAAAGCAAATTTGAAATAATCCGAGCAGAAAATTTTAGAATTCAACCTGATACTAATTCTAAATAATCATCTCGAAAGTGCCTCAGAGTACTAAAAACAGGGTTTGGCGCGGATTGTCCCAAACCACACAGGCTGGTTTGCTTAACCATATCACTGAGTTCTTCTAACTTTTCCAAGTCTTTGAGAGACGCTTTTCCTACATGAATTTTAGTAAGTAACTGATATAGCTGAACCGTTCCCGCACGACAGGGAATACATTTACCACATGACTCATCCATACAAAATTCCATAAAGAAGCGAGCTACATCAACCATGTTTGTCGATTCATCCATGACAATTGCTCCACCAGAACCCATGATTGAACCCAATTCTTTGAGAGACTCGTAATCAACAGGAGTATCAAATACAGTAGCAGGAAGACATCCCCCTGATGGACCTCCCGTTTGTACAGCTTTGACTGCGCCTCCATTGGGGACACCGCCACCCATTTCCGTGACAATTTCTTGCATGGTAATACCCATCGGCACTTCAATTAAGCCTGTATTACAAACTTTGCCAGCCAGGGAAAAAACCTTTGTACCCTTGCTTTTTTCAGTTCCAATACTAGAAAACCAATCTGCCCCCCGACGAATAATTGTAGGAATGTTGGCAAAGGTTTCGACATTATTGATTAGGGTAGGACAACCCCACAGACCTGATTCGGCAGGGTATGGAGGACGCGGACGTGGAATGCCCCTTTTTCCTTCGATTGATGCCATTAGTGCCGTTTCTTCACCGCAAACAAACGCTCCTGCACCAATACGAATATCGATTTTGAAATCAAAGGTAGCTTCAAAGATTTGACTGCCTAGCAAACCCAATCGTTTAGCTTGACGTATTGCGGTCTGAAGATGACTAATTGCCAAGGGATATTCACCTCGAACATAGATATAGCCTTGGGTTGCACCTACGGCATAAGCTGCGATCGCCATACCTTCGATGACGCGATGGGGGTCGCTTTCCAACACGCTACGATCCATAAATGCCCCTGGATCTCCTTCATCGGCATTACAAATTACATACCTTTGTTTGCTTTGTGTTTTGGCTACCGTCGCCCATTTTAGTCCCGTCGGGTATCCCGCTCCACCGCGACCCCTCAGACCACTACGAGAAATTTCCTCTACTACTAATTCGGGATTCATTTCTCGTAAGACTTTATGTAATCCCAGATAACCATCGGCAGCGATATATTCTCCGATTTTTTCTGGGTCAATCTTGCCGCTATTTTCTAAAACAATCTTTAGTTGTTTGGTAAAGAAGGGATGGCTGTCTGGTTGATAGTTTGATGGCTTTAGGGATGACTCTGTATTTTCTTTGCCAGAAATAGAATCTATAATCTCAGAGGCGTTATCGGTCGTGACGCGATCGTACAGTGTTCCTGCGGGATCGACTCTGACTAAGGGGGCTTTACTGCATAAGCCCATACAGCCAACATTAGCAACTTCTACTTGTCCTTCCAAACCAGATTCGCCAACAGTTTCTTCCAACCGCTTTTTTACTGCAAGTGCATTAGCCGATAAACAGCCACCTACAGTACAGCAACGAATAAAGGTTTTTTGTTGTTTTTGTTGTTCTCGATCGGCAATCGCCTTTAATTCTTTAAGATCCACCGTGCAGACACTCCTCAAGTCGATAAAGAACAGATTCAACAGTTTGATGACCCTCAATATTGCCATCAACCACCACCGCAGGGGCGATACCGCAAGCACCTAAACATCGAGCAGTGACAAGAGATAATTGACCGTCAGGGGTAGTTTCTCCTACTTTAATTTGATTCTGTTGTTCTAAAGTTGCCAACAGATTAGCTGCCCCCTTCACATAGCAAGCCGTACCCATACAAACAACACAGGTATGCGCTCCTTTCTGCTTTAAAGAGAAAAAATGATAGAAAGTAGCCACGCCGTAAACACGACTGGGAGGAAGTTTAAGACTATGGGCGATATAAAGTAGCAAATCTTCTTCTAGATAACCAAATAGCTCTTGTGCCTGATGAAGTACTTCAATTAGTGCATCAGCGGAATACTGATAGCGTTTCATCGTTGCTGTCAGCATCCGAAATCGCTTATCGCCACTGGGATGTATTTTGAGATTTTCTTTAGTGGTGGTCATATTTTATGTTTTTAGTTAGTGTCATTCACATAAGAATTGATACTCAAAAATAAGCGCAAGAGTAGTTTTCTCTTTATTTGATTATGTTCTTGACGATATTTCCATAGACTAATACAACAACCTTTTCTTTTTAATGAAAAAAAAAAAAAAAAAAAAAAATAAAAAAATCTTGTTCTGCTAAGTACCAAATAGTGCTCAGCGGACTTCTATAGCGTTTCTCGTTGCTGTAGCATCGAAATGATATCACTATGAATTTTGCTGGTTTTGGGTGTAATTTTATGTTTAGATAGTCGATCGCATAGAAAAGCCGTCCTTATCTCTTAGTACGAGAGTTTTGTCTCCTTGTTTGATTTCACGAGCAATTATTGCTTCTTGACCACTAATATTAATTCTCGATCCATTTCGATCGCGAAATGAGTTCTTTAAAAATTTCCGATTCTAGATGTCCGTGTATTGAGGCTAATTACTTTTCCATATTGTCGAGAGGTTCTTCAGCAGTGAGTGGGCTAGCTGCCAAAGTTAACATTACTATTGTTGAGACTAAAATTCGCCATACTGGTTTGGTATTCATGTTTGATACCTCGGCTACTAAGTATTTTATTTTTACAGGTCTATAATCGTCTGGGATACTTCTTCGAGTTTAAGTTAAACAAACAATTTGAAGATGTTGTGAGGAAAGAAATTTAAGTATTAAATAACTCCTATCATGAAGCGCAAAACCAGCCTATTCAAGTTCTTCCAATGCTACTTTGGCATCTCGATAATTAGAAAACACTCCGACTTCGTAGATTGAGTCAGAATTATCATTTTTGCTGGGGGACAAAAAATCATTACTTAACACTTTTTTTCCGCCGATCATCTGAGACAACAACGCCTTTGGCTTGATTGATGTTTTCATGGCTGCATCTACTCCAATAAAAGCTTGAATACGATCGGATTAACCACGAGCTGTATCACTACTATGTCGGACTTGTAACGATTAAGAAGTTTTTGCCTGTTTACGAGTACGTCGCTGCTGCAACTCATGCCAGCCCAGCATTAAGATCGAAATAATCAAGGGCAGAAAATAGTAAATACCTCGGTAGGCTAAAAGCGCACCTAGTAGCTGATTAGAGGGAATAGGTGGAGAAAGTAACAAGATTAATACTGTTTCAAATACTCCTAATCCCCCAGGAACATTACTCAGGATTCCTGCTATTTGAGCTAATAAATAAATGCCAAAAAAGCCAAAGAAAGAAAAATGCTTCGGTACGGGTAGCAATACATAGAGTACCCCTGCTGCAAACATCCAGTCAAAAGATGTTAGGATAATCTGCGCCAAAGATAGCTTGAAGGGTAGATGAGGCAATACCCAGTTTCTAATCTTTAAAGGCTTTTGACTCAATCCACTCCAAAGTAAGTAAGCAATAATAACTGTTAGGAAAATAAACCCGACTGGACGTACAGATGAAAACGGTAAATTGAGCTGTTTAGGTATTGTCAGGGGACTAAAGGCAAAAACCGCACCCCCTACGGCAAACAAGCCCAGCCAAAAGCTGAGATTGCAGAAGGTAATTATCTGGGCAATCTTGGCAGCCGAAAAACCCCACGCTGAGTAAAATTTATAGCGGATTGCACTGCCACTAAGTAGGGCAAAACCAACGCTATTGCTAATTCCATAGCTAATAACTGCCACTAAGCTACTGCGTTTATAGGATAAAGGCAGGCTTACATAGCGCACCGCCAAGGTATCGTATCCCGTCAGTAACAGATAGTTAATTGCGGTTAAGGCGATCGCTAGTAAAAGATACCGATTGGGAATTGCATTTAAACTACTAAATACATCTTGTAAGCTATACTTGCGTAGCTCTTGAGAAATCGCCCAAATCGAAAGGGCAAAAAGTGCCAGGGTTAATAATATAGGTGCAATCTTGCTCAATCTTTTGAACCAGCCAGCAACGGCGGTACTTAAAAACTGTGTCCCTAAATAATCCTGTAGGCGATCGCCAGAATCGGCTCTAACTAATCCCACTACCACATCAGGCAGAGCAGCTAACTGAGGATAAACTAGATAGCGTGACTCCCATTGGGGGTGAAACTTATCTTTATAGGCTCTCAATCCTTGGAAGTTATAGAACTGGTTTAAATGTTCGTAGAGGTAGTGCATTCCTCGTTCGATGGAGGACGAACCGACTGCTTCCCCTACTCCAGATAAAGCAGCCAAGCCTAGATTAAAAGTATCGTAACCGACCTGTTTAAAATGTTCAAACATCGAAATAAATAGATAGTCCATCGTGCCATTTTCCATTTCTGGTAGATGACGCATCAGATCGATGGTAATTTCATGGCGCTGATATTCAGGAATAATGTTGGCAAATGCCACAGGATTTCCCTGCTGATTGTGAACCACAGCAATTTCACAGTCTCTAATATAGTTATCATCAAACCAGCCCACAGAAAACCTTTTTTCCGAGCCTGCCATTTCTTCCAACCACTGATTACTAATGGCTCTTAGTTCTAGTAATAATTCATTGGCTATGGGTGGGGCATGAAACTGGACTTTATAACCCAGCTTATTAAACTTATTGATTGCTGGACGTAGGTTTTTACCCGCCTTTCCCTGGAGAGTAAATGCCTTGAGGTCTACCGTTGCTTCTTCGCCAATTTTTATGGTTTTAAAATTAAGGGACTGATATAGCTCCAAATCGTCGGGTAAAGTTTGATAGAAAGCGGGTTGCCAGTCATTGAGGGCGCAGAACTGCTTAAAACCTACTATTGCCTCGCTGCGGTCTTCTACTGCACCGATGGGATCGCCTAAAGCGATCGCTCCTCTACCTTTTGGCACGTATGCCACGACGCTTTGACCAGAAGGACTAAAGTAATAGGATTTATCATCTAGTAGGGCAAACCGCGCTAAGGAAGAATTGCCATATTTTTCGACCAGTTCTCTGGCTCGTTGTCTTTCCTTTGACGTTGCTTCGTTGTGGAGTAATACTGGTCGCAACAGCATCCACAGGGCATAAAGTAGCGTTACCGCGCCGATGATATAGATTGAATTTATAAAGAAACTGCCAAAGCGAGAAGTAGGCTGTAGTCCCAGATTATTATCCGTAAAAAATATTGCTAGAGTTTGCTTGACTGCTTCTCCCAAACGAAAAGTGGTTGAGTAGTGACGGTCTAACCAATAGAACCCTAGAGTACCGTAAACTAAAGTAAATATTATGGCAATCGCAAGTACCCGAATACCTTGAACGATTGAAGGACGATCCGAACGAGCAGTAAAAGTCGATCGCATCCATAAAAGCTGCCCCAACAGTATAATTGCCAGCAAACTTTCTTCGTAATCCCAACCTTTGAGCAGGTTACTTAAAATTGATACTATCAGTAAGCCAATAGCGATTAACCAGGCAAGGCGTTTGCGACGCAGTAGATTGGCTGCGATGACTAACAGGAAAAAACCGCTAATGGCAGCAAATAGATGCGCTCCTGCCCTAACTTCAAAGGGAAAGAATTGCTCTAGCCAGTCCACTCGTTCGGGCAAACTTGGCGTTACCGCTGAAAGTAAGTTAGCTAGACCTACCGCACCAGTTAATAATGCTGCTATCCACAATCCAATTCTGGTTCTTTGCCTAGACATTATTTTGATTTGATTCAGTACTGTTTAGGCTACTATTTATTGCCAGGTTTGAAAAGTTAGATTAAGCTTGCCAAAATATTAATTCCTGAAGCCAAAATAAGCGCTATGTTTGAATCTTGGCGTTGATAATCCACCGAATTGCGATCGCCAATCTAGTAATACAAATGGGCATAATGCCGTGCAAACATACAGCTGGTTGCGGGTTTTATTCCTTGGGTAAATTTGTCTGAAAGCCTATATCTATCTAGAATATCAGCGATCTAAGTTAAAGTGGTTCAAGTCATTTTATCTGGTCTTGTTGTTCAATATCTTCTCTCAACTATATTCAAAACCCGCAACCAGTTCTTAGAAAAAACTGATATAACAAAGGTATAGATAAATAAAACAAGAGGCAAACGATTATGGATAACGTCTCTAATGATTTAATGAACGCTCACGCTGCGCGTAGCCTTACGGATCGCGATTGGCTCGACAAAGGTAAAGCTGATGCTTGGGAAGGAAAACCAAAACAATCTCCAGAACACGATCCCCAGGCAGCTAGTATGTATGACTTAGGCTACTGCGAAGGGGAAATAGGGCAATCGCCCACACAATCAAAAGTTAAGGAGTAAAAGCAATGACAGGACTACTAGAACAAAAGTGCGTTCCCTGTACGGGTAGCCTACCCACCGCTACAGCAGAAGAAATTAGTACTTATAAAACGCAGATTCCCGACTGGAATCTGATTACCGAAAATGGTGAGCTGCGTTTGCAAAGGATTTATCAGTTTCCTGATTTTAAGAGTGCATTAGCTTTTACCAATCAAATTGGCGAACTAGCCGAAGCAGAAGGACATCATCCTGCTTTACTCACTGAGTGGGGCAAAGTAACTGTTACTTGGTGGACTCACGCTCTTAAGGCACTGCATCATAACGATTTTATAATGGCGGCAAAATGTGATGCGGTTTTAAATAGGTTTAGTAGCTAGTTTCGGCAACAGTTGATTATAGTGCCTTTCGGTTTTACGCACCGAACTAGTCGCTACCACGCCCTCGACAGTTCCTACAACGGGAGAAAGGACCTTCGTCCGCATCTGACCCCCAACGGATACACCTTCGATATGCGAAGCGGATCCCGCAATGGACTGTCTCGCAATGTTAGACTAAGGTTAAGCTAAATAACTCGTAATTAATGTTCGATCTAAAAGAACAAAGTCCACTGTCCTATCTCAAGCAAATTAGCCCCACTCATCGTTTTGGTAAGGTTGCTGAAGGTACTATCGATCGCGCTCATCCAAATCCAGTTGGTTTAAATTCTAATTCAATCAAGGTTTTGAGCTGGAATATTGCTAAAAATAACCAAGATCGCTCTTGGAGTCGAGATTTTTTAGCTATTGTCAAGCAGCATCAGCCAGACAAGATATTTCTGCAAGAAGTACGCCTCTGTGCAATCGAGCAGCAAATACCCGAACTGGCATCAATGGGCTGGAGTTTTGCCCCAAATTTAATTGATACCTTGGACAATACTTACTCTGGGGTTCTGACTGCGACCAAAAGCGATCGCCTTAGTAGTCAAGCCAAAATTACCCAACACCAAGAACCTATCAGCGATACTCCCAAAGTATCTTTGTTTGTCGAATATTCTTTGGGTGATGATACTTTACTCACGATTAATACCCATCTAATTAATTTTGTTGAAACCAGCAAATTTGAGTCACAGCTACAGGAAATAGAAGCAATAATCAGCCGACATAAAGGGGCAGTAATATTCTCTGGGGATTTCAATACTTGGAATCAATCTCGCTGGCAAATTTTATTGCAGATGACCCTTAGACTAGGTTTGAGCTTGGTTGACTTCCCTTTAGCAGAATCTTGGAAGATCAAACGCTTTTTGTTGTCGCCCCCCCTAGACTATATTTTCTATCGAGGATTTCGACAAAAGAGAGCTAGTGCCAAGGTAATGGATGATTTTGCCTCTTCAGATCATAATCCCTTATTAGTCGAGCTTTTTATCTAGTTTGCTGAGAAATATATGCTGCTTGGGATTAACCTGGTTTCAATCTATAGCATTGCAACGATAATTGTATATGGGTTGGGAGTTATCTCTGCTGCCCATGCAGTAATGGTGGTGCGTTCTTCCCGTGGCGCGATCGCTTGGGGCATATCTTTGATTACTTTTCCCTGGGTGGCAATTCCTCTCTATTGGATTTTAGGTAAGAACGAGTTTTCAGAATACGCTAAGGCTTTACAAAAAGCTTATGCCCAAAAGCACGATTTGATTAGTCAGGCATACGGTTCAATCTTGGAGTATAAAGCCGTGCTGCCTGATAAATTAACTACCATTGCCAAGCTGGCAGAGGTATTTACCCCCCTTCCTTTTACTACTGGCAATAAGATTGAGCTACTGATTGATGGTCAACAAACCTATGGAGAAATGCTACAGGCGATCGCCCAAGCTCAAGACTATATATTGCTACAATCTTATATTATCAATAGCGATCGCATGGGAAATGAGTTTAAGCAGGCTCTAATTGACAAGGCACAAAAAGGAGTAAGAGTAAGTTTACTCTACGATAAAATTGGCTCGCGGAAGCTGTCACGCAGTTACCTTAAATCTCTCCGACAGTATGGTATTGATGTAGTTGGTTTTGGCAGTACCAGAAGAAAGGGCAATCGCTTTCGGATTAACTTTCGCAACCATCGCAAAATTTTGATTGTGGATGGAAAAGTCGCTTTTACGGGTGGCTTAAATATTGGTGATGAGTATTTGGACAAAAATCCTCGATATGGTTCATGGCGCGATACCCACCTTAAAATTCGAGGTGTGGGGGTTCATTGTTTGCAAAGCGTTTTTCTCGGAGATTGGTACTGGGTAACTAGGGAGATACCGCAGGTATCCTGGCAGGCACAGGCAGAAGAATGCAATCGCACAGCATTAATTTTACCCACAGGACCCGCCGACGGGTTAGATAACTGCAATTTATTCTGGCTTAGTTTAATCGAGCGATCGCAAACTCGCCTATGGATTGCCAGTCCTTACTTTGTTCCCAACACTTCTATTCTCAATGCTCTCAAGCTAGCTGCACTAAGAGGTGTGGATGTAAGGATTGTCTTACCTAATTTTGCCGACCATCTAACTGCATACTTGTGTTCTTTTTCTTACTATACAGAAATGCGATCGGTAGGAATTAAGCTCTATCGCTATCGTTCTGGATTTATGCACCAGAAAGTTATTTTGGTCGATGAGGATATAGCAGGAGTGGGAACGGTTAATTTGGATAATCGTTCCTTTTTTCTCAACTTTGAGGTCATGACCTTTGCGATCGACCGAGAATTTATCCGCAGCGTTGAAACCATGCTGCTAAAAGATTTAGGCTCTTCTAGTCTGGTCGATCTTAATACATATCACAAGAAACCTTTTTGGTTTAGGCTTGCTGCTAGAGTATCTCGTTTGTTGGCGCCGATACTTTAGATCCCTTGCATGAAGCCGATATATCTATAAAACAACAACACCCAAGCTATATTAACCGAGAAACTTCCTTTTCTAATCGATTTGAATTAGAGTTTTACCATTTAATTCTGTTTGGTAAATTAACTCTCTTCTTGCTAAATAAGGAAATATCAGCTTTTTAGTTGAGTGCTGCTGTTTTTCGAGAACGAGACAGATTTTAAATAAAACAGATTATTTTACCTCCTCTATTAAATGTAGGTGAACCTGTTGTTTCTGTCAGGAGAAGCTCTATTGGCTTCTATAAATAATATATCTTTATTCCTTTTAAATAAGCAGTAAATGAAACATATTTTTACCAACTGCTATGATTTTGAAAATTAATATTTAGATTTTGAAATTAGCAATTTAATCTATAATAAAATTGATACCAGCTTGTCTATCGTAAAAAGTAAGTGGCTAATAGGTAATACATTTCTCAAGATTATGGCGATCTCTTTTGAATAGAGTATGTTTAAGAAAGTCCGTTGCTAAAAAACTTGGGTAATAGTTGAGGGGCTTGCCAGACGGCGTAACCAATAAAAATAAAAAGCACTGTATTCGCCAGAGTTAGTAGATAGCCGACACACATCAGCAAACCATCAGCTTCCAGAGTAGCCACGGTCAAAAACAAAATGGCGATCGCAGGAGGAGGATTGGTAAAAGGAATTGGTGACATTAGCAAAATCGATAGCCATGCAATACAAAAACCATTAATTCTTTGGGTGTGAATACTATTTGTTAATTGTTGCCAGCGTGGGCGAGTGATTTTTTCTGACCAAACCGTAATGCGTCGCAGATTCTTCAGCAGATTGTGACTTAGGCTGCGGGGAAACTTAAACCGAGCTACAAACTTTGGTAGCCAAGGCGTTTTTTTGCCTAGTGCCATTTGAATTGCCATACAAAAACAGGCAATACCTATTACCCCAGACAAACCAGGAGGCATAGGAAATAGAAAAGGCAATACCAACAATGCCATAATTAAGCTAATTCCTCGTTCACCAGTTGTTTGAAATAATTCGGCGATGGTTAGGGGTTTGGTAGCTAATTTTGTTAGTAAAAGCTTGATATCCTGAGAAAATTTGAGCGACATCGCTAGCTTAAGCCTATAGAATTGTTAATTCACAACAATTTCGCCAACCATCCCCGCAGCAGCATGACCTGCAATCGAACAATGTAATTCGTAAGTACCCGCTCGCATAGGAGTCAAAACCCATTCGGCTTCTGCCTCTGGTTGAAGTTCTAACTCGTGGATTGCTCCTTTAACTTCAACCTTACCCGCCTGCACTTTTTTAGTCCAGCTAGCATCGGCAAAATCCTTGGACGTAAAATAGTGTTTGACAGGGCTGGGATTATTTAACAGTAATTTATATGGTTTTCCAGTTTCTAGCTGTATGCTACTGGGAAAAAACTTTAATTCCCCGCTACTGTTTCCCATGCTGACTTTGATTTCGTTAACTTTTGAGTCGGCTAATGTGGTTGGCATCCAAAACAAACTATAGCCAAAAATAACTATTGTAACAAAATTAGATTTTTGCCAAATCAATTGAATAGTCAAGGAATTTTTAAATTTCATTGATCTTAGATGTACGGTTGACCGTAGCCAAATTATAATTTGGCTTTGATTTTGAAAAGAATAAGTTATTATTCTGTGGATTGTTACAAATTGGGTTTTGAAAAAGCGATGCCTATATGCCCTAAAGGATTC
The DNA here is from genome assembly GCA_963799375.1 of uncultured cyanobacterium. Taxonomy (GTDB): domain Bacteria; phylum Cyanobacteriota; class Cyanobacteriia; order Cyanobacteriales; family Xenococcaceae; genus Waterburya. The sequence goes on from CAWCWY010000020.1 coordinate 118,534, forward strand.
CTTTCAGTCTTATCCGAAGGTGTATCCTTTAGGGCGAAGCGGTATCCTTTAGGACGGCTAGCTCCGCAATCGCATCTCCTCACAACATCTTCAAACTTTTTGCTTAACTTCAAAGTGAACTTGGGATACAGATACTCTTCAAAGTTGTGACTCTAGGAGAAAAATTAGTTATGACTGCGAATCGATCCCAAGACAATCATCTTTTGAAATAACCAAAACCTATGCAACCCTCGACGGTAATGAAGCCGTTGCCCGCGTAGTTTATCCCCTCAATGAAGTAATTGCCATCTATCCCATTACCCCTTCTTCACCGATGGGTGAGTGGGCTGATACTTGGTCATCTCAAGGCAAGCAGAATCTCTGGGGTACAGTGCCGACAGTAGTAGAAATGCAGAGCGAGGGCGGAGTAGCGGGTGCGGTTCACGGGGCATTACAGACTGGTTCATTAACTACTACTTTTACCGCTTCTCAGGGATTGTTGTTGATGATTCCCAATATGTATAAGATTGCTGGGGAACTAACGCCTACAGTATTTCACATAGCAGCCCGTTCTGTTGCAGCCCAGGCACTTTCCATTTTTGGCGATCATAGTGATGTGATGGCAACTCGCGCTACAGGATTTGCCATGCTGTGTTCGGCATCAGTGCAGGAAGCGCAGGATATGGCTTTAATTGCTACTGCTGCTACATTGCGATCGCGCATTCCCTTTTTACATTTCTTTGATGGTTTTCGTACTTCCCATGAGATTCAGAAGATTGAATTACTGGATGAAGCAGTAATGCGATCGCTAATCAATGAAGATGATATTATTGCTCACCGTCAAAGAGCTTTAACTCCAGATCGCCCAGTTATCAGAGGTACGGCACAAAATCCCGATGTTTTCTTTCAGGCTAGGGAAACCGTCAATCCTTACTATCAAGCCTGTCCCGAAATTACTCAGACGGTAATGGATGAGTTTGCTAAAGTTACAGGTAGGCAATACAGTTATTTGAATATTACGGCGATCCGCAAGCGGAGAGGGTAATTATTTTGATGGGTTCGGGATGTGAAACTGTGCAGGAAACGGTGGATTATCTCAATGTACAGGATGAAAAAGTAGGTGTGGTTAAAGTTAGGCTATATCGTCCTTTTGATATCCAAAGATTTGCCGAAGCGTTACCCAAAACTGTTAAAAGTATCGCGATTCTCGATCGCACCAAAGAACCAGGTAGTTCAGGAGAACCATTATATTTAGATGTAGTTAACGCATTTGTCGAAACATCTAATGGTAAATCTCTGCCTAAAATTGTCGGCGGCAGATATGGACTGTCTTCCAAAGAGTTTACCCCAGCCATGATTAAAGGCGTGTTCGATAATTTAGCCCAGGATAAAGCAAAAAATCATTTTACCATTGGCATCAATGACGATTTAACTCACACTAGCTTAAAATATAACCCCAACTTTTCTACCGAACCACAAGATATTGTTCGCGCCATCTTCTACGGATTGGGTTCGGATGGCACTGTGGGGGCAAATAAAAACACGATTAAGATTATTGGCGAGTCTACCGATAACTATGCTCAAGGATACTTTGTCTATGATTCCAAAAAATCTGGTTCGGTAACTGTATCTCATTTGCGCTTTGGTTCACAACCGATTCATTCTACTTATTTGGTAAACAAAGCTAGTTTTGTGGGCTGTCATCAATGGAACTTTTTAGAAAAACTACCCGTTCTTGATGCCATAGAATTAGGCGGAACTTTTTTACTCAATAGTTCCTATAGTCGAGAAGAAGTTTGGAGTCAGTTACCACAACAGATCCAACAGCAAATTATCGATAAACAACTGAAGTTCTACGCAATTAATGCCTATAAGGTTGCTCGCGAAGCGGGGATGAGTAATAGAATTAATACAGTCATGCAGGTGTGTTTCTTTGCCTTGTCTGGCGTATTGCCTGAAGATGAAGCAATAGCAGCGATAAAAGAATCAATTCGTAAAACCTACGGTAAAAAGGGTGATGCAGATAGTTGAGATGAACCTCAAAGCCGTCGATGCAACCTTAGATAATTTGTATCGAGGTTGAGATCGGCAATGTAGGGGCGTATGGCGATACGCCCGACTCCAATTCCATACCCGATACCGCACCCGAATTTATTAGAAAAGCGATCGCCCGTGAAGGAGATAGTCTTCCTGTAAGTGCTTTACCCTGTGATGGGACTTATCCCACTGGCACTTCTAAGCTGGAAAAACGCAATATTGCCCAAGAGATACCCGTCTGGGATGAAGATGTTTGCGTTCAGTGTGGTAAATGCGTCATGGTATGTCCCCATGCGGTGATTCGTAGCAAGGTTTACGAACCCGAACAGCTAGAGAATGCCCCAGCTAGTTTTAAATCTACCGATGCTAGGGAACATGACTGGAAAGATTTAAAATTTACGATTCAGGTAGCAGCAGAAGATTGTACGGGTTGCGGTATCTGTGTCGATGTTTGCCCTGCCAAAAACAAATCCCAACCACGCTTGAAAGCAATCAATATGCAGCCTCACCTACCCTTAAAAGAACAAGAACGGGAAAACTGGGATTTCTTCTTAGATATTCCCAACCCAGACAGAACTAAGTTAAATCTGCACAAAATTAATCAACAGCAGATGCAAGAACCTTTGTTTGAATTCTCAGGGGCTTGTGCGGGGTGTGGTGAAACACCCTATCTCAAACTAATGAGTCAGCTATTTGGCGATCGCGCTTTGGTGGCAAATGCTACTGGCTGTTCTTCGATCTATGGCGGTAACTTACCCACTACTCCTTGGACGTCATAACGCAGAAGGTAGAGGGGTTGCTTGGTCTAATTCTCTATTTGAAGACAATGCTGAATTTGGCTTAGGATTCCGCGTTTCCATCGATAAACAGGCTCAATTTGCTGCTGAATTACTTAAATCTTTATCAGGTGAGGTAGGAGAAGAATTAGCTAGCAGTATCTTAAATGCCGAACAAAAAGATGAGGCGGATATCTGCGAACAGCGCGATCGCATTACCCAATTAAAAAACAAATTACAAACCATTGTAAGGGTGAACGACCGTTCACCCCTACAAACCCAAATCAAACAACTCCTGTCCCTAGCCGACTACCTGGTCAAAAAAAGCGTCTGGATTGTCGGCGGTGATGGCTGGGGTTACGACATCGGTTATGGCGGACTGGATCACGTTCTAGCTAGCGGTAAAAATGTAAATATCCTTGTCATGGATACCGAAGTCTATTCCAATACAGGAGGGCAGATGTCCAAAGCTACCCCTAGAGGTGCAGTTGCCAAATTTGCTGCGGGGGGAAAAGCCTCACCGAAAAAAGACTTAGGCTTAATGGCAATGACCTACGGCAATGTCTATGTCGCCAGCGTTGCTATGGGTGCAAAAGACGAACATACCCTAAAAGCTTTTCTAGAAGCAGAAGCCTACGAAGGAGTATCTCTGATTATTGCCTATTCTCACTGTATTGCTCACGGCATCAATATGACTACCGCCATGCAGCAGCAAAAGGCTTTAGTAGATTCGGGACGCTGGTTGTTATACCGCTACGATCCTAGACGTACAGAACAGGATAAAAACCCATTATTGCTGGATAGTAACGCTCCCAAACAGCCTGGAGAAAAATCTATGTATGCCGAAAATCGTTTTCGGATGTTGATGCACTCCCAACCCGAAGCAGCGAAAAAGTTGATGAAAGAGGCACAAGAGGATATTGATACTCGCTATGCTATGTATCGGTATTTAGCAGGAGGGATAATAGGCTTACGCTTTGGCTGGAATGGATTATGGCGAGGTGAGTATTATTGCGTAATGCTACGGAATATGAATAGTTTTGAGTTGAAGTGTAGATTAGGAAAAATTGGCAGGAAAAGTCATAAATGCACTTAGAATGATTTTACTGCTTGGTTGGTCAAAGTTATTGGCACGACAATTGAAGCTCATAAATACATTCATGCCATAAACTTTAAAGGCAGAAAACAAATAATTTTTGATGATATTGACATTTCAATGCCTATCGAAAAAGAAGTTGATGGCATCAAAGTTCCTCTGGCAATGGTAATAGGGAAGGTAAATAAAAAATCAATTGAGTCAATAAATCGAGAAATTAAACAGGCTAAAAGCCAAAAGGTAGATTCAGAAATAGATTATGTCCTCAATAGTGAAAGTCAAAATAATGTCAATAAAATATTTTTCAATTTACCGCAGTTTATTAGGTTAATTATCTGGAAGTTCATTCTGCTGAATCCCTTTACCAAGAAAAAAAACATGGGAACAGTTATGATGACAAATATAGGAATGTCGGGAAAATTTCCAGGCTGGATTATACCCAAAAGTATTCACAACCTTTGTTTCGGGATCGGAACAATAATGAAAAAGCCCTGGATTAATAATAATGCGATCGCTATTAGAGATGTAATGCATCTGACAATCTTGTTCGACCATGATGCTGTAGATGGTTCGACCGCAGCCAGATTTACCAATGCCTTAGTGCGAAATATTGAGAGTGCCATAGAATTATAAGAACAGAACAATTCTGGTCGCGTATCTTTAACAATTCTGGGAATTAAGATAATCTACTCAGGTTAAATTCACCTCCCTGAAAAAAGAGATCGCCAAATTTGCCATAATCTCAGGATTGATAAAAACTAGCTAAAATATTTTTCAATTCCCAGAAAAGCTCGATTGATGCCTCAATCTCGTCTTTTTTGATAGAAACGCTTTCGACATTTATTCCCAAAGGAACTGTGCCAGGCTCGATCGCTTCTAAAATTTGCTTTAAAGTTGTACAACAAACTTCAATCGATTTTTGAACTGGAAACTGAGCCGATAAAATTTCTCGTTCGGTTTGTGGGGGAATATTTACGCCTAACCATTTTAGAAACTGTAAAGTCTTGGGATGTCCGCAAGGAGCAAAGGTTAAAATAATTCGCACAGGAGATAAATTGAGTTCCTGACACTGCCGAGCATAATCTTGCAGTAGCTTAATAGTTGCCTGGGGCTGATAGACTACTTGAGAAGTAAAAAAATGCATTCCCCAACGGGATTTCTCGATTAATCTAAGATGTTCATTCCCTTTGCTAAGATGACGTTCGGCAAGAATCACGCCACCAAATACAAAATCGTGCTGGTGTCCAGTGGTCATTTGAGCAGCTTGAGCTAGGGTTGTTCCTGGGTAAGCCATTTTGGACGAAGAACCGCCGACAAATGCCAGATAGCGAAGATTATATTGCTGCCAGGTTCGATCCAACCAGGCATGAAAGTCTGGCTGATGAACGACGCACTTGTAAGTAATAATTTCTGTGCCTGTTAAATTATGGAGGAGTTGGGCGTATTCTCTAGAATCTACTACAGGAGAAAAAGGAAAAGGTCTGGAGATCTCAGTCCTGCCTGGCTCATCCTGAATATCGTAAACATTAATCGCGTCTAAGTCTAGTTTAGATAATCTGGTCGTTAATTTTTCGGCGATCGCCTGAATCTTTTCTGGCGATGAATCCTGTCTTGGAGGGGTAGTACCGTATAAGTATATTCCTTTGGTAGGAGCGAGTAATTTTGATTTTAATTCCATTTTGCAATTATTATAGCCATTTGGTATTTTTGACTTGAGGTTGAGAACAAAGACAAAGATCGCATATCCCCTCACAAGTTTCTCAAACTTTTGATTTAACTTCAAAGTGAATTTAGAACAGTGGCATAACAAAACTGTTCGGAATAAAAGCAAAATTAAATATGGCTAATCCGACTATAGATACTCCCCTCACTGAGAATAAAGCCAATCTGCGCTGGAATTTACCCGTATGGTTGGTGCTCATCTGCGTTGTTAGCTTTTCCGTTCTCTTAGGTGCAGGGGCTGCGATTTGGAAAAATGCCCCACCAATACCAGCAACGATTGTTTCCCCTCATCAGGAAATCGTACTGAGGGGAGCAGAAATCCAGACAGGTCAAGAAACTTATTTAGCAAGAGGAGGACAGCATATTGGCAGTATTTGGGGACACGGCAGCTATCTCGCCCCAGACTGGACGGCTGACTTTTTACATCGTTGGGGATTAGCGACGGCAGGAGTTATTGAAAATAATAATCCTAATTTTACTCAAGCGGATTTAGCAGCGTTACCCGCACCAGAACGGGCTAGTTTACAGGCTAGGGTGAAAGAACAGTTTAAAACCAATCGTTACGATATTCAAACTCAAGCATTATTGTTAACCGATGCTCAAACTCAAGGGATCGAGCAAGCATTTAAAGAATATCAGGAACTTTTGGCACATGGTTCGCGAGTTCATTCCATTCCCGACGGCTGGTTTAAAGATAATACTCAGATTCATAACGTTACCGCTTTTTTTGCCTGGACAGCTTGGACGGCAGCAGCTAATCGCCCTAACGCACCTTTTTCCTATACTGCTAACTGGCCTCACGACGATCTGATTGGCAATCAACCCCCCGCTCAGTTTTTGATTTGGTCGATTGTTTCGGTAATTGTTTTGATCGGTGCGATCGCAGTTTTTCTGTTTATCTATTTGCGAACCGAAGACAATAGCGTTTTACCTGCCAGCAAAGCTTCCGTAATTCCTCAGACAACCGCCAGTCAAAAGATTACCTCTCTCTTTTTTCTAGTGGCAATGGCACTATTTTTAATCCAGATTGGCGCAGGGATGGTTACGGCACACTATGCAGTGGAAGGGGATAGCTTTTATGGACTGCCCCTACAGCAGTTTTTACCCTATGCTGCTTCTCGTACCTGGCATTTACAGCTTGCAGTATTTTGGATTGCTACCTGTTGGTTAGCAGCAGGCTTGTATTTTGCCCCCCGCTTCGGTAGAGAACCTCAAAGACAAGGCATTGCTAATCTCGGATTACTGATTGCTTTGGCAATAGTAGTAGGCGGGGCAATGATTGGTTCTTGGGCGAGTATTCAAGGTATTTTAGGTAATAAGTTTAGCTTTTGGTGGGGACATCAAGGCTATGAGTATGTCGAGCTTGGTAGAGTCTGGCAACTGCTATTAATTGGCGCAATGGTATTCTGGCTGTGGCTGATGTATCGCGCCCTCAAACCAGCCCTAGAAAAAGAAGGTAGTCATACTGGTTTAAATCACTTTTTTTTCTATAGTGCCGTTACTATTCCTTTGTTTTATTCGGCTGGGTTGATGTATACCAATCATACTCATTTGAGCATTGCCGAATATTGGCGTTGGTGGGTGGTGCATCTTTGGGTTGAAGGCTTCTTTGAAGTGTTTGCTACCGTCACGATTGCCTATCTGTGCAGTGAATTGGGCTTTTTGCGTAAGTCTTCGGCACTGCGAGCGACTTACATGACCACTATTTTATATCTCGGTAGTGGCGTAATTGGCACTCTGCATCATCTCTATTTTGCAGGTACGCCCGTATTTATTTCGGCGATGGGTTCAGTAGCTTCGGCTTTGGAAGTAGTCCCCCTAACTTTAATCGGCTTTGAAGTGGTTAAAACCTTAGAATTAACCAAAGCAGCCGAAGGGTTTTATCGCTGGCCGTTGCGTTTCTTTCTCGCTACTTGTTTTTGGAACTTAGTTGGGGCAGGGATCTTCGGTTTTCTAATCAATCCGCCCATCGTGCTTTACTATTCCCAAGCAATTAACACGACTCCCATTCACGCACACTCGGCTTTATTTGGCGTATATGGTTGCGTTGGCGATCGCCTTAATGTTGTTTGCCTTACGAGAAATGACCCCAGAATCAGCTTGGAACGAAAAACTACTGCGCTTTTCCTTTTGGTCGATTAATGGTGGTTTAGTAGCCATGCTGGTATTTGGCTTGATTCCCAGTGGCTTTTATCAGTTAGTGGCATCGGTCAATTACGGCACTTGGTATGCCCGCAGTGCAGCAGTAATTAATAGTCCCTGGATGCACTGGACGGTATGGCTGCGAATGCCTGGAGATATTTTATTTTCTCTGGGTGCTGTAGCACTATTTATTTTTACCCTTCGCGCTGTAGTTAGTATTTTCCGCAGTTCCGAATCGACCAGCAAAACTCTTCCCGTAGTGAGTTTATAGGAGAAATATCATGTCAAAATTAGCTTTAAATCCGTGGGAAATTGCAGAATCAGGCTTTCCCGCTGATGGTACAACTTTAGAACAGCTCAAATTCTTACTCAATTACGCAATATTAGCTCCATCAGGTCATAATACTCAACCTTGGCTATTTAAAATAATTGACAATACCATTGAACTTTATGTCGATCGAACTCGTACTTTACCCATAGTCGATCCCAATAACCGCGAGCTGATGATGAGTTGTGGTGCAGCTTTATTCAATCTTCGTATTGCTATACGCCATTTTGGCTATAGAGATATTGTTGAGATTTTACCCAAGCCAGAAACTCCCGATTTATTAGCAAAAATAAGTTTTGGTAGTAAGAGAATTATCAAACAAGAAGAAAGCTATTTATTTAGAGCCATCTCAAAAAGAGCTACTAATCGCCTTCCTTTTATAGATCGCGAACTTCCTACATCTTTAATTTCAGAACTTGAAGTTGCAACTGAATCGGAAGGTACTTGGCGAGAAATTACCACTACAATAATCCCCGAAAGTAATCGCTCAAAGGTAATTGAATTAATCGATCGCGGAGATCGCCTACAAATGGCAGATCCATTGTTTCGTCAGGAATTATCACAATGGGTTCACGCCCATAATAATCCTAGTCATGATGGTATTCCCGCCTATGCTCAAGGAATAAACGAAAAATTAGATGTGTTTACACCTATAATTTCTCTGGCTATTCGCTCCTTCGATCTGGGCAAATCTCAGTCAGCTAAAGATTGTCGGCTGGCTAAAAATGCTCCAGTTTTAATGTTGATTGGCAGCAAAGGCGATCGCCCCCTCGATTGGTTAGAAACAGGAGAGGCTTTGGAACATTTATTACTCAGAGCCAGAATTGATGATGTTTGGGCGTCGTTTTTCAATCAGCCTATTGAAATTCCTGAATTGCGATCGCATTTACAGACTATGTTTCCCGAAAATGGCTATCCCCAAATATTACTACGATTAGGTTACGCCAAGGAAACCAAACCAACCCCAAGAAGAACTGTCGATGAAGTTCTCGAGTAGAGACGCGATCTGGTTCGTCCGTACAGAAGTCAGAATTAGCAGCGACCAAGCACTAACTATTAACTATTAACTACTAACCAAATAATAGGAGAAGTATCAAAATGAATTGGCAAAAAATCAGAAAGTTGTTGTTAGCTTTTGTCGCAGCGTTTTTGGTAATTATGATTACTGGAGTTGCTGTGGCTCAAAAGAATAATGATATCCAAATTTTTAAAATGGGTACTGATGTTACGGTGGCAGAAAAACAGGTGATGACGGATGTAGTCGCTATTGGTGGAAATGTCACTATCCTAAATGAGGGGCAAGTTACCGCAGATGCCATAGCCATTGGCGGTAATGTCATCCTAAAGCCTAATGCTCGCGTTGGTGGAGATGCGGTTGCTATCGGTGGAGAGATTATTAAAGAGCCTGGTGCGATGGTTGGCGGGGATGAGGTAGTTATTTTCAGTAATGCGGGAGTACTTTTAGATCGTTTCGGCTTATTCGGCACGATTTATTTAACCCATGCCTTTTTCTCCTTAACTTTTCTGACAATTATCCTGGCTTTTGGCATATTCTTACTTTTACTACTCCCTGGTCATCTTCAAAGCATTACTGCCACTATGTACCAACATCCATTTAAAAGTGGGATGTGGGGTTTGGGTGGTATTGTAGCAATAACTTTAGCTACAGCTTTATTCGCAGGTAGTATATTTGGTTTTCTACTCATTCCCATTGCTAACTTAGCCTTCGCCGTCGCGGGTTTACTTGGTGCGATCGCCGCAGGACTTTGGGTTGGTCAAAAGGTTTTGCCTCGTAGAGAAAAAGCCTTCGTTCCCTTCTTTGTTGGCATACTTATCCTAGCCATTATTAGTTTAATCCCGATCGCGGGAGGCTTGATTATTCTGATGCTTAACTTATTTGGCTTTGGTGCAGTCTTATTGTCGAAAGTAGGTACAGTGCAGCCAGAAACGATTAAGAAGCACTTAGATCTATTAGAGGGGTCAACGCAACCATCTTGAGAAATTTGGAGTTCGAAATTTATAGATTGTCAGACAAAGGAGTAATTTTATGGATGGTCAAAAGCGATCGAGCGATCGCGTAGCCTGCGGATCGCCTAAGAGAATTGTGATTATGGGGGCAGCAGGTCGAGATTTTCATAATTTTAACCAGGTATACCGTCATGACCCAGAAGCAGAAGTAGTCGCATTTACCGCAGCACAAATTTCGGGGATTGCTAACCGTCGCTATCCTCCCAGTCTTGCGGGTTCTCTTTATCCCAAAGGTATTCCGATTGTTGCTGAAACTGAATTAGAATCCCTGTGTCGTCAAAAGCAAATAGATTGCGTCGTATTTGCCTATAGCGATTTAACTCATGCTGAAGTAATGCATTTGGCATCGCGGGCAATGGTAGCGGGTGCAGATTTCCTACTTTTAGGGCCAGAACGAACCATGCTAACAGCTCAAGTACCTGTAATTGCGGTTTCGGCAGTACGGACTGGTTGTGGTAAGTCTCAAACCACTCGCTGGCTTTCTAAGTTACTCAGACAAAAAGGGTTAAAGGTGGCAGTTATCCGTCATCCCATGCCTTACGGAGATTTAGAAAAGCAAGCAGTACAAAGGTTTGCCACTAAAGCAGATTTAGCTTTAGCCGAATGTACGATCGAGGAACGAGAAGAATATGAACCCCATCTAGATATGGGTAACATAGTCTATGCTGGAGTCGATTATGAGTCGATTGTCCACAAAGCCGAACAAGAAGCCGATATTATCCTCTGGGACGGCGGTAACAATGATTTTCCCTTCATTGAACCCGATCTGCATCTTGTCTTAGCCGATTCCCTGCGTCCTGGAAATGAAACGACTCACCATCCAGGGGAAGTTGTCTTGCGGATGGCAGATATTGTCATTATTGCTAAAGTCGATTCGGCTGCTGATGCTGATGTCCAAAAAGTTAGCGATACAGTCAAGAGGGTTAATCCTCAAGCAGTTATTGTTCGTGGTGCTTCGCCCATCCAATTAGACAACCCAGAAGCAGTGCGCGATCGCCGTGTGTTAGTAGTAGAAGATGGCCCAACTACCACTCATGGCGGAATGCCCTATGGTGCAGGCTATGTGGCTGCCACTCGCGCCCAGGCAGCAGCGATCGTCGATCCCAGGACTTCTGCCGTTCCCGAAATTGCTGAAATTTACGCCCGCTATCCTCATATCGGCCCGATATTGCCAGCCATGGGTTATTTCCCCGCTCAACTCAAAGCACTCGAAGCAACGATTAACAATGCCGAAGCTGACGTAGTTGTAGCAGCCACTCCTAGCGATCTAAATTCTTTGCTCAAACTTAACAAGCCAGTAGTACGCGCCCGTTATGAATTTGCCGAAATAGGCAAGCCAAGTTTATCCGTTCAAGTCGAGAAGTTTCTGATGCAGAATAACTTAGGAGGATAGACAATTATGCTCGTAAATTTTAAGATTAGTTGATTTACTCATAATGGTTGCGATGTTTTTTGTGTATTGATTTATGTTTAATACTCTAGTTAACTGTAGAGTCAAGCCTCAATCATCAAATTACCCATCATGCCCAAATCCTCATGATCTAGAACATGACAGTGGTAGACAGTTTTGCCCGCAAAATCTTTAAAGGGAATGCGAATGCGAACGGTTTCACCTCGTTTGACTAACACAGTATCTCGCCAAGCCAGTAGAGATTCTGGTTGACCGTTGCGATCGATAACTTGAAAAGCATTGCCGTGTATATGAAAGGGGTGATCCATAACACCCGTATTGATTAATTCCCAATCTTCAACGGTATTGAGTTTAACTTTAGTATGAATTATGTCGTGGCTGTAGGGTTCGCCATTGATTAAAAACGCCATGCCCACCGCAGGACTCATGCCGTGATTGAGTTCAAAGCGTCTGACTGTTTGAGGTTCTGACAATGCAGAGATAGAAGCAAGTTTAGTAGGTAAAGCTAAAGACTCCACAGCAGATTCATAGTTAACAGTTGCCAATGCTGTAGGTGCATCGCTGTTGTTTCTTCTGCCCATCATACCACCGCCCATCATACCCATACTTCCGCGATCGTAGGGTAAATTTAGCAAGCGATATTGTCCCGATTTTTTGTTTCCTTTAACCAGAACATCGGCTCTTTGTCCTGGTGTGAGAAGTAATTCAGGTACTTCGATGGGTTCGCTTAAACTATTACCATCAGTGGCAATTTGATAGAAAGCATGGTCTTCTAAAGCTAGGCGATAAAAACGAGAGGGCGAAGCATTAAGAATGCGTAAGCGTAATAATCCATTTTCAGGCAAATTAAAGTTAGGATTTTGCTGTCCGTTGACCGTAATTAAGTCTCCCTCTCTTCCTGCCATCAAGGACATATGACCCGAACCCATAGGTCTACCATCATTATCTAAAGCAAAGTCTTGCAGTACCAAAAACTCTTCTTTAGCTGCCTTGAGTTCGGGAATCTCGTCTAACTCCCCACGCACGATAAACAAGCCTGCCAAACCACCAAATAACTGTTCTGCCACTAAACCATGCAGATGGGGATGATACCAAAATGTTCCTGAAGGATGATTTTCAGGAATTGTAAACTCATAGGTTAGTTTTTGACCTGGTTCAATTTTTAGGAATACATTATCAGCATTACCTGTCAAGGGAATATGTAACCCGTGATAATGAATGTTAGTTGGTTGAGTTAGGTTGTTGGTAAAGCGAAGACGCACCTTATCCCCTGGCTTTGCTTCTAGACGAGGTGCTGGCACTTGTCCGTTGTAGGCAAGCAAATATGCCTCTTTTCCACCAATATTAACGAGACGTTCGCTAGCTTCTAAATCTACTTCTAATAAACCATTTTGGCTTTGATATAGGGTCAGCGAATCAAGAGATGAATTGGTCGAAGACGCTCTACCAACCTGTCCCCTAGTACAGCTAGCCAAGACAAAAGATCCAGCACCCCCTGCACTTAAGGCTAGAAACTGACGACGATTAATTTTAGTCATAATTTATTGAAAAGACTTTGGTATTAGTAAGATTGATGTTCCTCGAATACCTCGACTTCCCCCTCTTGATTGAATGCTAAGACATTAAATGGTTGTTTCATATCTCCTGCTTCCATTCCTGGCGAACCTAAAGGCATTCCTGGTACGGCTAAACCTGCAAAGTCTGGTTTTTCAGTTACAAAACGTTTGATGTCATCAACGGGGATATGACCTTCCATGACGTAACCATCAATAATAGTTGTATGGCAAGATGCTAATTCAGGAGGTATATTATGTTTCTGCTTCAATGCTTCCATCTCTTCAGTTTTAACATCTTTGACTTTGAAGCCATGCTTTTGGGCGTGTTCGATCCATACCCCGCAGCAGCCACAATTGGGACTGCGATATACGGTAATATCTTTTGTTCCTGAATAATTTGGTTGGGTTTCTTTATCCCAGACACTTACTAGAGTAGCTTGAGCAGTATCTTCAGCCATTGCAGAATTGTTGACGCTGACTGCTTTATTCGCCCCCTGAGTAGAAGTAAAATAATATGTTCCACCGAGAACAGTTGCAACGGCAATGGAAGTAACGGTAATTTTAGATAATAGTTTTGACATTATTAGTTCAGTTTATGGTGATTTGTTTATAGGATTTCTATGATAAACTCTCTAGTCGACTAGAGAGTCAAGAGTTTGGTTTCATCTTTAACTGACGATCGCTATTATTATTTGAGCGTTGAATATTGCTTTGACGATTGATAGATTAAGATTCTACTTGAGGTAATCGTTTGTGCGAAGAACGTCTTTTACTTCTTAACTTACTCACCCCCTGAGTAATGTCATCTACGAAAGTATAGACGATAGGAATCACAATTAGAGTCAGTAGGGTGGAAACAGTTAATCCACCCAAAACTACTGTGGCAATGGGAGAATAGGCATCCATCCCAGTTTCGGGGTAAAAAGCCAGTCGGACGATGACAATCATGGTGGTCAAAGTAGTCATAAAGATGGCTTTAAGTCGTACAGGTCCCGCTTGACGTATAGCTTCGGCTCTGGGTACACCTTCTTGTCGCTTGGTGAGAATCAACTCTAGTAGCAGAATGGCCGAGGAAACGGAAATACCAGAGAGAATAATAATTCCTAGAATAGAAACAGAAGAAAGGGTTTGTTGAGCCAGTAATAATGCGCCGAAAACCCCGATTAGTTGAAGAGGGATAGACAGCATCATGACTAAAGGTTGGATAAACGAGCCAAACTGAATTACCAGAATTAAGTAAATCAAGACTATAGAAACAATCAAACCTTTGAGGAGGCGATCGAATTCAATCATCATATCGGTCATGTCTCCCATCGAATCCAAACCGTAGCCTGGAGGGAAATCTAACTCTTCTCCTGCCCGCATTGCGATCGCCATTGATAAATCCATTGAGGCAGGACTTGATTTACGATAGTAACCATTAACATAAACTACTCGCTTGCCGTTAACGTGTTCGATTAAAGTCGCACCGTATTCTCGCTTTAAAGTAGCAACGGTACTTAGAGGTACTTGTTGTCCATTGGGAGTAGTAATATAAGTAGCTGCCAGATTTTGACCGTAAGCGCGATCGCTTTCTTGATAGCGGACTAATATGTCATTCTGTCTGAGGTTGGGACGGTTGTAGTATTTGCGAGTAAAACCGCCATTGAGGGCGTAAGCGGGCTTGTTGGGCTACTTGTTCGATGTTTAAGCCTAATTCTTGAGCACGACGGCGATCTATCTGGAGTTGATATTCGGGTTGGGATAATGACGAACTGGTATGCGCCATAACTAGTCCAGGAGTGTCTTTGGCAATCTCCAATACTTTGTCTGCCAGAGGGTAAAGAATATCTAAATCTTCGCCGTATACGGCAATTTGAATTGGTGCAGCAGAAGTCGCCATGACATCTACACCCATCTCTTTAATCGCAATCCGTCGTAAACCAGGAATAGTGCGACGGGCTTTATTTTCCACCCCATCCATTATTTGCCAAATATCACGGTTGCGATCGTTTAAATCTTTGAGAGTAACAACAGAGGAAGCTGTATTGACGCTACCCATACTGTAGCCACTAAAGTAGGTGCTGTTGCGGGTAATCTCAAAACCGACATTAGAAGATACTTTTTCAACTTCAGGCTGTTCTAACAGTATTGATTCAAACTGTTGAGCAACTTTGTTTGTGCGTTCAAAAGATGCACCTGCTTCTAGTTCGATGGTGGCGGTAAACTGCCCCGAATCTCCTAAAGGCATCATCTCCTGGGGTACAAAAGGATAGAGGGCAAAGGCTAAAACAACGGTAGCAGCAGAGATCGCTAGAGTAATTTCGCGATTTTTCAAACAGATATCTAATAGCCAGCCATAACCTTTCTCTAATGCTTCAAAACCCAAACGGAAAGGAGATAATAACCATTGCAACCATGTCTTACGGTTTCCTTCTCTTTGTCCAATAGGTTTGAGGAAGAATGCTGCCAGTAGAGGAATTAAAGTAATCGAAACCACTAACGAAGCAATAAAAGCAAACACCATTGGTAAGATTAGCCCTGCAAACATCAACCCCGTTAAGCCTCCCGATAGAATAGTCGGTAACAAGGCAGCAATCATCACACAGCTAGCAGCAGCACTGGCTAAAAATACCTCTCCCGTACCTTGGATAGCTGACTGTCGGGGAGTTTTTCCTTCTTTGAGCTTGCGATCGATAGAGTCAATTACAATAATCGAATCATCTACCAGTTTTCCTATTGCCATCATCATCCCCACCAAAGTGGAAGAGTTGAGGGACATGGAAAAAGGAATAAACGGCAGCATGGAAAGAGCCAGAGTAGTCGGGATAGAAATCATGACGATCGCCGTGGCACGAAAATCTTCTAAAAATAGCAGGATAACTAACCCCGCTAACGCCACACTGATTAATAATTCTCCTGTAGTGCTGTCTTTGATTAACTCAACTAAAAAGGAGTTATCATAAGCCACTTCAAACTCAAGCCCTGGATACTGAGACTCAATCTTTGCCAATTCTTTTCTAACCCTAGCAATTACCTGTGGGGAACTAGAGTCGGGTTTTTGAATGACGTTGACTGCTAAAGCGGGTTCGCCATTGTAACGATAGGCACTGCGACGCTCTTCATAAGTGTCTTTTACCTGAGCGACATCTCTAACATAGACAATCTGCCCATCTATTTCCAAAATAGGATAATTTTTAACTACCTGGGCATTCAAAGCGCGATCGTCTGCCCTTACTAATATCTCCTCGCCCCCCTGAGTTAACACCCCTGCACCTTTACTAACATTATTATTATCGATCGCATCTCTTACCTGAAGAATCGATAGTCCGTAGGCTGCTAACTTCTGGCGATCGACGTTTACCTGTAGCTGTCGCCGATACCCCCCTGTAATAAAAACAGACTGAACATCCTGTACGCTCGTCAGGCGATCGACTAAAGTATTATCGGCAAACTCCCGCAGCTTAACCCGATCCCATCCCTCAGCCTTAAGTGCCAGAGTCAGCACGGGACGATTTAAAGGATCGATTGGTAATACCCAGTAAGAACGGGTATTAATTCCATCAATGGGTAAATCCCCCTCGGCAGACTTCATCACGCTTTGCACATCCCGAACTGCCTTATCTACATCTCCACCCCAGGCAAACTGCACCGTTACAATTGATAGATCCTGCTGGGAACTAGAACGAGCAAAACGCACCCCGTCCAAGACAGTCATGCGCTGCTCAATGGGTTTACTGATATAGGTTTCTACCTCCATCGGCGACGAACCAGGAGTCCTGGTAATTACTGCTACTAAAGGACTCTGCACGTAGGGCATCATCCGCACGGGAATGACGATTAAGGTAAGCACCGAGAGAATCAGCACCCCAATATAGAGGGCAACGGTAATAACGGGATTGCGAATTGACCAACGGGTGAAAAAGGTTTTCATGGAGTGGAAATTTGGGCAATAGAATTAAAGCCCCAAATCTTTAAGGTATGGGGGCGAAGAGTCGGAAAAAAATACTGCAAACTAAATAACTGGTCGCTGACAGCCATTTGGTTACTTCACTTCAAAACAAAACTCTTGATTTGCCTGATATTGAGGATCTTTAACACTGGCAACTACATTCCAAGTTCCCTGCATTCCAAAATAGGTAGTGGCTTTAAATCGTCCTGGTTCTGCTGCGGGAGTTACTTCAACTTTGCCCATCATGTCTTCCATGCCGTCCATTGGCATAGTCGCGCTAACATCTAAGTTTTCTACTTTGACTGGATTACCATTGCTGTCTACTACCTCTAAAATCATTTCAGCTTCACCCATTGGGAGTTCTGCTTGGGGTTCGGGGCTAACTAGATTGACGGTAGCGGTACTCTCTTGTTTGTTCTGAGCTTTCTCAGTTGGAACAGTAGACGTAACATTAGTATCACTTTGGGCAGGGCTACAGGCGAGTCGCTAGGAAACTTAGAGGAAGTAGGATTAAGATTAGTTTTTTCATGGTTGGTATTTTTTAGATTTAATGAATTTGTTTCATCCCCCAAAATTGGGGGATTAAGGGTGGGCGGAAATGCTTCTGGTTAAGAAGCTTATTCCACGCCCATCCGAAGGGGGCTTGTTATTTAACTTTGAGCGTAAACTCTTGTTTGGCTTTGTTTTTGCCATCCTTTACCTGGGCAGTAATTGTCCAGTCTCCTTTCATGCTGAGATAGGTTTCGGCTTTAAACCTTCCTGGCTGACTATCTGGCTGGACTTCTACAGGGGCAGACATCGGTGCCATGTTTTTCATGGGCATAGATGCGCTCATCTCCAAATCTTTTACCTCTATTGGTTGACCTTGAGCATCTTGAACTTCTATTACCAGTTGGGCATCTCCCATTTCGACACCAGTTGCGCTGTCGGGACTAACTAACTGGATTTGCACATCCTGAGTAGAAGCTTTATTACTGGCGATAGGTTGGTCAGATTGGTTGATAATTGCGACAGGGGCATTTTCCACTAAGCGACGCTGCCCTGAAGTTACTACCGCTTCTCCTGACTCTAAGCCACTGGCAACTTCTATCCTGTCTCCCGTAGACATTCCCAACGTGACAGGTTTGGCAGTTACCGTATCTCCTTCAACTACCCACACTGAGGGTCGATCTTGAAAATCGACCACCGCAGCTTGAGGAATAGTCATGGCATTGGGTTTACGGGCGGTAACAATTTTCATCTCTAAAAACTGTCCCGACAAAAGCTGTCCATCAGGATTATCGATAACCGCTTCTACCATTACCGTCCGCGTCTGGCTGTTGGTTTGAGGAAAAATGCTGGTAATTTTGCCTTTGATTGGCGGGACATTGCTATTAGGAATACTGGCAACTACAGTCGCCCCTGGACGAATATTAACGGCATCTTGCTGTGCCACGTTAGCCTGTAGTCGTACCCGATTATAGTCGCCAATTTTAACTATACCCATACTCGGTTGAACTACTACCCCAGGATCGACGTTACGCTCTTGAACGATGCCCGAAATGGGAGAGGTGACGGTAGTATAACCCTGCATCACATTAGCTGTATCTACTTTGGCTTTTGCTTGATTAATCTTGGCGCGATCGTTATTTACTTGAGCCGACATCCGCGCTAATTTAACCCGTGCTTGCTTGACGGTAGCCTCTTTACTTCTGACTTGGCTATCTGCTACATCAAACTCATCTTGGGAAATCACTCCCTCTTTTACCAGTTTGGCAAATCTATCTTTTTTCAAGTTGAGATAGGCTAAATCCGCTTCAATCTGAGCGATCGCACTTCTTTGTTCGTCTACCTCAATCTTGCTCATCTCTAGAGCAGTTTCCATCGTGTTAGCTTCTGCTTGGCTTCAGCTACTCCTGTATTTAATTCAGAAGCATCTAAAGTAGCGATCGCCTGTCCTGCGGTAACGCGATCGCCTGGATAGACAGAGTAATTAGTCAGTTGTCCTGCTACACGGGGATAAACCATAATCTCTTGATAGGGTTTAATCGAGCCTGTATAGCTGACGCTGGCTTCTAAAGTTTGAGGTTTAACTGTTTCGACTCTGACAGGATTGGGGTTAAACGAACCATCTACCGCCATCATCTCATCGTGAGACATATCGCCGTGATCCATGCCTTCCATTCCCGCCATCGAACTAGCAGGATTCAAGTGCTTGGTTACTGCTAAAATACCGAATGTTAACAGAGCAAAAACTCCTAACCCAAATAGAGTGCGATCGAGTCTAAAAGAATTTGCCGATGATGCTTCGTAAGGCTCAATCTCCTTTAGTCCTTTTGCGTCAGCAATTGGATGAGATGCAGTCTCTTCGATTACGCTGTCAGAATTTAGAGACAGAGAATCATTGTCAGAGTTCTTTTTATCATCTGACATTTCCCCCTGATTGTTAGTAGATTTTACTGTCATGCGATCGCCTTGATGGTTAAGTCTCACTTCAAACCAAGATGACACAAGAATTATTAAATCACTATGAAATTTTTGCCGTATGCTTTTAAAACTAGGCTTTTTTAGATAAGACAGAACCAATCAAACTACTCATTCCTACTGTAAGTAGTATTGACCTAACAATGTGAAAAAAATGCCAGCGATCGCGATATTGCATCCAGTTACCAGGAAAAGAAGAAGCTGTCCAGGTGTCAACAACTGTATTAATTGGTTCAATAAAAATTCCCCAAACCAAAAACGCAGCAACTAGCATCAATAAAGCACCCAAGGTAAGACGAAATGTTAAACTTTTTCGGCGACATAGCCAGAGAATCATCAGCATCGCGAAGAATGAGCCTATTTCTACAATTCCCACTCCAACTTTGTATTGAATTAGTACAGTCTGTACAGCTATAAACATGGCTACAGATAACTGAGCTTTCCCAGGTAGTTGCATCAAATGAGAATAGGAAACACCTAATTCAATGCCCATAAACAACAAAGCGATAAACTGCATTGGTTTTAAGAAAAACTCAACTTTTCGATTATGGCGATCGCTATTCCGTTCTAAAGTTTTCATTTCTTCTATTCAGAATCATTAATCTTTCAGTCCTGAATTAGTGATATCAGTCATCACAAACAATTACTTGTACGGAACGGCTATCTTTTGCTGCCAAAGATGGAGTCATGCCAAAGGAGGCTCGAAAAGCACGAGAAAAGTGAGCGAGATCGGCAAAACCTGTTTCATGAGCAATTTCAGTTAAGGAATTACAGCTACCAAAGCGTCTAATAGCTACCAGCAAACGATGACCAATCCAATACTGTTGAACGGTTACACCTAGTTCTTGACGAAACAGATGACGCAATCGCCCTTCTGACAAATTAACTCTTTGTGCTAGATACTTGAGAGGATGAGGCTGACCCAGCAAAGCTAAATCTTGAAATGCAGTAATAGTGGATACAATACGTTCATCAAGAGGCTTTATACTTTTGTATTCTGGTAATAAAGCCTGAGTAACTGTTTGTGATAATTTAATTGCCTCACTACAAGTCTGTAAGTGCGAACTCAAGCGTAATAATTTTGCTACAGAAATATTAATTTCGTTTCTAGACAAAGGTATTAATTCCGATAGTGAACCAGAGCAAATAGCCCTTGCCTCTATAGTGGCAGGATCGAACCAAATCATTATCTCAACCGAACCCGAACCGATAACGTGATGATTGACATTAGGCGGAATCATTACAGCATCGCAAACAAAATAAGCTGCTTTGGGAGACATTCTTACTCGTAGTCGATCCGACAATGCCACAATAATTTGTGCTGCTGTATGGCTATGCAAAGATGTTCTACTACCTGCACTAACTTGTAAAGCCATTGAGGGAAACAAAAATAGAGACGATGGCATTTTAAGACATTTGTTTTTTTACTTCATTCAAGGCGATTACGCTACGCGTACCCTACGGATCGCATTTTCGCAATTCATCCTGATTTAATAATGTTATGGCAGTATAAGAAGTTGTTCTCGATCGCATAGCCAGCAGTTAGAAGTAATGAGGATTTTGCTAGTTGAAGACGAACCAGATTTAGGGGCTGCAATTAAGCAGAGTTTAAACCACAGCAATCACGTTGTAGATTGGGCTTTAGATGGTCTTGATGCTTGGGATTTTTTTAAGCTAAAAGAATATCATCTAGGAATTTTTGACTGGCTATTACCTGGAATATCGGGAGTAGAGTTAACCAAACGAATTAGAAGACAGCAAAAACCTTTGCCAATACTGATGCTAACGGCAAAAGACAGCATGGAAGATAAAATAGCTGGCTTAGATGCAGGGGCAGATGATTATTTGGTTAAACCTTTTAATATGCCTGAACTAATGGCAAGGTTGAGGGCTTTACAAAGACGAACGCCTCAATTACAACCCAGAAGATTACAGGTAGGCAATCTTAGCTTAGATTACGGTACGAATACCTTTTGGCTGCAACAAGAATCGGCAGAAACCCAAATCTTACTGACTAAAAAGGAGTTTCAGTTACTAGAGTATTTTATGCAGCATCCCAACCAGATCGTCACCAGCGACCAAATTTTAGACCAGCTATGGGAATTTGGTGCTGAACCTCCTAGTAATGTTGTAGCTGCACAAATTAGTTTGCTAAGACGCAAATTAACTAAATATAGATGCGATAACTTAATCGAAACCGTTTACGGATTAGGCTATCGTTTGCAGCACGAATCTTAGAGGCAATTTATTTTTAGATCGATTATTAGTTCAGTTAAGAGAGACTATTTCCGTCCTTCTCTACCTTTGGAGGTTCGATATGACAAAGTTTAATCGTCGCCAGTTTTTGATTCTTGGTGCTGCGGGTGTAGGTACGGCATTAGTAGCTAATTGGGTTGTGGGAAAAGAAACGCAGCCAATATTACAATCATCTGTTTCTCTGCCTAGAATAATCCACAGCAAAGATGGTTTGCTAGAACTCGATTTAGAAGCTAGCTATCGCCCTGTAAAGCTAGGAAATAAAAAAGCTTATCTATTCTGCTATAACGGTCAAGTTCCCGCACCCTGTCTTGAAGCAAAAGCGGGTGATATGGTTCGTATTCACCTTACTAATAATCTCTCCGAACCAACCAATCTTCACTATCACGGGCTGCACGTTTCCCCGACTGGCAATGCTGATAATGTTTTTCTCAGTATCGATCCAGGAGAAAAGCTAACTTATGAGTTTACCATTCCTCAAGATCATTCTGGGGGAACATTTTGGTATCATCCTCACCGACATGGTTTCGTTGCCGAACAGTTATTTGCTGGTTTAGCAGGAATGTTTATTGTACGGGGGGAGTTAGATGAAATTCCTGAAGTGAAAGCAGCTAAAGAAGAAATTATTATCCTCAAAGACTTCGCTTTAGATGACAAAGGTTACTTACTACCGCCAGATCGCCATCAGGTAATGATGAACGGTAGAGAGGGAAATCTTTTAACGGTTAACGGACAGGTTAATTTTCCTTTATCAATTGCCTCTGGAGGATTACTACGTCTACGCTTGCTCAATGCTTCTCCTTCGCGTTTTTACCGCTTGAAACTAGAAAACCATCCCTTTCATCTAATTGCTACCGATGGCGGTGCGATTGCCAATCCTGTAGAACTGGAAGAGTTACTACTGACTCCAGGGGAAAGAGCCGAAGTTTTAATTAAAGGAGACAGCGAACGAGGACAATATCGTTTGCTCAACTTACCCTACGAACGGGGCGGGATGGAGATGATGGGTGGCATGATGATGGACGAACCAGCTTCTAACGAACCGCAAGTATTAGCCACTCTTTCTTACAAAGGTTCAATGGCTGCGCTACCTCTGCCTCAACAGTTAATACCTGTAGAAACCTTGCCCGAATCCAAAGTCGCTAAACGCCTAGAATTATCGATGAAAATGGGACTGGGTAAAATGGCTTTTGCTTTTAACGATAAAGTTTATAAACCAGAACGGATTGATACTCAAGCAAAACTCAATACAGTAGAAGATTGGGAAATAGTCAATGTGGAAACCGATGGTATGGAGCATCCTTTTCACCTCCACGTTAATCCTTTTCAGGTAGTATCCCGTAATGGAAAACCCGAACCCTATGGAGCTTGGAAAGATACGATTTTAGTTGGATCGGGAGAAACCGTTCGTATTCGTATTTTCCTTTTAAGGATTTTGCAGGTAAAACTGTTTACCATTGTCACATTCTCGACCATGAAGATTTAGGCATGATGGGTAATTTAGAAATTATTAGTTAAAGAAAAAACTTGATTAAATGTGAAACAAAATCAACTTTTCTCGCGATCGCGCTGGCAATTAGCAAGCTGGTATACAGCTATTTTGTAGCATAGTCCTATTAATCTGTGCTTTAGGGGTTTTATGAAGCGACTGCCCATGCCCATCGCATCAGCGTCAACCAAGAATTAGAATCGGTAGCGGGAACTCTTCACGATAGTCTTTTGCCCGTTCTTCAACAGCCAGGAAAACTAGAACCCGAAGTAAAGGAATTACTGCCTGATACTTGCCTCGTAGAAACAGACTGTTATAACCAAGATCGCTCTGATCGTTCTCTTAGATTGGGGGCAATTTGGACAGGATAAATACTATTTGCGTTCTGTTCGATTTATCGGAGAATTTGCTTGCAGTAGCAGGGATGCAGCCCGAGAATTCCCCAGGGTGTCTAATCAGCAGCAGTGGGAAACTCTAACTGATGCCAAGGCGATCGCTATCGACAGATTTCTTTTCTTCTTACATTCCCAGCAAGGTGAGAACTGGGGCTATCTTCAAGTTGGTAGGAGTCTTCAGGACTTTGATCCTTATGTGGCAAACGTCAGGAGAAGTACTGTTAATCGGAGTTCCTTTAGATAGTGCTATTAGTTGTGGCTGCTAGCTGGTGGTTGTCAGGATTGGCTATACGCCCTATGTTACCAATCCTATCAACAGATGCAGCAGTTTACCTATGCCGATGCTGCCCACGAATTACGAACTCCCCTAGCAGCAATTCAAGCCACAGCGCAGTCGAGATCTATGCTGTGCGGAGTTCTACTGAAGACAAAGCAAAAGATACTCTCAAAAGTATAGTACGTCAGAATAAAAGACTATCTTACTTAGTGGCTGACTTATTAACTCTATGTCGCATTGATGGTGAGATAAACAGCAATACTTCTAATCCCAAGCAAGAAAAAGTCGCGCTATCTAACTTAATTATTGAAGTAGAAGAAGATTTACTAGCCCTGGCAATGGCTTCGGAGATTGAACTTGTTTCTCAAATAAACGTATCTAAACCAGTAACAGTAATTGGCGATCGCACTCAGCTATATCGTTTAATTACTAATCTTGTCACTAACGCCATCCAATATACCTCCGCAGAAGGAAAAGTGATCTTAGCTCTCACCGAAGAACACAATGATGTCGTAATTAGTGTTCGAGATACGGGTATTGGTATTCCGAAGAAAGAACAAAAACGCATCTTCGATCGCTTTTACCGTGTAGACAAGGCTCGTTCTAGAAGTAAAGGTGGTTCTGGACTTGGGTTAGCAATTGCCAAGGCGATCGCACTGGCTCATAATGGCACTTTAAAAGTACAAAGTGAAATTGGCAAAGGAAGTATTTTTACTGTCAGACTGTCCAAGTCTAATTAAATATAACCATCGATTCTAGTTACCTGCCTCTTGCAATCTAACCACAGCAGTTGGTTCAGCCTCCTTTATTTTTGCCGATTCAGCATCTCCTGTAAGAGTAGAGAACAGAAGCACCCCACCCATAACTGCCATAATCGCATTCTCAGTAAAGCTGACAATACCTAAAGGTGCTTTGGAATTGCCACCCACACAGGCACAATTTAGAGCTAGTTTATCAATATAGACGGCTTTAATTACCGAGATTCCGCCACTAACGCCGATAAATAATGAAGTAATACCCGTAGCTAAGGGGGCAACACCCGAAAGAAATCCTAAAGCGATCGCAAGTTCGGCAAAAGGATACACTTTGGCATAGGGTTTGATTTTTTTAGTTATCAGATCGTACTTCTCAAAACTCTCGGCGAAAGATTCGATATCCATCAGCTTGAGAGTAGCAAGCAAAGATAGGGAAAAGCCCATAAATCCAGTAAGTCCCATCGCCGTAGCCAAAGCCATTAACCCTGCACTGGAAAAGACAGCAATCACGGGAGTATAAGAATATTCCGCCCCTTCTGCTTCTACATCCAGTTTTTCGGCTAAGTCTGTATATCCGCCAATTCGTTCTTCACCAAAGAATATTTGTGGAGTGGTTTGGACGCTATGCTTGGCTTTGAAGGCTTCGGTTTCTTCTTTCGATTTTAGTTTGTGGTCTTCAAAATCAATGCCTTTTTCATTGAGCAAATCCACTGCTTTTAATCCCCAGGGACATTCATGTTCTGGGGTAGACATCCGATATAGTTTTACTTTTTCTTTGGTTGCGGTGTTCATAATTAGTTAAGTACTTAAATTTGTATAAATTTGAATTAAATTTAGTTTAGAGTCTACAGTCGGCTATAGAGTCAAGTATGTATTGGGTAGTTTTTTAAAGACGTTGCAATCTGTAAAATGATTCAAAAAGCATGACGATCGCAACGCCTAGAAAACTTAAGCTGCTGCCATCTGACGACAAGATTCAGCACAACGACGGCAGGATTCTGCACAGCGTTTACAGTGGTCGCTACCGTGACTTCCACACTCTTCGGCACAGCGATCGCAAGCATCCGCACATACGCCACACATTTGACTATAGGGATTGAATTAGGGTCGCATCTTTCTAATGAATGAATCGCGATTTATAACTAAAGAAGGAAAGAAATTTCATCATCTTTTCATTTTTTGTGTGTATGTAAATCTAGTAAATTATCGATAGCTTTTCGTAGATGTGAGGGCTATATAAATTTAAATACATACTTTAGTCGATTTAAGATACTGCTGATTATTAGACAATAAATATTAGATTGTCTCAAAAATTTGATTTCACTTTTATTTCATAAATCCACTTGAAAATTGAGGATAAACAAATTAGGTAGTTAATAAATTTGAAAGACAAATATTAGCAGAACTAAAGGTGCATGGTGGTTAGTCGGGCGAGTTATGCAGCCAATTTATCGCTCTTACCGTCAAATACAGCAGTTTACCGCTTGGTATCCAATCTTGTTATTAACGCCATTAAATATACCCCTGGTTCGGGAGAAGTAACCATGATTTTGGAATCCGAACGTAATGAGGCTTTAATCCGTGTTAGGGATACGGGAATTGGGATTGCTAAAGTAGAACAAAAGAAGATATTCGATCGCTTCTATCGAGTAAATAGCGATGCCTTCGGCTAGCTACGCAATCGCTCTCGGCAGACTGGAGGTTCGGGATTGGGGTTGGCTATAGCTATTGCGATCGCACAGGCTCATCGAGGTACGATTGAAGTTGAAAGCGAACTAGGTATAGGAAGTATATTTATTGTCAAGCTGCCCAAGCTAGAACATAGTTGATGCTGCTTAACTTATCTCAATCTGACGATAGCGAACCTTGAATACCGAACATACCGCAAAAGCTATTAAACCCAAAGCCATTAAAGTCAGCAGAATTTTACCGTATGGCTGTTGGGCTAAGGTTAATAAAGTACCATCCAGTCCTTTGACTTCTTGTGGATTGTAATTTTTAGCAGCTTCAATTATAAAAAAACCAGTCATCACAAAGACAATACCTCTTGCAGCTATACCAAAGCGACAGATATTAACTAGCATTTTTTCCTGTATAGCACCGAGATTCTTCAAATTATATTTTCGGTGAAATTTAACCCTACAAGCAAGATAAATTTTATAAAAACCAACTCCAATGACGAGTGCGCCAACCAAACCAACTAACCATCTACCAAAAGGCTGCTGCATTAACATTGCCGTCCAATCTTGTTTGGTTTTGGTATCACCACTGCTACCATTACCAAGGACAAATAAAGCAGCGTTAAAAGATATTGCTAAATAAAACAGACCACTGGCTGCATAACCCAAACGCAAAATTAATCCTTTACAGTCCGAGCCTTTCTTACCAGGATCTTTGATTGCTTGAGTAAATCTCCAGAGAACGTATCCTAGTAGTCCCACAGTAATTAGGGATAATAGAATTTTTCCAAAAGGTTGTCTGACAATTATTTGTAATGCACCGTTAGTACCTGTAGTTTCACCTCCAGTACCAAATGCTGCAAGCAATGCTAATATACCGATTAGAGCATATACAAAACCTCTGGTAACATAACCAAATCTAGCCAAAGCTTCCATGTTGATAAACTCAATACTTTAGCATTCAGTCTATTTAATAAACCTTGGCACTTTATCCCTCTTAATATGTAAATTAGGTGCTTTAAGCCGAGCGATCGCTCATAAGGTTTATCGATCTATACCGCACTCAATCCAAGATAATTTACAAACGGGATGAAATCTTTGTCTGAAAACAGAAGTGAATGATTGTTTTCAATACAGAAGGTAGCGATAATGACATCGTTTGTTTTGCGGATTGTAATACCTTGCTTTCTCAATGTTCTAAAATTATTGGCACTCACAATTACAAGATCGGTATCAAGCATATTGAACACTTTGAGAGAAGTTAAAATTTGTTTGGCCGTTTGATAATCTTTATCTTCGCGAAATCCCTGCAAAACCTCTGTCAGAATAATGTCTCCAATACCAATCGGTTCTATCCCTAGAAGCTCGTCGAGTTTATCTGTTTGAAGTGTATCTACACCATTAAAATAGTCAATCCAGACACTCGAATCTACGATAATCATTAATTGGTTCTCATCGCGTCAAGATCGCCATCCCACCTTAGTTTGCCTTTTAGTTTTTTGATTTGCTTCTGCCGATCAAGCCTGACTAATGTTTTTAATCCCAGTTCGACAACTTCTTTTTTAGTTTTTAAGCCAGTAGCTTGCAGAGCATCATTCATCAGCTTTTCATCGATTACGATATTAGTTCTCACTGTTCGAGTTTAATGTGTATTAATTGTATGTTCTATACACATTATATCTATTATGGTGTTATGATTTGTCAAAATGCGATCGCTCTTGGCAGACTGGAGGTTCGGGACTGGGTTTAGCTATCTCTAAGGCGATCGCATCTGCTCATCGAGGTCGTATTGAAGTATAGAATAAATTATTTACAGGAAGTGCTTTTACGGTTCGTTTGCCATTAGAAGATTAACTATGGGGCAATGTTTGAGAATCTTCTGGCTGAGTTTTAGCTATGAACAAAATTATAGATCTACAATTTTTTGAATTAGTTCAGAAATATATTCAGCTTGATTCATGATCATAAAGTGTCCGCCTTTTTCAACGCTAAAATCTTCTTGGACATAGCGGTAGGGAAAAATGCGATCGCGATCGCCATGAATATGATAGATATTATTAGGAATTAATTCGTTTCTCCAGTTGACAACCCGATCGACTGCCCACTTCATAAACTTAGCATCCGTATCTAATAGGATTGCTTTAAATAATTTACGTTCTGCTAAAGTTTGCAAACTAAAAAACCAGCTTGCCAATAGTTGACCAAACCAAAGTATTAATTTGGCAGGTAATAAGCGATGAATGGGCAACCAGCGAAATATTTGAAAATAAAAAGGTATTTCTTGTTGATTTTTGGTACTAGAAATCAAAATAACTTTTTGGGTATTAATTTGTTTGGCTATTTCAACTGCTACTATTCCACCAAAAGATAAGCCAATTAAAATCGGAGAATCTGAATTTATTTGCTCTGTTAAACGTTTGGCATAATCCGCAATGCTTTCTTGTTTTTCTGGCTCTATCCAACGAATGTGTATGGGTTGATAACCTTCTAGTTTTAATTTTTGGAAGACACGCTCGTCTGCACCCAATCCGCTAACACAATATATATTCTTGAGGGCATTTTCTATTTTTTCTGTAGGGGTTGCCGAAGCACTGTGGTTTAAATCGGCTAATTCTTGCTCTCTGTCTGACATCTTAATAGATATTTTAAAGCTTTAATGCAATAGTTATAGTTATAAACATAACGGATAAGAAAAGTTTTTGTTGTTTGCCAAGTTACTATTTGATGGCAAAGTTAAACATCAAAGTTAATTTAAAATTGTCAGATTGATTCCAAAGAAATGAGTTTATTGCACATCAGCCACAAGAAAGATTTTCAGATTCCTCACGATGGCTACCACTGGAATCAAGTTACTACTAATTATTTTGAAGGCTGGTATTTTCGCCTGACTTTACCCGAAATAAAGCAAACCTTTGCCTTTATGTATTCGATTCAAGATCCTTTAGGAAAAGAGGCTAATAGCGGTGGAGTAGTTCAAATTTTGGGTATTGATGAAACTTACCTTTGTCGTACTATTAACAATGTAGATCGGTTTTTTGCTGCTAAAGAAAATCTTGGTTTTGGACATTGGGGAAAAACTAAGCTGACAACCAAAGCCTCTTTGTTGTCTCCTGCTGAATTTGCGCAGTATATTACCGAGGGATATCAAGCTACGGCAGATCTCAATCAAGGAAGTATTTACGATCCTGTCAGAAATGAATATTGTCGTTGGGAATATCAGATCAAACCGATTTATGGCTGGGGTAACTCGCAACAACCTCAACAATCAACTGCTGGTTTATTATCTTACTTGCCCATATTTGAACCAGGATGGCAAATTACCCTAGCTCATGGTTTGGCTACGGGATGGATAGAATGGCGCGGGAAGCAGTATCAATTTGATGATGCACCAGCCTACAGCGAGAAAAACTGGGGTGGCTCTTTTCCCAAGAAGTGGTTTTGGCTCAACTGCAACAGCTTTGAACATCAATCTGACTTAGCCATAACTGCGGGAGGAGGTATCAGACAGGTACTATGGTGGGAGGAGGAAGTTGCTTTGATTGGCATACATTATCAGGGAAAATTTTATGAATTTGCACCCTGGAATTCTCAAGTAAGCTGGCGTATTGAGCCTTGGGGTAAATGGCAAATCGAAGGTGTGTCAAATAAGTTTAAAGTATCTTTAACAGGCACTACGGATGTATTAGGTACTTACGTTAGAACTCCCACAGCCAAAGGATTAGTTTTTAATTGTCGGGATACAACTCAAGGAAAATTGAATTTGGAATTGAGCGATCGCTACGGCAATATAATTATTAAAGCTAGTAGTAATTTGGCAGGTTTGGAAGTAGGTGGCGCACCCTGGAACAATGTTTGGGAAGTAGCAAACAACTAGGGAAAAAGTGTATTTTTTCTGTATCCTATAAAAATGATAAAAGCTTAAATCCCAATTGACGTTGGTGAGTTTTATTTGATAGCCAACCGCAAGTTAATTGTTGAATAATACACTGTCTGAGGCGATGGTAGATTATGTATTTAATTAGCATTCTTAACAATAAAAGTAATGCAATATTTGCTGTTAAATCAAATAAAAAAGGTAGAGGTAAAAAATACCAAATAACGAAAGTAAATATGATCGCACTAATCACCCACAAAACCCAGAATATTAGCGAAGTATGGTTCTTACTTTTTAAAGGTAATTGTCTCAATATTTCAGCGGTTAGCCAATGATGAGCTTGAATAACCTGAGATGATAAAGTCTTGTCTTGCCATAGATCTCGCTGAACTTCTTGAAATATTTGCCCTGTTAAATTAATCGTGCTGCGGACAACAGTTGTTTGAAAGTCACTGTTTATAAGTAAATAGTTACTAGAAAAAATTAAAGAAAGGCGATCGCTGTTTATCTGGAAATTATCTGTTACGGGAGAATTAATTAAACTGTAGTAACGTAAGTTGGTTAATTGCTCTGGTTTGAGATATAAATTACCGTATTCAGCTTTGATTTCTTCGATCCGATTAACAATGTCTAGATTAAGTTCAAAATAAACCTGACTGGGAATACTTGTATGACGATTAATTCTTTTTTCTTCAACTTTGATACAAGAACTTAAAAGATGCCTTCGGCTAACTTTATAATCGCTTTTCATTATTTAACTAAAGACAACATGAACCGAATCATTCCTCGCCACTGATGTTCTCCTGCGGTAGTTGACTGTTCGTGGAGTTGCAAGAGTGAATTGCGATCGCTTCGTTCTAAAATAGCCTGGGAATAACGATTAACAATTTTGCCATCCAACTGCAAAGATGTTTGAGCATAAGTACTGTTGGTAATATCGTTAGGTATTGCAGAACTACTAATAATGCGATCGCGTTTATCCAAAGCAACCTTTCTTTTGTGTAGCTGCTGTAAAACATTAATAAAAGAGCGATCGCTTATTAATTTATTCACCCCAGACATATCTTGATGACGACTACTAGGAATAGGCTTAGGTAGCCTTGTCGGGAGCGTTTCCCATTCAGCATCCTGTCGAGTCAAAGTAGGCAAATCCCGCTTAATTTCCCTGACTAGAGTGCGGTTATAAAGTGGTGAATTAGGATCTGCCAGCAGCAAACAATAAGCAAGTTCCAATTGACGACGTATTTGAAGATAACGCGATCGCAATGATAGATCGATCTTTGACTGTTCTAAATTAGAGCGAGAAATGGAATATATCCCTTGATACACTTCCCAAGGAATAAACATCTCGTCAACAATTTCTTCAACAATGACGGTGCTAATTTCCACGGCAGTAATATTTTCTAGCAGATCGTAATTCATGAGGGATGAGGGATGAGGAACAAGGAACGAGGAATGAGGAATGAGGAATGAGGAAATGTATTATTTATAGGCTTAGCAACTATTCCGAAAAAAAGCACTGTCAGCAAGGTAATTACACGAAAGCTAGAAAACAAGGCATTGTCTACTACCTACTACCCACTACCTACTACCTACTACTCACTACCTACTACCTACTACCCAATCTTCACAGATAAAAAGCGTGCGTAACATAACCGCCATTACTCTGCGGGTGGAGTGGGAGAATCCCAACTTTTCCAATTGTGAGTATCTTTGATATTCAGGGATTTTAGGTTGAATACCTCTGGTTTAGCCTCAGATTCATCTCCAAGCCATTCTCCCCAGTCTCCTTGTTCCTGCTCGCTAGAAGGCTCTTCTTCAGGGGAATCATCATCAATATCTGATAAGGATAGTAAATCGTTAACAACTCCTTCTTCTTCGTCTTCAAAAGAGGGTAGCTGGGGTTCTGGATTATCGTCTGCTACACCAAGCTGTGTTTGAGGTTGACTGATGGTTTTTCCTGCTTCAAGTGCTGAATGAGTTTTACTATGTAGCTGAGTCGGTTCGGGCTTGGCTGGTAGAGGATCTCTACTAACGTTTGCTGCAATATCAACCCAACTGGAATGTTCGGAGTTTTGTTGCTGAAAGCTAGACATCAACTGGAACATCTTTTGTAGGCTAACCAAGTTGTGTTGAATGGTTTGATGCCCTTCTTCTACTTGACGCATATGAAACTGTTTGATTTCAGAATAGCGATCGCCTGTTAGCTTTTCGCCAATTTCATTTTCGATTTTTCCTTCAATTAGATTGATATTAGTGCGTAAATAGTTGTCTGCTCCCGTTCCGTGATTATTTACTTGACGTTCTTCTCCCTCAGCAGTGATAATCTTCGTCGTAATACTCAATTCTGGTGCATTACTCATTGCTACTAGAAACGCTTCGTTAATATTTCCCGTTCTAATCGCCTGTTTAAAATCTTCTCTAGATGTCATATCTTTATTTATTGCTGCTAATTCAAGGTATAAAATCGATAGTAAGACTGTTCTTGGCTATAAGCTCTAAGCTTTTTCAAGAAATATTTCATTAAAAATAAATTTCTCGATCTAATTTGAGATTGCCAAATCTTAATCTCTGCTTTACTCGATTGATATGCCCACGTTTTTATTCCCTACAGACAATTTTGTCAATCAATTTAAGCTCATTTAAAGAAAATCGCAGAAAGACTTTAAAGTAAAATAAGCTAATTCCATAAATCCGTAACGTTGTAACCCAGCTTTTCTACCATCTGATATAGCAAAGGAAGACTCAAGCCAATCACGTTGCTGTGACAGCCTTCAATTTTTTCGACAAACATACCGCCTTTTCCTTCTAAAGCAAAGCTACCCGCGCATTTGAGGGGTTCTCCCGTAGCGACATAAGCCTCAATAGTGCGATCGCTTATATTGGCAAAGTAAACGTTAGTAATACCACATTGAATAACTTGCCTTTGTTGTTTTAGATCGATTAAAGCATGACCAGTATATATTTTGCCCATCCTTCCTCGCATTCCCCGCCAACGAGCGATCGCAATCTGGGGAGATTCTGGTTTGCCATAAATGCGATCGTTTACCGTCAAGACGGAATCACAGCCTAAAACTAAAGCACCGTCAAATTTGGGCGCAACGGTTTCTCCTTTACACTTAGCAAGAGTTGTGACTAATTCTTCTGCATCTTCAATTTGGATTGAATCTTCATCAAAATCACTTTTACATACAGTTGGCTCAATTCCCACCATCCGCAGCAGCTTTAAACGCGCAGGGGAAGCTGAAGCTAAAACAAACTGAAACTTGGAAGATGTATCATTCATAGTCATAAGGAAATCATTTTAATTTTTAATTTACACTAGACTTAGCAATTCCTAATGACTAATACCTGGCGTTATATACCTCCAATTGAAGCATCAGGAGAGATGCAGATGGCGATTGATCGCTTTTTGCTAGAACAACATCGTATTGGCAAAAGTCTTCCTGTAATTCGCTTTTATACTTGGCTACCTGCTGCCATTTCTCTGGGATACCATCAGAAAGATTATCCTCAAAGTTGGCACGATTTAACTTGGCAAGGACAATCATTAGATATTGTACGCCGTCCAACAGGGGGTAGAGCCGTATTACACCAAGGAGACTTAACCTATGGGGTGATTATTTCTATTCCTCCAGGGAAAAGACTAGCAGTATATAAGCAAATCTGTGAATTTTTGATTGAGGGATGGCGATCGCTTGGTGTAAATTTAGATTATGGTACTGCTACTAAGGAATATATCCAGCATGACAATTGTTTCGCCACTGCTACGGGTTCGGATTTAATAACAGCAGTAGGGAATAAAGTAATTGGTAGCGCACAGCTACGCCGAGGAAAGGTAGTCTTGCAACATGGATCGATGATTTTGGATACAGATCCCGATTTATATCAGCAAATATTCGACACTGCCTTAAATGAAAATTTATTAACTAATATTAAGCAAAAAAGCGATTGGGGAAAGCACTATAGAAAATTACCCTGCGATCGAGATAAAATAATACGAAAGCTAACCCAAGCAGCGATCTCAACCTTTAAGATTGATATAGTGAAACAACCTTTATCAACCAGGGAATGGCAAGATATTGCCAGTGGGTTCTCTTCGTTGAGATACTAAAATTATTAAAGTTAATTAAACCTATTCAAATATTATGAGCATAGTTAGTCAAGTCATCCTTAAAGCAGATGATGAACTACGCTACCCCAGTAGCGGAGAACTAGAAGGCATTAAAAACTTTTTAACAACTGGCGAAAGACGAGTACGTATCGCCGAAACTTTAGCCACCAACGAAAAGAAAATTGTTGACAAGGCTGGCAAAGAACTGTTCAAGCTACACCCAGAGTATCGCTCTACTGGTGGCAATGCTTCTGGACAAAAAGAATACAATCAATGTCTTAGAGATTTTGGTTGGTATCTCCGCTTAGTTACTTATGGTGTAATGGCTGGAGACAAAGATCCCATCGAAAAATCTGGTTTGATTGGGGTTAGAGAAATGTACAACTCCCTTGAAGTACCTGTACCTGGAATGGTTGATGCTATCCGTTGTTTGAAAAACGCAGCGGTAGATCTTTTGGGTAAAGAAGATGCTCAAGAAGCTAGTCTGTACTTTGACTACATCATTCAAAATATGTCCTAATTTTGCTGTTCGTGAGTAGTGAAATCGAGGCTAAAAGCTAATAGCTAAAAGCTTTTTGATAAATGGGTAACTGACAATTGGTATTAAAGCGATCGCTTGCGGTATCGTTTTATTAAGATCGACTGTCAGTTACCTATAATTGTTTGTAATTAATTAACAAATTAACAATTAAACAGTCAGTGGACGATAATTGATTGTTGTCCTAAAGGATTCCTAAAGGATACACCTTCGGATAACCGCTTCGCATAATTATTGAGCGTTAATAATGCCTTGGTTGAGAAAAATTCCTGGAACTTCGTTGTTTCTATTGCTGTTAACTTACGGTGTTGAAGGGTGGTTGTATGGCTCTTGGGGAACTGAATTTTTAGAGCAAAGTAATCTATGGATTGAATTAGCAAATCAAACCCGCTTCAGTATTTTATATGGTATTGCTGTTACTACGATCCTTGTTTGCGTAGTTGTTTTTACTGCGCCCATTTCTCTAGTGGCGATAACTTTAAACAATTGGCTCAAATCAGATACTAGAGCTTTTTTATCCATCTTTTTGGGAGCTTTTGCTTTCACCATTATTGTGCAGGAAGTCGATTATTTTGCCCGCTTTGTGGTACTTACCGCCTGTGCGCTATTGTTTAAATTAGACTTACAGCTAATTGGTTTTAATCGCTGGATTTGTACTTTATTCTTAATTATCTTTTGTTGGTTAGGATTTACAGGAGGTATACTAGCGTTCTATCTGTGAAGTCGATCTAAATCTATGAGCAAAAAGAAAAAGAACAAAACTAAAACCAAAACTTTAGTTAGAGTTGCAACCTTAGTGATGGGGTTAGGATTTGCTGGTTCGACACTGGCGATCGCTTTAAGCAGCGTTTTTAGCAACGCTGACTCGCAGCGCGGGAATCCATATTCCCGCGACCGAGTTAGCCAAGGTGATAGTTATACAGCCTCCGAAACACAACAATCTGGAGATGCTCCTTCTTTAGAAGAACAAGTTCAGATGCGAGTGGATGGTTACGAGAAAGTCTTAGCCAGAGAACCTAAAAATATTACCGCCCTTGAGGGTTTGGCGCAGTTGCATCTACAAACCCGTAACAGCAAAGAAGCTATTCCTTTATTAGAAAAAATGGTGGAATATTATCCAGAAAGACAAGAGTTTGCCAGTATTTTGCAAATAGTTAAGCAACAAGAAGCCAGCCCACCAACTCAACCAGTAAAAACCGAAGAGAAAGCAGAAATAAAGCAGCAAATAAGGTTTTTAAAATATTCCTATGAAAAAGAGCCGAGAAATTTGTCGTGTTCCTCTCGGCTCTAAAGTTTTGTTCCCTCCTCACACGCCCGCAATCATAATCAAGGCGATCGCTTTTGTCAACAACAATTTTCATTTTATTTTCGTAGGGGCGAATGGTTATTCGCCCTGACTGTAAGAGCAAATGGTTGTTCGCCCTGACAATCCCCTGTCGGTGATATGAGACACATATAACCAAATGTTTTTCCTATATTTATAATTGACATTTTTTGATTTGTGACATTTCTGCAATCCATGTCACAAACAAACAGGATTGGTATTGAAAAAAGAAACTATGTAAGTCATTTTAAACAGATTTACTAGTTGCTTTGTTGATAATTTTTGTGATTTTTAAACTATGAATAATGCGCTGTGATTTATTTCATAAAATAAAGTGATTTTACAACAAGTACCTGCTTATAAATATTATATGAAGATGTGAAAATATTTTGTAATATTGCTGACGTTTTTTGAAAGGATTTGTACATCTACAATGTACAAATCCTTTTTCTTTTTTTGTTAATAAACATAACTATTAACATCGGCTTTTTCATTCATGAAGAAGGAGATATTCTTCTTTAAATGTGCTGCCGGCAACTACAGGCAAAAAATTTACATAGAATGAATATTAGACTGACTCTGTCAACTATAAAGGATCTCCGATATTATAAAAATAAAGCAACAGAATCTAATGGAGGATTAATTCTTTCTTATGGTTTTACAGACGAAAGTTTAAACTTTGATTAGATCATATTAGTAATTAAATTAATTACTTGGATTGTTAGAAAATTAATAGTAAATTTAAGTTTTTTGATAGAGAGAAAAATATAATAGTATAGGAGCTTTATCGTTTAAAGCTGAAAAGAATTTACCTAAGCTCAGTTTCATTTGAATACGAAGGTTCTTTGAAATAATGCAGATCTTTTTAAAGCAAATGCCAATTTGTTTAATTACAAATTGTTGAACACTGATAAAGTTTCGTTTACTGAAGCAGATTTTTCTTTTGATAACTTTAATGCAAGTGATTATAAAGCTTTAGAATATGCTTTTGTTGGAGATGAATTATTCGTCAACACTATATAGATTATGGGGAGGGGGAAATCAATATAAAATGGGATGGGGTATAAATTGTTTGAAAATTATGGGGAGGAGGAATGCGACTGATTATTATGTTTACAACAATGATGTTCGTTTAGCTTCTTATGAGCTACCTCATTTGGATTGGCTGAAAAAAGAATTACTAGTAAATTATCAACATCTCGAAATATATTCGTAGTTCGTCGTAGAGTAATGGCGAATGATGAGGATTTTGGTCAGATTCAAGAATCGCTGGAAAAAAATAATGAGTTACCTTAGAGACTTAATAGTAATATTGACCCAAATGAATACACCAATCTTCCAGGTCATAGTTGGGATTCAAGATTTACGAACGAAAAAACTGGAGAAACGGTAACTCCAAAATTTACAAATGTTGGAAACAAAACCTTACCAGATAGAAGCGCATTGCCTAAAAATATAAAATTTAGGTAAAAAATAGCTCAAGATGGTGTTTTTCATACTGTTGAGGGAGTAGGAGGAGAAAGTTCGGCATAACATTTGATAGATATTAAATATGTAAGTGGTAATACAACTGCCCTTTCTAGATCTCTGAGGCAAAAACTAGTGGTGGAAGAAGGTATGTCATTTAAGCCACTTCCTGGACAAAATGTGAATGAACTTCAAGTAAAAAATGCTGTAAACAATTCTTTAGGTCATGTTGAAGGTCACGGTGTAGCTACATTAATAGATAATAACTTAACACATGGCAGAATATATATTAACAATGTTGACGGACCGTGTGATGATTGTCAGATAGCTCTTCCACATATATTGCCAAAAGGCGGAAGTCTAGAAGTAATATACAAAAACAAAGCTGGTCAAACTATAAGAGACAGGTTCTATCATGGGCAAAATTTTGATCCAAATGTAGATAGAAGAATCGACTAAAAACACAAAAATTAAAAACGCAAATTAAAGTCAATTAAACATAATTTTGCTGAGATGAACATTAATAATTCCGAAAAAGCATATTGTCAATTAGCATATATGCATGATTTAGATATACTCGCTAATAATGATCTGTCTAAACCTATAGAAAGACGAAAATTACTAGGTTTTAGTTACAAAAAAGAGTTTTGTATTGAAACTTATTGTGATTTTGAGACCCTTAAAAAACGGTTAAAAGACATAGAAGATAATATTATAAGCAATTGTAAAAAAAGTAATATAAATTTTCTTGAATATTTAGGACCTTTCCCCCAGTTTATAATTCAAAATAAATTTCAGAATGGAATATATATAGGTATTAGTCATCATGGCTGGAATATATCTTATATAATTAGCAAATATATAATAAATTATTTTGAAAATAAGTATGGACAAGAAAATGGAAAAAACAAGTATTTTCAACTAGCAAAAGATAGTAAAGAATTGATGTTTTTATTAAATACCATACAAGAACCAGCTTATATACCAGAATGTGATTTAGTTTCTGAAGAAACGTCATACATAATCCTGAAAAGTTTTTTAGATGAAAATATTGATGAAAAAAATTTAGACCCAGAAATATTCCGCCAAGAAGTATTAAAAAGAAACTATCTTTAAAACAAGATTTGTTATTGTAATAGCTCTATCTCTCTAATACCGACCAACAAAATAACAATTAGAGAGATAAATCACTGGTTGACTGACAAAAGATGAGAAGTAAAACGTTGAAGTGATGATGAATAAAAGGATGAGAGTAGTTGACAAACGAATGGGGA
This sequence comes from uncultured cyanobacterium, assembly GCA_963799375.1. GTDB lineage: Bacteria > Cyanobacteriota > Cyanobacteriia > Cyanobacteriales > Xenococcaceae > Waterburya. Next base: position 157,445 of record CAWCWY010000020.1, read on the forward strand.
GTCAGCATTCTTAAAGATAGAAACCACTCATATCAAAAGAAAACTGTGAAAAAAACTCTCCTCTTTACAATGCCCTGTCTTCATGGATAGGTCAAGCCTGTAGCAACTATCATCTAACACACATGAAGACCTGTGTCTGGATGATAGTTGCTCTAATTCATACTGGCAGTGTCAGTCTTACAAAATGGTCGATATACATTGACTCTCGAGGTAAATATGCTCAGAGTAGACAAAGACGTATTCAACGTTGGTTAAATAATCCCCGAATTAATGTTCATCGACTTTATAAATCGTTAATTCAAGCTGCACTTGCCAATTGGTCAGAAGAAAGTATGTTTCTGGCATTGGATACCTCGCCAGTTTTGGGAGGAGTATTGTTTAGTACGCTTGTGTGTAATTCATCGTGGCAGAGCTTTACCAGTAGTCTGGCGAGTTATGAAACATAACAGTGCCAGTGTTTCATTTACCGATTATCAAGAAATGATTAGACAAGGGCAAGCTAGATTACCCAAAGGTGTAAAGGTAGTGCTACTAGCAGATAGAGGCTTTGTCCATACTGAGCTAATGACGATGTTAACAAACCAATTGGGGTGGCATTACCGTATCAGAATCAAAAGTAATAATTGGATTTGGCGTGGAAATTGGTGTCAACCGAAAAACTTTCATCTCAATCGTGGAGAAGCAATTTGTTTACATAATGTGCGAATACACAAAGGGGAATACTATGGTCTGGTTCATGTAATTATTGGTCGTAACAACGTCAACGGCGAGTTGTGGGCAATTGTCAGCGATGAAAAGACTACTCTACAAACCTTTTCTGAGTATGGATTACGCTTCGATATCGAAGAAAACTTCCTTGACGATCAGTCTGGAGGCTGGAATATTCAACGCTCGATGATACGTGATGTCTGTGCCTTGTCTCGGTTGTGGTTTATCTTAGCTGTTACTACTCTCTATGTCAGCGCACAAGGTGTATCTGTAGTCGATAGCGGTAAACGACGATGGGTTGATACTCATTGGTTTCGTGGCAACAGTTATTTTCGGATTGGTTGGGATTGGGTCAAGGCAGCACTTCTCAATGGTTGGAAATTAATCCGTTCTGTCACCTTTTCTGCTAATCAAGACCCCACTCCTGCAATGGCATCTCGCAAACAACATGAACAACGGCTCTATCAGTTGGAATTTAAGGTTTTGACTTGTTCTTATGCTGTCTCATAAGTTTTGTCAGTCAACCAGGGCACTAGCTACGAACTTGATTTTGAGCTTAACTTAGATGATGCGGGAGATAGCTTATCTCAAGCTCAAAATATTGGATTAGTTACAGATGAAAGACATATTATAGGTTCAGTCAATCCAGATGATGTCAGAGATATTTATAAATTTACTACTCATCAAGTAGGCGATTTAGACTTTTCTCTTACAGGACTGTCTAGAAATGCCAATATTCAACTTTTAAATAGTGATGGAGATCTTATTTCTGGTTCTTACAACAGTGGAACTCAAGATGAATTCAATACTTTTAATAATCTTGTTCCAGGGGATTATTATTTCAAAGTCTACAGTAGTACTGGCACTAGTTACGAACTTGATTTTGAGCTAATTCCAGCAATAACTGAAATTAATGGAACAGATGGTAAAGATACTCTCTTAGGAGAAAATAGAAATGAACTTATTTTTGGTAAATCTGGAAATGATGTTATTAGAGGCTATGGCGGAAATGACACTATTTACGGCGGAAATGATGCTGACTTGATGAATGGTGGTGATGGTCGCGATATTTTACATGGACAAGATGGAAACGATTATTTTATAGGTGGGAATGGAAATGACACCTTATACGGCGGAAATGGAAATGATACCATTCTAGGTCAGTCCGATAATGATGTAGTTTATGGCGGAAATGGAGACGATAGATTAGAGGGCGTTGATGGTAATGATTTCATAGTAGGAGAAGATGGAGACGATACTCTAGATGGTGGAATTGGAGATGATACTTTGAAGGGTGGTAATGGTAATAATCATCTGTATGGCATGAATGGAAACGACCTATTGATTGGCGGTCAAGTCAAAGATACTATGCGTTCTGGTGCAGGGAATGATGTTCTTTACGGCTATGGTGGTCAAGACTATATGTCTGGAGGATCTGAGAATGATAGGTTGTATGGCGGCGACGATCACGATCAAATGTATGGAGGTCACGGAAATGATTTCCTAGCAGGAGAAAATGGTATTGACTTTATGTATGGTGGAGAAGGGCGAGATAAATTACATGGCGGAAACCATCAGGATTATCTCTATGGTGAAGAAGGCAACGATACTCTTTACGGGGATGAGGGGAATGACAAACTTAGAGGGGGAGACAACAACGACATATTAATAGGAGGTTCGGGTAACGATACTCTTATTGGCGGTCTTCATCGAGATATATTTTTGTATAATACTGAAACTTCATTTAACATTAATGCTATAGGTACAGACACTATTGAAGATTTTGAAAACGGTCAAGATAAGATTTATTTAGATAAAACTACCTTTACCGCTATCTCATCTCAAGCAGGAGATGGATTTAGCAATAGTAACAATTTTACAGTTGTCGATCTAGATAATCGAGCAGCAAGTTCAGATGCTCTTATTGTCTTTAGTAAGGCAACAGGTAGCTTATTTTATAACCAAAATGGATCTGCATCAGGCTTAGGCAGCGGTGGTCATTTTGTTACTTTAGCTAATGTTGATAACCTCATACCAGGAGATTTTATAATTACTGATTAAACTTGTTAGCAAACAGTCTATAAAGCAAGAGCTATATTTATACTAAATTCTATAAATAGAATTTAGTATAAATTCCCTGTTAAATTACTCCGTAGTTTGGGAAACTTAAAGAGATTTAATGTACTTAAGGTTGAAATTCATCCCCTATACCTAAAGTAGTTTGTTTTATATTTCATCAAAACTACAGCGGTTTGCGTTTTGATTTGGGACAATATAAGTCCACAGATAAACGCAGATGAACACAGATGGTTTATTGGCTCGATCGAGAATTTAAAAACATGGGCATACTTGTTTGTTATGCAAGAGGCTGTATTTACTTAATTATTCCTTCCCAATTGAATTTTCTTCCCAAGTATTCTTCCAATTTTTGATTATAAGGAATAAAAAACTCTTTTAATTTTTGCCTAATTTCTGTGGATACAGCGGGATAAGTCCCCACATTATAAGCAATATGGCGATCGCTTTTTTGTTCGGGAATATTGAGAAATTGACAAACTTCTTTCATGGTAGAAGCCGTGTTATCAAATAAAGATTCGCTTTCAATAATCAAAATATTTTCTGAGGGGAATTCATCCATCCATTTAGCTATTTTTTCGACATAGATACTATTTTGTAAATAACCAAAAGTTTGCATTACCTCACTTCGAGAAAAAGTTGCCAACTGTTTTTTTTCTATCTCAATTATCTCTTCTAAGCTACGCTTTTCAATACCATGATTAGCTGCATGATAGTATTCAGAAATAGTCCGTTCAATAGGGTTACGTAGCATAGCAATTAATTTAACATTAGGAAATAATTGCTTAATTCTAATCATCACCTGTTTGCTATAAATGTAGGATGGCGAAGCTTCTCCTGTGATAAAACTTTCTAAATCTGCATTGGTACGATCTGACACAATTATTCCTGGAAATTGAGCTAAATACCAAGATATACCTAAGTCAAAATTATGATTAAAAAAGTTGATTTCTTTTCTGTGGGGAGCTAGTATTTTTGAGTTTTGATTAAGATAAGAAAATAAAGATGTTGTCCCACTCTTAGGCGATCCAATAATGATAAAGTCGGGAGCTTTTTGCTTATTTTGTTGCCAGTTTAATTCTGCTAATTGAGTATTTTTAATAATAATATTTTCATAACAGCTAGTGTGATAACAGTCGATCGCTTCTTCAATTCTTGATTGTTTGGTGAGAATATCTCCCAAATTACCCCATAGTAAAGGACAAATCTGACTCGATTTACCTACTTGCTTATAGAAGCTAACGAGCCGATCTAGCTCATCTTCTTTGGTGGGAATATACTGCAAAATCTTGAAAGGTATCTCCGCAGTACAATCGATTTTAATTGCATTTTGACAGCATTCAATGGATTGAGAAAATTCTTCTCGCTGTTGCCAAGCTTGGGCTAGCCCAATTTCTAGATTAACGCGAAATAATTGAGAGCGATCTTTAACTGCGTTGCGATAATTTGAAATGGCATTCTTTCCTTGATTAATTAATGCTTGACCCAAGTAAAAATATGCTTGAAGATTGTTTGGTTTCAAGGCGATCGCTTTTTCATAGCAATCAACAGCTTGGCTAAATCTTTTAAGCTGAATTAAAGTTCCTCCCAAATGATAATAGTAATCGTATTCTTGTTGATTATTTTCTATCGCTAAATTGTAATGTTCAACAGCCTGTTCCAATTGCCCACTGTTTTGCTGATATATTCCTAGTTTATAATGTGCCTCATGAAGACAAGGATTTAATTCAATTGCTTTTTGATAATGATATATGGCAGAATCATCTTCTTTAACTGTTGCTAAAACTTCTGCTAAAAAATAATGCGACCAGTCAAAATTAGGATCTATAGCAATTGCCTTCTCATAACAACTACGAGCAGCAATTATCTGTTTTTGCTGGTGAAAAATTCGACCTAAATTATAGTGTGACCAAGAAAAATCAGCATTTAATTCAATTGCTTTTTGATAATATTCAATAGCATTAGAGAAAGCCTGTTGAAGATTGTAAACTTCCGCCAAAGCATGATAAGACCAAGAAAAATCTGCATTCAAAGCGATCGCCTGATGAAAAGATGGGATCGCCTGTTCTAATCTGTTCTGCTGTCGTAATATAGCCCCCAATTTGTAGTGATATTGATAATATTCGGGATGCAGTTTACTCGCCTGTTGATAGCAAGCGATCGCCTGTTCTATTTTGCCATCTTGCTCTAGATATTCCCCTGCACTAAAGATTTGCTTGGCAGCTTCAACATCCATACCTAATTTGATAATTTACTACTTCCGAATGATTATTTTTGCACCACAAATTTCAAAATCATCAGTATAGCCATATTTTTGCCCTAACTGTTGTTTTGTTGCTGGAGAAATTGGCTCTTTCCCCTGATGTCGTTCTTCTATTACCTCCCAAGCGGTACTTTTAAATGAGTTCCAAACATCTCGCCAAAACCAACGATTAAGATCGCCACCATAATAAATATAATCTTTCATCCATTTTGCCAAAATAGGATCGTATTTTTTCTCCTCAATTAAAAAAGATAACATCTGTTCGTCAGAAAACAGTAAATGTCCCCAAAAGGGAATAGAATTACCATCCATACTATAGTCAGGAGGAGTAATATTCAGTTTTTGTGCCATCCTACTAACCATATCAGGATGTATGTGATGACCTGTTGCACCAGACCATAAAGGATACCAGCTAAAAAAACCAATACCACCAGGACGCAAAACACGATAGCATTCTTGAAGATAGGTATTAGGATTGGAAATGTGTTCTAAAACATTAAGAGATATAACTAAATCGAAAGAACAGTCTTCAAAAGTCAAACTGTGTCCATCCATACGATAGAACTCGTTATTTCCTCGGCGACGCTGTATTGTTTTTTCGGGAAAGCCTGGATATATATTTGTACCGACGACTCTTCCTTCGGTTTGTTCTGCCAAAAGTGCCAATTGTTGTCCTGTATGTTCGCAACCATTGTCTAGCATATCAATTGAGCGTAGCTTCCCCTCGTCAGGAAAATATTGACGGATACAGCTAATCACTTGATTAATATTAAACAAACCCCTTTCATACCTGGCTCTATTCCAGAAGCTTTTGGCGATAAAAAACTTGTTCTGTTGATGATATAGGTTGCTGATTTTGACATAAAACTCCGAAGCGCAACCAGGATGTAATTTAACTAAATCCTGATAGACAGCGATCGCGCGATCGTATTCTTTTTGTTCTATCAATGCGCCACCTAACCCTTGATATGCTCCTGGTGGTTGTTCTGGCTGTAGTTCAATCGCTCTTTGATAGGCTGAGATAGCACTTTTAAACTGCTTTTGCCGATTAAAAGCATCCCCCAGCTTCAGATAAATATCAGATCTACTAGGCTGCAAACCAATGATTTTCTGATAACAACTTACCGCAGTAGTAAAATTAGATTCTTGACAAGATCTATCTGCTATTTTCAATAATTGTTTAACGTATTCATCACTCATCATGTACAGACAAGGCACGCCTTGTCTCTAGCAATTTATCCAGTGCTTTCTCTAAATAAGATTTATACCTTTCTTCCTGGGGGTTTAATTTAATGGCTTCTTTATAATGAGCGATCGCACGATCAAACTGTTCTAATTGTTCCAAAACAATGCCCAACTCCAAATGAATTTCAGGAAAGTCAGCTTTAACTTGTAGTCCCATTTGATAGAAAATCACCGCCGTTGACCATTTTTCCTGTCTAGCGTAAGTCTCTGCCAACATAAAAGCTATTTCTGGATCGTATGGTCTTAATTCCATTAGCTTATAGTAAGGCTGGACATAATCTGGATCGACTTCAATTGCTCGATAGTAACATTGACAAGCTTCTTCCTGTGTTGATTTTCCTGCGGGGGTAAAAAGCTGTATCTGCTTGATTAAATTATCTCCCAGTCTTTCATAAGCATAGGGGTTAGCTTCTTGAGTCAAAAAATAGCGATATGCTTCAATTGACTCTTGCCATCGCTGCTGCTTGGTTAAAGCGTCTCCTAAATGGTAATAAGACCAAGGAAAACTAGGATTTAGCTCAATTGACTTCTGCAAAGCTATTGATGCTTCTACCCATCTTTCTAAGTTAACTAAAGTCATCCCTAGATGATGATATAGCCAAGAGTCGCCATCCCATAATTCTACCGCACTATTCCAGGCTTCTAAAGCGATCGACCACTGTTGCGTTTGCATTGCAGCTTCGCCAATTTTACGATAGATTTCCACATCATCAGGTTCAAATTTAGCTATTTGTTGGTAACACGCGATCGCTTCAGACCATCTTTTTTCAGCGATTAATGCGACTCCCAGGTTACGATAGCAATCAACTTCTTGAGAATTTAATTTGAGGCACTGCACATATACTTTAATCCCTTGGGAATATTGCTGTAAGTGGAGTAAGGCTATGCCCAAGTAATGATAAAGCTGCCATTGTTTAGAATCGAGTTTTAATCCTTGTTGGCAAGCTAAAATTGCTGGCTGCCACTGTTTGAGCCTAATCAATAATTCTGCCAGTTTGAACCAGACGGTTAAATTTTGCGGATTTAACCTTAAGCTTTGTTGATAACACTGTATTGCTTGGGGATACCTTTGTTGCTGGGTAAAAATTACCGCTAAATTATCATAAGCTGGCAAAAATTTAGGCTCGATTTTAATTACCTGCTGATAATAAATAACTGCCTGATTCGGATTACTTTCAGTTAATAATTGAGCTAACTCAAAGTTTAACTTGCGATCGCGGAGCAAATATTTAAGTCCCTGCTGATACAAATCGATAGCTTCAGTAAGCCGATCTTGCTTAATTAATAATTGACCCAAATTGAGATAAATACTTCCTATATTCGGCTTGAGTTTAATTGCCTGACGATAACAGGCGATCGCCCGATCAATGCGATCGGTTTCCAGCATTATCGCCCCTAGTTGGCAATGTTCGGCTACACCCGCGCTGGTTGGTTCAATTTGCAATGCCTGATACCAAGAATCGAGCATTAACTGCTGCTGACCCAGTTTTTTATAAGCTCTAGCTAAATTACGATAGGCTTTGACACAGTCGGGTTCGATCTCCGCTGCCTTTTGGTAGTAGTTGACAGCTAGTTGCCACTGCTGCTTTTGAAAGGATAAACTACCCAAATTTAAGCAGACTTCCGCATAATCAGGCTTGATCGCCAAAGCTTTGGCATAATAACCCATCGCAGCAGTTATATTACCCAACTTCTGTAAATTATCTCCCCAGGTTTTATAAGCCTGGGCGAGTTTGGGATTGAACTTGAGAGCTTCTTGACAAGCTGCGATCGCCTTTTGCCATTGTCCTTCTGCTTCAAAAGATTGAGCCTGCTGGAGATAAACTCGAGCAACTACATTACCATCTCGATCGTGAATACCAGAAGTAGAATTAATAATAGGTTGAGGGGAGTAATTACTAGGGACAGATAACTTTCGTTGCTGTCTAATAGCTTGGGCTAACTGTTGACCAGCCTTGATGGAATTAGGGTCGATTTTAAGGGCGTGACGATAACAGGTTATAGCTTCTGTAAATTGGTTTTGAGCTAAAAAGCGATCGCCCTGTTGGATCTGAAAATTAGCACTAGAATTATTTGCCTGAAGCAGTTTCTTTGCCTGATACTTATCTTGCCAAGCAGACTTCAAGCTATTTAAATCTGGAATATTATGAACCATTGTTCATTATTAATGATTAATTACTCTGATTATCCTCTGTTATGGGGTAGTAGTAAATCAGTAATATCTGGTCCCGTGGGAATTATTCCCCCAGGATTTAAGGGAAACAAATTGCCGTAATAATCTCGTTTGACGCTTTCTAGATCGCAGGTATTCGCAACTCCTGGTAATTGATATAGATCCCGTAAATAAACACCCAGGTTGTCATAATCTTTGATGCGACGACGATTACATTTAAACAACCCATAGTAAACAATATCAAACCGAAACAGAGTGGTAAATAACCGAATGTCTGCTAAAGTAGGGCGATCGCCACAAAGATAACGACTGTTTTTTAATACCTTGTTTATTTCATCTAAGGTAGTAAATAATTCATTGCTAGCCTGTTCGTAAGCTGACTGAGTTTGGGCAAAACCGCAGCGATAAACCCCATTATTTACCGTGTGGTATATCTTTTCATTCCAGTAATCGATTTTTTCTTTTAAATCTGCTGGATAAAGCTCTAAATCTGGATTTTGGGCATATTGATTAAACTCAGAGTTGAGCATCTCAATAATTTCTGCACTCTCATTATTAACAATCGCCTTCGTCTCTTCGTCCCATAAAATCGGTACAGTAGAACGCCCCTGATAACCAGGCTCGGCTAGCTGATACAATTCTGGTACGGTATTGCAACCCAATTCTGCCTCAGATAATACCCACATTCCCCCATCAGGATCGGGATAGACAGTAGACACGGCGATCGCACTTTCTAGCCCCTTTAAAGCCCTGGTAACTAGGGTACGGTGCGCCCAAGGACAACCCATTCCTACATACAAACGGTAGCGATTGGCAGCAGGTTGATAAATATTATCAGGTTCACTACTAATATAATTTCTAAACTGGCTTTCAGGACGAATATAAGCCCCTGCTTTATCTCGTGGTGCAAGTTGGGACATCATAATTTGCCACATTGTCGTCCAAACAAACTTGCCCAGTTTGATAATTACCTTTCCTGGAAGAGATTTACTTGCCATCAGAAGAATACGCCTCGTATAAAACAGCTTTATGGGAATTGATTGATGACCCTCCCTAAATGAATTTTATATTATTTCCCAATTCCGCAGATATTAAGAAGGTTCAATAAATTCTTCGGCATCAAGTACAGCTGAATTTTCGTCAACAGGCTCTTTTTGAAATATTTCAATTCCAGGGAGATGGTCGAGTTTTTCTTGTGCTTGAATAATTTCTTCTTTGGGCGTAAATACGGTCAATCCTTGAGGAACACATTGAATTTCTATGGGAGTTTCGCCAATAATTTCTCCGTCTAAAACTATTTTTTGGGGTGGCTTAGTCGTGACTTTGACCCATTTTGTACGCAGATAACCAATATCATTTCTTTCTGCTGCCTCATCATTGCCTGCACTTTGCAATAGGTGATAGGAAATGGCGAATCGCACTTGCTCTAGTTTGAGGAGCGATAATAGTTACGTCCAACAATCCATCATCATAAATTACTCCTGCTGTACCTTGAGCTAGCACAGAGGTAGGAGGCGCAGCATTAGCAACAGTCACCGCGTTAGCTTTGACTTTAATTATTTTGTCATCTGTTTCGATGGTGGTTTCAAACTTTTCAAATTCTCTTAGCTGTTTTAATCCTGACAACACATAAGCTAACATTCCCAGGCGGTTTTTTGCTTCGCGATCGGCATCTTCTACTGTTTCTGCCTCAAAACCAATGCCTGCCAACAATATCATTGGTTTACTACCATTGCACATTGCTGCGTCAACCTTTTTAGTAGCACCTTCAACGATTACCCGACAGGCTGCTTCTATGGTGTCTGGTATACCCAAAGCATTGGCAAAAGCATTTGCTGTTCCTCTGGCGATCGCTCCTAGCGGAATATCAGTTTCGATTAGTGCCTCGGCTACGGCTGATATTGTACCGTCTCCTCCAGAAGCAATAATCATTTCTACATTATTATCTACTGCTTGGCGCGCTAAATCTCCGCCACTTACTTCTTCTGTAGTTAGCTGAATATCTAAATCAAATTCTGGCTCTAAAATACGTTTAATCGTAGCTAAATCCTGCTCTGAATCGCCTTGTCCCGCAACAGGATTAAAGATCAAGCAAGCTGAACGAGTCATATGCAATTTAAATAATATTTTTTATAGCGTACAAGATATCTCTTCTATTTAGTTCCATCAAAAGAGGTAAATTATTTAACTACCCATCAATAATAATTAATATATTAATTAACTAAAAATTTTTCTCTAAGAAAACAATATTTAGTTATCATAAGAATTGTAGTTATTAATACTAAATCGTTCATCTTTTCAGAGGTTGCAAAGTTGCTTCTTTGGGACATCGCTTTTTGAAAAGACGGAAGCCCTAAAGGATACCGCTTCGCATATAGAGGATAAATTTAACGTTTTGAAGGAACGCACCTCATAACGTCGCTAGTAGAGGTGAAAAAATGAAATTAACCTATAGAGGAGTACAGTACAGCGAAGAAAATCGCGGTTCTTTAATTCCAGCATTAGAAGTAGAAAGAAAAGAGATTATTTATCGAGGCAATTCTCCTAAACCAAGAATTAGTCCCAAATTCCCCTGGTTGGGATATATCAAACAGCTATTTTGTAAATCTGAATCAAGACTTGTTTTCGATCCAATTACATTTTGGTATAACCACAAAAGAGAATTTGTTGAAGACTGTTGGCGTTTAAGCGATGTAGAAAAACTCGATCGCGCTTGGGATTTAACTTTGCAAATCGAAAGAAACAAAGCTCTAAATCCAAAGCAAAAACTAAATTAAAATATCGTGGTGTTACCTACTACAAATAAGCAATTGCGATCGCGAAGCTAGTCTTTTAGCAAACCGAATCCCATTTTTTTAGGATAAAGGCATCCCTTATAAATTTACAGATAACAAGAATTTACGAGCAAATTCACAAGGGATCTTTATGACTTTAACGTTGATAAATTTGTGTTTCTCTTTCTTGACGATCGCGCTCTTTGTCCTGTAGCCTTATTTTTGCCAGTCATCATCGAGACAATAATGAATGCTGCCAATCCTACTAAGGGACTAATTAGAGTAGGGAAACCATCAAAATCCGCAGTAAGAATATTGTTGGGAATATATAGCAAGGTATTATCAATACCAAAAGCGGTAGGCATTAGCACAAAGAAAATCAATCGTGTTAGAGAACCTAAAACAATACAAGATAGCGCGCCTTGCCAAGTCGCTTTACGCCAATAAAGACCTCCAGCCAAAGGTACAACTAAACCTGCAAAACTAAGATCGAAGGCAAGTAATAATAAAACACCTGTTGCAGGAACTTTTAAGGCAAAAAAGACTCCCATAATTGTAATGACAAAAGCCATTACACGGGTAATTAAGAGCAATCTATCCCCTGCTGCATTGTGGTCGTCGGCACGAATACCAATAATATTATGAGCAATCACAGAAGAAGTGCCGAGAATTGCCCCATCAGCAGTAGAAAGAGAGGCAGAAAGAATTGCCACTATAACTAACAATCCCAACAAAGGTGGTGCAACATCACTTAGTAAAGCAAAAAGAACTGGTCCTTCTGGGGTAATTCCTGCATCAGCCAGAATTTGTGGGGCAGATAGAGCGATTAAAGAAAAAGGAACACCAATAATTAAAGTACCAGCACTACCAATAAAACAAGCTCTCTGAGCAGTTTCAGGACTTTTGGCTGCGAAGATACGTGCCATAAAATCGATCGCCACCAGGTTGCCTAAACCTAAAGCTAATAAAGTTGCCCAGTTAATTACAGCCCCAGCACTAGGATCGCTTAATTGTGCCATAGCTAATGGTCCAGTATCGGTAGCAAGATCGATGCCAAAATTGCTCGCTACAAAGGCAAATAAACCTAAAGAACCAACAAAAGCAATGGCGACTTGGATAGCATCGGTATAAGCTACAGCAAATAATCCACCACTAGCAGTGTAGATAAAGACCACGATTGCTAGTAGCATTACTCCCGCTGTGTAAGTTGTACCAAGAAAAGTTTCAAACATATATCCCCCTGCCACTAAGTTACCAGCTAGCAAAAAGGAGAAGCTCACCACCATCAATAGAGATGCTACTACTTCGGTTAAGCGATTGTATTTAAGGCGATAAAAGTCTGGGATGGTAATTAATCCCATACGGTTCATCGGTTTAGCGAAAAATAGTCCTGCTAAAAATAAACATAGTGCTAATCCAATGGGTAGAGATGCCCCAGCCCAGAAACCAAACTCGGCAACTAAGTCTGTATTGCCCAAAGTGGCGTTAGAGTCTACCGACTGTGCCATCAAGGTTGCTGCTGCCAATGGTAAGACCAATCCTCGTCCAGCAACTAGATAGTTTTCACTATCTCCTTTGACTTGTTTTGCTGCCCACATACCAATGGCTAAGGTAGCAACTAAAAATAGTATAATTCCCCAGAAAAGAAGCTTTTCTGTCATAATAACTCCTGGTCAAATATTGACCGTATTACATTTGATATTTGTGGGGGAGAAGTTCGCAGTTCTCCCCTACTTTTTTAAACTTAAATTTTTAAACTGCGAACTGCAACTTGCTTAGCTTGATTGGTAGTAACGCGATTGCCCACCCAATCAAACCACTCTTGTAAACCCTCCCCTGTTTTGCCTGAGAGATAAATAATAGTTACGTGGGGGTTCATTTGCCGTACATTATTAGCAATGCGATCGAGGTCAATATCTAAATATGGTGCTAAATCGGTTTTAGTAATCAACAGGCAATCTGCTTCCTGGAACATCACGGGATATTTCAAAGGTTTATCTTCTCCTTCGGTGATGCTGAGTAAAGCAACCTTGGCGTGTTCTCCTACTTCAAATTCGGCTGGACAAACTAAGTTGCCCACGTTTTCGACAAATACTAAATCAAAATCTTGCGGATTATATTGATGCTGGAGAGTGTGAATACCTCCAGCGACCATCTTGGAATCCAAATGACAGGAACGACCTGTATTAATTGGAATTACAGGAACGTCATATTTACGCAGGCGATCGGCATCTAGTTCAGTGGTCATATCTCCTTCAATTACTACAATCTTGAACTTATCTTTTAATGCAGCTAGAGTTTGTTCGAGAAGAACAGTTTTGCCAGCCCCAGGACTGCTCATAATATTGAGACAGGTAATACCCCAGCGATCGAAGTGTTCTCGGTTATGGTTTGCCCCTTCTTGGTTGGCGTGGAGCAAATTTAGTTCAATGGCAGCGTCAAAGGTTTGGTGCATGGTTTTAGAGACAAGGCATGTCTTGTCGTACAGAATTGTAGTTAAGTAACAGGATTTGCGATCGCACTATATTCAATGCGATCGACTTTTAGTTCTCGTCCAGAACGAATATCTTCCATCGGTGATTTACAATCAGGACAGCTATATTGCAAGCCGATTTCTGGTTGGTATTCTTGCTGGCAGCTATGACAAAAAGCGATTAAGGGAATGTCTCGGATAGCTAGTTCCACTCCCTCTAAAAAGGTATTGCGAGTCTGGACTTCAAAGGCAAACTGCAAACTAACTGGTTCGACACAGGTAAACTTGCCCACAATAAGATGGATTTTGTCTATTGTTATCTGTTCGGGTTGTGAATCATACCAATCTTTAACCGTTAAGATTAAAGCCTTGGTCATATCGGTTTCGTGCATTTTTTCACTTATTATATGCGTAGCGGTATCCTTTAGGACCTATTACTTTACTTATTACTTTTCTACCTCCAGGGTTCATCTACTACTTGAGCTTCTTCGTGGATATAATCAGGTTTTTCTGTACGGGGTAGCTGTCCCGATACAATTAAATGCGCCATCGTGTCACAAATAACGCGGGTTGCCATCAATGCCGTCATATCGCTAACGTCATAAGGTGGAGAAACTTCAACTACTTCAATTCCACACACGGTAGTATTTTGGACAATTTTCTTGAGTAAATATAAAACTTCGCGGGGTAACAAACCACCAGGTTCGGGCCAGCCAGTGCCAGGGACAAAGCCTGCATCTATGCAGTCAATATCAAAGCTAATCCAAACGCAGTCCGTACCGTCTGTAGCTTTTTCAATAGCAAAATCGGCTGCTGCATCTAAACCCATTTCGCAAATATCGGTAACGGTCAAAATATTAGTCGCTCTTTCTCGACTTGCTTTGACTCCAGGGCGCGGTACTTGCCAACCTCCGATACCCATCTGCACTAGATTTTTAGCGGGAGCATTTGCCATATTGGTAGCATGAAACCAAGGACAGGTGTGCATTCTCTCGTCTAGATCGGTTTCTTGAGTATCCAAATGGCGATCAAAGTGAATAATCCCAACTTTTTTATCCCCTAAATGACGGCAAATAGCCCTAACCGTAGGAAAGCCAATGGAATGATCGCCACCTAAAATAATGGGAAATGCTCCCGAACTAAAGACATGAGCTACACCTTTGGAAATCTGATCGAAAGACTTTTCATTGTTGGCAGGAATGGTAAAGATATCTCCTACATCACAAAGGGTAATTTGTTCCCGTAAATCTACTCCAAGTTCAAAATTATAAGGTGTATACAGACCAGAAATTCTACGAATACCTTGAGGACCAAAACGAGTACCAGGGCGATAGGTTGTGCCAGAATCGTGGGGAACGCCAATAATTGCTACATCGTAATTGCCTACTTGATTTACGTCTTCTAAGTAGGGAGCTTTCATGAAGGTATTAATCCCTGCATAGTGGGGTAATTCCCCCCGCGAAAAGGTCGAAATAGTGCGATCGTTGATGCTTGATGCTGCCTCCAAGCCATATTCTAAACCTTTATCTACTTCCTGCTGCCATCCTGTCAGGGGCAGTTGGCGTTCTTTTTCTAATGCTTTTTGGGCTTCGCTTTTGTATTCATTTTCATTTGGTGGTTGAAAGGGAGATTGTTCGCTCATCAAATTATTCCTCTAGAAATTTAGCTTAAATGCAAAAAACCCAAGAAGATCGCCACTCTATTTCAAGCGTCGAATCCTCCCGGGCTTTTATCCCGCCGTGGAACTACCTTAATGATTAATAATCACTTTCTTAGGTAGCCTGCTTCTCTCGGACCAGCACTTATTAGCATTGCCATAAATCGGAACCCTAGAAGCCATCTCAAATTTCTTATACTTCTCAACCTACCTGGTTAATGCCCCTAAAAAAGTATATTTTGCTACATCAATTACAGATCATTTTATTGGATAAAAATATTAATCGAGCTTGAGAAAGCTTTTTGTATACTGTATACATTACTACTGTTGCACCAAGATAATAATGGTAATTTTGCTTATTATCGGTAGGTGTGAGTGTGGATATGAACGTTAAACAAACTAAGCAGTGGTGTCCTGATTTTGGTAGGAATTTTAGCTTAATTAAAAATTCCCTTCTGTTATTTTTACCCTTTACTTTATTATCAATTTCGGCAAATAAAGCCTTGGCATCAGAAGAAGACAATGGGATGTCTCAGATAAATAATGTCAGACAGTTAGAATCAAAAGAAAATTTGAACAGCCTCGATGATGATAACGGGATGTCCCAGATTACCAATGTGAACCAGTTGCGGGATGTATCCCCTACAGATTGGGCTTATGAAGCGTTGAGAAGTCTTGTAGATCGTTATGGTTGTATTTCAGGTTTTCCTAACCAAACCTATCGCGGTAATCAACCCCTATCTCGTTATGAATTTGCTGCGGGTTTAAACTCTTGTTTAAATCAAATCGAACGTTTGATTGCGACTACGGAAAGTGTTTCTCAGCCAGATATAGAAACTGTACGACGTTTAAGTCAAGAATTTGAAGCAGAATTAACAACTATTAGCGGTCGTCTTGATGAAGTAGAAAGTCAAGTAGCTGTTTTAGAAGATAGCCAATTTTCTACTACTACTAAATTTAGTGGAAATCTTTTTCTTAACCTTACAGAAGCAACAGCCGATGATGATGTTTTAGCTGAAACAGTTAGCTTAGATGCACCTTTTAATCTTCGTCGTGCGGGGAGAGATGGCAACGATAATCCGATAGTTAGTACCATTACAGACGATCCTGAAACTACCTTTAGCTACTATACTTGGCTCAATTTTAACTCTTCATTTACGGGCGAAGATAACTTAGCCATTCAACTTGTAGCGGGTAATAGTAATTCTCCTGCTAATAATTATGTCTCCGCTGGACTTTACAACACTTTTGGTACTCCCTTTACCGACCAAACAGGCACAGCATCGGGAGCGGGTAGCGTTGAAGTGCGGGAAATATATTATGATTTTCCCATTGGCGAAAAGCTGCGGGTAGTAGTAGGTCCGAGGATTAATTGGTATCGCTATTTTGATAACAATTCCTATACTTTCTTCCTAACGGGTGCAGGTAGCTATAACTCTAGTGGCGGAACTCTGGTCAATCCTGTAGACAGGGGTTCGGGTGCGATAGTAACCTTAGATTTCAATGACTCATTAAGTTTTAAAGTTGGTTATCTAGGAGAGAATACAGAGTTTTTACCCTCGGCGTTTTTTAATACTTCTTCCGATCCTAACAAGGGCTTATTCAGTGCTACCCAAACCCTAACTGCGGAACTTGATTTTGCGATCGCCGATCGCGCTAATATCCGTTTACTATATACCAGAGCTACTTTAGATAACAATCAGCCTATCTTAGATGCAGATGGTAACATTACAGGCTTTGGTGTTGGTGGCGCAACTAGCGAACCGATTTATGGTGTGGTTGACGATGGTTTTGGTGGCACAATTGGAGATGCCCCTGCCGATACTTTTGCTCTCAATGTTGACTTCAAAATCTTTGAAAAACTAGGCATATTTGGACGCTACAACTACGGCAGCACCAGCATTAGACCGAGAAATCCAGATTTAGAAAATGGGGAAGTTAATGCTCAAGCTTTTCAGGCTGGGGTGGCTTTTCCTGACTTGGGCAAAGAAGGTGCATTGGGAACTATCTCTTTTGTAGTTCCTTTTGACGTGCTAGATGGCGAAGAATTTCTCGTTTCTGGCTTGGGAGATGGCGGTACTCAATACGAACTTGAGGCTACCTATAATTTCCCTGTCAATGATAATTTGTCTATTCTTCCTGCTTTTTATTTTATAGGTAATCCTAATAACTTTGAGGAAAATCCTGATATTTATGTCGGCAATGTGCGGATACAGTTTAGATTGTAGCTAATACACAAGTTTATATTTGAAGAACAGTCTACTTTTTGATATGTGTTGTGTAGTATTAACTCACTTAATTTATCCTGTTGATATTTAGATAGAATATTAGTTTATGTAGAAGCAAGTCGTTTAAACAAATATGTTGCATCTAGACTCAAAATTGGATCTTGATAAGACTAGAAATGAAATTGAACAAACTCGCATAAAGCTTGATACTCTGGTTAATCTAGAAGATTCAAGCTCAAGCGTTATGGAAGATTTTAAAAATCAGGTTGAGCAAATTAATCAAATTCTGGCTGAACTTCATTCGAGCAAAGAAGATGGTGTTGATAACTTACTACAAAAATCGTCTAGTTTAGAACATATTGGAAATCTTTTAATTAATGCTGCCAACAAATATCAAGAATCTTTTTCTTCTAATTTTCTGCAACAAATTAGATATTGTGGTTCGTGGTTTTTAGGTACTGGAAAAGAGTATGCAATTCATGCTTTTACTAAACGAGTATCAGAACCTTCAGAAAAGCACATAATTCATTTCATCAAGCTAACAACTGACTTTGTTGAAAGTTATTGGGAAACTCATCCTGATAAAATTTTAGAATTAGAAGAATCTGCTTTACAAATACCCGAAGCTAATAGTTCTGAAATATTAGATAAGTTTCAAAAAGCAAGCAAAAAGTTTGTTCAATCTGTTTTTACAGCAGCAGATAAGGTAAGACTAAAAAAACTCAAGGATTCCTCAAAAAATGCAAAGCAGCTAACAGATTGGATGATAAATTCTCCTAAGTGGCAAGGTGATGATTTGAATGAATGTTTAGAGATTGTTGAAAATAGTAGAGTCCAGGCAGAGTTTTGAAGATATATCTACTAGATACAAACCAATGTAGTCAAATTATTAGTAAGAACCCAAAAATACTATATAAGTTAAGCACTCTCGACCAAGATTATATTCGGGCAACGTACTTAATAATTAACTTAAAAAATCATAATTATGACTAACTTTCCAATAGATGGCGATCGCTATATATTTTTAAAACCTACGTTCAATAGACTACTTTTCAAATAATTTTTCTACTGATATTGAAATGTTAGAAAAGCTAACAGATTTAATTAATCCTGTAGTGAATTCTGATTTGGCGAGATAATTATTATTTCTTGGCTGAGTAAATACTGTCAGCTTTGCATTTTTAACATCTGCTACCCAATATTCAGCAATATTCGCTGCTGCATAGATTTCTTTTTTTCGATTTAAGTCGTAAGCCAATGTTGTATCAGAAATTTCAATCAGCCATAAAATATCTTGGGGTATAGGATGATTTTGAAAATATTTGCTTTTGGGTAATTTGACTATGGCAATATCGGGTTCTGGTTCTGAATTATCAATAGTGATCGGATGTGCCTCTCTAACCCAAGCTTTTCCTGATAATATCTGACGCAAGTAGTCAGCCATGCTTCCTGCATATGCTGCATGAGTTATCCCCCCAAGACTCATTTCAACCAGTTCCCCATCAATTAATTGGATATTGCGATCGCCCAAAATTTCTGCTTTAATCATCGAAGCAATAATCATCAATCGACCATTTGGCTAAAGTCGTCATTGTGCTATTTGGAAAAATTTTAAAAGAGTGTTCGACAATTGAATTTATAAATATAGTTTAATCGACTCAATCGGTTTTTTTTGAACCTCATATATGCAGCAAAACTAAACTAGTATAAACTTATCATCAATAAAATATTTAAACTTAAACAGAATTGGCGATCGCTTTTATTACTAGCTAAAAAATGTATTCTGAAGTTTCAATTGTTATTCCTACCTTAAATGAAGCAGCTTTTTTGCAAAGGACTTTGGATAATTTAACTTTATTAAATCCTCCTGCCAAAGAAATTTTAGTTGTAGATGGGGGAAGTAAAGATAATACGATTAAAATTGCTTGCCAAGCGGGAGTTTCTTTATTGGTTTCATCTCAAGCTAGTCGCTCGATCCAGATGAATTTAGGTGCCAAAGCAGCCAAAGGTGATACCCTGTGTTTCATTCACGCTGATACTTTAGTACCAGACGACCTGACGGTAATAATTGAAAAAACTTTAGCCGATCCCGCTATTGCTTGTGGTGGCTTTATTTCCCTCATGAATGGTCGAGATAAAACTCGCTGGGGAGTCTCCCTACACAATTACCTCAAGACTTATTATGCACCATTGATCTTTCGACCTCATTTATTTATAAAAGGGTTACGGGTTTTATTTGGCGATCAGGTAATCTTTTGTCGTCGCAGCGATTTTAAAGACTGTGGTGGTTTTGATGCACAGCTACCTATTATGGAAGATGCAGATCTTTGTATTAAACTACTAAAATACGGCAGAACATATTTAGTCGATCGCATCGTTCAATCTAGCGATCGCCGTGTCGCTAAATGGGGCTGGTTCAAAGCCAATGCTATCTATCTTTATATTGGTTGTTTATGGGGTATCGGTGTTTCTCCAACCTATCTCAAACAATTTTATGAGGACATTCGCTGATTTGATTAGATTAATAAGCTGGTGGGTGATCAAATTGCTGATTAGGCTACAATTTCCAGAAATACAGCAGTTAACAACGGAAGATTTGGCAAAGTGGCTATCGTCGGAGAGAGGATCTAAACCCCTACTATTAGATGCCAGAACCCCTGAAGAATATCAGGTCAGTCACTTACTTAATGCTAGACTCGTTCCCCCCGATCTTGAAGATTTGATTGATGAAAGAATAGACTATGCAACACCCATAGTTGTTTATTGTTCGGTTGGGTATCGCAGTAGCGCGATCGCTCGTCGTCTACAGTCTTTAGGATATCAGAATGTTTTAAATTTAAGCGGTTCTATTTTTCAATGGGTAAATGAAAATCGCTCAGTTTATCGAGAAGGAAAACCAGTAACCAAAGTTCATCCTTATCAAAAATTTTGGCAACACTTACTTATTAACTCCTAAGAAACAAATTAATCTGCTATGACTGGGAAAAGGTTAATTTGTTTCTTTCTGACATTACGAATCAGAATTATTTAAACGCTGATGTTACGTACTAATCGATCTTTTAAGACTGGATAAGGGGCAGTGTTGAAGACTTAAACTTCTACAAAATCTAAATCGCTCATTGTAATATCTGTAATACCAAACAATACAGCTAGCCACTGTCCGTTAGCACCAGTAATTATCGATGAAGTGTCATC
The DNA here is from genome assembly GCA_963799375.1 of uncultured cyanobacterium. Classification (GTDB taxonomy): domain Bacteria; phylum Cyanobacteriota; class Cyanobacteriia; order Cyanobacteriales; family Xenococcaceae; genus Waterburya. The sequence continues at coordinate 178,237 of CAWCWY010000020.1, forward strand.
AGAATTGTTCGCTACGCTAAGACTGCCAACGTCACTCAAATTAGATACTCCTAAAGCATCAGTACCGAATTCAAAATCACGAATAATATCGCGATCGCTGGTTGTTAAATCAGTTAGCAAGACAAAAACATCTTGTCCTGGATTACCCAATAAGACATCTCGACCTGCACCACCTTCCAAGGTATCATTGCCCGCACCTGCACGAAGAATATCATGATCTTCCTTCCCGCTGAGATAGTCATTGCCATTGGCACCGATTAGTACATCATTACCTTCTTCAGCAATTAAAATGTCATTATGGGCTTCCCCAAACAACATATCATTGCCAATACCGCCAAAAATAGTATCCTCACCACCAGCACCTCTAAGAGTGTCGTTACCCTCACCTCCCGATAAGCTGTCGTGATGTAGATCGCCAAACAAAATATCGTTGTTGTCGCCACCTATTAAGATGTCTCTACCATCTAAACCTCTTAAAGTATCCTGACCAACGCTTCCAAATAAATAATCGTTGTCTTTCCCTCCCAAAAGACTATCATCACCATTTCCGCCAATGATGCTATCTTGACCGTTGCCACCATTTAAAATGTCGTTATCATCTCCACCCATCAAAGTATCGTTGCCATTTGCGCCAACTAGGGTATCGATACCTTCTTTTCCCAACAGCAGATCCTCTCCTGCACCCCCGATGAGACTATCATTACCAGCCTCTCCGTTAATAGTGTCATTGCCATTTCCTGTAATGATATTGTCGCTGGCAACTGTACCAATGGCATTTATCTGTTCGATATTGCTATAAGAAACTCGATCTATGTTTCCCGTCTCATCATAAGCTTCAATGTAGCCAGAACCTCTAGTAACTTTGTAACTGTAGATTCCTGCATTACTATCTGTGTTGGTATTGCTGGAGTAATCCACCATCAACAGGTCATTCCCTGCTGCACCATCAACTGTATCCTGACCTAATCCTGAGAAAATTGTATCATCGCCATCTCCTGTGTTGATGCTGTTATTAATATTAATAAATAGATTTTGCTTAATACTGTCATTACCACTACCTGTAGTAATGTTTTTATAATGTTCGACGTTGAAAACGCTTTCAGCACCAGGAACAACTATAGAATTACCCGAATCATTTATTATCAAGTCATTGGTGGCTGCACTAAAGTCAGCTGAGGTGAATATATCTATTCCATCTCCACCATCAATGGTATCATTACCATTTCCTGCAATAATGCGATCGTTTCCATCCCCTGCATCGATAGTGTCATCACCATTCTTACCGTTTAGAGTATCATTACCCGCACCACCATCAATAAAATCGTTACCATTGCCTGTAACAATATTGTCGTTGGCAACTGTCCCTATGATATTTATCTGTTCGATATTGCTATAAGAAACTTGGTCTATGTTTCCTGTCTCATCATAAGCTTCAATATAGCCAGAACTTCCAGCAACGTTGTAACTATAGATTCCTGCGTTACTATCAGTATTAGTATTGCTGGAGTAGTCCACCATCAACAGGTCATTCCCTGCTGCTCCATCAACTGTATCCTGTCCTAAACCTGGATCGATGGTATCGTCGCCACTAGTACCAACAATACTGTCGTTGTCATCTGTACCAGTAAATGCTTGTTGCTCGACAGAAATGGTTTTTCCATTGAGGGTAATTGTTCCCGTGTCGTCTTCGGTAGTAATGCGAGCGATTTCTGCTGGGGACAAAGCTCGGTCATTGACTACTGCTGCGAAATATTCCCCTTCATCTCCTGGAGTGTCGGCTTGATTAAGTATGTTGTCAATACTATGACCAATTTCTTCGAGTAACAAATCGCTAATTACTTGAGGATTTTCTAAATTATTATTGATGAACTCTTGAGATATATAGATTGTATTGGTATCAACGCTATAAGCTCCATTTGCACCATTCAAGTTTTTTGAGGCAAGAACCTCCAAGGATGGTAAAGTTGCAGAACTTAAATTTTTGAAATTAATATTTTCACCAAAGACTGTTGACATTTTGGTAAAAAATCCTGAATCACCTACAAAAGAGCTTAATTGCTCGACCGCGTTCCATACATATTTTTCTAGTATTGTCTCTTTAGCAATAGTTACTTCCTGATTAGCTCTTGCTTGTTGCTGGTTATTATTGCGTATTTTCATCTTTAAGAATTTAGATAATTACCAAGTTAAAGTACTTTCAATGAAATTTATAGCTTTTTTCAAGCATTTGTTGAAAGTTTTTCGTTTCTAATCTAATTCATGCAGTGATAAAAATCACACCGAAATAATACTTAAGTGTATACTTTGTAATATCTATTTTCTTTAAAGTTTAATTCACTGACCTATGATGAATAAAGATGCTTTTTAGCGAATAAACCTATTCAAGAACGTTCCTGTTTGATGGGAAAAGGTATATTAGAAGCAGTTGATATGGTCTTAATAGAATAATTCAGATATTAACCCTATTCTTTAAGCTCATCCTGAAGTAAGAATGCTCTTTGATACAGAAGGTTTTAACAGCCGTGTAAGCGATGATATAGTTTGGGAGACAAAGGATTTAGAACAATACCAATTAGTTGTTGAAAAGCTACGAGAATGCAAATTTTGGAGAACTTATTTTGAAGTAGTAGAAATTTTACCTGGAATTGAAAATGCCTATGCTGATAATTACGATGTTCAGCCTTGTGGACAATAAAAAACTAAACATTTAATGTCCAAGAAAGAGCAAACCAGGATATAAATAGGGCGTAAACTAGTTTCTTGGTTTCTTATGTCTCCAGAAGGGAATAGTCCGTATAATAATAATTCTCAGCCTGAAAATAATGATTCTGGGGTGAGTATAGAGGTTTACGTCAAGGCTAACCATCCTGAACTGTTGAATGGTTTGGATCGATGGCTGGAATTGGGTTTGATTAGTCAAGCTCAAGTGGTTAAAATATGCCGTCAAAATTTAAGCTGTGTTTTACCTAAAATAGAAGCAGTTGTTACCAGAAAGATTGAGCCTAATAAAGAAGCTATATCTGAGGAGAGAGCATTAGTAAAAACTGCTTCTGAGCCTAGTGTAATTAGTCGTATATGGCAAGGGTTTTTAGATGAATTAAGTATTCGTTGGCTATTATTTTTGGGAATATTTTTAGTTGTTGTTTCTTCTGGGGTTTTGGCTGCGAGTCAATGGGATAACTTTCCTAGATTGGGACAGTATTTGATTTTATTAATTTATACTTTGGGGTTTTGGGGAATTGGCTTTTGGTCTAGTAAGCAAAATAATTTGAAGTTAACTTCTCAAACATTAAGCGCGATCGCTTTATTATTGGTTCCAATTAATTGTTGGGCGATCGATCGCTTTGGTTTGGGTAATTCTATTTGGGAATGGATTACTTTAATTGTTTCTTTGGTGATCTTAACAGGAATAGTTTATGGACAATCTAAGTTAAGTAGAAGGTATAGTAATAAGCTTTTTAATTCGCTGTTCTTGTTTTTAAGTTATTTGCATTTAGTGTGGCAATTTGTCCCTTCACTGCTGGCAGTATATAGCGGAATTGTAATTATTAGCCTAGTTCATTATTTCTTTTTGCTACCTAAAAAGAAATATCCAGTATTTAATTTATTATTTATATTATTTGCTTGGTCATCAATCTTAGTTAGGGTGCTATTAAGCCAAGAACTTCTATTAATTAATTGTACATTAGCGATCGCAATCTTTGGCTGGATCTTAGCCTCAATTTATTTAACCGCGGAAGGCGGTCACAGGCAAGCACCGCATCGGAAAGCATTCCCTTGCGCCTATCGGCGACGCGGGGTCTTTCCTCCTTTTCAAGGCGGTGAACCTGTGACTCAAGAAAAGCACGGATTAAATGGATCTGACACTCAGCAGACAGATACAGAACAGCTAACCAATACTTTTTTTAGCAAAGTCTTACAAACAATTAGCATTATTATTTTTATTGCTACTTGGTCAATCTCTTTGTTGGGAGGAATGTTTGAATCATCATTATTTTTCTGGCAAACTGTAGCTATAAGTGGGCTAGCAATTCATTTGTTTAGTCAAAGGCTGACTCTTTATTGGCGCAAACGTGATTTAACCGCCGTCTTTATAATTGGCTTGCAAACTGTCTTTATTGCTAAAGAATTAATTCCCGATAATTTACGTAGCAGTGCTTTGAATCTGGCAGTTGATATTAGCAAAACTGAATATCTACCTGAGTCAGTATTCGGCGTAACCCTTTTCCCTTACGTTATTTTGTATGTCGCTATTGCTTCGTGGTTATACCGCCGAAAAAAGCCAGAGTTGGCTCAATATGCGGAGACTTTAACCTTACTACTAGGTATCGGATTAACCTACTTAAGTCTATCAAATCCGACATGGCGATCGCTCAATCTTTTGTTTTCGACGATGACATTAGGCTATGTCGCCTGGATTCGCCAACCAGTTAGAATTACCCTAATTCAATTAACCCACCTGTTGGGCTTAATTACAGTCGTTAATGCCATTGATGTTATTCTACCTAATCTAAGCCAGCCTGTATGGGGTAGTATTTTGGTTTCCTTGATGGCGGTTGAATGGTTTATCCATAGCCGTCATGGTAAATCTAACACGATCCAATCTGTTTTACTCAAAAGCTGTTGGTATCTTGGTTTATTACTCGCTGCTACTAGCTATGTTTGCTTTACATCTTATCTGGCTGATAACTATTCCTCTACACCTATCGCCTTTGGTTGGGGGTTAGTTTGGTTAATTACGCCTGGGATGTTAACCTGGGTAGCCAAAACTACTCCCAGCATTTATAGAAAACAGACAGCAACGACTCTTAGCTGTATAGCATTAATCGTTGCCCAGTTTCTCACGTTTGGACAGCCTGTAATTAGACTGATTAGCTTAACCGTAGCTATTGTCTTAATGTACGGCAATGCTTTTCATATCCGTCGTACCTGGGTTACGGCGATTCATCTTGGTTTTGGCTTGAGTTTGCTAGCGAGTCTACTAAACAGTTTTGTTAACAATACCAATTGGTTAATTGCTGGTGCGCTATTTATTTTGGGTTTATATCAACTCCGCCTATATTTAACCAGAATGATAAATACCCCTAAATCTGACTATATCTCCCAACGGGTTGCTTTTGGCATTTTGGGGGTAGGGATGGAAAGCAAAAACTATAAGCTAATCTATAAGTATATTAAAGCAGCAGACTATTGGGCGATCGCTTTAGCTACGATATCTATAGCTACCCTGACGATTGCATACGCAGACATAGCAGATTTTAATAGTTATCCTCAATATCTTTCAACAACGATTTTAATTATAGGTGCAGTTGTTTGGCGTTATCACAAACAACCTAATAATCTGTTTTTATATACCTCAGTTTGGTTAATCGAATTATTAGCCATAGGAATCGTTGCATTTTTGGGAGGTAAGGATCTCAGCTTTGCTATTACTAATATCATCCTGGGATTATTTACCTGGGGTATAGTGCAGCGGATATCTCAGGGTAATCCATCCTGGGCAAAGCTAAATACAACCTACATCCCTTTAATCTACACCGCCTTGGCAATGGTGTGGCGTTTATCCCTTTTCAATACCTACACGGGTTTAATAACTTTGGGTGCAGCCTTTGTTTTAATCAATACTTCCCAAAAGGATCGTCAGATTAATCGCATCACTAATTATTTAGGTTTTATTGGCATCTCCCTGGGGATATATGAAATAGTTATCTATAAGATGCAGCAATCATTAGGGAGTAGTGCAGCAGATGGTTTAACTATCTTAGCTCTAGTAGCAGCAGCGATCGCTTTTTGTTATCGTTTAAGCTCATGGTGGTATCGCCAACGCCAACATAAAACCATCTTCAATCTTAGTTTATCAAGAGTTGTCTTAGTCGCTCACATACATTGGGCGATTAGTAGTATTCTCAAAATTATTGCTGCCAGTATCGCCATTGAAACCACCCCTCGTCTGACTCCCCTTAGTATCGCTACTAGTTTTTGTCTTGGTGCATACGCCGTCATTCAAGGAAAAGATCGCGATCGATTAAACGCCTCCAATACAGCTAATGACTGGTGGGTATATGTGGGGTTAGTCGAAATTGTCGCTACTTTGGTTTATAGCCGTCTGATTATTAATAAATTAAGCTTCTTCGATCCTTGGCGAGTTATATTTACCTGCGCCATTGCTTTATTAATCTATCAAATACCTTGGCATAATTTTGGTTGGCGAGTTACCCCTTGGCAACGCACGGCATTAGTCACCCCTGCATTAATGGCATTAGTCACAGCAGAAGACATATCTTATTTTAGTTTGTTTGTCACTGCGGCTTTTTATCTGCGTATAGCATACCATCAAAAAAATATACGCTGGAGTTACATCAGCCTGGGATTTATCAACTGGGGAATTATCAGATTAGTATGGCAATTTAATACAGAATTTATTTGGCTGGCGGGAATTATGAGCCTGTCAATCCTATATGTTGCCCAATTCGATCCGTACTTTATTTCTCAGCGTAAACAACGCCATTTTCTGCGCCTAATCGCCTGCAGCATCTTATGTATTGTCGCTCTTTTCTATCAAGACTCAGGTATAATTCCTGGTGCAATTAGCTTTAGCCTTATATTTCTTGGCTTAGGTTTAAGAATAAGAGCATTGCTGTTTTCTGGTACTGTTACTCTGATTTTAACGGTCGTTTACCAACTAATCACTCTAGTTGTGATGTACGCTTTTCTAAAATGGGTAGTTGGTTTATTAGCAGGAATTTTCTCTATTGTAGTTGCTGCTGGATTTGAAAAAAATCGCGATCGCTTGAAAGATCGATTACGCAATTACAATCAAAAACTACAAGACTGGCAATAAAACATAAGACTACTTATCAATTTAATACTTGATTACTACCAAGCTAAAAATGAAGTTGGAGTCAAAAATCCTGGAACTACTTTTTTTTGAGCATCTAAAGCTGGTGCGTTGGATGATTTTCCACCTAAGTTTAAAAACAAATAGATACAAAATGTAACGACCGCAGCTAGCAATATTCTTTCTAACATGATTAATTCCTTGTTTTAGCTTCCCATATAAACAGTATGTCTTATTTGAAGTAATTAATCTACGGTATTGTAACTAACTCTATACTTTTAAACCAAAACTTTAAACTTGCTTTATAAATTCGCAATATCTGTATAATTATTGTATTTACTCGGTCATCTTTGCCCGTTTCTACGGATTCTCAACTACAGGTAAAATGACAAACAACCAAATAATAAAATAGAGTTACGATTTTGGACGAAAACTTATACCTATTAGGTTGACCAATCCTTGATAGCTAATCGAGATCGATTTTGAGCAACTCATCCTTGTTTACCACCTAAAAAATAAGCCTTATCTAGATTCAAATACTTTTTCTTTTCTAGTGAAGTTTCTTTTGCGATTTGAATATATCTTCTGGCGTAGAATCAGCACAAAAAACGCTACATCTTCTACTAAATATCTCTTCCACAATCTGCCAGGCTCTTTCATCAGTCTATAAAGCCATTCCAAACCAACCGAACTCATCCAAGCAGGAGATCTCTCAAGGTTTCCTGCTTCAAAGTCAATAGTTGCGCCGATAGCCATAAAAGTTTTGATGGAGGTTAAACGGGATCTATATTTACAAATCCATTTTTCTTGTTTTGGCGCACCCACTCCCACGGCTAAAACGCTAGCACCAGATTTATTGATGATCTTGATGATTTTTTGACACTCGTGAGGATTATTCTCAAATCCAAAAGGAGGAGAATAAGTACCAACCACCATATTACGACCAACTTTGTCGTTAATATTATGGCGTGCTTGTTCTGCCACTCCGTTTAAGCCACCGAGTAAAAATATTTTTACGCTTTTATCTTCACCATAGCGTTGATAGAAAGCAGGAAACAAATCTGAGCCAGAAACCTTCTCTTCAATGGGTTGTCCTAAAAAACGAGAAGCATACATAATAAGCTGACTATCACATACTCGATAGTCTGCTTCTTGGTAAACTCGGCAAAATTCATGGTCTTTTTGCAATTTTACCAAGTGATCGACATTAGGCGTAAAAACTACTCCGCCGACTTTGAGCTTTTCGAGCAGCTCGTTCATGCCTATATTGTCGATTTGGATATTTAGTATATTGACTCTTTTTACTTTCATCGCTTTGATAATATCTCTCTATAGTTTTTGATGGATATTTTTAGGGTTGTAATACTGTTACGCTTAATTGTTACGTTTAGATTTTTAATTTATGCCGATAGGTAGTTATAACTAAAAGAATAGGGTTAGGCAACAGAGTAACATTCTCTAGAATCTAAAATTTGATATTAGATAAGACTATAGTAAACATTAGTAATATTACATCTGTCTTAAGACTGTATTCTTGTAAGTGTTTCCACTGATTTTTGCCCTTAATTTGCTTTCAACCGTCTAAATGACTAGATATTTACCGCATTAATCCTAAATGTTCTTGATATTAAGCTGTGATATTTACTTATGTACATTTTACAGTATGGCTTATTAATTTAGCTTTGCCACAATGTAATTATTCAGTAAAGTCTCTTGGGTTAATAAGTCTTCTACGGTGATACGTAAGTGTCTTTGAGAATCAATATTAAATAGAAGTTTAAGGCGATCGCTACCAGGGTTTCCCAATGGATTTAGATTAGCAATTGTCCTTGCCCCGATGCGATCGTTCAAAGGCTGAACCTCTCGATTACCAGTCTCTACGGTGCGGGTTATCAAGCGATCCCCGTCGAAATAAACTTCTGTGGTATTAGCCTCAACAGCCAACTCTCCGATAATTAATTCCAAACTGCTTTGATTGGAGGTTGAAGCCCCCAAAACCAGTTCTACTGGCTTGTCTATAGGATATGGCTGTCCTGTTTTGATAATCGAATGCCAGTCATGACTCTGAGTCTTGCGATTCCAATAACGAATACCATAGCTATGGTATAAAAAGTCTTTGATTTCGGTAGTTTGAGATACCTGTAATGCCCCCGTAGAGATCGCTTCAAAGTGCTTTTGATTCTTTATCAAAGCTTCATCAAAGTACTCTTTTACCCAGTTCTGAACACTAGGTATTTTCACTGATCCACCTACCAAAAGTATACTATCAATATCCGTATTTTCCACACCATTACGTCTAGCTTGTTGCAAAACCTGAGTCATCAGATCGTCTAAACGAGTAAAAAAGTCTTGCTGCTCTAAAATACGATTAAAATTTTCTCTGTCTAAACTTAGCTCATAGGTTTCTAGGGTTTCATCATCAAAATAAACTTCCTTTGCTGCTGCTTCCTCCGATAGCTTAATTTTGAGCCTCTCCGCCAGACGAGTAGTCAAACTAGATTTTGGTAACTGTTGTGTCTGAGCAAAATAATCCACCAACCAATTATCAATATCCGCTCCGCCCAAATTAGCTCCCGCTTTAGCAATCACACGAGCCGTATTCTTTTGTTGTGCTGATTCTCCCAGCATCTTTTTTCCCCATTTAAGAATGTAACCGCGAGTTTGCAAACTAGCAGAAGATAACTGCACCAAAGACAAATCGATTGTCCCTCCACCAAAATCCACCACTAGCAGCAATTCTCGATCTGCTGCACCATAACCCAAAGCAGCAGCCGTTGGCTCATCCAAGATTCTAATTTGCTCCACTGCAAAAGATTCACATATTCCCATCAACCAATTACGATAGGATTCAAAACTATCTACGGGTACAGTCAAAACCAAAGACTTCAAATTTTCCTCTGTCTCTCCTTGAAGATTAACAATCAATTCTCGTAAAAACCATTCGCCAACCTGCTCAAACGATAAATTTCTGCCATCCAATTCAGGCAAAAAACCTTGAATATCCGTGCCAATTCCCCGTTTAAAGCTACGGAAAAAACGGGAATCATTCGCTAGATCTAAACCCCGATCGCGTACTGCCTGTCCTGTTACAATCTTAGGTTTTTGAGCATCTTCTACATACAACAAGCTAGGAATTAATGGGGGAAGAGATGCAAGCTGTTGAGATAAACCAGGTAACTTGACCAATTCTGCTTTTTCCGTTACGCTATTCCAACGGGCGATCGCTGTATTGCTAGTACCAAAATCGATGGCGTAGGAGCTAGTAGAATTGGAATTATTTACCATTGCAGAAAATCATACCTATTAGTTTCAAAATAGTCTATCGCATCTTTGTTAAGATTTCGCAATAAAAAAACCTGCGGTTAGTTTTTAGTTGTTAGCGGATACATCTGGTTGAGATCTTCTGGAGTTACTTTAGATATTGGTATTACCTTCGTTTTTATAGGAGTAAGAGATAGATCTTGATATTGAACAAAAGCTATATCTTCTTTATCGATCGGAATATATGATGCTGGTTTAGCCTCTAAAAAATTGCGAATATCAGTTGCGATCGCTTTCATTTCTGCTATAGATAATTGGCACTTTATCGTACCAAGGCGCAAATAAAAATCATTATCTATTGACTCTGTAGTTGCATGATACTTATGCAGCAGATTAAATTTCTGAAAGCTACGGCGTAAATTATCTACGGCTAAAGAAACCTTATTATCCTTCCATGGCCAACCAATTAATATTGGAATTACGGTATTTTCTGCTGCTTGGAGTTGAAACGAACGAAAATAAAGATGCTGATCGCGACTTAGAAAATTATATTCATGATGGCGATTGTATCCGCCAAAACCAATAATTAAAGGTAAATCAATTTGCTGCTGGAGATAGGTAACTAATCCTTTCAAGTCAACATATCTAGTTTCTTGTCTACATTCATCAAACCATTGATTAACTATTCCCAAATCTGTTTTTGTCCCCTCACAACCGATAATTGTCCCGTGTACTTGTTCTAGTTGATGGGGAATAAATTTATCTCTAGTCAACTCATGATTCTTTAAATACCCTTGCAATTGCTCAATCAATCTTTCTAACTGGGGTGGTTTGTCACCATAAAAGGCTACTAGACTCACATTTTTCATTTACTCTTTATCATAGAATGTTTGATGATTTTTTATTTTGGAACAATCATTCTAAATCCATGCTATAGTATTTTCAAGAGGAAAAAAAGGAGGCGATGGCAAGAACAAAAGAGTTTGACAAGGAAGAAGTGTTGACGAAAGCGATGTATACCTTTTGGCAAAATGGCTATGAAGGTACATCCATGCAAAAGTTGGTTTCGACAATGGGTGTCAACAGAGGAAGTCTTTATGATACCTTTGGGAACAAACGCTCTTTGTTTTTAAGCGCGATCGCTCATTACGAATCAACAATAGTCAAAGACACGATCGCATCTTTAACGACTTCTGACGCAGGTAAACAAACTATCATCGATCTGTTTCGCAATTTAGTTGTAGGAATGGTAAAAGAAGAGAATTGCTATGGTTGTTTGATGACCAATAGTGCTGTTGAGCTTTGTCCCCATGATGCAGAAGCAAAAAGTCGAATTGATACTCATTTTTGTCAGATAGCTAGTGCTTTTAAACAGACTCTTAAAAAAGCTCAGGCTAAGGGAGAGATAAAAAACGATCTCGATCTAGATGCGATCGCAAAATATCTTACTTCTAGTTTGCAAGGATTAAGGGTGACAAGTAAAGTCAACCGCGATCCCAAAACTCTCAATAGTATTGTTGATGTCATTCTTTCCGTATTAGATTAGTTACTGCTTTACTCGATCGCCAACAACCTCAGCTTTTTTTTACTCTTTATTGGAACGTTCATTCAAAAAAGAGAGGTGATTATGAATTTAACTCAAGAATTAAACGCCTACTAAGCATTTTGCTTAGTATTGATATTCCCGCACACAATGGCAATGACAGTTTTGAATTACCCCTCCCTGCAACCTATATACTCGCTGCTGACGGTACAGTTATTTACAGCTTTGCTAGTGCAGACTACACCGAAAGACTCGACCCTTCAGAAATTATTAAAGCTCTCGATAATGTCACCGCACTCAAGTAGTCTGGCAAAGACGAGCAAAACAAATAAATTTATCAAAGGAGAATGAAATATGTCTGACAACGTCAAATACCTAACCTTAAATTCAGAAAACTTTAAATCCGAAGTAATTGAAAGCAATATTCCTGTTTTAGTCGATTTTTGGGCTGCTTGGTGTGGTCCTTGTCAGGTAATGAATCCTATTGTGGCTAATCTAGCTGAAGAATGGGAGGGAAAAGTAAAAGTAGCTAAAGCAAACATTGATGATAATGAAGCGATCGCTACTGAATATGATGTGCAAGCAATTCCCACCATTCTTATCTTCCGTGATGGAGAAATCATAGAGCGTTTTACTAGTATTGTTCCTCAAGCAACATTGGAAGAAAAGCTCAATGAACTAACTCAAAGCATTGCTGCTTAATGGTTAAATAAAATGTTACCGAGTAGTTCTACCCCCTACCTGCACGTTAGGAGATTGGATTACTATACTAGGTTCGCTGCCATTCCATTTAGTGATTCTTTCCCTTTCAATCTGAAGTTTTTTAACTCCAGCAATTGAGGCGTAATCGAGGTTGTGCGGAGGCGATTAGCTTCCGCTTCGGCTCTAGCTTTTTTCTATAGTACAAAAATATTTAAAACCCTTTATAAATACTTAATTTTAAGTGGAACAAAGGTAGTACAATAATATTAAAATCATCAAATATTTTCTAAAATGGCAAAAACCTCAATTTCTCATTTTGTTGCAGTGAGCGATCTTTCCAAGCCAGCAGCAGAGCAAGAAGGAATTTTAGTGGAAGTATCAGCAACAGGGGGTGATACGAAGAAAAATCGTGCCAGAGCATTGGATATAGTCCAAGAAATGTGGGAAAAAGAAGAGATTGATGTAGATCGTTTTCCCGATGGTTTAACCCAAGACCATATTTTTTATGTACCATCAGATAGTCCTAAAGTAAAATCGAACAAAGCAGTGTCAGATAATCAGGAATTGTTACCCATCGTTCAGGGAGCGAAAGAGATTATTCAACTAACCAAGTTGCAGCTAGAAGTTCAAGAAGCATCCGAACAAGCAGAGCAATATGTACCTATAATTAAAGTGGTTTTAGAGCGATCGCGTCCTCTGACTTCAGAAGAAAAAGAATTAGCTAAAGACAAGAAATACGGCAAAACTATCGAAAAACTTGGCTCTATTGTCGCAGAACAAGAAGAGTTTCAAGAAACCTGTACGGGTAATGGTAGCCTGGTGTTAAATGCGATCGCTTGGCAGCTTGACCAAGGTGTTGACCCTCAAGTTGACAAGAACTAGGGACGGAGGGGACTGGGAGAGTTGATATTAAGTCTTGTTGAGATAAGTTACTTAGATAAATGAGTAATGAGTAATGAGTAATAAGTACTTAATTCTCCTAGTTCCGTATATTAAATACTTAAACAAAATTAATCTAAAGGATAAATGTGTGCAGAGAAGTCTTCTTGTTTTAATCGATCTACAAATTTATCTGCATCTTCTCTATTTTTGAATGCACCCATGTAAACAAAGATTCCTTCAGGGAAATTTACGAGGGAAACCTGTTTAACTTTTTGTCGTGCTAAAGATAGAGATTCTTCCCCAATATATTCAGTCAATACATAATGATGGGGAGTATTAAAGGAAGACAGGCTACCAATATTGTTTAAAGGAGCTAGCGCGGGAGGAATAGGGGTAATATCTAGGGTTGGTTCAACTTCATCTTCTACAGTTTTAATTGTCCCCAAGGTGCTGAGATTGAGAGGGATAAATTCTTTGTCCCTTAGATTTTTATTTCCTATCTTTGCTATGGGAGGCTCAACTTCATTCGGGTTAGGCGCATTTTGAGCATTACGCCAAATAAATCCCGCAGAAATTAGATTGATTAAAAATAAAATTGCGATCGCACTTATACCCCAGGGACTAAGTAAGTTATCTAGCCAGCTTCGCTCCTGGTGTTCTATTTCATCAGACTCTAAATCTAATTCTGATAGTTCTAATTCTGCTTTGCGCTTATCTAAATCTTGTTCTAATTCAGCGTTGAGAAACAGTTTTGGTGGACTTAATTTACTTTCACCTTTGTTCCGATGGGGATTAAAAATATTAACTGTCCCCGTAGTAAATGGCTTGTGAACAATACTGGATTTTACACTAGGGTTTTCTGCTGGTTTTTGATCGAGATCGCTTGCTTTTTTAGACGACATATTGCTACAGGATATAGAGCCTAAATTAAACTGAATTTCATGATTGAGGTGTCTAGCTTAACTTCTCTATTTGAAAACCGCCTTATTGATAACCTATAACCTATAACCCAATCTCTTAAATGTGTTGTTGAGGAGTATTTTGTAGTTGAGTTTATTGATTGAAGAGAGTTTGGATTATGCGATCGATTATTTGTAGTACTTCTTGGATAAATTCTTGGGAATCGATGTCAAATGCTACCTGCAACACAATCAAAATTGCAGCGATGGTTAACATAGTTTTAATACTGGCGTTGATAACTTTGAATAACCAAGCAATTATTAGGAATAAAACAATTGCAGTAGCGATGGGTATAATTATTTCCACTAACATAAACACAATTAGTTTATAAAACTTACAAGACTTTATTTTTTAATTTCTTGTTCCTAAAAAAAAGAGAGAGAATAATTTCCCTCTCCCTCTGGCGATCTCCTTGTGGCTTTTGTTCGCTGTTTTTCTTGAGCTTTTGACGCATCATCTGCTCTCTTTTGCGTAGCTGTCTTGCTCTGGCAGAGCCACCTTTTCCCTTATCATTACGTCCTCTTTTGCGAGGAGATTCCCATCGCTTGAGTCTTTCAACCATAGCTATTTAGTTTTTGATTTATATTGGCATACTTATTGTAGCACTTGATTTAATTTTCCACTGCGATAACCTTCTAAATCGAGAGTGACATAGACAAAACCCAAATCTTGAAAAGCTTTAACTAACTGTGGTAAATCTACTTTCTGAATGAAGGTAGTAATATCTTCGGCGGGTAATTCGATTTTTGCTGTATCTTCTACTGAGCGCACTCGTAGATTTTGATAACCTAGTTTGCGCAGATGTATTTCTGCTCTACCTACTCGCTGCAATTTTGTCACCGTAATAGCTTCTCCATAGGGAAAACGAGAGCTTAAACAGGGTTGGGCAGGTTTATCCCACCAAGCTAGTCCAAGACTGCGAGAAATCTCTCTAACTTCGGCTTTACTTACCCCTATTTCGGCTAAGGGCGATCTCGCTCCTCTTTCTTTGGCTGCTTGGATACCTGGACGATAATCTTGTAAGTCGTCTGCATTAACCCCATCCACCACATAGGGATAACCTCGTTTTAAAGCAAGAGGTTTGAGGGTGTCATGGAGTTCGCTTTTACAAAAATAACAGCGGTTGATGGGATTAGCAGTATAGTCTGGGTTATCCATTTCATGAGTTTCCACTCTTTCATGTTTAATCCCAATTTGGGCAGCTTGAGTTTGAGCATCGATTAATTCTTCGGGGAGTAAAGAAGGAGATACTGCCGTAATAGCCAGAGCGCGATCGCCCAAAACATCATAAGCAATTTTTGCTACTAGGGTGCTGTCTACTCCCCCAGAATAAGCAATTAGAGCCTGTTCCATGCCCTTGAATAAATCTCTTAACTGTTCTAACTTGCGATCGCTCATTACCAAATCATCAACCAATGTTTAACTACTATATATGGTATCTAAATCTGGTTGTCAGTAATCAGTAATCATTGATATTGAGGTATGGATAGGGTAAAGCAACTACCTTTGCCCAATTCGGAAGTTACGGTAATATCTCCTCCATGGAGTTGTGCTAGCTTGCGGGATAGTGTTAAACCTAAACCCGTACTTTCATGATGACTGGTGATTTGAGGAAAAGGCGTAAACAACTTGTTGATATTTTTAGCCGATATCCCCGTACCAGTATCTATTACAGCAAAGTATAGCAAGTCTTGTTGTAGATTAACTTTGAGAGTTATTGAACCGCGATCGGTAAATTTGATCGCGTTAGTCAGTAAATTAATTAAAACTTGCTTGAGACGTAATGAATCTCCAATACAAAAATCGATTTCCTTTCCTAAATCTAAAATTAACTCTAATCCTTTTCCCTTAGCTTTTTCTTCAACTATAAAAACTGCTGCTTGGCAAATTTCCCCTACCGCTAATTTTTCTAAATCTAAAGTCTGTTTGTTTGCGTCAATTTTAACTAGGTCGAGATAGTTTTTAACTAAAGCCAGTAGGTGTTCTCCTGAGCTGACAATCCCACCAGCATACTGCAATTGCTTTTGATTTAGGGGACCATAATACTGTTCTTTGAGCATCCTGGCAAAGCCTAAAATAGAGGATATAGGACTTTTTAATTCGTGGCTTAAGTGAGAGATATGTTCCTCTTTAATTTTTTCTTGTTCTAACCAGCTTTGCTTTTCTGTCTTCAGCTGTTTAATACTTTGCTCTAAATTTAGAATATGTTCTTCTTTAATTTTTTCTTGTTCTGACCAGCTTTGCTTTTCTGTCTCCAGCCGTTTAATACTTTGCTCTAAATTTAGAATATGTTCTTCTTTAATTTTTTCTTGTTCTGACCAGCTTTGCTTTTCTGTCTCCAGCCGTTTGATACTTTGTTGTTGCTGAATAGCAATAGTTTGCTTGCTAAAAAAATCAAACAAAGTTTTTTCTAAAATTTGGGGTAGCTGGCTGAGATCATGCCGAAGTACATAACCATTAACTCCTGACTGAATTAAACTGACTGCTTGTTCATCACCTAAGCGATCAGTTATTAAAATTAGAGGAATGTGAGAATAAAAATGACACCACCATTGAATTTTCTCAACTAGACAGTGGTTAATATCATTGCCACCAGTAGAAAAATGGTCGTAGACAACTGCATTATATTTTTGTTGCGATAAATCTTCATTTGGGCGAGCTAGAGCCATAATATCGTAAGTAAATTCGATATTGGCTCCATCCAATGTATCTGCGATCGCTTTAATACTCTCAGTACTGTCTGTAACAAGAAGAAGATTCACGTTGCTCGGTGTAGTTGCTTTTGCTGGTAGCTGCAAGATCGACCTAAAACTATCAGACATAATGATACAGTGCTTGAGGGAATAAGTTAAATTGGGCTTTTTCTACTTTTATAATATCTGCCAGATTTCAATTTTGACCCTAATTTTAGATAAACTTTTACTTAATGCTTCAAAAGAGAGTTATGAGCATTGCAGTTTAAATTAGTTTTGTCTAAATAAAAAACTGTTGTTGCTGATGACTACAAAAATTTAAAACTCTTTTTGAGCAAAAATCATTATAGAGATAATTAATAGCAAGGCAGTATATAGTATTCCATATAGAGCGTGATTTAAAAGTTCCGCAGAATTGGGTAACAAGCCATATACTGCTTCATTTTTTAGATCTAGTCGCGAAAGATTGGGTAAAACCAGATATAAACTAGTGGTTAAACTTTCAATGCTGGCATTTTTACTTAGCTTGCCTAACTCTACTAAATCTTCGCTAAAATGTCCCATCAAATAGACTCCAAAACTAAGCAAGGTAGCCAAAATTGAACTGGTAAACACGCCAAAAAGAATTGCGATCGCTACAATTAAAGATAGTTCGAGTAGTAAATAAACCGCAGCGATCGCTAATGCGCCGACTGGATAGGTGATATCAGAAAAACTCAGCATAGCTAAGTAAATACCCATCATGATGGTTACTGTCACACCCAGTACAGCGGTGAGTCCTAAGTGTTTACCCAAAACAAGTTCGGCACGAGAGATGGGTTTAGGAATTAGCATCAGTAGGGTACGCTTTTCTATTTCTTTGTTGATTAATGCCGTACCCACAAAAATAGCTACAATTACGCTCAGAATAGCGATCGCGCCGATCCCAAAATCCAAGAGAATCTTTTCATGAGTCCCCGCTGCAATTTCGGGAATAATTCTTTGAGCGAGAACTAGTAATAAAGTAAAGAAACCAATAAAGTAGAGAATGCGATCGCGAATTACTTCTTTAAAACCATTATTGGCAATGGTAAAAACTCTAATTAAGTTCATCGATTACAAGAGTGCAAAACAACATTTAAGGGTTTACACTGTTATGTTTCCCAAATTTACTCTAATAATTAACATTACTCTGAAGATTTATCCGTAATATCTCTTTCCATTTAATTTAAATTCCTCTTTTTATCTTTTTAGACTGAGGCGATTAAGAATTCTACGAGCAAGTTGTTGAGCAAAAACTGGTTTGTTAACAAAATCATTTGCACCGCTGGCAAATGCTTCAGTACATATAGCAATATCTTGATGAATGCTAAGAAACAAAACTGGGAGTTTACACCAGTAAGGATGAGTTCTCAGAACTTTGCATAGTTCAATACCGCTAAGATGGGGCATTTCTATATCCAGCACTAATAGATCTGGGACAACAGCCTGTAGTACGTCCCAAAATTGTCGCGGATCGTCGAGGGTAGTAAGTTTGAATCCCCAAGGTTTTAGTATGTTAGGAAATATTTTTAATAATTCTATGTCGTCATCGACAATCATAATTTTTTTGCCCTGGGAAGAGTCTTGTATTGCTGTTTGGCATACAGCAATAATTTGACTGGGATTAATGGGTTGAGTTAGATAAAATTTACCACCGTGCCGAGTTACCAATAGACGATCTTGGAAGCGATCTCGATCTGCAATGACAATAACTGGAACAGGAGGCGTTAGTAATTTAAATTCAGCGATTAAAGCTAGGTATTCTTGTTGAGAATGGGATTCGACTCGATCGTTAAGAAACGATATCTGAAGCAATACAGCATCGGGAAGCTGCTCATTATTCGTTTGTTTGGTTGCCAACCAATTTTTGACTGATTCGGTAGTGGGCATAGCTTTAGTGCGAAATCCTCCTTTGTTGGCTTCGGATGTTATCTGCTCGATAAAGTTTCGATCGTTACCAGCAATTAACAATAGAGGAGAATCTGTAACTATTTTTTGAGCTATTTGACCGACAATATTTTGCTCGATCGCCAGTTCCTGGCGTAAAGCTGTTAATTTAGTGCTTAAGGATAATAATTGTCCTGAGTCATCAGAGGAATAATTTTGTAGTAGCTTTTCTATCTCTTTGGCTAACCCTGAAGCGCGATCTAAGCCAAATTGCCCTAAATTCCCTGCCAAACTATGTGCCACAATAATTGCCGAAAGGCGATCGCCAATTTCTAAATTACCTATTTCTAAAGAATCAATTACTTGTCCCAAAGATGCTAATTGCTGTTCTCTTTGGGATTGATGTTTTTCCCAAATGGAAGTTAAAGCGGAGAGATGCTGCGATCGCTTATCGGTTCGATCTGTCCCAACTTTTATAGATTGGGATTTTTCTCCCGTATTGTGCTGATTTTGAGGATCGGATTTCAAGCAATAGCCTTGTCCTCTAACAGTAACAATCAAATCGTCTGGAAAGCCTCCCTGCTTTAATTTTCGGCGTAAGCGTCGCAAATGAGAACGCACCGTTGCGACCGCAGGATATTCTGTAGATGACCATAAGCGATCGATAATATCTTCAACCGAAAAAACTTCTTGATTATGACGCAGAAACAACTCTAATAAGCGATATTCTTTAGCTGTTAAAGATAATGATTTTCCCTGATAAATAATTTCGCTAGTACAGGGATTTAACACTAGATCTCCCCAACGCAATACAGGCAGGAAATCACAGTTCAATCGACGCAACAAAGCCCGAATACGTGCAGCTAATTCTTCCACGTCAAAGGGTTTGCAGATATAGTCATCCGCACCAGCATCTAGACCGATAATTTTATTTTGACTACCACTGCGAGATGTTAATAATATGATCGGAGTGTCATAATCATGAGCGCGAAAACGCTGACATAATTGAACTCCGTCTAGCTTGGGCAAATACCAGTCGAGAATAATCAAATCATAGGTATAGGTAGAACCATAAATCCAGCCTTGTTCGCCATCTGTGGCTACATCGATCGCATAGTTCTGCTGGGCTAAGGTTTGGGTTAATAGTTCGACCATAATTTGGTCATCATCAACTAATAAAATTTTCATTTATATCTAATCAAATTGAATAATAAATCAAATTTCCCATGCCAGTATTTTGGCTATTTGACTGGCAAGGGTCATAGAATTAAACGGTTTGGTAATTACATCAACTACCCCTAAACTTTGAAATTGGTTTTTTTCTTCCGCCTGCGCTTTCGCAGTTAAAAATATTACGGGAATAGCACTCGTATTATCATTGCTCTTTAAGTGTGACAAAGTATCAATACCATCCATATCGGGCATCATTACATCGAGGAGAATAACGTCAGGCTGTTGTTTTTGCGCTAGATCGATCCCTTCTAAACCAGAAGAGGCGATCGCTACTTGCCAACCTGCTTCAATCCCAATTCCCACCTGCACTACTTCTTGAATCGTTTCTTCATCATCAATGAGCAAAATATTTTTGTTAGTCATGGCGATCGCTCTCCAGTTGAATTAGTTCGGGTAAGGTGAAATAAAACGTGCTGCCTTTTTCTAAACAGCTTTCTGCCCAAATTTGACCGCCATGTCCCTCAACAATTTGACGACATATAGCCAAGCCTAGACCAGTGCCTCCTTTTTTACGAGAATCAGATGAGTCTACCTGTTGAAATCGCTCAAAGATTGTTTCTAAACGGTCTTGAGGGATACCCTGTCCTCGATCTTTAACCGCAAAAGTAATATAGGAAATTGATTGATGTTTATTGTTATCTTTTTCTGGGGGATTTATGTCGGCTGATAAAACCACTGTGCTGTGACTGGGAGAAAATTTAATTGCATTACTCACTAGGTTAGTCAAAGTTTGCACAATATAATCTCGGTCTGCCCAAACCACAAATTTACTAGGTTTAAACGATAGCTGAATTCCCTGTTCTTGAGCTAAGTTTTTCATCGCCTGGACAGTCTCGACCATCAAGTCCTTGGCGTTACAGGCTTGCTTGTTCATCACGATTTTGCCCGACTGAATTCTTTGGAGATCGAGAACATTGTTAACTAAATGTACCAGTCTCTCTGTCTGTTCGTCGGCGATTTTAAGCATCCGTTCTCCCTGGCTGGAAAGGCTACCTAGTTTACCCGTAGCCAAAATTTTGAGAGAACTATGAATCGAAGTTAGGGGCGTACGAAGTTCGTGGCTGACAACAGAAATAAATTCATCTTTCATCCGTTCGATCGCCTTGCGATCGCTGATATCGCTAGTGAGGGCAAAAAATCCTTGAATTTGCTGCTTTTTTTGAATGTGGGGAATATAAGTGATGCTAAGAGAATGGACGCATCCATCTTGTAATAATAAATCTTGCTCGTAGGTAACGGTTTCTCCTGTTAATGCTACTTCAACATAGGGTTGAATTTGTCGATACTCTTCTTCTCCATGAACCTCTAAAAGATGACAGTCTGAGATTTCTTGAGGAGATAGTCCCAACCAAGTTTGGTAGGCCTGATTATTGAAACGATAATATTGCTTTTTATCTACATAAGCAATCAGAACGGGCAAACCATTAGCAATTAAACGCAGTTGTTCCTCCCTATGGCGCAGTGCTGCTTCTGCTTTGGTACGGACATTAATTTCTTGGCTTAATTTGGCAGTCCGTTCGATAACTCTCTCCTCTAAATTTTCCAGTAATTCTGCTTGAGATAGAGCAATACCAATTTGATCGGCTAACTGCTGCATTAGTTCTTGTTCAAAGTCTGTCCAATGACGGGGTGTTTGACATTGATGGGCAATTAATAAGCCCCATAAATGTTCGCCATCAAAGTTTTGCAAGATTGGGACTACCAATTTGGCTTTGACCATCCATTCGTCCATGAACTCAATCAAGCATTCGGCTAAACCTGCATCTTTTGCTCGAACATCGGCGATCGCTTTAACTCTACCTTTGGTATATAATTGACGATAATCAGCAGGAAATACCTCTTCGGGAAACTCCACCCCCAAAATTGGTTTGAAGTCTGGTAACACGGCTTCTTTGATGGGCATCCCTGTACCATTAGAAAAAACTTGATAAATCAATACGCGATCGGCCTGTAAAATTCTTTGTACTTCCGTGACGGCAGTTTGTAAAATTTCCTGTATTTGGAGGGACTGGCGAATTTTAAGAGTTACCTCAGCAAATAGTTCTACCCGCTGATAATAGAGGTCTAGTTCTGCGGCTGTCTGACGTTGAAAATCGGTGATATCTCTCAAAATCAATAAATTATATTTAGGCTGCAAATCTTTTATTTGGCTACACTCAACAGTTATTATTTTTCCCCGATGTTGCTTAATTTGAATTTCTGTTTTGGGTGGTGTGTGTTGCCAATCAAGAGGAGACAAGAGAAAATTATCAATTGATTCCCCCATTGATTTTTTTTTGCTAGTGCCAAATAATTTACAGGCAGCAGGATTTACTTCCACTATGCGATTTTTCCGATCGAGGATGGCGATCGCTTCGGGAGAATTTTTAAATATTGCTTTAAAGAAGGATTTCTTGGTTGGAGATTTTTTAACTCCCGCCATGATTATAATTATGAATATTTTTATTAACTGAGTTTAACTTGAACTAAAGTTTCTTAAACCAATGTGAAATTAAAATTAACCAATAACGAACTAAACAAACAAGCAAATATCCGTCCAAAGATTTAAGGGCAATCAAACAGCATTTGCGTCATGTAATTATCTGTCCAAGTTTTACCCAAAGATTTTTCTAATACCTTTCGAGTTTTGTCATTTTGTTGTTGTTGAGAGCAGTAATAACGTTGTCCTGAAATAATTTGCCCTTGCTGGATGTTAGAAGATACAGGAGATGTCGCCAAAGAATTTTGACAATGAATCGTTAGATATTGTTGAACCCGCTTTAAGAAAAGCTGTTCCTCATGACTATTGTTTGGCTGGATGA
Source organism: uncultured cyanobacterium (assembly GCA_963799375.1). Lineage (GTDB taxonomy): Bacteria > Cyanobacteriota > Cyanobacteriia > Cyanobacteriales > Xenococcaceae > Waterburya. The sequence continues at coordinate 201,058 of CAWCWY010000020.1, forward strand.
ATAAACAAGACTGCGAAAAAATATGACCCCATGTTGGTAAATCGCGAGGCTGAGAAAAATTGACTTTGGGTAAATTGGCGATCGCACGCCTATAGGTTTCAGGCAGGATCAGATCTTTATTTACGGGAGACAAATCAACAATTGCTGCCCCAATTCCCCTTTGATTGCCGACTAAATCCACTCCAAATATGGGTAAATCGTAATTTGAACGAGGAAACATAACGCAGTGGAGAATATCCAGGCGATCGCCTATCTTGGCTAACTCTAAATGTAGCTTGCGAAAGTGGGTTGTTTGGTAACAGCAATTTTCAATAACCAACTTCTCCCCTGATAGATTACCTTCTACATAACCCAGATTTTCAGGTATGCCATAGTAAGCTAGATCTAAGCTGCGAATCCATTGTTCTTCAATACAGTCTGCTAACTGTTGAATTAAAGTGTGTTGTTTTTTTCTTAAAGAATTTTTAAATATTGCAACCATGTTTTTAAAAGGAACGAGGAAGGAGGGATAAAGAATGAGGAATTCCTATATCCCTCTTTGGTTAAAGTAGGAAAATAAAAGCTAAATTACTTTTTGGATTTTTTGGACTCTCTCTGATGGTTCAGAATCATCAGCTTTGTCATTGACTACTTCTTTTGATTCTTGAAAACTATTTTGTGGATGAATATTGACAATAGTTCCACCCATTTTGCCAATACGCTGCATTTCTTCATTCATGCGATCGTAAGGAACAGAAACAAAAACGCTGCTGCTACTGCGAAAAGAGTAGCTATTGCTATCGTTGGCTTCGTTCTGCTTCAACCCAGTTACTTCATAGACAAAGGTGCGACTATTGAATGACGAACTTGAGCGACCGCTAATTGCTGATTTACCTAACATTTGGTCAAGATCTCCTTTAAGCTAAAGTGACGCTGGCAACTTTACCACCCATTTTGTTGATTCTTTTCAAAGTAGGAGTAAGCTTATCGTATGGTACTAAAATGGCTCGACTAACCCGACGCACCTTGGGATATCTAGGCAAATTCATTGCCGATATTTCAATGCGATAAATGCGATTATCTTGATTGACAGTTCTAAATGCTTTATTGGGAGCATTTCCTTGACTAGATTCTTGATAACCCCAGCCGACTCCTCCTCCTGATGGTGCTATCACCGCAGAAACAGTATTTTGAGCTAGATCTTTAGCCAGGCGAGATGTTTTTCCTCCTACCTGAGAGCGATCGCTGTTGGCATAACCTCGATACATCTGAAACATACGGGTGAAGCCGACTGTTTTCTGTTGGGTTTGGGTGGCAAAACCCCGATAGTAAGGAACGATATAGTCACCAAAACTAGCTTCGTATTCTGCCGAATCGATATAATCATCAATATCGGCTTCAAAACCCTTATTTTGATAAAGATCGAGATGATAAATTACTTCAGATTCGTCATAGGCTGCTCGCCCTAATAGATGTTTGAGATTTAACTCAATTACTCTGGTTTGAAAATTGTCATACAGAAATTTAGTCTTATAAAGTTCTGATTTGGCTACTGCCCGTACAAAGTCTCGTACCGTTAGAGAACCATTGCACAGTAAAGATTCTGTCGCTGTCAAACGCTCAGACTGCATAATGTAATCATTGCCAAAAACTTGCCGATAAACAGCGTTAATGATTGCCTGGGCATCGTCTTGAGTCCAGTTTGGACGTAATTCTAACGGTTTGCGATCGCTAAAAGCAGAGACTCCTAAACGAGAGGCTGCTGTTGTAATTGCCACTTACTATTCTCCTGAATATTCTGAATATATAGATAGTTATGGTTTGGATTTAGCTCAAGCATTAGTCAGGCTAATCACTCGACTGCCTTGTTTGTTGAGCTTTTGCAGAGTTGCCGACAGTCTTTCATAAGGAACGACATATTCTTGCAAACTACGACGTATTTGGGGCGAACGTCCAATTGCACCTTTAGTAACTCGTAAGCGATATAAACCACCTCTCTCGGTGGTAGTAGTTCCGCTTAGAGAACCATTGCCCCCTGGACTACGAACGGGAGTTACTGTGTTGCGGGCTAAATCATAAGTTAGGCGAGGACTGCCTGTATTGCCTTGAGCGCGATCGCTATTGGCATAACCCTGATAAAGTTGAAACATACGGGTAAAGCCTACAGTTTTTTGTCCTGTTTGAGTAGAAAAGCCTCGATAAAAAGGCACAATATTATCCCCGAAGTTTTGCACGTATTCTTCAGAATCAATATAAGAATCAATATCAGCTTCAAAACCTTGATTTTGATAAAGATCGAGATGTGCGACAATTTCTGATTCGTCGTAGGGCGCACGACCGAGTAAATGTTTAAAGTTTAACTCAATGGTACGAGGATGATAGTTGTTATAAAAGAATTTTGCTTTATAAAGTTCTGATTTGGCTACTGCCCTCACGAATTCACGGACTGCAATCGAACCATTTGCCAATAAAGATTCGGCACTAGTCAGACGCTCGAAATTCATTAGATAGTCGTTGCCCAGAATTTGCCGATACACTGCTGCGATCGCTATTTTAGCTTCTTCTTTATCCCAATTTGGACGTAGTTCTACAGTATTGGTATTATCAAAGGCAGAAATTCCTAAGCGAGATGCTGCTGTAATTGCCACTGGTTATGCTCCTAAATTTGCCAATTGGTTTTATTAAAAAAATTGCTTGGAATTACAGCCAGCTATTAAACAAAAAGATCGGCCTAATAGTCATCTGCGATTCCAAGCTGCTAGAAAATTCTAGCTAAGAGCGTTGATTGCATACTCTATGTAAGAATTGGCTTCAACAGCAGGATCGCCACTCAAACCATGATTGTCTTTGATATACTTAAGAGCTTCAACATACCAGCTAGGAGACAATTCAAAAGTAGTGTTGATTTCGGCAACTCCCGCAATCAAATAATCGTCCATTGGCCCAGTACCACCAGCAACCAAACAATAGGTGATCATTCTTAGGTAGTAACCAATATCGCGAGCGCACTTAGCTTTGCCCTCGGGGGAAGAAGCATAATTTGGCCCCTGCATTTGAGTAGTGTAGGGAAACTTGGTGTAGACAGCTTGGGCTGCGCCATTAACTAGGCTGTCTGCTTGTCTGGTTAATCCTTGTGCAGCTTCTAAACTAGCTTCAGCTTGGCGAAAACGACCAAACGCGGTTTGAATCTCGCTACTGCTTAAAAAACGACCTTGAGAATCAGCAGCAGATACTGCTTCAGTGATAGGAGTTTTCATGGATAAAATATACCTCTTGCTTTAAATTTTTACTATGTTTAACTAAAAGATGAATCTGAGTAAAAGCTAAACAGTAACTAGTAACGGACTGATTACCTGTTACTTATTACTGGAGCGAAGCGACCTAGCCCACCGCAGCAGCAGCGCGATCGAAGTAGCTCGATACTTCTGACATTAGGGAACTGCAATCTCCTGAAGTCACGCCTTTTTTATCATTAGCGATCGCGACCGCAGCAGATTTCATTTTGTTTACGGCTTCAGCTACAGAGCCACCTGGAACACCAAGAGCGACATAGGTTTCCCGCAAGCCGTTCAAGCAACGATCTTCTAAAACACTGCCATCGCCAGAAAAAGTCGCGTAGGTAACATAGCGTAAAATGATTTCCATATCACGCAAACAAGCAGCCATACGACGGTTAGTGTAAGCGTTACCACCAGGAGCAATTAATTGGGGCTGTTCGGCGAAGAGAACACGAGCAGCATTGGCAACAATAGCTGATGAGTTTCCAGTAATACGATTTACCACATCCATGCGCTTATTGCTTTCTGCCACCATGTTTTTAAGGGCATCAAACTGACCTTGATTGAGATAGTCACCTCTGGCATCAGCTTGCGAAATTACCCTAGTAAATGCGTCAAACATCAATATTTCTCCTAAAATATTAGATTTACACCAAATGAATCATTGAAAAAACCGATTCCTAACTTCCATCGAGAACTATATGTACTCAAATAATTAAATAATGTAAGTCTCAATGCTTTCTTTACTTTTTATCGCTCAATTAACCGAGCAATATAAGGTTTTGAAGCCAGGAGATTCAGTGACATTTGGATAAGCTTATCTAATCAAAGTTTTTGTGCAATCCTTGTGCAATTGTGTCTGAAAAAAATAAAGTTTTGTATGTTTTTGTGACAAGGCAGAAATAAATTTGGGGATTTGCCGATGCAGATTGTCTAATTCAGCTGGCAGTAAAGCGATCGCTCATAAGATCGAATACTTTGGGAAAATACTGTTTGAGAAGATAAATGCTGTTTCCTATGCGATCGGGAAATACGTGCAGCTTGTTTCGTTGAATTGCTTTAATAGTTTTTGCCATAACTAGAGCAGGATCGGTCACTAAATTGTCAGGCAAGCTTATGCCATCTTTTGCTAATGTACCAAAACTTTCTGACTGAAGAATGGGGGTGCGACTAAAAAAGGGATAAACCGCTGTCACTTTGACGTTATAAGGCTTTACTTCGTTGAATAATCCTTCACTAAAACCCCGCAAGCCAAACTTGCTACAGCAATAGTGAGCCATTCCAGCAGGAGCAATCCAACCAGCCAAAGAGGATATATTAACAATGTGTCCCTGTCTCCGTTCAATCATATCAGCAACAAACAAAGAGCTTAAACGCATGGGTGCAAGCAAATTGATCTGCATCAATAGTTCCCATTTATCCACAGGAACTTCATCCATGCGACCAAACAAGCCGATACCTGCATTATTAATTAAAATATCTACGGGTATATTTAAAGCTTTAACCTGTTGAAACAAAGCGTTAGAACCTTCAATACTAGAAAGATCGCTTTCGATACAGGCGATTACTTTGCCTGTCGTTATTTCGTTGGTAATTTCAGCAGCATAACTATCTAAGGCAGGGCGATTGATATCGGTCATAATTAGCTGACTACCCGCTTCTAATAGCTGACGGGTAAGCTGTTGACCAAATCCTCCCGTTGCCCCCGTTAAAAGCACCACAGCATTATTCAAGTTTGTCATTTTAAATTAATAAGTAATAAATAAAACCTAAACCTTGGGCGACTTGAGCATTCCCCACAGCAAAATAAACCAGGGTAATTTCAAATTAGGAATCAACTTGGCATATTTCCTAAAGGGAGAATAGGCAAAAGGGAGTAAAAAGCGCAATGAACGAAGAGATACAGGACGATCGCCATCTTTATCTACTAGATTGTATTTCTCGGCTAACTCCGCGACAATCTGCATTTTGCCCGTATACTTCATCACGTTAGGATCGCTGGCTAAAGCTGCGATCGCTCTACCTGTCAGTAGGGGAGTTTCCCAGTTATAACCATCTGCCCAAGCACCGCCCGCACTATCCGCATTTGTATCTGCTGCAAAATCAATAATTTGTTCTGTGCCAACAATACCTGGCCAAATAGAGATCGAAGCAATATTATCGGGTTTTAATTCCACCGCCATATCCGCCGACAGGCGATCGCAAGCAGATTTTCCCGCACCATAAGCAGCACCAAAAATATAGGATAATCCACCCCAAGAAGAGATCGTGCAGATGATTCCTTGAGACTGCTTGCTCATAATACGGGCAGCATAAATACTAGCAACATAGTGACTGCGAAGACCAACATTGTTAATTGCATCCCAAAGATCGGGTTCGGCTTGCCAAAAAGGTTTACCGTAGGCATCTCTAATTGCCTTTACCCCTGAAAAGACATTATTAACCAACAAGTCCAACCTTCCTTGTTCGTTTTCAATTTGCTCAAACAGCAAACGAACCTGCTCGTCATCGCTGTGATCTACTCGAACGGGAATACATTTACCTCCAGCCTCTTCAATAGCTGCTTGAGTTTCTTTTAGACTACCTGATAATTCGCCATTGGATGACTCTAGACTTCGCCCTGTAATATATACCGTTGCGCCAGACTCCCCTAGACCGAGCGCAATTCCTTTCCCAACTCCCCTTGTCGCCCCCGTGACCAATACTACTTTTCCCTCAAGGTTTGACATAATTACTTTTTATTGTCTACTCAAGCAATTTTACAAGGAAAAGATCGTCAACAAATAATGATTTAATTTATATGGCTTTAATTTAATCGAACTCATTACTGTCTCAATCTATTTTCGTGTATAGATGAACAATTTTCTTGCTGGATCGTTTCACAATTTCATTCACCGATGTCGTTACTTTTAAACGTACCAAATAGACTACAGTTTTATTGATACAGCGATCGCGTGAACACTCTTTTGTTAAATTCGCGACTCAGTATCAGTTGCTTCAAACCCCGTTAGCGAGAGACGATACCTCCTCGACAGGATTGTTACCCAGCAATAGCGATCGCGGTGCGCAAAGTTCAAGCCACCGATCCTGCTGAAGTTTTTGGCGGCTAACGTTCTTCAAAAGTTGTGAAACGTCTGCCATATCTTAAACTTATCAATTCGGTTTGAGATCGGTATGATTGGTCTACAAGTCATTTGGATATTATATAGACAATTCCTGCTGCGACTTACTCACAAGATTACTCACAAAAACCAGCATCTGCCTCGATACAGTGGTCTTTTTAGTCGGTAGCAATGAGAGTAATTGTAAGCATTGATTTATCTCTTTTTGAATCTATCTATTTTAAAAATACAAGGACACCATCATGAATAAGATCAAGACGAAACCATCCACAGGGGAAGGGTGGGCTATCCATGTTTATGATAGCGATCGCCACCTGCGGTTTACTCTAGAGCCTTCCCATATTTGGGCATTCGGTTGGGGCGCTGGGGTGGGTCTTATAGTGGCTATTGCATGGTCTGCGCTCTATAGCGCGTCCCACAACTTCTCAAGCAATAGCAACCATTCAAAAAACCTTTCACCAACTCCTGAAATGACCTCTGAAGAAGGATTAAGAGCTGAGCCTGCTAGTTCATTCCCCTTCGGGATAGATTGACTGTTGATAATGATTAGATATGACTTAGGTTTAAATAATAAGTAAAAGTTATCAATAAAATAAAATAATGTGTCTTAAATTCTTGGAATTTAGTCATCTTTTGAGCAGATAGTGTAATAGACTGTAGTCAATGAGAAACTAAATAGCAATTGATCTAACTCTATGTTTGTAGAGTTAGGTCTTTAATCTCTAATATCTAATTAAAGGAGAAAATATAACATGGATTTTTTATCCGATTTCTTGCTAAAATTCCTGGGGCAGTTACAGTCCCCGACCCTGGGCTTTCTGATTGGTGGTATGGTCGTCGCCTCCCTCGGTAGCCAACTGGCAATTCCAGATGCGGCTTATAAGTTCATCGTTTTCATGCTGCTCATGAAAGTCGGACTGACCGGTGGACAGGGTATCCGCGAATCCAATCTAGGGGAGATTCTGTTTCCCGCGCTGATCGCCGTGACAATGGGAATCCTGATCGTGTTCATCGGGCGCTACACGTTGTGCAAGCTGCCAAAGGTCAAAACCGAGGATGGTCTGGCGACCGCAGGCTTGTTCGGTGCCGTCAGTGGTTCTACCCTCGCTGCCGCCCTATTGCTACTGGACGGTCAAAACATCCCATACGAACCCTGGGCTGCTGCACTCTATCCCTTCATGGATATCCCAGCACTCGTGACGGCGATCGTCTTAGCCAGCATTCATACTCAAAAGCAGAAGCTTCTCAGCAAGCAGAAGTATTCCAGCGAGCAGCTCGTTACAGCAGGTGGGCATCCCAGCGAGCAAGATACTCCCACCACCAGGCAGGAGTATCTTGCCCAGCAGCGCGGTACCACAGACAATCGGGTCAAGATCTGGCCCATCGTCAAGGAAAGCCTCCAGGGTTCTGCCCTAACGGCACTGCTACTCGGCCTCGTTCTAGGTTTGGTAACTCTGCCAGAAAGTGTCTATGAAAGCTTCTACAGTCCCCTTTTCGCCGGGCTGCTTTCGGTACTGATGTTGATCATGGGTATGGAGGCTGCTGCAAGGCTTGGGGAGCTGCGCAAGGTGGGTCAGTGGTATGCCCTATATGCCTTTATAGCACCGCTGCTGCATGGGTTGATTGCCTTCGGTCTCGGCATGATTGCTCATTATGTTACGGGATTCAGCCCTGGTGGCGTTGTGATCCTGGCAGTCATCGCTGCCTCCAGTTCAGACATCTCAGGACCGCCTACTTTAAGAGCGGGTATCCCGTCGGCTAATCCCTCCGCATACATCGGCGCGTCCACAGCGGTCGGCACGCCAGTGGCGATTGCCTTGGGAATACCAATTTTCATGGGACTGGCACAGGCGGTGATGGGAGGCTGATCCCAGACGGGTCTCTGTCTGCTGGTGCTTTCTTAAGCCTGGCAGACCAACGCGGTGGCTAGATCGGCGCGATCGCGCACGATGCTGTCGTTTTTCTGAGTTTTTATGTAGTTTAATAGATACACACATCAAATAGATACACACATCAAGAGGTAATTAACATGGCAAAGCCAGCAATCAAGCTCGTCATCGTCACGGAAAAGTTGCTGCTGAAAAAGATCGCCAAGATCATCAACGAAGCCGGGGCTACCGGTTACACGGTGGTAGACGCTGGCGGTCAAGGCAGTCGTAACGTGCGCTCGGCGGGACAACCCAGCGTTTCCAGCACCTACTCCAATATAAAGATCGAGATACTCGCCGAAAATCGGGATATGGCCATGAAGATTTCGGATGAGGTCGCAGGGCAGTTTTTCGACGATTATGCGGGCATCGCCTATATCTGTAACGCGGAGGTACTGAACTCGTACCAGTTCTGCGGGCCAGACGGCTGTTAAATTGAGACGACGCAAACCTAAAAAGCTGGGGCATGACCCTGGCTTTTTAGTGTCCGTGTTTCGTGCGCGCGGAACGTTGAAATAGATGTAGGATTTCGCGGATTGCAAAAGCAATACGATAATATCCATTTACCTCATAGGAAACCAATACAATTACAAGAGATGTCTTGTATTCGTTTGTAGGCAGCTATGCAAGAATTATAGAGATAAACAAACTGCTCAATTTTTCAGCAGTTGCAAGATGAAGCCCTAACTTAATGTCAAATTTAAACTTATTAGAAATTTTACAATTTTGGTGGTTATTGCCATCAATCCTGAGTATTTTAGGGTTACTGCTTAGTTTTTGGATAGTTGTTCCCGCACCTACCTTTGGACTGTTGCCTTTTGGAGTGTGTGCGCCAGAAATTAGTCCTTGGTTGATTGTAATTAATGCGATCGCTTTAGCTTTAGCAATTCCCATTAATAAAGGTTGGTGGTCTAATCTAATTATTGTCTGTAGTTTGATTAGCTTGCTTTTAAGTTTATTACCACTAGCTCAGTTTTCTGCTACAAATCAACGCTTTGAGACTGAGGTGGAGCGAGTTTTAGGCAAAGAATATTTAGCCAAGATTCCTCAAAATGTCAGGGATAAAATGCGCCCTAAGCCTTTAGTAATAGCTGATGTCTTTCGCGGTATTTCCATTCCTGAAATTCGGATCGATAGAGGTATTGTCTTTGCCAGTCCCGATGGAGTCGATCTAAAATTAAATACCTATCGACCTTTGACTTCAGGCAAAAATCCTACCTTAATTGTTGCCTACGGTGGGGCTTGGAGAACGGGTAGCCCTGATGACTACGAACAGTTTAGCTCTTACATGGCAGCACAGAATTATACTGTGGTGACAATTGATTATCGTCATGCACCAAAGCATCAGTTTCCCAAACAGCTTGAAGATGTTGAAGCAGCTTTAAAATATATTCAAGTCAATGCAGACGAGCTAGAAGTCGATCTAACAAAAATAGCAATTATGGGAAGATCTGCGGGGGGACATTTGGCTACCCTAGCTGCATATAAGCAAGATGCCATTCCTTTTAAAGCAGTAGTAAATTATTATGCCCCTGTCGATTTAGCCGAAGGCTATTACGATCTGCCTACTCCCGATCCGATTGATGTTCAGACAATACTAGGAAATTTTATAGGTGGATCGCCTGAAGAAAAACCAGAATCATATAAAAAGGCTTCCCTAACTACTTATCTTAGAGCCGATTTGCCTCCTTCTCTTTTGATATATGCTCGTAGAGATCATTTGGTAATGCCAAAATTTGGCGGAAGACTATACGATAAACTAAGGGCAACAGATAATCCTGCTGCATTGCTAGAAATTCCTTGGGCAGAACACGCTTTTGATGCAGTTTTTTTTGGAGTTAGCAACCAGTTAGCTTTGTATTACACCGAGCGTTTTTTGGCATCAACGATAAACAATGGACAATAGACAATGGACAATGAATATTTTGACGTTATTATTGTCGGTGCGGGACTTTCTGGCATTGGTGCAGCCTATCATCTGCAAACAAAATGTCCCAGCAAAAGTTATGTCATTTTAGAAGGTAGGGATGCTTTGGGTGGTACTTGGGATCTGTTTCGCTATCCTGGGATACGTTCGGATAGTGATATGCACACCCTTGGCTATAATTTTAAACCCTGGCGAGAGGCAAAGGCGATCGCCGATGGTGTCGTCAATTTTAAAATATGTAGAGGAAACTGCCACAGAGAATAAAATCGATCGCCATATTCGCTATAATCAGTCTGTAAAAAGTGCCAGTTGGTCTAGTAAGGATGCAGTTTGGACGCTAGAAACTCAAAGCAAGGAAACAACATGCTTGTTTAAATGTAATTTTTTGATCATGTGTTCTGGTTATTATAATTACGACCGAGGCTACACCCCAGACTTTCAGGGGCGCGATCGCTTTAAGGGTAAGATCGTTCATCCCCAAAAATGGCAAGAGAATTTAGATTATCAGGATAAAAAAGTAATCGTAATTGGATCGGGTGCAACTGCCGTTACTCTCGTCCCAGAAATGGCTAAGGATGCCAAGAAAGTAGTCATGCTACAGCGATCGCCAACCTATATTGTTTCTCGTGGTGATGAAGATAAAACTGCTAACTTACTACGCCAGCTTTTACCTGAAAAACTAGCTTATGCCATTACCCGCTGGAAAAATATCAGCTTCGGGCAATTCTTTTATCGTCGTACCCGTAGCAAACCAGAAAAAATTAAAAATGCCCTGATTAATACAGTGCGTCAAGAATTGGGTAAAGACTATGATGTTGAGAAACACTTTACCCCAAGCTATAATCCTTGGGATCAACGTCTATGTTTAGTACCCAACAGCGACCTGTTTAAAGCGATAAAATCGGGGAAAGCAGAGGTTGTAACCGATTCTATTGATACTTTCACTGAAAACGGTATCCTGCTTAAATCTGGGGAAGAATTAACTGCCGATATAGTTGTCACCGCCACGGGTTTAAATCTTCTAGTACTTGGAGGAGTAAAGTTTTTCGTCGATGAACAACCTGTTGAATTCGACCGAACCTATACCTATAAAGGGATAATGTATTCTGATGTCCCCAATTTAGTTTCTATTTTTGGCTATGTAAACGCATCTTGGACTTTACGGGCGGATTTGATATCGGAATATACCTGCCGACTAATCGATCGTCTGGATCGAAAAGGTCTGAGTCAGTGTACCCCACGTTTACGAAAGGAAGACCTAAATATGCCCGAACGACCCTTTATTGAAGGCTTTTCCTCTGGCTACCTACAGCGACTACTGCACCTACTACCCAAGCAAGGCGATCGCCATCCCTGGCTTAATTCTCAAAACTACCGCCAAGATAAAAAAAATCTCCGCAATAGTGCGATCGAGGATGGAGTACTAATCTTCAATTAATTATTAATTATTGAATATAAAACGGGCAAAATCAAATAATATCTGGTAAAACAGGACGAAAGCAAAATTTTGAGCTTTAATCATATCGATAAAGCATTACAACACACACATATGAAACTATCAAAAAAATTAAAGTTAGCAGCAATATTTACAGGAGCGATCGCTTTAACAACTCCTTTACTTCCTGCTTTAGCTCAGTTTACTGAAGCACCTATTCCTGAAGAAGAAGTGGTAGCCGTCGCTGTCCCTGCTGGGGCGATTGGCTACAGTCTAAACGTGATTCAACAAGTTCCTGGCAAGCAACAGTGTTATGCCGAACAAGGTTCAGAACCTACGATCATCGATCCATTGTGGACTACTTTTGACTTTACAGGTAGCTGTAATAAATCAACTGATAGCAACGGTTATTCTGTCCGTCTTGATGGAGAGGATACTAGTCTGGACTATCGACTCGATGTCATTCCCAAGGGTGATAATTTACAGCTAGTAGCTAAAAACTATAAAGGTGGCTCTAATTTAGTCGTAGGTCAAACTTTTGGTAAGCCAGCCAAAGGAGAATACGTTAAAATCTTTTTAAACCCAGGTTGGGAATTTACTAAAAAGACTTATGAAGGTAAGGTATTAGGACATTTCTTCTTTAGTGGTGATTCTCAGGCGATCGCTGCTGCTAGCGGTACAGAGATAGAAGCACCTGTTGCTGCTAGCTTTAGTGATATATCTCGCGATATCTATAAAGAGCAAATTGAAAAAGCTGTAGCACTCGGCTTTATTTCAGGTTATAAAGACAAAACTTTCAAACCTACCGAACCTCTCACCAGAGAGCAATTAGTGTCCATTGTCTATGACGCATTAGGCACAATTGACGATATGGAATTACAGCCTGCCGACAAACCTGCTAGCCAACCTTATCCCGACGTAGAAAGCGATCGCTGGAGTGCAGGTAAAATTGCTTGGGCTACATCAAACAATATTGTTACTGGTTATGAAGACCGAACTTTTAAACCCGCACAACCTGTTACTAGAGCAGAATTGATGGCAGTTCTGAATAAAGTAGCGTTATTTGCTGATGAAGGTAAAACAGAATTAACCACTAATAAAGAACCCGTAGAATTTTCTGATATTAGTAGCCATTGGGCAAACAATACTATCACAACTATGTCGGCATACTGTGGCGTGGCATCCGCTTATCAAGAGACAGGAGATGCTTTTCAGCCTAATACTCCCGCAGCTAGAAGTTATGCTGCAGCAGCAACTCTTCGTACTCGTGAATGTTTAACTGAAGAAGAGAAGAGTAATTAATTAGCCCTTGGCTACCGACCAAATAAACAATAAAAAAGAGGGTGATTAATGCCCTCTTTTTTATTGTTTATTGAACTTATAGCTTAAGGCTTAAAGCTTAGAGCTATTTAGACTAACCTACAGAAGAGAAATAAGCTTTAGATTTAACAGGGTCAGGATTCATTGTTTTATCTCCTTCTTCCCATCCCGCAGGGCAAACTTCATCAGGATTAGCCTGTACGTGCCTAATCGCTTTTAGAGTACGTAATGTTTCGTCCACGCTGCGACCAAAAGAAAGATTGTTGATGGTTGAGTGCTGGATTATACCTTCTTTGTCAATAATGAATAGTCCACGTAAAGCTACACCAGCATCAGGATCTAAAACATTGTAAGCATTGCTAATTTCTTTCTTGATATCAGATATTAAAGGATAAGCAATATCGCCAATACCACCTTCTTTGGGATCGGTTTGCATCCAAGCTAAGTGGGAAAATTCACTATCTACAGATACGCCTAAAATTTCAGTATTGAGGGATTTGAAATCATTATGGCGATCGCTAAAAGCAATGATTTCAGTAGGACATACAAAAGTAAAGTCCAAAGGATAGAAAAACAAAACAGTGTATTGACCACGATAGTCAGAGAGTTTTACAGTTTTAAATTCTTGATCGAAAACAGCGGTGGCTGTAAATTCGGGGGCTTCTTGTCCGACTCTTAAACATCCTTCTGTAGTCATAGTTTTTATTTCCTCAAATGCCAAGCAAAATTGGTTTATGATTTATCTAAATTTTACGAATCTTATCAATATATCATAGCGATTATGAGGGCAAATTTTTGATGAACACTGTCAGAAGCTGTCTAAATTCCTCGTTCCTCATTCCTTATCCCTCGTTCCTTAATCAGTCAAGTTCTCTTCTTCCTTCCAAGGCTCTAGCCAAGGTAACTTCATCGGCATATTCCAAATCGCCTCCCATTGGCAAGCCAAAAGCAATTCGAGTCACTTTAGTAAAAGGTCGCAGAAGTCCATTAATATATAAAGTTGTGGTTTCTCCTTCAACACTTGGACTAATAGCCAGAATTATTTCTTTGACTTGTTCTTTAGTCACTCTACGAACTAATGCTTCTATATTAAGCTGTTCTGGTCCAATACCGTCCATTGGAGATATTACACCACCAAGGACATGGTAAAGTCCGTCGTATTCTCTTGTTTTTTCTAAAGCGATAATATCTCTAGGATCGGCAACAACACAAACTGTAGAGCGATCGCGATTGTTATTACTACAGATAGAACATACTGGTTCGGCAGAAAGATGAAAACAAACTTTGCAGAAGCCAACTTTTTGTTTAGCTGCAACGAGGGATTGAGCTAAAGCCTGGACTTCTTGGTCTGGACGTTTAATTAGGTGTAAGGCTAGTCTTTGAGCGGTTTTTGGTCCTACTCCTGGTAAAAGCTGTAGCTGCTCTATTAAACGGGCTAAAGGAGGCGTATAAATGATGTGCTTCCCCACTATATTTATGGTTTGGGAAAATTATTATATCAACTAACTCTTCTAAGAAACGGATAAGGTACTATTCATAATTTTTTCTAAAGCCGTTTTCAGGCGATCGCGACTGTTAAAATTGTCTAGTTTTTCGATCGGCTTACCGTTCTTAAACAACAGAATAGTAGGTACATTTTTAAGGCGATAAGTATTAGCTAATTTCAAATTATCATCAGCATTAATTGAAACTAATTTGATTACTTCATTATGATTTTCCTGCATGGTTTCTAACATGGGATTAATCAACTTGCACAAGCCACACCAAGGAGTCCAGAAATGAACCAATACTAGGTCAGAATCCAACACCTCTTGTTTAAAGTTAGTTTCATTAACTACAGACGGCATAAATTTATAAAGGTTTTCAAAATTAGTTTTAGATGCTTGAGCATATGCTACATCAAATGGGATCGCGAGGGAAGAGATATGTAGTTACTAATTATTAGCTATGGTCTATATTGTTATGGTTTACCAATAAACTCTAGAAGTAACTTTCATCAACCAAGGATGTCCCCACCAAAATAGCATCACAAAAGCGGCAATTCCTATATAAGCAGGGCGCAAAAATTCTTGCCATTTGAGACTTTGGCGACCATCAATAACGGCTAAAAAAGGGATAATTGAGGTGCGGGCTTTAACTTGTTCAAAAGCTTCTCCATATCTTTTGCTCAAACGGCGATCGCCATGCCACACGGCAAAGAGATGATGAGCGATTAAACCAAGAGATGTGACTAGGGTAAAGCTTGTTCCTAACCAGAGGGTATGGGCGATGCACCAGATTACTTGACCTACCATTTGAGGATGGCGGGTAATACGAATGATCCCTGTTTCAAATAAGTATACCTGGGGTTTTTGGATCGCAGCAATTTCTAATAAATTGAAGGTAGCAGGGTAAAGAAATATAAAGGAAATAGCCGATAAAATCCACACCGTAGATTTTACCCCTGTTACTTCTCTTACTTGCCAAAACTGTATCCCGTCATAACGATGGTTAAAAAAGTAGATAATTAAAATAGTCGCAAAAGGAATGCTAACTAAGGCGAATATCACTCGATATAGCCTTGCCCCTATCTTAGTTTCTCCCCAAGGACGTAAAGCTGCTAGTCCACTATGGGCGATCGCAAAACCGAGCAGCATAGCCAAAATAACAAAGTGACTATTGCTTAGCCAACTGATGTTGGTCATAGATGTATTCATATAGGTGTTATTTATCTATTTGCATGATAGCAATAATCAAAAGTTAATTTCCAAACTCAATTATGTTACTGTGCAAATAAAGCACATGAAAATTATTAAATATTAAGCACTATTAATAATACGTTTAAATAAGCCTTTGATAACTAACTTTTTTTAGAAAACCGTTACCAAAATTTTTTATATGTCTGATATTCCCTTCACCCTAGATCAACTCCGCATACTTAAGGCGATCTCTACTGAGGGAAGCTTTAAACGAGCTGCCGATAGCCTTTATGTTTCTCAGCCTGCTGTCAGTCTTCAAGTGCAAAATTTGGAAAAGCAGTTAAATGTGCCGTTATTCGATCGCGGTGGGCGGAGAGCGCAGCTTACTGAAGCAGGGCATCTGTTACTCAGCTATGGGGAAAGAGTGATCTCTTTGTGTCAAGAAACCTGTAGGGCGATCGAGGATCTACAAAATCTTCAGGGTGGAACATTGATTGTTGGTGCATCTCAAACGACAGGGACATATTTAATTCCTCGCATGATTGGTTTATTTCGTGAAAAATATTCTGACGTTTCGGTACAGCTACAGGTACATTCTACCCGCCGTACTTCTTGGGCTGTGGCAAATGGTCAGGTGGACTTAGCTATTATTGGGGGAGAAGTTCCCACCGAGCTACAGGAAGTATTAAACATTATTCCTTATGCAGAGGATGAATTAGCCTTAATTTTGCCTCCCAATCATGTTTTAGCTCAGGAGACGGCAATTCAAAAAGAAGATTTATATAAGCTCAACTTTATTACTTTAGATTCTCAATCTACAATTCGCAAAGTAATCGATAAAGTTTTAACTCGCTATGAGATAGCTCCCAAAAGGCTCAAAATAGAGATGGAATTAAATTCAATTGAAGCCATTAAAAATGCAGTGCAGTCTGGCTTGGGTGCAGCATTTGTTTCGACTACAGCGATTGAAAAAGAGCTAGAAATGGGAGTCTTGCACCAGGCAAGAATTCAAGATGTTACTATTGGGCGCACCTTATCAGTGATAGTCAATCCTAGCCGTTATTGTTCTAAAGCAGCAGAAGCCTTTAGTAAGGAAATATTACCTAAATTTTCGACTAAAGAGTCATTCAAAAACCTTGATACCCTTTATAGCAATACAGTAGAAGCCAAATAGATTTTGGACGATTTAAAAACAACCCCAGTACAATAACCATATAAAACTAAGAGTGCGAGCTGAAGGCTGAAAGCTACAAAAATAATATCATTACAAGTCGAGCAATGATTACTTATGCTTACCGATATAAAATTAAGCCAACAAAAAATCAAATTAGACAATTTGAGCAGTATTTAAATATTTGCCGAAGCGTCTACAATTTTGCTCATTCAGAGCGCAAGGCTTGGTTGAATTCGCGTAAATGCTTCGTAGACAGATGTTCAGTGAATGTTGAATATATTATTCCTGCTGAAACACCTTTTCCTGGGTATAATCAACAATCGGCAGCATTAACAATTGCCAAGACTAAACTGCCTCATCTCAAGTTAATCAATGCTCAATGTTTACAGCAAGTATTAAAGCGTTTGGATAAGGCATGGAGTGATTTTTTCAAGATGCCGAGTAGAGGATTTCCTAGGTTTAGGAATCAAAATAGGTATCGGAGCTTTAAATTCCCAAAGCCAAATAAAGTTTGCTTAGATGCTGGCAGAGTCAAGCTACCTAGTATTGGTTGGATTAGAATTAGACAGTCTAGACCATATCCAAAAGGATTCATACCCAAGCAATTACAGGTCGTTAGGAAAGCAAGCGGTTATTATTTGGTGATTTACTTTCAGTCGTCTGAAACAGTACCAGATGTCTTACCTGGGAAGAAAAGTATCGGTTTAGATGCGGGAATCGAAAGTTTTATAGCTACACCAACACAGTTAATTAAGAGTCCTAAGTTTTTAATTCATGCCTCTAGAAAGCTGAAATTGCTTCAGAAAAGATTGAAGAATAAGACCAAAGGCTCTAATAATTGGTTGAAGCTACAAAACAAAATAGCTCGGCTGCATGAAAAAGTAGCTAATACTAGGCGTGACTGGCACTTTAAATTGGCTTATCAAGTCACAAAAGATGTAGACAACATCTTTGTAGAAGATCTTAATTTCAAATCTTGGTCAAAAGGATTATTCTGTAAACAATCTCTTGATTCTGGCATTGGTGGATTTATTAATACAGTGTTGCCTTATGTTGCTTGGAAACAAGGTAAATTTTATCTTAAAGTAGATAAGAATGGTACGAGCCAAGAGTGCTGTAAGTGCCATACTTACACTGGCAAAAAAGAACTAGGGCAACGAGTACATATCTGTACTAACCCAGCGTGCTTACATACAGAATCGAGGGATACCTGTTCTGCCAAAGTAATAAAATACAGAGGTAAAATAGCGGTAGGACATACCGTTAAAGAAAAAGCTTGTGGAGGTGATGCGACGGGAATAGTTCAACTTACGTTGTTCGATTTAGTTGGCAACCAGCGAAGCAAGAATCTCCCGTTAATTGCTGACGCAATTTAACGGTGAGAGTGTCAATAATTAATATTGTATGGAAATTATTTGTACTCGTCCTGGTTGTGCCAAACCCCGTAATTTTTTTAGCGATCTCGATAGTGAAGCCAAAATTAGAACTGTGCAGCAGAGATTCTGTACTAATTGTGGAATGCCTTTACTGTTGGCAGATCGCTATATTCCTTCTAAGTTACTCGGTCAAGGAGGTTTTGGGGCGGCATTTTTAGCTTGCGATCGCTATAAGCCCAAGATGCCTAAATGTGTGGTTAAGCAATTTCAGCCTTCAGGAGATTTGGATGCTCACGAATTAGCGATCGCCCAAAAGTTATTTCAAAGAGAAGCGGTGGTTTTAGAGGAATTAGGCGATAAACACCCCCAAATTCCTAATTTATATGCTTTTTTTACGCCTATAGTTCCTAATGTTAGACGTACAGGAGACGAGCAGTATTTTTATCTGGCGCAAGAATTTATCGACGGGCAAGATTTGGAAGCAGAATTAGCAGCCAAAGGTAAGTTTGGGGAAGTCGAAGTAACAGAAATTCTGACAGAAATTCTCCAGGTATTGCAGTTTGTCCACGACAACAACACCATCCACCGAGATATAAAACCATCCAACATTATGCGGAATAAAGATGGGTTGCTATATCTATTAGACTTTGGCGCGGTCAAACAGGTTGCCGTAGGCGGTGCTAACAACAAAAAATCTACTGGAATTTATTCAATGGGTTTTGCTCCTCCCGAACAAATGTCAGGCTCGCAAGTATACCCTTCTACAGATATATATGCTCTGGCGGTAACTTGTATTAATCTGTTGACTGGTAAGCCTGCTGAAGAACTTTATGACTCGTTTAACCATAATTGGAAATGGCACAGTTTTGCTCCACAAACAAGCGATCGCCTGGTAGCTATTTTAGATAGAATGCTATTACCTACTCCTGCTCAAAGATTTCAGTCTGCAACTGATGTTTTGGCTGCATTAGCACCCAGTAAAGGCGTTTCACAAACTTCTGCACTAACACCTCGAAAACCAGCTAAGGGCATTGTTCAAAATCCCCCCAATCCTCCTGCACCAATAAAACCCAATCAGCCCCATTTCTCTTTAGTAGAAGTGCTGGGTAGTGCAGCTTTTACAGGCTTTGAAGGAGCATTACTTTATATCGGCTTGACTAATTTATTATCAGTTTCAGGAATTAGTCTGGGCATCTTAGGAATGGTTATGGGAGGGATTGTTTTCGCCCTAAGTCGTCGTGTGATTGAAAGAGTAGATTTAATTATATTCGCAGGAATTACAGCAGCAGTTGTAGCTTTTGTCCCATCATTACATGGTGCTTTAGTTGTATCGTCAATACTAATAATTGCTGCTATGTCTGGTGCAGGAGCGATCGCCATCGTCGCATTTTTTCGTCTTGTATATCAGCTACTATCACGTTTTTTATAAAACTATAGTCATTCCAACTAGTTTCCTTACGATTAACTGGTTAGTTGTTAGTAGGGTTTATACAGATGAATTAATCAATAATTGTTTTCTTTTGAATAAGATCTAAGATTTAGAGTGCGATCGCTTTTTTAGAATATTAGAGCGATCGCTTTTTATTAACTATTCATTCATTGCTTCTAACTTTGCTAAACGACTGAGAAGATCCTGATTAGTTTGTTTCAACTTATCAACCTCAGTCTGTAATTCCTTAACCGCTTTATCCGCGCCCAAGTTTTTCTGCACTTTTGCCACTGCTTCTTCTGCACGACGACGTACCCTACCATCAGGAGTTTGGGCTGCCAAATCATTGAGGATAGTTATAGCTTGGGAGGTTTGCATCTGTCCCAATGCACCTACTACGGCTACCTGAGTTAAGAAAAAAGATTCCCCTGCGATCGCTTCCAATCTTTCTAAAATCTCTCCTAGCTTTTCAGGAGTTTGACCAGTAGAGATAGTACCCAAACAGCGAATAGAGGTCAGTCTCAAGGCTTGAGGAATACCTGCCTTAGTATATTCCATAATTAGATCTACAGCATCTGCTGATGTTTTCATCTTACTCAATCCTGCGATCGCGCCACCACGGACTACTTCATTCCAACCTTGTCTTTGTTCTAAAGTTGTTTTGAGTAAAGCGATCGCTTCTTTTTGTTTCGGTTTAAGATTACCCGATACCATGCCCCCAATGCTTCTGGCAGCAGCAGCCTCGGTATAATAGCTAGAATCTCCTTGTTGGAGAGCATCTGCAATAGTATCGTAGGTAAGAGGATGTTTAAAGTTACTCAAGGCGGTAATTACTGCACGACGCACCCTTGCATCTTCATCTTTTAAGCCTTCTGTTAAGGCAGCAGCAGCCTGATTGAGCTTAATATTACCTAGCTTTTTGGCTACTTCTACCCGTACTCCCCAGAATGGATCTTCGATCAAAGAATTAGCTAAAGATTTGACTACTTCCAGTCCACCTTTTTTGCTTAAAGCAGCAGCAGCATAA
Source organism: uncultured cyanobacterium (assembly GCA_963799375.1). GTDB lineage: Bacteria > Cyanobacteriota > Cyanobacteriia > Cyanobacteriales > Xenococcaceae > Waterburya. The sequence continues at coordinate 221,731 of CAWCWY010000020.1, forward strand.
ATTCTGGATATCGAATCTGGGTCATATTTTAATTGTTTTTTAAGTTCGGCAACGGGGTATTTAAGACTTACAGTTTTGAGGAAATTGTTGTTGATATCAAAGCTAACAAAACTAGGTTTCTTTTCCAGAGGGAAATAAAAACTTTGTTCTGCTTGATGGATGCGAAGAGAGAAATTTTTAAATTCAGGTTGAGGAGAATTTTTGGAGATGTAGCCAAATCCTACAGGAATTTTGAGATCGAATAACTCTTTACTCTCACTATCTTTTTTCGCTTGCTTTTGGGTAACGGTTAACTTAGCCAGCTTACTATCCCCATCCCAAGCATACGCCACCTGATAGTCAGGATGACCACCACGAAAGACATACTGATCGAATAAAAACATTAGGTTATAGCCAGTTGCTTTATCGATCGCCCGTAATAAGTCTACTGTTTCTACCGTCTTGTGAGCATTATCCCGTACAAAAGTATGAATAGCTTTATCAAACAGATCGTCTCCTAATATTGCCCGAATCATATGATAAACGCAAGCGCCCTTTTCATAAAGATGTCTGTCATATAGTTCGATCGCTTCGCGGTAGACATTAGTAACGATGGGACGACGATAGCGGGTACTGTCTTCGGCGATATAAGTGCGGGCTTCATTTAATAGATAATAAGCAGCATCATCTTTACCGTATTCCTCCTCTGTCCAAAACACCTCTGCATAGGAAGCCATGCCCTCTTTTATCCAGGCGTGTGACCAATGTTTAATTACTACTAAGTCGCCAAACCACTGATGGGCTAGTTCATGCAATACTAAACTCTCAGTCCTCATATTATCCGTTGCTGCTCGTTCATCAAGCAAACAACGATCTGTCAGCAAGGTAGTAGAAGTGTTTTCCATCCCGCCAAAAATAAAGTCATCAACGCATACTTGGGCGTATTTAGGATAAGGATAGTCATAACCATACTTTTGAGATAAAAATTCAACCATGCGGGGAGTCTTACCCATGCTACGCTTACCGTCTTCTTCCCTTCCCTTCTCCACATAATATGTAATGGGTTTCCCACGCCATTCATCGGCTATTTCGGCAAAATCTCCCACTGCCAAAGTCATTAAATAAGTAGGGTGTACTTGCTGTTGTGACCAATGATAAATAACATTATCATCTGCCTTTTCCGTCTTAATTAACTCTCCGTTGGAAATTGCCCTAAAGCCTACTGGTACTTGTACTCGAATCTCAGAAGTAGCCAATTGACCAGGATAATCAAAACAGGGAAACCAAAAACGAGAGTCTTCATCTTCTCCTTGAGTCCATACCTGAGTCGGCTTGTTGGGATAGTCTTCATCTGGACTAATAAAATATAGTCCTCGTTGGGGATGATCCACGGAATAGGCAATTTCTACCTTAATCGCTGCATCAGTAGTAGGCTGCTGTAGATAAATTTCTACTTCTTCGCCATCATAATCAAACTGCTGACTTACACCATCAATTAATACCGACTCGATAGTTAGATCCACCCCATCCATAGTCAATTGAGTGATACCAGGACGAACAGGGATAATAGTGGTGGTACAAGTACCCTTAAAACTTTGATTAGGAATATCGAGGATTAAATCGAGAAAAATATGGTCAACCTGTCCAGGGCGATCTGGGTTGTAGTGGGGTTTTGCGCCTGGAAGTTCAAAAGACTTGCGATCGCTTTCTGCATCGAAATAGAGGTGAGACATAAACTAATTAGATAATTGCAATATACCGTTATTGATTAGAATATCTAATCCTGCAAAATTAAGCTTTTGCGATCGCTTTATAACAACAAGGATAAAATTATTTTACTAAATTCATTTTTAAAAAGATATAAACAAGTTATAAGAGCGATCGCATTTAAAAAACAGTTAGAAGACAAACAAAGGAATAATCGAGTAAATCCCCAGAAAATGAATATCGCTACAGTATTATAGAATTGCAATCGCTAATTTTTATTTTGGTATCCTAATCAACCGTCTATTATTAGGTGTTCGATTATTAAGCATTTGCTCTGCTTGTCTATGATTTGAGAGATCGCCTGTTTCTAAAAATATTTTCTTAGATTTTTCTAAATCCGCTGTGCTTTGCTTACGATCGCCCAAATTTGCTAGAGCAATGCTACGATTTAAATAAGCTTTTCCGTCATTGGGGCTTATTGCTATTCCCCGATCGTATTTTTCTTTTGCTTGTTGCCATTGTCGTAATTTTAAATAAGCAAAACCACAGTTGAAATATGCTTGTTCGTTATTTGGTTCTAGTTCTATAACTCGTTCTAAATCCTGAATCCCATTGAGCCAATTTTCTAGTCTTAAGTTAACAAGCCCTCGATGGTAATAAGCTGCACCATAATCTGATTTTAGCTCGATCGCCAAATTGTAATCTGCGATCGCTTTATCCCATTGATGTCGCATATTATAAATCCCCGCTCGATTATAATAAACTTTGGGAGACATTTCTGGCTCTAGTTCGGAGATGGTATCGTAATCTGCTAGTGCTTTTTCCCACTGAGATAGCTCTAAATAAACGTTAGCTCGATTGTAATAAATCGCTGCATCTTTTTGATTAAACGCGATCGCTTTATCGAAATCTTCTAATGCTTGGGTAAACTCTTGTTTTAAAACATGGTTTACACCATCTTGATTATATTGGTTAGACTGTTGTATCTTTTTCTCGTCCGTATTATTCTGTTGGGAAGTTTGTTGTTGAAGACTTCTAAAATTGGTTTGAGCTTGAAAATCATTAGGATTTAATTCAGAAGCTTTTTGGTAATCTGCTTCTGCTAACTCCCATTGTTCTTGTAAAGCAAATACATTACCTCTACTGAAATAAGCTAAAGCATTTTCAGGATCTAACTTTATGCTACGATTCAAATCTTTTAAAGCTAAATTCCATTGTTCTTGTTGAGTATAAAAAATGCCTCTGTTCAAACTTGTATAGCTTATATCTGGATTCAAAGATACCGCACGATTGTAATCTGCTTCTGCTTCATCAAATTTTCCAAATTGTTTACTATACAAGTCGGCTCTAAAAGTGTAATTAGCCGAACTATAAGGTTCAATTTCTATTGCACTATTTATATTTTCTAAGGCTAAATCCCATTGTTTTTGTTTTGAATATATTTCTGCTTTTACGTAATAAGCAAGTGAATTAGTATCTACATTTTCAATTGTTATAGCTTTATTTAAATCTTCCAACGCTAATTTAAATTGTTCTTTTGTTCCACGTATATATCCTCGATAAATATATGCCGTTTTGGAGTCTGGATCGATTTCTATTGCGCGATTATAATCTTCAAGAGCTTCATCCCATCTTTCTAAAATAGAATATAGCAATCCTCGATTGGAGTAGGCATTAGCTAAATTAGGATTGAGTTCAATTGCTCTATTAAGATCTGCTAAAGCACTGTTCCACTGCTTTTTAATTACATTGATTGCACCTTTATTAGAGTATATAGCAGCATTTAACAAATCTTCTCTGCTTATTTCAGTTTTAGAATCATCTATTTCTCGCGCTTCTTTTTGCTTTGTTTGAGTTGGTTCGCTTAAAATAGGATGACTATAACCAGCTATTATAAGCGACAAGAAAGCAAGCTTAACGATAAATTTAAAGGAACTTTTCATAAATACAATTATATGTAATAACAAAATTACTCGCGAATTATTTTATTATTATATTTGGTATATTCACGAAAAGCCTTTACAAACTTGTGATTTATAAAAGATTTTTTTTCTACAATTAAGCAAAAGCAATTCGTTTTGAATTTTTCGCTTCTTTAGTATCGCGATATTAAATTTTTGACTTTCTTTATATTTATACTAATAGAGCTAAATCAAAGCTTCCAACTTCTCTTGTTCATCGGTCGTCAATTCAGTTGATTGACCCAAAACTTCTTTATACATTTTGATATATTCTAAAGTAGATTTAACCCAGCTAAAGTTTTGACTCATTGCTCTTTTTTGCAATTCTTGCCATCTATCCTTGTAGACAAATCCTTCAGAAGCTCGAACCATACAGGTAAATAAATCTAAGGGTTCATAGCGATCAAAACAATAGCCCGTACCGCCATTATTCATCGGATCGTGGTGGGTAACTGTATCCACCAAACCACCAGTACGGCGAACAATAGGAACGCAACCATAGCGCATCGCTAACATTTGACTGATGCCACAGGGTTCAAACTTAGACGGCATCAAAAAGACATCACAACCGCTGTAAATACGTCTTGCCAGAGAATCATTATAAAGTAACTGTATCGACATCCTACCAGGGAAACGAGTTGCCAACTGCCATAGTTGGGTTTCTATCTGTCGATCGCCTGTTCCCAAAACTACCAGTTGAGAATTACTATACGCCATAAAGCGATCGATTATCTGCAATAGCAAATCGATTCCTTTTTGATCTACCAGTCTGGAGACGACTCCCATCAAAAAGACTTCTTCATCTACTTTTAAACCCAACTCTTTTTGTAGCGTACCTTTATTAGTAGCTCTTTTTTCAATCGTCTCAGCGGTAAAATTCTGTTCTAGAGCCTTATCAATAGCAGGATCGTAGCTATCCGTATCAATTCCATTTAGAATACCCCTGGTTTTGCCACTGATAAACGACAGTAAACCCTCTAATTTTTCTCCATATTCAATGGTTTTAATTTGTTCGGCATAGGTAGGAGACACGGTGTTAACGCGATTGGCAAACTGCACCGCCGAAGCCATAACATTATGTCCCTGCATATACCAAGGACACCAAGTTATTTTATCTAAATACCAACGCCAAGGTCCTTGATAAGCTAAATTATGGATAGTAAATACGGTGCTGATGTCTGGGGCTTGATTCATCCATACAGGCAACATCCCCGTGTGCCAATCATGGCAGTGAATGATTTCAGGTTTCCAATAATTCCAACAAAATTCCGCTGCACCATTGCTAAAGAAGGTAAATCGCCAAAACTCGTCTTCTCCTCCATAGATGCGTTCGGGATCGAAAGCAGGATGACCAAATAAGTATAGTGGAACATCACTATCAGGCAAAGAAGTTTGATACACTGCAAAGTCATTAAACATTGCACTTCCCCACCAAACAGGATCGGCTGGAATATCTATCTTCTTTTGCAATCCACCATAGTAAGGCATCAAAACGCGGACATCATGACCTAGTTTTTTGAGTATTTTGGGCAATGCGCCGACTACATCACCCAATCCACCAACTTTTGCGATGGGTGCTACTTCTGCTGATACAAATAAAATCCGCATTTAGTTTTTGTGGATACTAATCCTTACTTTGGCTTCCTGTGTGATTATAAGGGTGAGGGGGGTACGGGCGATAGGGGGATCGTTGAAAAAGATTTAGAATGCTTGCTTTAAATAAATGTATTATTTTAATAAAGTTGCCAAACATTTTTATAAATCAAAGCGTCTAAATAAAAGAAATATCTTGAGCGATCGCTTTATTCAATAATCTTTTATACTGCCCCGAACTAATAATACAAGAGCCAAAACGTTCTAAATGGGGATTTTGTAATTGAGCATCAAACAAAACATATTGCTTATTGCGTAAATGCTCGACTAATTCAACCATTGCTACTTTAGAGCCTTCGGTAATATTAAAAAACATCGACTCGCCAATAAATGCGCCTTTGATTGTAATACCCAATATACCCCCTGCGAGGCGATCGCCCTGCCAAGTCTCGAAACTATGCGCCCAACCTGCTGCGTGCAACCTTAAATATATATCCATCAATTCATCAGATATCCAGGTGCGATCGCGATCGGCGCAGCCTTCACATACCCCTGGGAAATCCCGATCTATCGCTACGGAAAATCGTTTTTGATTTAATACTCGCTGTAGAGATTTGGGATAGCGAAAGCGATCGTCAAGGGGAATCAGAGTGCGCTGATTGCTGGAATACCAATCTAACTTGTCATCATCCCCCGCCATCAAAAAATAGCCTTGACTATATCCCGCAACAATAGTGCCAACGTCAATTTCCATTATTTAGATCGATCATTTAATTGGAAACTTCTGCCATTTCAATAGTACGGTTATCAATATCTTTAACTAAGAAATTCAATGGGCGATCGCGACGTATTTTATACTTCAAACGTCTAGATTGAACCCGCATTAATAAAGCCTCCAAACAATCGCGATCGAAACAGACGTGACGCTGACGATCTTTATAGCCACCACTCGCACCTGCAATGATATGTAGTTGGGTATTCTTTCTCAGTTGATACCACAACCCTTCCGAACCGTTCAATCCCGTTGCATTGACAGGAGTAGCCGACATATATAAAGGATCCATTCCTCCCGCACCCATTGCCTGTTCGTAATTGTAGTAATAGTGCAGGGGAACATCCGCAGCCGAAAGATCTAATAATCCTTCATAGAATTGCTGGGCAGTTTGTAGATCTGATACCATTACCGTGTATACCTTAGGCGCACTGCTGAGAAACATCCACATTGCTCCTGCATAGGCTACCAAAAGCATGACCATAATTCCCTGGGTAGAGAATAGACTGTCTAAAGCGATCGGTGGTAAGAATGCGCCTAAATAATTGCTGAGTGATATTGCTGAGGAAATTGTATTAGCTATCATTTTAAATTAAAGACTAATTAAATTTTATTTTATGGCAAATTTTAAAAAATGTTATTGAGTTAAACCATGTTGTAAGGCAAAACGGACTAGTTCGGTACGGCTGTTTGTACCTGTTTTACCAAAAAGACGACTGACATATTTTTCTACATTTCTAACGCTAGTGCTAAGATTTTTGGCGATTTCTTTGTTCATTAAACCTTGAGCTACTAAATCTAAAACGCTTTGTTCTCTTGGTGTTAAGTCTATCTTAATTGGTGGTGGAGTTACGGTAATACCTCCCGTACCTCCTAATTTGTCGTCTAACTTTGCCTTAATTTCTACCAGTTCTTTGGCAATTTTCTCTAATTCTGCACTGCTATCGCCACCCTTACCAGAATTAATTTTAATCTTAGATAGCAAATTTTTGACGATCGCTTCCAATTCTTCTGGATCGAATGGTTTGGAAAGATAAGCATCACAACCAGCTTCGTAACCCTGAATGCGATCGCTTGTCATGCCTCTGGCTGTCAGAAAAACTACAGGAATAGTGCGATAACGAGGATCTTCTTTGAGTTTGGCTAAAAATTCATAGCCACTTACTTGAGGCATCATGATATCAGAAATAATCAGATCGGGTACTTGATTTTCAATGGCTTGCCAAGCTTCTTCAGCATTGCTGGCTGCGGTTACGTTCCAATCATCGTTATCTTCTAAATATGCTTGGACAGATTCTCTGATACCTGGTTCGTCGTCTACGAGCAATAGTTGTTGTTTTTCTGACATAGGGTTAGTTTCTGGGTTTGTGCTTGATAGCCATACAGACCATGACTATATATATACATGATAGAACTTGTGCGTTAATTTACGTTGGACATGATTTTGCATGAGAAGCTAAGTTTGACAGCTTGTCTTTGGACAAGAGTTATCGTTTATCGATATTATCAAGGGCTAAGTTGACTTAGATAGCTGATGTTACTTATTAATCAATCTATGAGGGAACATTGTTCTATTTTCAACAATCTTTAAAACCGTTAGTTTTTTAATTGCGTAGTATCAGTTAGATAATTAAATATCAATAATATTTTTAGAGCAAGATTTATGAATTTATCCTTTAATCCAAAATCTATACTATTAGCGACGGTAATGGCGTTTAGTGGGTACGGTTTAGTTCAAGCTCAACCGAATACCAAAGAAGTAGCAATTAACTTTGAAGGATGGGTAGGGGAAGACGAATTTGCCTGTGGTGAAAGTTATGACAGGGTAGGTGCTGCCCAAACCACCATAACTCCTACTGACTTTCGTTTTTATGTATCCAATCTGGCTTTGTTGGATGAGGATGGTAATGCTGTTCCCGTAGAATTAGAGCAAGATGGTAAATGGCAGTATCAAAACACGGCTTTACTCGATTTTGAAGATGGTACGGATGCTTGTGATAATGGTACAGCCGAGACTAACTTTACTGTAGTAGGGACAGTACCCGAAGGAGATTACCAGAGTTTACAGTTTACTTTGGGCGTACCCGAAAATTTAAACCATGAGGATGCTGCGATCGCTCCTTCTCCCCTTAATTTGACTTCGATGTGGTGGAATTGGCAAGGCGGTTATAAATTCTTGCGAGTAGATTTAGAAACGGATAGTGCGATCGCCAATGTCTCTTCTAATGCTAGCCATGGTGACAGTAATATGCAAGGAAATCAACAGCACACTAATACCACAAGCCAAACTGGTCTTTTTAAAAATGGACAGGGTACTCATAGTCAAACCAGCAGTACTCAAACAGAAAATCGAGATATGAATCACCCAGAGGAATCCACTAGCAGTAATAGCTATTTGATTCATCTTGGAAGTACAGGCTGTAAAGACTCTGCCAAAAGTGACTTATTTGGTTGTGCCAATCCCAATCGCAGTACTGTTACCCTTTCCGACTTTAACCCTGATGACAACGTTGTGGTGGTAGATTTAGCCGAGTTATTATATGACACAGATTTAACCAACAATCAGGTAAACACTCCCGCAGGCTGTATGTCTTCTCCCGACGATGCTGATTGTGCTTCAATTATTCAGCGTTTGGGTATGTCTTTTAACGGTACGACTTCCCCAGAAGGACAAAGCTTCTTTTTTGTAGAATAATTTAGAAAAATACATGGGCAATCGCCTCTTAAATTTAGCTATTGCTTTTATTCTGTCCATTTGCTTATCTACTGGCTTGAGTAAAGCTATGGCGATGGACAACGATTTAGCGGTAGCAACGCAATATAACTGGAATTTGCCAGAGTGGACACCCAAACCAGTTGTTCCTGACGATAATCCAATGACCCCCGAAAAGGTAGAATTAGGCAGACATCTGTTTTATGAACCTCGCTTGTCAATTACGGGAGAATATTCCTGCGCTTCTTGTCACCAACAATCTTTGGCTTTTACCGATGGCAAACCTGTAGCTATAGGTTCGACTGAGGAAAAGCATTCTCGCAACTCGATGAGTTTGGCTAACATAGCTTACAGTCCTGTACTGACTTGGGCAAACCCGTTGCTGACTAATTTAGAAAATCAGGCTCTTATCCCTATTTTTGGCGAACATCCGATTGAGATGGGAATGGTAGGGAAAGAGCAAGAAATGATGGACTGGATGGAGCAAGATTTTAACTATCAACAGATGTTCAAGTCGGCTTTTGAAGAAAAGAAGCCTATAAACGTCAAAAATATGACTAAAGCTTTGGCAAGCTTCCAAAGAAGTCTGGTTTCTTTTAATTCCCCTTACGATCGCTATCGTTATTTAGGAGAACAGGATGCTATTTCTCCCGCAGCTAAAAGAGGTGAAAAACTGTTTAATAGCGAACGCACGGAATGTTTTCACTGTCATGGTGGAATCAACTTTAGCGATTCAGTTAAACATGAAAATTTGGCTTTTACTGAAGTGGCATTTCACAATACTGGGCTGTATAACATTGATGGCAAAGGTGCTTATCCCGCACCCAATACGGGAATTAATGAGATTACCCAAGAAGCTAAAGACATGGGACGTTTTAAAGTACCTACCCTAAGAAATATTGCCCTAACTGCACCCTATATGCACGATGGTAGTGTGGCAACCTTACAAGATGCGATCGCTCATTATCAGGCTGGAGGGAGAACAATCTCTGAAGGAGAATTGGCAGGTATAGGTAGCCGTAACCCCTACAAGAGTAGTTTTATCAAGGGATTTGAAGTTACAGAATCAGAAATAAACGATCTGATTGAATTTTTACGTAGCTTGACTGATGAAGAATTTGTAACTAATCCTGACTACAGCGATCCCAACATCGGAGTACGTTGATTGCTTAGGTGTAGTGGGGTTGATTGTTCGTAAGTAATAAGTAGTAAGTAAGAAAGGATATCTTTATTACGCAGCGGTACTAGCATCTGCTTCTAATGGCGATTCTTGTTCTAGGTTGCTTTGATTTTGTATTTTCTCTCGCAAGGCTTCTAGTTCCAATTCCAACTTACGTAGCTCGATCTGTTGTACTGTAGACAAAACTTGGGCTTTTTCTATCATAGCGATCGCCATTAATATCGAGTCCGACAATGTTCGACTTGCTATGATAGCCTAACTTGTTTGAAACGTACGGGAAATATTGTCAATTTTTCTTAACAAGTTAATCAAAGGTTTAACGGCTTATTCCGCACCAAGCATTTCACCCGTCTGTGATAATTCAATCAAGTTTCCTTCTGGATCTCTTACCAATGCTAATTTCATTCCCCAGTCAACTACATTCCAAGGTGGACTAGCAATCTCTACTCCTTTTTCCTTGAGGTATTGGCACGCTTGCTCTACATCTTCTACCTGAAAACTCAAGGCAATGCGATCGCTTTTTTCCTCGAACGAAAAATTAGTTTTAGTACCTAAATATTCTTTAATTTTATCTCGATCTAACAGGGTCAACTTAACTTCTCCATCGGTCAATTCAACATAGGAATCAATTTCTGATGTAAAAGTCACTTTCAACCCCAAAACATTTTGATAAAAGTTACAGCAAGCTTGAAAATCTTTTACGTGCAGTCTGGTATATTTATACTGAAATTTCATTTGTTTAATATATTTATCAAGCTAGAACTGTATATATCCTAAGATATACAAAAGGCTTTTCCCTAAAATCTGTCTCTAGGTTTAAATTTTTGTACCAAACCTCAATCATTCTATAAAGCTTAGAAATAGAACCACAGGTTCGGGTAAATTTTTATACTTAGAAGCTGTAAACTCTATTTGTTTTAGTTGTCCTAATGCTCTACTACAGGGAAACCCATAAGCTTCTTTTACGCGATCGCTTGCAATGTTTAATGCCGTACGAGATTTCTCAACAAACTCAGTCAACTGATATTCTTCTCCAGGAGAAAAGTATTGTTTGACAACCAAAGAAGGGGAATAACAAGTTTGCTGTGTGCCATCTGGCCATTGGATTTCAAAGTTGATTTCAGGCATAGGTTGAAAAGGATAAAGGATGAAGAAAAAGATTATTTACGCTGTATATGTAATAGTTTGAAGTAATATTCTAGGTGAATTTGTGCTGATTGTTGCCAGGAGTATTGAGAAGGGATGTCTGCGCTGTTTTTGATTAGTTTTTGAGTCAAGTCTTTATTTAATATATCGAGCATGGCATTAGCGATTGCCTTACTAGAGTTAGGATCGACCAATAAAGCTGAATCGTGATTTAAAAATTCGGTAAAAGGAGGAATATTTGAGGTAATTATGGGTATCCCTGATGCGATCGCTTCTAATAGGACTAATCCCCATCCTTCTTTTACTGAGGGAAAGACAAAGGCATCAGCACAGCGATATAAAACGGGAATATCTTTGTCTGCCATGACTCCAGGCAAAATCAAAGATTCTCCTAATTTGATTTCGTTTTGTTTAACAATATTGAAGAATTCTAAGCGATAGGGTTCATAATCGAATAAAGTTTCGCCACCTGCAATAATTAGCTGTGCCTGGGGGTGGGTTTTTAGTACTTCAATGAAAGCCTGTAATAGCTTTAGGGAATTTTTACGGGGTTCAATTCCGCCGATGGTTAAATAAACTTTGCTACCGTTGATTCCTAGCCGTTGCTTCAATAATTCCTCTTCACTACTTGGCTGATTAGAAAACTTTCGAGTATCAACCCCGTTAATTATTACTGGTGCATCTATTTGATACTGCTGCTGTAGCTGTTCTCGCCAATAGCTTGAAACACATAAACACAAATCTGGTTCTAAGATAGAGCGATCATGGCACCGCTGTAAATAAGGACTATTAAATTCATCAATATGATGGACTGTGCGGATAAAGTGAGGAATCATTCCTTTGCTTCGCATTACCGTCAAAGCATTGGTACTAATACAGTCTTGGGAATGATATATGTCATACTGTTCAGTTTCTTGGCTTAAATAATCAATAAATTCCTGTATTCTTTGCTCGATCAGTTCATCTACTGGGTCTAGATCTAAATTGACCGTATTGTTATTAGAATAATTTTGCTTTCTGGCTAACAATAATTGGCGATCTGGTGCGGGGTTAGTAGGAATTAATTTACTCGAACACTTTAATGGACGGTGAAAACCAAGATTATCTTTGTCTAAGGCATAGATACAAACCTGATGCCCCAATGCCTGTAGTGCTTCTCCTAATTCGATGGTGTGAATTACTCCCCCTCTAGGTTTTGTCGAGTAGGTAAACAGAGCAATTTTCAACATTTACTATTGTATATTTTACGGTCGAACATTTTTTTATTTAAGAGTTTTAGATTTGCAATATGGTCATCTGGTTTACTTCTAAACCGCATAATTCAAAAGTTTTTGTAATTTTAAATACAGGATAAAAAGAGAATTTGCATCCTAATAGATGTATGAGCTTACTGGTTTAAACTTCTGTGCCTGACGATCATCATGACCTAATAAATCCAACTCGATTGTTATTAGAACTACAAAACGTCGATCGCCTAAATCAAAGTTTATCTGGCTGTCTTGAATCAAGAGCGATCGCCAAAAAATTGACAGATGGTTTGGTAGATAGATTCAACTGTGCTTTTGCTCGTGTTTGGCTAGTAAAAAGCGATGACTCTTTCGCGCACCATTCGGATCGCAGCGTACTAAAGCTGGTGGCTTCTTCAGGCTTATATACTCGGCTAGATGGGGATTTTGCCACAGTACCAATGGGTGCTTATAAAGTAGGAAAAATTGCTCAACACTGTATTCCTTTTTTGAGCAACCAGCTATCTCAAGAATCTTGGGTAAAGGATCGCCAATGGGCAATTGATAACAAGATTTGTGGATTTGCAGGTTTACCTCTAGCTATTGGGAACAAAGCCATTGGAGTGCTGGCTATTTTTAGTCATCAACCGATGGCAGCAGAGTTTTTAGAAGCATTAAGAATACTCTGTACTTCGGCAGCAGTAGCTTTGAATAATGCCCAACTATATCAAGCAGAATTGAAAAGGCGATCTCATCATAGCCCAAAATTATTAACCCATAAGCCCCTATCTGAACAAATATCAAGTATTTTATCTAATGTTCGATTGACTTTGTTAGGTACAGAAAAAACTCTAAATACTTCTGGTACTTATATTTTATTAAAAACCGCAGAAGCCCTTAAATCAAATAACTGTAATTATTGCCGTTTAGCTTATCAAAGAGATCTCGTAAATTTGGAAGCAATGCTAATTCTAAATTTCGAGCCAAAAATCGATGCCGCTTTTGATGATATTAATTTCATGGCAAATAGTATGGGGGGTAAATTAGACACTAAGTTTGTCGATGGAAATATAGTTCAAATTAAATTAGATCTTCCCTATAGAGAGCGACCGCAATTTAAGATCAATCTATCCTTTCGAGAACTAGAAGTAATCAAACTTTTAGCTGAGGGAATGCGCGATCGCGAAATTGCCAAAAAATTATTTATCAGCGATCGCACCGTTAAATTTCATATTAATAATGCAGTCCAAAAACTTAAAGCCCGTACTCGCATTCAAGCAGTGCATCAAGCTTATTCTAACGGTTATCTCAATTGACAATCAAAATGGTTCACAACCATATAGAGGCATCACAAATGGCTCATCGTTACACCCCCACAGAAGGAAAGTTTACTCTCCTTATCGGGGAAAGGTAACAAGGGTAACAAGGGTTAAGATACTCGGACAGAATAAGCGCAGTATTAATGTTGAGGTGACTTTGGATATTCGGGGGAAGAAGTAAGGGCGATCGCTCTGTTATTGGGTCAAGTTCTCATCCATACTTCTTTAACCTGGGTTTTTAAAAAGTACCTAATAAAACCAAGAGTGTAAAAGAACATACGACCATCATTACTCCTGCCACGATTGCTATCCAGGGTTCATGATTGGTCTGGTCAAGGTACTGATTTACTTTTTCATCCTTCTGTTCAGGATGCCAAATCATAGGTTTCATAACCGTTCTCTCTCTAAAATTGAAGTGATTGGGTATTTCTCTCAAAACAATAACACCCAAGCTAAATTCACCGAGAGATTTTCTCTTATAATTAACTCAATTTGGAGTTCTACAGAACAAAGATTGACCGTAGGTTATCTCCCTTATTTCCAATTGAGAAAATATCAGCTTTCTAGTTGGGCGTTACTGTTTTTATTTAACGAGACAGATATTTGATGGAACAGATTTTTATCCTCCTTAACTTTAATGTGAGTAAACCTGTAATCTCTGTCAGGGAAGACTCTATGTCTTCAATTACTAATATATCACTTTGTTTTTTAAGTGTTTAAAAAAGATACATTAGTTTACTTATAGAATAAATAATCAAAGATAATTTTTCTAGTTAAATCAGAAAATAATTCCTCAACTAAATCTCTATTTATTTAGCAGTTGATAGGGGAAGTTCAAGGTCTAAAAGTCAATAAACTGACTACTACCAGGATTACTGTGATATATGCAGATACCTCTCGGTAGTAGTTACGCTGGCATGACCCAAACTTTGCTGTAACAACCTAAAATCACATCCAGCTTCCAAACTATGACGCTTCGTGAGAGTGCCGAGAATTTAGGCTGGACAGAAAAGATTGCTCGTGATGATAAGTTGGGGGTTAAGCATTTGCCCTAAGCGCGGTTTTCATTTGTTGACTAACTTTTACAGCCCAGAGATCAAAGCTGAAATTATCGCTCTTTGGATCGAGCAAAGACAAACTTTTGCCTAATAAATGTCGATCAATCTTATTTTTTTTAATCATAACTCTTACTAAATTTTGGGTTCTAACAATTAAATTGCTATATGTAAAACTTAGCAGGCACAATCGGAATGCAGTGTCCGCTACCAGTCAAAAGCAGTAAGAAAATAAGATGGAACAATCGGTAGTTTACAGAATGAGAATAGGGCATCTGCACAATGGCTGTATCATTATTGCGTTTTCAGGCTAACTGTAATTTAAGGCTGTTGCAACACCATGCTTGTCATGCCTCGGTGACTATTACAAGCGCGATATAAAACATCGGCAAGAATCAAATTAAAAGTAGACAAATTAAGTTTTCAGGACAAGAGACTAGAAAGCCAAACATTTTTTCCTCATCCCTTATCCTTTATCCTTTATCCTTTATCCTTTATCCTTTCATCCTTTATCCTTTATCCTTTATCCTTTATCCTTTATCCTTTATCCCTCATCCTTGTCTCAGCTTATCCAACACACTAAGGTCTTCCATAGTTGAGATATCCCCTACCAATTCCTCTCCTGCTGCCAAATTACGCAAGAAACGGCGGATGATCTTACCAGAACGAGTTTTAGGTAGGGCATCGGCAAAGCGAATTTCCCCTGGACGAGCGATCGCGCCAATTTCCTTGACTACGTGCTGTTTTAATTCCTGTTTTAGTTCGTCACTCTCACTATAAGAGTCTTCAAGAGTTACAAACGCATAAACGTCTTCCCCTTTTAATTCATCAGGGCGAGATACCACCGCAGCTTCAGCAACCGCAGGATGGGATACTAATGCTGATTCTACTTCCATCGTGCCTAAACGATGCCCTGAGATGTTCATTACATCATCTACACGACCCATTACCCAGTAATAGCCATCTTCATCTATACGCGCTCCATCCCCTGCAAAATAAAGATAGTTACCATCTTTAGGGGGGATATGTTCCCAATAGGTACTACGAAAGCGATCGTCGTTTTTATAGACAGTACGCATCATACTAGGCCAAGGATGTTTGATTACTAAGTAACCTCCTTCATTTTGTCCGACGGAATTACCTTCGAGATCGACTACATCGGCAATAATGCCAGGAAAGGGGAGAGTCGCCGATCCTGGTTTGGTAGGTATTGCCCCAGGAATAGGAGTTAGCATAAAGCCTCCCGTTTCGGTTTGCCACCAAGTATCGACGATCGGACATTTTTCGTTACCGATTACTTTGTGATACCACATCCAAGCTTCGGGGTTAATGGGTTCGCCCACCGTACCTAAAATACGTAAGGAAGAGAGATCCCTTTTGTTGGGGTGTTCGTCGCCCATTTTGATGAATGCCCGTATTGCAGTGGGGGCAGTGTAGAAAATAGTTACGCCATATTTTTCCACCACATCCCAAAAACAACCAGGATTAGAAGGGCGGGGTGCGCCTTCATACATCACCGTAGTTGCACCATTGGAAAGTGGGCCATAAACAATATAGCTATGTCCTGTAATCCAGCCAACATCAGCAGTACACCAATAGACATCATCTTCTTTAAGATCGAATGTCCACTTAAAGGTCATGTGGGTATAAAGGTTATAACCCCCTGTAGTGTGAACTACTCCTTTAGGTTTGCCTGTAGTGCCGCTAGTATAGAGAATAAATAATAAATCTTCGCTATCCATATGCTCTGGTGGACAGTTCTTAGCAGCACTTTCTTTTAGTTCGTGCCACCAATGATCTCGCCCTGCCTGCATCTCAATATCTTGCTTAGTACGTTGTACTACCAAAACATTTTTGACGCTGGGAACATCAGATGCGATCGCCTTATCCACCGCATCTTTAAGGGGAACAATCTTATCTTTGCGCCATCCTCCATCAGCAGTTATAACTAATTTTGCCTCTGCATCTTGGAGACGGGCTTTTAAAGCCTCCGAACTAAAGCCACCAAACACAACGCTGTGGGCTGCACCAATTCTGGCACAGGCTAACATGGCGATCGCAGCTTCGGGAATCATCGGCATATAAATACCAACGCGATCGCCTTTTTTTACGCCTAAATCTTTAATAACATTTGCCATCTGACAAACTTCTTCGTGCAGTTGAGCGTAGGTTAGAGTCCTAGAGTCTCCTGGTTCACCTTCCCAAATTAATGCAGGTTTATCTTTGCGATGGGTAGTAAGATGACGGTCTAGACAATTATAAGAAATATTAATTTTGCCATCAACAAACCACTTAGCAAAGGGTGGTTGCCAATCTAAGGTTTTTCCCCACCTTTTAAACCAATGTAGCTCTTTTTCCGCTAATTTTGCCCAAAATCCCGTAGGATCTTTTTTTGCTAGAGTATAGAGATTTTTATACTCTTCCATACTTTTAATAGAAGCTTTTTCGGCAAATTCTGCGGGAGGATTAAATACTCTTTTTTCTTGTAAAATCGATTCAATATTTGCTTCTGACATAGTTATAAATTAACCGTATATCTGCTTACAGTTATTTGTAACGTCGATTTGAAGAGAGTGATTTAATATTGGGACAGTTAGTAAGAATTCTTTAACTATTGCAGCAAATTTTCTTTTATTTACCTGAAGGTTTGAGCTTAGTTAACTTAAGGGTAAATTTACCACCGCTAGTATCGCCAAAAGCACGAACTCGTACAACATATTTTCCTGCTTCAGTAATGCGAGAGAAGAGGAGGGAATTAGTCGTTCCGTCTGGACCATCATCGTTTTCGGCTACTTTTGCCCCATCAGCAGCAATTAATATAACCATCGAATCGAAATTATCAGAGGATAGGTCGATCGCAACCTGATCTCCTTTTTCTAGTTGAACATAATAGTCTCTAGCAAAACCCCCCTCTCCTGTGGGTATGTCATTTTCAGTCAGAATATCAGAAATTGTCTGTTCTGAACTAATGGCAGGGGGATCGTAAATCTTTGCCTGGGCTTGGATAGGTATAGTCTGCAATCCCACTGAACCAAAAGCAATTGTCGCAGCTAATGTTTTGAACCAAGGGGAAATAGACCAAGTAACCATACTAATTACAATATTTGGATAGTTTAAATATTTTCAATGCTTTTATTATATCTATGCCAGGAAATATGGAAATGTAATTGACTACAGTTTTTGAGCTGGCTTTTATTTAAATCAAACAAATAAATGGGTTAACTTAGATCTTGCACCTACCCCTTAATCTATCTGTGCTATTAGGGAAAGGGGTAAAGCTTAAAGGTTAAAGGGGAATAAATTGATTCCTTTTTGTTAATTATTAAGTTATTTTGTACTGGTGCAAGATGTCGGTTAACGGTCGATCGAGTTTTCTCAAATACTTACAAAGTCAGCAGAGGTAAGACTGCCAGCATTGACATTAACAACAGTCGCCAAAACCTGATTGTTACTCAAGTCTCGAATTATAGTATTTGCGCCACTAGCAGTAATGTTTAAATCGCTAAACCCAAGAGAAGCGGTCAGACCAAACATATCGCTACTACTATCAAAGTCTTGAACAATAATCCTGCCAGAGTTTGATTCTAAAGCGAAGATGTCTGAACCAGATCCACCGATAGCAATATCGTTTCCCATGCCACCCATTAAGGTGTCATCGCCATCATTACTGAACAATCTGTCATTACCGTCATTTCCTTTCAACAAATCATTATCATCTCCACCAAGTAGCAAATCGTTATTCGATCCACCCATTAAGGAGTCATCACCCGAAGCACCATTAAGAGTGACATTTAATTGAGTAACATCACTTGCATCAAGTACATTACCGCTTGTACCTCCTTTAATGAAGGCTAATTCCATCTGACTTAGAGTATCTGTTCCTCTTCCTGTTAATTGAGTGTCGCTCAGGGTAAAGTCAACATCACCTATTTCAATAACGCGATCGCTTCCTGCACCACCAATTAAGGTATCATTACCATCATGGCTAAATAGGCGATCGTTGCCGTTGCCACCCTCTAAGCGATCGTTACCCCCTCTACCAAGCAATAAGTCGTTATTTGCACCACCAATTACGGTATCGTGTCTTCCTCCACCATCAAGGGTGACATTTATTTGTGTCGCACTACCTGCATCAATTAGATTATCGCTTGTTCCCCCTATCAGAACAGCTTGTTCTATTTGACTTAGAGCATCTGTTCCTTTTCCTGTTAGTTGAGTATCGCTCAAGGTAAAGTCAACATCGGCAACTTCAATAATGCGATCGCTTCCTGCCCCACCAATGAGGGTATCATCTCCATAATGACCATAGATAAAGTCATTATCAGCACCACCATCTAAATAGTCGTCGCCGTTATATCCATAAAGGCGATCGTTTCCCCCTCACCGTAAAGAGTGTCATTGCCACCTCCACCTTGGATGGTATCATCACCACTAAGATCGGGAATAACAATATTGTCGGTGTTGAGGTCTAATTTAATATTTTCCGCACCAATGGTAATTTGCTCGCTATTGCCAAGAGATTGACCGTTATCAGAGAAGCTCACATCATAAGTTCCTGATGGTAATGCCATCTGATAACCACCTGCTGTCATGGTATCGGTAGTATAAGAATTATTAGCTGTATCAATAGCAGTAACTTCTATACCGCCCAAACCTTCATCTACGGTATAAAAGTCGTCTTCAATGACTGAATCATCATAAGCAACCCCTGTCAAAAATATATCTGAACCAGATTTGGCAAAATTTTCCGTTACCATCAAGGCATTAAAAGTACTGCCACTAGTAAATTGTCCTGTGGTAGTAGCCACTCCAATTTCGCGAAAGTTTGACTTTAAAGTATTTTTACGATGACCAGAACTTAGGAAAAGGTTTTCATAAATATCTTCGGTAAAAGCAGTGATATCCACAGTTCCACTTGTTCCCTTATAACCAATGTTTTCTCCTGATGTCCAGCTACCAGTAAATTGATAACCCGCGTTTCTCATACGCTGATTAGAACTAGTTCCATTAATGCCAGTATGAGAAAAAGTATTTGTGTCCAACATCCATTGACTGTGAACGCGCGAAGAATCAATTAATAATGGATTAAACGCTAGGGGCTGTTTGGGATCGGTAGTAATAGTACCTGCGGATAATCCGTCATTCAAATCAATTCCAAAAGAGTCGGCTTCTGTTTGAGGATTGAGACGAGCGCGATTGATCATTTCGAGCATATATTGCTCGCTTGCAGAGGGTTGAGCCATAGTAATTACTTAGTAGTTGTGATTATAATCAATCACCAATGTAATTACGATCTTATGTATTTGGAAACAGTATTTATCTCATTTATAATAAATTTGAATAAGTATATTCACGGTTTAACCCTATTTTTTATGAATTTAATTTTACTTATTTGATTAAATAAATTATAAATACAAGCAAGATAATTCTATTCTGGATCGACATTTTTACTAGGAGGAATTCCTTCAATATTAATGATTCCTTGTATTACCGAACCGACTATGGGTGCAGCAACGGTAGAACCATAAGTGTGTTCACCTTGGGGTTCGTCAACTACGGCTAAAACGGCATAACGGGGTGCTTCAACAGGAAATACACCGACGAAACTGGTTATCTTTGCTGTTTCGTCATAACCACCTTGGGTAACTGCCTTTTGGGAAGTGCCTGTTTTTCCAGCAATTCTATAGCCAGGAATTTTAGCTGCATAACCACTACCGTCTTCTACTACTTTTTCCATCATTTCCAAAACAGTACGAGCAGTTTTGGGTGAAAAGACTTGTTTGGTGTGAGGAGGCTGAGAATAGTGTAGGTAGCCTTTGTAGTCAGATAAACCTTTGACTACATGAGGCGTAATTAGTTTTCCATTATTTGCCAATGCAGCATGGATTTGAATTAGTTTTAAAGGAGTAAGAGAAAATCCTTGACCAAAAGCAGTAGTGGCGGGTTCAATTTCTCTCACGGTAAACTCAACTTCGTTTTTAAGTCTGCCTGTGGTGTATCCAGGGATATCAAATTCTACCTTGTCTTCAATACCTAGTTTTTGCAGATCTTGATAATAGTCAAGAGGATCGATGCGACGCATGACTTTAATCATCCCTACGTTACTCGAATATTGCAGAATTTCAGGTAAGGTTAATTCTCCTCGCGCACCTTTTTTGTCAAAGTCATGATTGCGCACCAAAGCATCTTTGATTTGAATTTCCCCTGTGTCATTAAAAGTATCTTGGGGAGAAATAACACCAGCATCTAAAGCTAGGGCAATATTGATTGGTTTAAAGGTAGATCCAGGTTCGTATAAATCGGTGACTGCCCAATTTTTGAAGACGCTAAAGTCGTTATATTTATAGTAGATATTGGGATCGTAAGTAGGTTCGGATACTAAAGCGGCGATCGCGCCATCCCGCACATCCATTACAATTACCGTGCCTCTTTTGGCATTGTATTCCTTCATCTGCTTTTCTAAGGCATTACGGGCAATTTGCTGTAGACGCAGATCGATAGTTAGCTGTAGACGCAGATCGTCAAAATTAAACATTTGTTGCGATCGCTCTAAGTCTCCTGGATGAAATACGGCTTTGTTGTTGCTAAAGCTACGCTTCATTTTCCAGCTAATTGGATCGCGTTCTAGCAGTTTATTTTGGGTGTATTCTACTCCCGCTTGAGGGGTACGACTACTGTCTAAATTGACATAGCCTGTAACTTCTGCTGCCATTTCTCGGTGGGGATAGAAACGGGAATAGTTTTGCGTCAGATCTAAGCCATCAATCTGCATCGCAGCAATTTTTTCTTTAGCTGACTCTGGTAAGTCTCCTGCCAAACGAATTCCCCAATCTTGCTGGTTAAATATTGCTAAATATTCTTCTGGGGTTTTGTTGCCAATAATGTTTGATAATTCTCGGGCAATTTCTTCTGGGGGTACTGGTTGGGAATTCCTTTTAAATAAATGAGGGTGAACATAAAGGGTATAAGTAATCCTGTCGGTTGCCAAAACATTCTGATCTCGATCTACTATTTGACGACGAGGAATATAAAAGCTTAATCTGGCTGTCTGTTGATCCAGAGCAATTTGAGTTAGTCGTTTTCCTTTAGGAGCTTGTTCGTAAACAATTACAGGATTTACAATCTGTAAATAATATAGTCGTCCAGCTAATCCGACTGTGCCTATAAGCAATATTCCCCAAACCAAAAACAAACGTAAGAGTAAAGCTTGTTTTGGTTGAGTCGATCGCTTCTTAGTTGAGAAATGCCTTTTTGAAGATGGTAAGCGATTAAATCTAGCATCTTTCGTCTTTTTTTTGGTTTTGACCGATTTGAGAGGAAGTTTGAATCTAGATTTAGTCATAAATTAAGCCATCGAAGCCATAAATCAATACTTATTACTTATTTGGTAATCAATATCCTAAACTACTATGCTTTATCTTAAATGTGCTTGTATCTTTTGAATCCGAGTCTAAAACATTTTTAAGGTTAACTTTTGCTGGAGATATAAATACCGCCGACTCAGGTTTAGAAATAGACAGACGATCGTCTTTGCTGGCTTCGTGAGCAATTTGATATTTGATTTTTTCGTTGATTGCAGTTAGTTCTCTTTCTTGACGCTGTAAGTCTTCTAAATTACGGTATTCTTGACTCCAAAGCTCAGGTATTTGTACTGTAGATACATATAAACCAATGCTAGCTGCCATAGATACCATAGCCAAACCAAAAGAGCCTTTTTGTAGCAAGGAAAGCAATTGAAGATTTTGAGGGAGTCTATTTTGCTGAGGAAAGCTACGACTCTTAACTACTTTTCTAACCTGCTTCCGATTAGGGCTAGCTATTTGGTTATTTTCTGGCTGAAATTGTGGTTTTGGAGCATAGTATTGTGTTTCAAAGGCTGGCTTGCGTAGGGCAGACATATAATTATCTCCTTTTTGTCAGGAAGTCGTTGGGCGAATTTTAACTCACATTTGGAAAAATGATAAGAGGCTTTGGACTGTAATTGATCGTGAATTACAAAAAACTATAAATTTTTAACAGTATAGTTAGCAATGTTTTTGTAGCATGAAAAAGATTCGATCAACATTATCCAGATTCAAAAACCATAGTGGAATTAAAACGCGCAATTATTGCCTACAAAGCAGGGGACAAAAATAGTAAACAGTGGGCAGAAAAATGTGCCAAGGAGTTAGAAGCTATTAATTGCCAGGTTTTGATGGGACCAAGTGGCATCAAAGACAACCCTTATCCTGTTTTTTTGGCTTCTGCCACAGTCAAAATAGACTTAGCTATAGTATTGGGGGGAGATGGCACGATTTTAGCCGCAGCCAGAAATTTAGCTCCCGAAGGGATACCTCTTTTAGCCGTAAATGTTGGCGGACACCTGGGTTTTTTGACTGAACCTTTCGAATTGTTTAAAGACACCGAGGCAATTTGGTCGCGCTTGAGTTCAGATCACTATGCAGTGCAAAAGCGGATGATGCTTGAAGCGCAGTTATATGAGGGAGAAGAAGGTACATTAAGTCCTGTAGGCGATCGCTTTTATTGCCTAAATGAAATGTGTATTAAACCCGCCAGCATAGATCGGATGCCAACTTCTATTTTGGAATTGGAAGCGGATGGACAAGTGGTAGACCAATATAGCGGAGATGGCTTAATCGTGGCTACCCCTACAGGCTCGACAGGATATACTGTCTCGGCTAATGGTCCTATACTACATCCAGGAATGTGGGCGATCGCTATTACACCTATTTCTCCCCTCAGTCTTTCTGGTCGTCCTTTGGTGCTGCCTCCTGGTAATGTGGTAGGAGTTCGTCCTATTCAGGATTATGAATTGAACACTAAATTATGGACAGATGGGGCGTTAGGAACGGCTATTTGGCCTGGTCAAAGAGTCCTAATTAAAATGGCAAATTGTCAGGCGCACTTTATTATTTTGAGAAAAACCTATTCTTTTTATCAAACTCTTAGGGAAAAACTACAGTGGGCGGGAACTAGGGTACATTACGAAGAAAAAGAAAAAAGCTGAAGATTAGCTACAAAGGTCACAGGTTCAACGCCTTTCGCGGTCATAATACTTTTTGCTACGACTGAGCAAAATTAGCATCATCAAGTATCTATTCTAAAAATACCCAACGAGTAACATACTATTAATCAATGTGGCGGAAAAAACTTTTTAAAATAGTATTGGCAGCTATTGTAACTGTCATCATTATAGTTTTGGATATTAATCCAGGATTAACTCAATCTGATTTAAATCCCTTTTTATACGATGTAAAATTTGAAGATTTAAACATCTACACAGATCCTACTGTATCTAAAGCTCCAGTAGTAATTGATGGCAGAAATGTCTTGTCTGTGGGTAAGATTGGTGTAAATACCGCAGGGGAAAGAGCCGATTTAGTCCGTCAAGAAATACTTCAAGCAATCAACAGTGATAACTTTACGGGGGTAGTAATCGAAGAACAAGAACGACTGCCCGTATTGTATTTGGAGTATGAAAAGCTTCCTAACAACGATCTCAATGAACTAGATGAACTATCGGAGTTGACTGCGATTCAAGATCGTCGCTATCTATTTACCATCACCAAAGAAGATACTATAGGTAAAAAGTCCAATCGCGAAACGGCGATCGACCTCAAACAACAAATAGAACTAGCGATCGCCAGAGGTAAAAGAGAAAGAACTGCCAGATACCTTCAGCGTCAAGTAATCTTTACTATCATCTTGTTAACCTTGGCATTGTTTGGGACAAGACTTTTAAATCAGTTACAAACCTATCCCCTCAGACAAGCGATTCAAAAGATTGTTCCAGGATTACCTAGTAATACTAGCTCTCAGCCTTCCAATTTAACCACTCTATTTCGCCTTAAGCTAGGTTTTGCTCAAGTCGCCCTTTGGCTGGGAACGGCTTTTATAATTTGCAGTCTTTTTCCTTGGACAAGACATTTATTGTATGTGCTTTACAGCATAGTCGCTGTCACCTTCAATAGATCGGTTTTGAATTTTGGTGGAGATTATTTTTCAATTATTGAGCTATTGGTTTTTGTAGGTTTATTAATTGGAGCGATTATTGTCAGTGGTTATATAGCAGATCTTTTGCGTACCAGAGTTTTGCAAGTCACTAGAATGACTAGGGGTTCGCAAGAAATCATTTCAATTATCACCAAATATGGCTTTATTGCCTTAGCCACCGTAGTATTGCTTCAGGCTTATGGTTTGGATCTTAGCTCTCTAACCGTAATTGGTGGTGCTTTGGGTGTAGGTATTGGTTTCGGTTTACAGGATATTGCTCGAAACTTTGCCAGTGGAATTGTCTTATTATTTGAACGTTCTGTGCAGGTAGGAGATTTTGTTCAAGTAGGGACTCATTTAGGAGTGGTAGAAGAAGTCCGCACCCGTAGTATTGTCCTCAAAACTCTAGATCGTATTTCAATTATCGTGCCAAACTCTCGTTTTTTAAGCGAAGAAGTCATCAATTGGAATCATCGCCGAAGCGTCTCTCGTCTGCACTTGCCGATTGGAGTAGCCTACAATTCCGATGTACCAAAAGTTAAAGCAGCATTGCTACAGGCAGCAGAAGAACATCTAGAGGTGTTGCGTAATCCACCACCCCAAGTATTTTTTACGGAATTTGGGGATAGTTCACTCAATTTTGAATTATTAATTTGGACATCAGATCCCAGCCGTCAAGCACCCCTTAAAAGCGATCTTTGTTTTCGCATTGAAGAAATTTTCCGCGAACAGCAAATAAATATTCCCTTTCCTCAAAGAGACATTAATATTGCCCCCGACGGTTTACCAATCAAGTTCGCTCCGCAATTGGAAGGGCATTTGCTTTATTTATTGAAGGGACTAGTTGCCCAGCAACATAATAATAGTCAAGAGAATATTCAGAAGAATAACCAGGGAAAACAAACTAGAAAGTAATTGAAGAAATGCGATCGCTTTAATAATAAATTAAAAATGCGATCGCCTTAAATATCCTAGATTTCATAAAAAGTATATACTTATAATATATATTAAAATCTGAGGTAACAATGGAAACAGCAAAACTATTTCAAAATGGTCAAAGTCAAGCAGTTAGGCTGCCAAAAAAATATCGCTTTGCAGGAGATAAGGTTTTAATCAAGCAGGTGGGAAATGCTGTAGTACTTTTACCCTATGAAGACTCTTGGACAACTTTGTTTGATAGCCTAGAACAATTTTCTGATGACTTTATGAGTGAGGAGCGTCAGCAGCCATTACAAGAGCGAGAAAGTATGTTTGAATGATATTTTTACTCGACACGAATATCTGCATTTATATTATCAAGCGTAAGCCTTTAGAAGTGCTGCAAAAATTTAATGCCTATGAGATCGGAGACATAGGCATTTCTTCAATATTTCTTCTATTACTGTTGCAGAGCTTGAATTTGGGGTACAAAAAAGCCAATTTCCTCAGAAAAATAGCACAGCCCTGGCGCAATTTTTGTTACCTTTGCAAATCGTAGATTTTGATAACGCTGCTGCCATTAAATATGGGCATATTCGATCTTTATTGGAAAAACAAGGAACACCAATAGGTTCATTAGATACTTTGATTGCTGCCCATGCCTTTAGCTTGCAGGTTACTTTAGTTACAAACAATATAAAAGAATTTGCTCGCGTACCAAATCTAAAACTCGATAATTGGGTAAGTTAATGATTTAATTTGTTCTAAAAAGCGATCGCATTTTCCTCTATACTTAGTAAATGCGATCGCATTTCAGTAATCAGTAAAGGATACCGCTACGCATATAATCAGTAATCAGTAATTACTCATTCCCTTCAATGGGTGCAAAACCTTGACGCTGAATATTCTCTGTCACCACACGGGGATCTAAGAATTGCAGTAAATAATCAGGTCCACCTGCTTTTGAACCAACTCCAGACAGTTTGAAACCGCCAAAGGGTTGACGAGCGACGATCGCGCCAGTTATGTTGCGGTTGATATAGAGGTTGCCTACTTCAAACTCGCGAGATGCCTGTTCGATATGGCTGGGAGTACGGGAATATAAGCCACCTGTGAGGGCGTAATCTGTACCGTTAGCAATATCTAGTGCCGAATCGAAGTTATCTGCTTTAATTACCGCTAAAACAGGACCAAAGATTTCCTCTTGAGCAATAGTATGGTCTGGTTCAACTCCTGCAAAAATAGTAGGAGGAATATAGTAACCGCCTTCAGGAGTGGGCAATTCTAAAGCTAGTTCACTTTCTTGTTTACCTTGCTCGATGTATTCTAAAATGCGATCGCGTGCTGCACCATCGATAACCGAACTCATCTGAACGTTAGGATTGTCTGATGTACCCACATTGAGAGATTTGGTAGCTTCAACAAGTCTGGCTAAGAAAGCATCGTGTATGGGGGCTGCGACAATGACTCTTGAACAAGCAGAACATTTTTGACCGCTATAGCCAAATGCCGACTGGACGACTCCTACTACTGCTTGGTCTAGATCGGCACTTTCATCAACAATAATGGCATTTTTACCACCCATCTCGGCAATGACTCGCTTGAGATGTTTTTGTCCTGGTTTTAATTTGGCTGCTTCGGCATATATCTGACAGCCTACCTCTCTCGATCCAGTAAAGGCAATGACGTGGGTGTCTTTATGTTCGACTAAATACGAACCCACTTCCGAACCCTTACCAGGGACATATTGGAATACTCCTTTAGGGATGCCCGCATCAACTAATATTTCGGTAATTTTGGCAGCAATTACAGAAGAAGTAGCAGCAGGTTTTAGCAGGGTACAGTTACCCGTTACCAATGCTGCAACGGTCATGCCAGTCGCGATCGCAAAAGGAAAGTTCCAGGGAGATATTACTACGGCGATACCTTTGGGTTGATAGAAGTAGCGGTTGTTTTCTCCTGCAATATCATAATTTACGCCACTATCCAATCTTTCCATTTCGTCAGCGTAGTAGCGGCAAAAATCGATCGCCTCACTAACTTCTCCATCAGCTTGAGGAATTATCTTTCCTACTTCTAGACAGATCCAGGCGTTTAATTCATGTCGCCGTTCTTCCATTAAATCGGCAGCTTTACGAAGTATATTAGCTCTATCGGTTGCAGGAGTCTTTTTCCAAGATTTAAAAGCAGCTTTAGCAGCATTTATTGCTTGTTCTGCTTGTTCTACTGAAATTTGCCCGACTTTACCCACTAATTCACTATCTCTAGAAGGATTAACCGAATCAAGATAATTAGTCAGTTTCTACATACTCGCCATCAATTAAAGGCTGGTAAGTTTTGCCCAACTGTTGTTTTACTGCTTGTAATGCTTCTTCTGCTTTAATACGTTTTTCCGTATCTGCATAATCAGTATCGGCAGCAGCTATAAATTGAGAATGAGAGCCTGTATAACTATCTTCCTCTTCAATTTTCCTCGTTCCTCGTTCTTCGTTCCTCGTTCCTTCGATAGGTGGTGCGATTAATTCATCTATGGGCTTGTCTGACTGATTTTGCTTAATAAAAGAACTATTGGCAGTATTTTCCAGTAATCTACGGATTAAATAAGCCATTCCTGGTAATAAATTACCGTAGGGAGAATATACCCTTACCCTGTGTCCTCGCTTAACTAAAGCCTGAGCTAATTTATCCCCCATGCCGTATAGTACCTGCATTTCAAAGCGACGGGGAGGAATGTTAAGAGTTTCGGCGATCGCACAAGCCAAAGCCTGAGAGCGTACATTGTGACTACCAATTGCTGCGTAAAGATATTCGTGGTTTTCCAGCAGCAGTTGCGTCATGCGCTCATAATTAATATCTGTAGCTGCTTTATCGTTGTATACGGGCTGCTGCCAGTGATTTTGTTCGGATTTAATCGTTTCTTGATCCCAATATGCCCCTTTGACCAATCTTACTGTTAGAGGATTTCCTCTTTCTTTTGCCCATTCAATAATGCCCTGCAAGTCTTCATAAGAATCTCTTAGGTAAGCCTGTAATGTAATTCCTAAATCTGTACGGCTGCGAAATTCCTCTTCCATCAACAATTCTTTGAGAATCTGGAGAGTAAGATCCTTGTAGCGATACTGTTCCATATCAAAATGGATCGCTGCCCCCAATTCTGCTGCCTTGCGTAATAAAACACGAATGCGATCGCAAACAACTTCTTTACTACCCACAGGATTTAACGGATCGAACTGGGAATAAAATGCAGTCAACTTAACCGATACCTGTACCTGGGGTAATTCTTCTCCATCAGCTAGATCGATTCCTTCTTTTCTTTTCCAGCCTTTCGCCTGTTGGGTTAACTGTTCAATTAGGTCAAGATAGCGTTGTAAGTAATCTTCTGCCTCGGTTTCGGTGATTACCGCCTCGCCTAACAAGTCTATACTGTAGGTCATGCCGTCTTTACGCAGACGAGCGATCGTTTTCATCACCTCATTGATGTTTTCCCCTGCAATATATTTATATGCTAAGGTTTCCACTGCCTTAGTAATAGTAGCTGCTGCGGTTTGGGCGGGAAAAGAATCAGCATCGCTAAAGTTAATCATTCCTTTCAGTGCGCTGGGTAACTCTACCTCTTCTGCACTCATATATTGCTGGAAGTGATTGGCTATTTCCGCTTTACTCTGGAGGGAAGGAATCGTATCGATAAAGCGGAACATTTGTACCCGCAGCCCTGGATTAGCCATAGTCCAGTCCAAGACTTTATCATCCCAGCGCATACTGTCGCGCATTTTGCCAAAGATATTGTTATCTCTAGTACTTTTGATTAATTGTTTAGCAATTTCTTGAGTTTTTGACTCATAGCGATCGCTTGCTTCTACTTTTTTTGCTTGGACTACCACTGTCTACCTTAGCTCCTGATAATAGTTATCGACTTTTATTGGTGGGCGATGCGAAGCGAGTGCTTTAGTGCAAAATTAGGGTTACTAATTTTACGCTCGACCCTACAGGTAATTAATGATCGTAATATAATTTTCGGCTAAATAAAAACCCCTAATCTTAGTAATGAGCGAATAATGTCATCGATCGCAGACATTTGATTTTGACGATAAAGGCGATCGTATTTACTAAGACTGCAATAGCGATCGCCATTAAAACAAATTAAACTTGACATCTAAGACAATCGCTTTAACCTTTTCCCAGTCATAGCAGATTGATTTGTTTTTTAGGAGTTACTTAATTGTTAGTACCGCAGCACCATTTATTTTGCTAGAGCGTAAAGCATCTAGAGCGACTTGTGCTTGAGATAAGGGAAAGGCTGTAACTTCAGTTTGAATCGGAACTTGAGGAGCAAAAGCTAAAAATTCTTCCCCATCATGACGGGTCAAATTAGCAACGGATCGCAGCACTCGTTCCTCCCACAAAACCTGATAAGGAAAGCTGGGAATATCGCTCATGTGTATCCCCGCACAAACTACTATACCTCCCTTGCCAACTGCTCTGAGGGCTGCGGGAACTAATTTCCCCACTGGAGCAAAGATAATTGCTGCATTTAGCTCTTCTGGTGGTAGTTCATCAGAACCTCCAGCCCAAACTGCACCAAGGCTACGGGCAAACTGCTGTCCTTGAGTGTCCCCTGTTCGCGTAAAGGCATATACCTGTTTACCTTGATAATTAGCCACTTGAATTAAAATATGGGCTGCTGCACCAAAGCCATAAAAGCCGATTTTTCGAGCATCTTCTGTCATCCGATAGGAACGATAACCAATTAAGCCCGCACAAAGTAAGGGGGCTGCCTGTAAGTCAGAAAAATCTTCAGGGATAGGGAAACAAAAGCTTTCATCAGCAACGGCATATTCAGCAAAGCCACCATTAAGATCGTAACCTGTAAACAAGGCGCGATCGCACAAGTTTTCTTTTCCTGTTAGACAATAACGACAGCAATGGCAGGTATGCCCCAGCCAAGGCACGCCAACACGAGTACTTAGAGGATATTTATTGGCTTTTTTGCCCGTTTGGACGATCGTGCCAACTATTTGATGACCGAGTATTAAAGGAAGTTTTGGCTTATTTAACTCTCCGTCAACAATGTGTAGATCGGTACGGCACACTCCACAGGCATTTACTTCAAGTAGCACTTGATGAGCTTGAGGTTCTGGAATCGGTAGTTCTGCCAACTCCAAAGGCTGACCCACTCGATTAAAAATCATTGCCCGCATAGCGATCGCCTCACAACAATACAATACCTTTAATTCAACGATAGCGAATAATCACTAACTAAAATAACCCTCACAACTTCCTCAAGCTATCGATCTACATTTAGGACAAGAAGTAGAGGCAAGAAAATGAAATGAATGCAGTTTTTAGCAATCGACGCGATGCAGGACAAACATTAGCCAAACAGCTTTTGCACTATGCAAACCATCCTCAAGCCATAGTACTAGGTTTGCCTCGTGGTGGAGTTCCTGTAGCTTATGAAGTAGCCAAAAATTTGAATCTTCCTTTAGATGTCTGCTTAGTCAGAAAATTAGGTTTACCTGGAAATCCAGAGTTAGCAATTGGTGCAGTTGCCGAAAATAGCTTGATACCCGATTATGATGGTCATATTACTATTCTCGATCCAGAACAGATTCAAATTAATGGACTCGATCGCGACACAGTACAGGCGATCGCAGCTAAAGAAAAAGCTGAACTAAGATGGCGTGAATCTTGTTATCGGCATTCTCGTCCGATGCTGACAATTTCCGATCGTACTGTAATTATCGTTGATGATGGTATGGCTACTGGTCTAACTATGCACGCTGCTGTTGAAGCTTTAAGTAAACATCAGCCACTAGAAATTATTGTCGCCATTCCTGTAGCATCTTCGCAAGCGATTGCTAAATTAGAACTTCAGGTAGACGATCTTATATATACTGTTGCGCCCAAGGTTTTAAGTGCAGTTGGTTTTTGGTACAAAGATTTTAGCCAAATAACAGATCGAGAAGTTTGTAACTTACTCGAACGCCAAACTTGTAAGCATCTAACAGAGTCTTGTTGAGAAGGTTAATAGTTAGAAGATTGTTGAATTGTATTGATAGGAGTAGGAAAGATGCCTAAATTGCAAAAGCCAGGCAAAGCACCAGATTCTCAGCAAGTCAATTGGAGCATGATTATAATGGCAATCTTCTTCATAATATTCAGCTTATTCTTGCCTGCAACGTCAAATAAGTCTCAACCATACAGTGAATTTATCAACCAGGTGGAAAGCGATCGCGTTGAAAGAGTGACTATTGGCTCTACTCATATTGAGTATGTACTCAAACCAGAATTGGTAAACAGTGAAGCGGAGCAAATATTCATTACAGGAATTGTCGAGCAGGATACGGAGTTGCCCAAACTGCTACATCAGCATCAGGTGGAGTTTTCGGCTGAGAAGTCTAACGGTGGTGGTGCGTGGGAATTTCTTAAATTTACGTTTCTCTTCTTTTTAATCCTCAACTTGGGTAGTTTTTTCTTCGCTCGCAATCGGCAAGGAGGAACGAATAAAAGTCCCTTCGGCATCGGTAAAAGCAATGCTCGTATCTATTCGGAAGGAACAATGGATGTCACTTTTGATGATGTAGCGGGAATTGATGAAGCTAAAGCAGAACTATACGAAATTGTCGATTTTTTGCAGCACAAGACTAAATATGCTCTTTTGGGAGCAAAAATACCCAAAGGTGTTTTACTTGTAGGCCCTCCTGGTACGGGTAAAACTCTTTTGGCAAAAGCGATCGCAGGAGAAGCTCAAGTTCCTTTCTTTAGTATTTCTGGTTCGGAGTTTATCGAAATGTTCGTAGGCGTAGGTGCATCACGGGTTAGAGATTTATTTGACCAGGCTAAAAAGCAAGCCCCTGCCATTGTGTTTATCGATGAATTAGATGCTTTAGGCAAGTCTCGCGCTGCTGCGGGGGCATTTATGGGAGGGAATGACGAACGAGAACAAACTTTAAATCAGCTATTGGCGGAAATGGATGGTTTTGAACCAAATACTGGTGTTATTTTACTTGCTGCTACCAATCGTCCTGAAGTTCTTGACCCTGCCCTGTTGCGTCCTGGTCGTTTTGACCGTCAAATTGCGGTAGATCGTCCAGATAAGTCGGGTAGACTAGCAATTTTGCAGGTTCACGCTCGAAATGTTAGTTTATCTAGAGATGTGAATTTGGATAAACTAGCTGCTCAAACTCCTGGTTTCGCAGGGGCAGACTTGGCAAACTTAATCAATGAAGCAGCCTTGTTAGCTGCCCGTCACGAGCATACTGTTGTGGCTATGGCAGACTTTAATGAAGCAATTGAAAGAATCTTGACTGGATTAGAAAAAAGATCGCGAGTACTTAATGAAGTTGAGAAAAAAACTGTCGCACATCACGAAGTCGGTCATGCCATAGTTGGTTCGCTGATGCCTGGTACAGACAAAATTGAAAAGATTTCCATTGTCCCCCGTGGCATAGGTGCATTAGGCTATACTCTGCAACTGCCTGAAGAAGATCGTTTTCTAATGATCGAGGATGAAATTCGGGGTCGCATTGCTACCTTATTGGGCGGAAGAGCAGCAGAAGAACTAATATTTGGCAAAGTATCTACTGGTGCTAGTGATGATATCCAAAAGGCGACAGATTTAGCCGAACGTTATGTAACACTCTACGGCATGAGCGATCGCCTTGGTCCAATTGCTTTTGAAAAAGCTCAACAGCAGTTTCTCGAAGGAATGACCAATCCTCGTCGTCAGGTAAGTCCCCGTATTGCTGAAGAAATCGATTGCGAAGTCAAACTGGTAATTGATAATGCCCACCAGATTGCTTCAGATATACTAAGCTGCAACCAAGAATTGCTAAAAGAATTAGCTCAATCTCTCCTAGACAAAGAGATATTAGAAGGGGAACAACTGCGATCGCGACTTGGTCTAGCTCACAAAACCGCAGATATCGCACAATGGCTGGAAACGGGGAAACTTACTCAAGAGTTGTTGACTTCTAGTCATGATAGCAACGGTAAA
Organism: uncultured cyanobacterium; assembly: GCA_963799375.1. Lineage (GTDB taxonomy): Bacteria > Cyanobacteriota > Cyanobacteriia > Cyanobacteriales > Xenococcaceae > Waterburya. Next base: position 255,289 of record CAWCWY010000020.1, read on the forward strand.
TCTCATAGGTTAGTTGATTTACAGTAAATAATTATATCTGTAGTCAATTTAATTTAACACCTAGAAAAAAGAGGTGAACTATTGCCCACCTCAATCATATATTCAATAGAATCTCAGTTGCCGATCGCCTTATAACTAGCTAAATTGCGATCGCCTACCAAATCAAATCAAATAAAGTCAATGTAGTTAACATTGAAACCGCTACTACCCATATCCAAACGGAGTTCGTGAGTGCCAGCAGTTAGATAAAGATCGTCACCCATAACATCTGTCCAAGACTGCCAACCACCAGTGTCGCCAAAGCTAAGGTTAGTATATTGTCCGTCAATGGAAATATCAAGACTATGTGAGGTATCAATATCCGAGGCAACCCGACCAACTACTTGATAGTTGCCATCATAAGGAAGATCGACGCTGTAGGTTAGCCATTCACCAGATTCAATCCAGCCGACGTTAAAGCCACCACCAATATCACTGGTAGGTTCGATATCTACTGGGCGATCGCGATATCCACCTCCTTGATTTTCATAATCGGTATCGTAGAAAGTTAGATCCGAAGTAAAGCGATCGTCTCGGTAGTCTTCGGCTTCAATCCTAATGTTTTCTGGAGTAACCAAATCGATATAGTTAACATTAAAACCACTACTACCCATATCGAGACGGAGTTCGTGAGTGCCAGCAGTTAATTCTAATTCACCACCAAGGGCATCATCCCAAGCTTGCCAGCCTCCAGTACTACCAAAATCTACGGTAGTAGATTGTCCATCAATGGAAACATCAAGACTGTGAGATGTGTCGAGATTGGAAGCTACGCGGGCGACTACTTGATAAGTGCCGTCTTCAGGAACATCGACATTATAGGTTAGCCATTCTCCTTCATTTATCCAACCAACGGTATAGCCACCTCCCACATCACCAGATAAACCTAAATCGACATCATCGTTACGATATTCTCCCCCTGCATTACCAGGGGTACTATCGTTATAGTCTTGGTATTCTTCGGTTTCGACTCTCAATGCTTCGAGACTATTACCAAAGTTGAGATCGGAAATAGTTTCCCCAGTACCTACAAATACTTCGTGACTATTAACCGCATCATTACTATTGGTTGGGGTAAATTCAATTGCTAGTCCGTTTTCGATGTAAGGACTGACATCATTATTGTTGTTGTAGACTATTTGTAAGCCAGCATCACCGTCAGGATTTTCCAAACCAACAGTGGCACTATCGACCGCAGCATCCATATTGTTATATTGATAGACAATACTGCCATCGGCATTGAGAATGGTTTGAAAAGTTAGCGCACCTTCAACTTCATAGCGAGGTACATCCTGGTATTGGACAATAAACCTATCTTGTTCGGCATCATAATGATGATAAACCGAACCGCTATAGCCAGGGTTTAGGTCATCCCAGAAGGGAGCGATAAAATTACTGAGATTGTAGGAACTGGCGATCGCATTATTTTGATAGTCATAGTCTGTATCATCTCCACCAAAAGTTAGATAACCGTTGGCAGATATGTTTACGGTATTGTTAGTTTCACCATAGAAATCAAAATTAAAGGGTAAAGCAACGCTGGCAGAGTCATCATCACCAAGGTCTAATTCTGTACCAACTCCAGAAATATCTACCCAGTCGTAGGTAGTACCATCTGGCTGTTTACTGTCCTGCCAAGCATATTCAATGGTAGAAGGATAGGTTTGACTCCATCTCGGTTCGGTTTGTTCGGCGACGGTGTATGTACCAAATCCTAAATCTGTAAAGCTGTAAAAGCCTTCTGTATTAGTAATGGTTGAAGTTTCACCAGTGTCTAACTGACCATTTTCATTACTATCTAAATAGATAGTCCAGCCTTCAATACCTGATTCAGCAGTATCAAACACGCCATCTTTATTTAGGTCATTCCATTTATAGCCGTTGATTTCTCCAGGATCGAGGTTGGGAGCGTAATTTAGGTAGATTTCGCTGTCATCTTCGCCGTAACCAGTCCAAGTTATGTTGTTGCCGTCAATTTGAGGATTGCTATCATAGGTGTCATTGTCGGTTAACTGAATAATTTCTGAACCATCATAGAAATAAATTTCGTTGTCGTTGCCATCGTAAGCTGACCAAACAATATTATTTCCTGAAATCTGAGGATTATAATCATCGCGATCGTTATCGGTTAGCTGAATAGTTTCCGAACCATTATAGAAATAAATTTCGCTATCGCCGTCGCCGTAACTAGTCCAGATTATATTGTTGCCATCAATTTGAGCATTGCTATCGTCAGTATCATTATCGGTTACTTGGATAGTTTCTAAGCCGTTGTAAAGATAGATTTCATTATCATTACCATCACTGCCAGACCAAACAATATTGTTTCCCGAAATTTGAGGATTATAATCACTAATGGCATTAATGGTTAGCTGAGTTGTGTCTGTACCGTTGTAAAAATAAATTTCTGAGTCTTTACCATCATAATCAGACCAAACTAATCGATCGCCTGAAAGAGAAAAATCATTTTTAACGGTTTCGGCATCGGTTAGGCGAGTTGTATTAGTGCCATCGTATAGATAAATAGCATTATCGGCATAATAGTGATAGTTTGGTTCGCCTTCGTAACTCAACCAAGCAACATTGCCGTTACGAGACTTGCGGATTGTTATCATCTACATCGTTATCGGTTAACTGAATAGTTTCTGAACCGTTGTAGAAATAAATTTCGTTGTCGCTGCCGTCACTAGAAGCCCAGACTACATTATTACCATCGATATATGGATTACTGTCGTAGGTATCGTTATCGGTTAGCTGAGTAACGCTACCATTGTCATGGTCATAAAAGTAGATTTCATCATCGTTACCATCGTTGCCAATCCAAGCGATGTTTTGACCAGAGATCTGAGGATCGCGATCGCTTGTATTATTATTGGTCAAGCGTTCCCTGCCTTCCTCGGTTAGAAAGTTAGTATTAGTTAAGTTGATGTCCATGATTTTTTCTCCTAACGGATCGAGATTCGATGTCCGTTTAATTTCTCAAACTAACTAACAGATCGCCTTAGAAAATACATCAGATTCGTGAGTTTATTTTGGGAAAGCTAGTTAAGAGAAATTAATTTAATTCGAGAAGATCCGCAAATTTAATTGAGGTTAAAAATTTAATCGGCGATTTTGCTCTTTAGGATAAAGCTAGCTACAAGCATCACACTATCGAGAGATAATCAAACTAACAGCAGTTATTTTCATCTTTAATTTTTCAATGTTTCTACTGAAAGTTTGAGAAGCTTCAGATAAAACAAATATCTTTTTGTTGTTCTCTTTATAAAACCCTGTAAGTTAGAGTTAGCCTTTCTACAAGCTTTCAATCGCCCCTGCCAAGTATGTATAGATTATTTGCTGTGACACTTATATTATCCAACATTTTAAGTGTTTTAAACAAGCTTTTAATAATTCAAAAGATTTAACTTTCTAGAAAGGTTTGAGGATCGCCAAAAGGGTTACGTAAAGCAGTAACATTACCAGTTACGGCGCAGCCACCAAACGAAATCAGAATTTTAGTGCGATCGCGCATCTTCTTAATCAATTCTAAATTATCTTCGTTGGCGATCGCACCTTCAATCAAGACGATATTCACATCTTCAGGATATTTCTTGATGTCTGCAAAGAGACTGTAGACCAATTCTACTTGGACAGCTAGATCGATCAGCTATTCATCAAGATCTAAAAAAGGACATATGGCAACCCGAACAGCCACCAAGCCATACTGTTGCTAATTTTAGTTTGTTCATTTTTTGAACACAAGGCATATTTTGTCTGTATAGTTAGCAAACGAGTTCAAAAGTATAGGGAAGCTTAGGCATTGGTATCGGGAAAGAGTAGTTCCTCGAAGACACTTCTTGCCATTCCTGAACTAATTCAACAGGTATCTGTAGATAAACCGAGTTACTACTTTCTAAAGGGATTTCCAGGGTTAGTTCTTCTGAAGAAAACCTGGGTAAAATATTTTTCAGATCGTATTGCCCAATACTTGCCAAAGGTGGGTTTTCTAAGAAAATATCGGTTGCTTCATAGTGTTTATTTGACGAACTAATTACTAAGGGTTTTTGTGACTGAATATTTGCCGAACTGTATAGTCCAGATAAACGCAGATTTAGGGATGTTACTTCTGGAGAATTAACTTCAGTAAAAAACATTACCTCCCATTTATGTCCTGCATCATCGGTTAATATTTGCTCAGAACGACAATGGATCTTTCCTGGAGCAATATCCGTCTCAGTTACAGTGGCAATGACTGGTTGAATAGTCAGTAAAGCGATAATCAGAAATAAAACCAAGGTAATAACTATAAAAGCTATTGCCCATTCAAGGTCATGCAGGATATGGCGCATCATTTTATTCACCTCCCCCGATTAAAATATCCATTCTTGTTTTTTCCTATCCTTCAACAACTTTTGTTACACAGGCGGGTTGCAGCTTCTGACTACCAGCAATTTCAACTAAGCACAAGCGACAAGCACTAATATCAGATAATCCCTCTAAATGGCAAAGAGTCGGAATGTGAATGTCAGCATCTCGTGCTGTCTCTAAAATAGTTTCTGATTCTCTGGCACTTATCAGGCGATCGTTAATAGTGAGGGTTTTGACTGTCACTTTTCTTCTATTTTTTTGTTTTTTGTGCTTATAAGTTTGTTATATGTCAAGAGTTTGAGAAAGTTGTGAAGCTATTATCGCTGTGCTGACTATATGCAGCGAACCTCCCACGGGATAATGCTTCGCATATGACTTCTAATGTAGCGATACTAGAAAAACTTCGCCTGTTCGAGAGTAGATAGAAAAAATATCCAATACTGATTGTTATCAAACCAACCCGCACTCACTTTGGCAGGAACGGTATATCCATCAAAAGTTGTTTCCTCTAAAACATTTGCCATAAAAGTCGAGTATCGCCAGTTTTTTTCTGTATTGGCATTTCCCCAGCGTGGCAGAGATATTTCTAGCAGTTTACCTTCACTATCAATAGTCAGAGTTAAACAAATCGGCTCATCGTAAATGATGAAATTTGCTTGAATAGTATCTTGAGTGACTGCTTTCCAAGTTACGCCATTATAAGGTAACAATGCAGAAGGCAACCAGACATATTCTGCACCTAGCCTGCCAGCAGCAGAGCGATCTACATCCTTACTTTGAGCATCTACTAAAGGAATCAAACCCCAGAAGGAAAAATTTGTTCTACCTCTTTTTTTGACTGTAGTAATCAGCACCGCTAAAGCTCATTAGTCCTTTACCGATACTTGCTCGCCAAATAAAACCAGGAGCGGTAGAAATAATCTGAGATGCCCGCATTGTCAACCAATCTGCGTTAGGTTTTAGTCTAAAGCTACCACTCATATCTAGTTCGACATAAGAAGCTAAAGGTGTTTTAGGTTCAATAGCGTGTAAGAAATAGCGTTGTACTGGTTCATCTAAATCTGCGATCGTATCTGCATTAAAAACATTGCCAGTAGATTGAACTTTAAGCGATCGCCATATTTCTTCGATCAGGCGATCGTATCTTAGTCGAATTAACAGCAAAATCAAAAATATAGCGATCGCGCTTCCACCTATAGCTGGCAATATATTTGTCATCGTACTTCTCTCATTAGAAACACTTTTTCAAAGAATTGATTATTTCTCTAAACCTCACAATTTGCTCGAACTATTTGTTTGGACATAGTTAGTGGTTAGTTGTCAAACTCCTGATTTCGCCTATTATTGCTTGTCTGAATTCTCTGCGAGTTTTATCATCAAGAAACTGCTTCTGTAAATTTTGCCATTCCAGCCATTTCTGATAACGGACTTGTAATAGCAAACCTGCTAGTTCGGGCATTTTTTCGGCAATTAGCGAGCGCAAGTTTTTTTCTAATACTTTTCGCAAAACATGAGTATCTTGAATTTGACCTAAAATTTCTTGAATCAATTCTATTTGCTGGAGATAGTTGTGATAGGTATCGCCATAAAATTGAGAAAATAATTCTAAGCTATAGCGAATTTTCTTGGCTGATTTGCGTAGGTCATGCAAAAACGAATCTTCCCTTGTTAGAACCTGTTCAATCGCACTCATATTCAAGATGTTCGGAAATTCAATTTCTCCATTTTGCAGATCTATGCCGACAAACCAGCCTGGATGCAGCAGAAACTCGGAAACTTGGGGCAGAAGTAAATCTGGCAGCACATAATCAATCGCTAGATTGCCCGATATTTGGTATTTTGGTTGCTCAAGCCAACCGTTCAGTTCTTGCTTGAGATTCAAATAGAGCTTGCTGTTAAAGGTTTTACGAACTTGTTCTAATTCTCGTTTACGTTGCTTCTCAAGAGATTTAATAACTCTATCCAGACTTTTTTGTTCTTTATTTGGCAAGTGCGATCGATAGTTGTCAGAAAGAACATCTAATAAAACATCCAAGTCCCTTAGTTTGCCTAAAGAACGTCCGATTTTAGCAACATTTTTTTCCGTAAATATATCTGGTAAATCGATCGCCAGAGAAAATCCAGAGATATCACTCCGCAAGCGTCGCATTCCCACCCGCATTTGATGTAGGTCTTCTGGATCGTTGTCAAGTAAGACCCCTGCTTCATGTTTGAGTATTCGGCGACTGTGTTTGGCGATCGCTTGATATGCCAATTCTTTCAAAGTGATAGTTTTGTTAATGTCGGTCATAGCTATAACCGCTCACTATTCTGTGGTAAATTATGTGTTGTGTAAAAGTTTTTTTTTAGATTGCTTTAGCTGCTGCCAAAGGTTTTTAGTTTCTTTATAGGTATCGCCAGGCGTAAACTCACCGTGATAATTTCCTAGAGGATATAAAAAGCTGTTTTGTAATTCTTGTGGCATCTGAAATCCTCCAATATTAATTTCTTTCACCTTCGATATTGACGAAATAATTTGAAGAAGTTGTGAGTATGAGAATTTGATGGGATTTGAATTAACGACTAACTAAATTAAAACACTTCAGCAGGATCGGCAAATTGAAGCTTGCGAATAGTGATCGCCCTTTAGCCACTCCTAGCTGCTTGAGGACGTTTGCCATCTAACAGAAGAGGGTTTATTCCATGTTTAAAACCATTGGAGTTCGCTATCTGCCAATTCTGCCCAGAAGCGTTTGGGGTTTTCCTGGGCGCGATCGTATAAATGCCGATATTCTTCGGTACTTTTGATGTATGAAGCCTGAGAAAATTCAGTTGATGGTTTAAATAGGCCAATATAAATGCGATTTACTGGTAATCCAGCGACAAAACTGTTCCCAAACACCGAGAAAGTCGCCTTGGGAACGTCGTTTAATAAATGTATTCATGGATCGAGATCCTCCTAATTAATACTTCGTCAAATGCAGAAAAGTTAGTCATTCAATTAAAGCTAGGGAGAACCAGAATCGAGTAACCGAGAAAACTCATGAGCGATTGACCAATAACATTCACAAGCGCAAGCTTCTAACTTTTCCTTAGAATTAATATGCATGAAGCCTCGTCTGTAACTAATAATGCCTCGCTCTTTAAATTGTCCTGCAATCTCTGATACTCCGCTTCGGCGTACTCCCAACATCTGAGATATAAATTCGTGGGTCGCCTGAAATTCGTTTTTTTGTACATTGTCTCGTGTCGTTAGTAACCAACGAGCAAAACGCTGCTCTAGACGATGATGACGATTGCAGGCAGAAGTTTGACCAAGCTCGGCTATACGGGCTTGAACATACCGCATCATTAGAGTTTTAAATGCTCCTTGACGATTCAACTCTTCTTTTAATCGCTCCGCAGCAATCTGATAGCTACCTCCCGCAATTTTAACAATAGCAGTAGAATTAGCGTACTCAGTATCAAAAATAATCGGTAGTCCTATCATGCCTTCGTGACCAATGGCTCCAATTTCTATAGTTGAGCCATTTGCCATAGTCGCCACGGTCGAAATAACTGAATCAGAGGGAAAGTAAGCATATTTATATCGATCTCCAACACGGTAAATAATTTTATGCTGGGGAAGTTTCACTAGCTCCAAATGAGGAACAAGACTTTGATAATCAACGTTCGGTAAGGCAGCTAGCAGCCCATTGATTGGTTTATTTATGTTTGGCGTAGTTGATAAAATACTCATACGTAAAAATTTTCTAATTGATACTTGCTCGAACACGGTAAAGTTAGTCCTTTAGGGTTTAAGGTGACGTAATGAGCTAATCCTTTAAACTAGAAAAATACTTTGAGGATGTTGTGAAGGTTCTTGGTTATTTGTCCAGAAGTCTGATACTGCTGACGAACTTAACAATAGCCAAATGTTCTTTTTTAGGTCTAACGTTGATCTCTCTAGGCTCTTTAGATGAGCGAGTACATAAATGACGAAACTGGCACTTTCTACAAGCAGCTTTGGGAAACTTAATCGTAATAACAGTATTATCCCATTGGTCTTGATGAACACTCCACTTTTTGTTGCTCTTAACTACATGCGGGCGCAGCCCTTTGTTGGTTCTAAAGAAAAGAATTGGTGAACAGACAATCCTCCTGGAACGAGAGAATCGTATATTTTTTGATACATTTTTTCTAGTTCATAGGGCTTAACGTGTTCCATTGCTCCTATAGAATAGATGCGATCGTAGGATGCATCTTGAAAAGGATCGGTAATAAAATTAGCTGGTTGACTGACAAAAGTTATTTCTTTTGATATAGTGGTTTCTATCTTAAGATATGCTGACTCCCCATTCGTTTGTCAACTACTCTCATCCTTTTATACATATCTCTTCAAATTTACTTGGTATCATTTGTCATGAACCAAACAATATATGTGGATATGCAAATATTCTAAATAAATATAATGTTCTTGTCGCAACCCTATAGCTTTGTACTAGAATTAATATTCTGATTATTATTTCCTTAGAAAAATTTATTCAAATAAGTTCTGAAACTTGAGCCGATAATCGTATTTCAAAAAATTCTTGCACATATTTTTTGAAGCAAAATTTAGCCAACCATTAAGTTACAAACTCATGAGTTATCATAGACTTTTATCGAACATAGAATCACCTTGCAAACCATCAATAAGAATCAAGACTGTATCTCCTTGGTGGGTAAAGATTATGACGGATGCACCAAAGTGCGTGTATTATTTTGGTCCTTTTGATAGTCAGTCAGAAGCAATAGAATCTCAGTGTGGTTATTTAAAAGATTTGATGTATGAAGAAGCTAGAGGAATTAGCGTTGAAGTGAATCAAGATAGCCCCCAATTATTGACCATTTCTGAATAATGATTCTCTAAATCAATATTCTACAAACCTTAAGTATTATACTAAGGTACCTCTATTTTTGCTGATTTTAATCGGGAGATAGACTTCAAGTAATTTACATGACAACAATTTCCAATTCAGTGCTGAAAGTGCGGGATATTTAAACAGTAGTAGTCAAAAAAATGAGTTACTCAGTTTCTATGCTTGAACTGAACGTTTGAGCCAAATATAATTATTGCTAAAGACCATGGTTGAGTAGTATAAAAGTCTTTGAGCTTATTATGATTCTACCAAGACCTTCAATCTTTACTAATGATTAAAAATATCGCAAACTACTATCAGATTAACAATAGTCTGGCGACTTCTGGACAACCTACTACAGAAGAATTTGAGTTGATTAAAAATGCTGGATATCAGGTTGTAGTAAATCTTGCTATGTCTTGTTCTACTAATGCCATTGCTCATGAAGGAGTGATAGTTACCGATTTGGGATTAGTTTATATACAGATTCCTGTTATTTGGGAAAACCCCACCATACAAGATATAGAATTGTTTTTTAAAGTGATGCAAGCTTTTAAAGATAAGCAGATTTGGGTTCACTGCGCCAAAAATATGCGCGTCTCCTGCTTTATTTATTTTTGGCAAAAACACATTTTGCAATTACCTGAAACCGAAGCTAGATATCCGATGAATCAAATTTGGCAACCTACAGGAGTTTGGCAAGATTTAATTGAACAAGCTGCTAGCCTTAAGTTTAAATTTTAAACACTGAGAATAAAACTATCTTGGTGATGAAAGTCAGCTTCTATATAAGGATGAGTCAATGCCCAATAACTAAGTTGCCGATCTTTATTTTCTACGACAGCAGTAATAGCCACATCTAAATCTCGATCGGCAATTCCAATAGCATTTAGATCTAGATTGATTTCTATTTTGAAATATTTTTCATCTTGAAATATAGTAAAAGGGAGAGAATTAAAAGCCTTTTCCTCCGCTATATTTAGTCGATAGTTTAAGAAATGGAAGACATTCCAATCTCCTGATGGAGAGAGATTAAATTCCCAATATTCAGCTGTACCTTTTAGTTTTAAAAAAAATTCAAAGCAAGTATGTTCCCAAAGATCGTATTGACGAAGAAAAGTTTTATTGCCTTGAGGAATGATAATCGTTGATAATTTGCCTTTGAGTACATACTCAATATTTAGTTTATTATCGATTCTAGATATATCACCGTTGATTTCAATTTGAGGGATGCTTTTTGAATCAAAACTAATTAGATTAAAATTATGTTTTTTTAATATAGAAGCCATAAATTAATTATCAATTTTTTTATTGCCAATCATCAATTGTTAAAACTATATTCTCAAACTAATCTTTTAATTATTTTTTTAATTACTGTTTCCTGTTCTTCGATACTCTCTGCAAGCTTAAACTGAATTAAGGCTCTATTAAGATTATGTTCTTCATGCTCAACATTAAAATAAACATTACCTTCCAAATAATCAGTAAAAAACCTCAATCCTAATTCAAAAGCCAGCAAACGAATAGAATCATAAATATATTTATAATCATTATTGGTTAAGAACTCCTGAGCTATAGATAAATAGCCTTGTAGAATAGCCTCTGCCAATTCTGAGTCAAAAGTAACCTCTTCCCAGTTTTTTGTTTCTTCTCCCAGTCGATTACAACCCGATCGCAAACAGTCACCAATATCATAGTGAATCAAACCAGGTTTTACAGTATCAAGGTCGATCATTGCCACTGCTTGATTAGTAAAACAATCAATCATAATATTATTAATTTTGGGATCTCCATGAATAGTTCTTAAGGTTAGCTTTCCTGAAGCCTTTGCTGATTCTAATACATAGGGAAGTTTAGGGCGATCGCTAATAAAGTTAAGACAATAATTAACTTCAGGAGATGATTTTATTTTATTGTTACTAATTACTTTTTGATAATGTTGGAGATATTCAGGAGTAATGTGAAAACCTTCTAAAGTATCAGCCAAATTATCAACGGGAAGATCGTTGATCAGATGATGAAACATACCTAAACCGTAGCCAATTTCTTGTCCGTGCTGGATGTTTTGAATAGTATCAAAGGATTGAGAATTATCGATAAAGCTAATAGCTCGCCAAAAAGAACTATCTTCGGCTATCCAATAGTTCTTTTGTTGGGAAGTAGATAAAACTTGGGGAATAAGCCAGCGTCGATCTATGGTGGACAAGTCAGACTGCTCTAGTCTTTGGCTCACATAATCAGACAGGATACACATATTGTTCATCACCAGCTCTGGCTGACAGAAAACCGTGGTATTGATTTTTTGTAGAATAAACGGAGGCTCTGTATCCAGATTAACCAAGAAAGTGCTATTAATATTACCGCTACCATACTCTTGAATGTAGGTAACTTTTCCATCTGGTGCAAACTGATTTGCGATCGCTCTAAGGTTGCGATCGATTTTATTTACTTCCCTAATGTTATGTGCCATATCCCCCCTAATCTCGATTAACAGCTTTCCGCTTTAAAATTCTATCCACAAATAGAATATCTTAGTTAGGACTTTGGCAAGAAAAGCCATAAATAACTGATATTTCTGTTAGTAATAGAGGATTTGCATTTGGTTATGCTTTACCCCCTCATCCTTCATCCTTCATCCCTTCATCCTCCATCCCCTCAAGATCCTCTGCCAACGTGAATATCTCTAACCCTGACTGGTACACAAGCATGAGTCATTTGAGCTACCTGCATCGGTTCGCCTTTTCCACATATATTAGTACCGCATTGGGCTAATTCAGACTCTCCACCCAGAGCATCTACGCTATTCCAGAAATCCGTAGTCATGCTGTGATAGGTAACGTCTTTAAGCATCTTAGTGACTTTACCGTTTTTGACTTCCCAAAAAGCATCCCCTCCAAACTGGAAATTGCGTCGCTGCTGATCGATGGAATAACTACCAATACCATCAATCAAAATGCCATCTTTCGTATCGGCAATCATTTCCTCTAAAGTGGCGGTATGGCTGTCCTCTGCTTTCCCTGGCTCTAAACCTAAGTTGGGAATACGTACCATTGGGGTACTCGACCAACTATCAGCATAAGCACTACCGTTACTGCTACCTCTACCCAAACGATACGCTGTTTCGCGATCTGTTAGATAGTCATTGAGGATGCCATCTTTGACTACATACCACTTTTGGGCTGGCACACCTTCATCATCATAAGCCATAGTGCTACGTCCTTGGGGTTGAGTGCGATCGGCAACAAAGTTTACCCAAGGTGCTGCATAGTTGAGCTTATGGAGATTGTCAGTAGTAGCAAAGCTTGTCCCTGCAAAGTTAGCTTCATAACCATATACCCGATCCAATTCGGTAGGATGTCCGACAGACTCGTGGATAGTAAGAAAGAGATTACTTGGCTTGAGAATTAAAGTGGTTTTTCCTTCGTTAGTAAACTCAGGTGCATATACTTTCTCTATTGCTTCATTTGCTACTCGCTCAATATTACCCAACAAGTCAGCAGCGTCTATATGCTCATAGCCAATATTGAGGGGTGGGCGTTCATAATTTCTACCTTTGGCATCCCCATTTGCGATCGCCGTACAGCCCATCCCAGGATAACTACGATAGATGGTTTGTTCGATGACTGAGCCTACGGTAGAAGCGAATATTTTGTCTTCTTTAGTAAAACTAAGGAAGGAATAGGCTTTTTTGATTCCCTTGTCCCCATAAGCTAAAAACTGCTCGTTAATATTTAATAATAAATCCGCTTTCTCTTTAATCGAAACTTCAAAAGGGTCAATTTGAATCGGAGTAATATATTTATCTTGATAAGCCTCGACAGGGGCTAATTTAACTGGCTGCTGTTGAGTAAGATGACTTCCTTTGGCTGTCTCCACCGCTAAGTTGACTACCCGACGAATTTCATCTGGGGTAATACGATGGGAAGCCACAAAGCCCCAAGCTCCGTTTAATAATACCCTGACTCCAAAACCCGAACTAACGCTGTCAGCCAGTCTACTCAAAGAGCGATCGCGTGCAGATAAGCTTTGCTTGCGATAGTGACAAATGCGGATGTCACCATATTCACAACCAGCCTGACGGATTAGATCCACAGCTACAGTGGCTAATTTTTGATGAGTTTTTTGAGTAGGAGCTTGTACCATAACTTTGAGCCTAGAAAGTGCTGTTTAGCTTATATTTTATTGTTTTTTACGAAACTTGTGCGCCGACAGGATCGATAGATAGCGATCGCACGTCCGCATTAATACCCAATTTTGACCAAGTTTGAGCCATAGAATCAATTACCTGCTCTACATTATCAGTATTGGTAAGACTCAATAAAGTAGGACCAGCACCACTAATAACCATGCCATAAGCACCTGCGGAGATAGCAGAGGAGTGGAGTTGCTCATAACCAGCAATTAGTTTCTGACGATAAGGCTGATGTATTTTGTCTGCCAAAGCTGTTTTGAGCCACGATTGATTATTGGTAGCCAAAGCTCTTAACAATAAGCCCATACGAGAAATATTGAAAATAGCATCACTGCGACTATAACTATCGGGTAGTACGGATCTCGCTTCTTCTGTAGATAATTCAAAATCAGGAATTGCCACCACGGGAACGATCTCGTGATGCCAAGGAATTGAGCTAACCATCCATCGATCTCCGTCGGCTACAGACAGCTGACAATTGCCCAACAAAGCGGGGACAACATTATCAGGATGTCCTTCAATAGCGATCGCCATTTCCATTATCTCCTTCTGACTCAGAGGATTTCCTGCCAGATTATTTGCACCCAACAAACCACCAACAATAGCCGTTGCCGAACTTCCTAAACCTCTAGAAAGTGGTACACCTAACTTTATTGCAATCTTCACATTAGGCGGTGTTTGTTTGATTTTTTGATAAAGCCGAAGAAAAGACTGATAGATTAGATTAGTTGGATCGATTCCTACCTTATCTGCTTCTTTTCCTTCCACCGTAATTTCAAGTTTGATGTCCGTTTCAACAACGGTAAACTCAAACTGATTAGCCATGGTCAAAGCTGCACCAATACAGTCAAAGCCTACTCCTAGATTGGCAGTAGTTGCTGGCACGCTAATAGTAACTTGATTCATATAGTTGTTTGTTTAATAGAAAAAATTGTTTTTCGGATAAGGGTGCGATCGATATCAGTGAAATTAGCGGAGTTTTAGTAGTTAATAAAAAAAAACACTCAATCAAAATATTATAAATAACCAAATTCAGTCATGATTATTGCACGTAATACAATCGCTATATTATTAGAAACTAAACCAAACAACATTGAAAGTCTTAAGCAAGTTGACAATGATATCTATATCAAGCTTGCAGATTCAGAGAATGAATTCTCAATGACTGTCAAAGAATACCAAAGTTGCTTGAATCAGTTGCGACGAAATAAAGGACATATCGATCGCACAAATTTTCTGACCATTGCAACCATAATTAGTATATTTATGTTTGTTACTATCTCTTCGATCAACAGCAATCTAGCCAGTAATGATTCTAGTCAAAGTCACAGTCAATTAGTTACAGAGTACTAAATAATAGCTAATGGCTAATTAACTATTGTCCGAGTAATTCTTGACGTAGGCGATACATAATCGTATTTGGTTCAATTTGCGATAAAATCTCTTTAATTAAAGTAGAAGCTCCCATTTCTCCCCAAGTACAGCCTTGTTCTAAATATACTTGAGCAACTCGACCGATGACAAAAGATCCATATCCTGCGATCGCTCCTTGGGCTGTAGCTGTTCCCAAATAAGCCGTAATCGCCCCTGTGCTATCAAATCCGCTACTCAAAATAGCTCCGCTTTTACCTACGCTCAAAAACAAGCTACTTCCCACTTCTCCCAACAGTAAACCACCAGAACTAGCTATAATCCGTCGTAATAAGTTACCTGCTTCATAAGTAGTGATAGGTAATCCATATAGCTTAGATAAAGAGCGAATTAAAGCCAAATCTGCTATAACACCTCCAATTAAGTCCGCAAAAATTACTGGATTTGCTGCCACGGCGATCGCTTTATAACGAGCATACTGATTAATAATTTTCTGTGCTTCTTCCTGGCGCAGTTCAATAGTTTTGCGGGCAATGTTAACTTCAGCATCTCGTCCCTGCACTAAAGCATTTAATGCCAGTAATGATTTACCTTCTTGCTGCAAAATTTGACAGATGGCTTGACGCAACTGTTCTATTTGAGGTTCGGGGTTTTCCCAATTAGTTTCTACTGTACCGTCTGCTAATTCTACTCGAACTTGAATTGGTTGCGGTTTGGCTGCAACCGTCACGATTTCTTGGGTCGAAATAATATCTTCCAGGCTTCCTATGCTGCGAGCAGAATTTAGCTGCTGTAGCTGACGATAAATCTTTTGACGGTCACGATCTGGATAAAGATCTACCTTATTGAAGACCAAAATCAGGGGTTTTTGAGTACTTCTAAGCTCGCACAGTGCTTCATATTCAGTTTTTGTAATGTCCCCTGCGATCACAAACAAAATTAGATCGGACTTTTGGGCTATTTCTCGCGCCATATTAGCGCGGGATTCTCCTGCTACCTCATCTAACCCAGGAGTATCGATTAATTCTACTTCTAGCCCCTCTTCAGGAAAAGGATTCCAACGCAAGATAGTTAAAGAAGTCGTAACTCCATGCAAAGGACCTGTCGCTACCGCTTCTTCTTCCAATAAAGCATTGATCAAAGATGACTTACCACAGCTTACCAAACCAAAGGTACTAATCCGAATTGCTCTACGGTCTAGTTTATCTAGCGCACCTTGAAGAGACTGTAAATCCTTTTTGACGGTTGTTTGGAGGCGATCGCTTGGGGTCAATTTACCATGACGACGAAAACCAGAATACCAGGAAATAGCCTGTTGTAAACTCGCACGAGCCTGATTGTAATGAGCTTCTTGTTTAGATGTCTTTTTGCTCACCGTCGCACCTCAATGATAACTGGTTAGTTTTATATAATAAATCCTCCAGCCGATATTTAGTTCTAGTCAACAAAGTGTTCTCTTCAGGTTTTAGTGATTAGTAATGTTCTTTTTCGGACGAATATCTAATGCTCCTTTAGGATAAGCAATACGCTTATGATTAAATTGCTCCCATACTCTAACAAAGACTTCTGCTACAACTGGTAGCTCATCATAACCAAGTCCACTATCGAGCAGCTGACCATCTTGCCAGCGAGACTTAAAAATCTTTTTCACCGTAGCTAGTGCCTGTTTTGGAGTCGCATCCCGCAGCGATCGCAATGCTGCTTCACAACCATCAGCTAACATCATAATTCCTGCTTCACGGGATTGGGGAATCGGACCAATGTAGCGAAAATCTGATTCTAGTAGTGTAGTACCTTCTTCTTCAGCTTTTTGTTTTGCTTGGTAATAAAAATAGGCAATCAACAAAGTACCCTGATGTTCGGGTATAAAATCGCGAATAGCTTTGGGCAAACCATATTTACGTGCCATCGCTAACCCTTCACTGACGTGCTTTTGAATTATTTCTGCACTTACCCAAGGATCGTTAATTTCATCGTGTTTATTAGGACCTCCCATTTGATTCTCAATAAAACCTAAAGGGTCGTGCATTTTACCGATATCATGGTACAGAGTACCCGCTCTGACTAACTCTACATTGCAGTTTAATTCCCTGGCAGCAGCCTCAGCTAAAGAAGCGACAAACATCGTGTGTTGAAATGTTCCTGGTGCTTCAGTCGCCAATCGCTTTAACAATGGCAAGTTAGGATTGGATAACTCTGCCAAGCGAATCGGCGTAATCAGGTCAAAAAATCTTTCTAGATAAGGAGAGATGCCAATTGCAACAACACTCCAACCTACGCCAAATAGACCGCAAATAGTCGCATCAGGTAAGATTGCCGACCAAATAGTCGCAGGACTAGCACTGACGATTAAATTACTAACCAGATAGACTACGGCTTGAGATAAACCGACCATAATGCCCAGTCTAGCTATGGCTTCTCGCGATCGCAATCTTCCTGCAAAAATAGCTGCAACCACGCCTCCTGCACATCCTGCCAGGAGATAAGAGGATGCTACGGCTTGATTGCTAAATATAACTAATCCCGTTACCAGAGCCACCTGGCACACCGCCAAAGCAGGAGAGTAAAAGCTACTTACAAGCAAACCGATAGCTGGCAAACTTGTATGGGGAAAATCAAACACGCTCAACACAGGCGCACTCAGACTTAATAAACAAAGCAAGAGATAATCGCGATGACGTATAGAAGTATATACTTGCCTTTGAATGACCAGAAATGTTCCAACTATCAAGCTAACAAAGGCTGCACAAAGTTTTAATCCATTCCAATTCACTCCTCTTTGGCTCAACCTAAAACCATCAAGCAGGACAAAATCAGCTTGGCTAATTCTTGCACCCTGTTCGACAATGACTTCTCCTTGTTCTATTTCTACTATGACGGTATTTATTGCCATTGCTGCTTTTTCAGCAATATTTCTAGTGGCATCTTTGTCTTCTTCTAAATTAGGTTCGAGTATTTCTAAAAGTAGATTGTGAGCTAATAATTCTGTGTTTTTGGGTATATCAGGATTTAGCTGTGCTGAAACGGCTTGGTCTAATAGGCTAGAAGGCATCCCCAAAGGAATTCCTTGAGTTAGAATGCGATCCATCGCCAGAGAAATAGCATTTTTAGTTTTCTTCCAGTCTTTCTCTGTTAAGTCCAAAAGAACAATAATATCTTTATCATCTAACCGAACATTCTTTTTCTGGGCTAACTTCTTCCAAGCCTGAGAATATCGATAGCGAGTTAAGGTTATTTGAGCGATTAGAGTATTAAATTCGCCTTCAGATGTTTGTTCGCGATATGCCTGCAATTCTGAAGCAACTTTTTGTAACCTAACATTAAAATCTGGTCTTTTTTCCAAAGATAAGCTTCTTTCTGAATCGGAAAATTTTGCCCGAAAATTTTGAGCAACAGAAGCCAAAACTGCTTTAAATTCTTCTTCTGGACAAAAACGAATATATTGTTGACTTGATAGAGAAAGAACTTCTGGATTGAAAAAAGGAAAAGGTTCAGTTAATTTTCTTAGTTCATCAACGCTATTAAGATATGCAGCTAGCTGGCTTTGTATTTCTGTAGTCAAGTTCCGATCCTGTTTGAGGATGGGAACAATACCAGTTTGTATTTCTTTGCGCTTTTCTATAGTGGTTTTATTATCTTCAAACTGTCCTGAATAGGGAGCTTTAATTGTTAATGGCGAAATTTTTCCTACAGTTAGCTGTGGCTGATTGTAGAAACGATAGCCCACAACACTAGTTATTGTGACAATGCTGAGAATTAATATTACTAAGAAATCTCGCAGGGCATTTTTACGATCTCGTTTGCGTCTTCGCCGTAGGGGAGTAGAGCCAGAAAACTTGGCAGACTTGGCTGAGTTTTTTTTACTCAACAAAATATTGGGGTGCAGATGTTTTTCTCGCCATCCCTCAAAATATTGTATTAGTGAATGCCAGCTTTTAATCATATGTGAGGACTCTTGGGGCTATAACAACACCATGCTCAATTGCAATCAACCGATGTAACAACTTTGGCACAAGAAACTTTATTTGCCGAGTCATTTTTTGACCGCGGGATGACTAAAGAATATGTTATTAGATATTTTGATTTCCATAACTACAATTTGATATAGTAATTTGCCTATTTGAAAATTAAATGTATTGTCGAATCTTGCCAACCTAACTAATAGTTTTGATTTGCTGTTATGTAGTCTTTAAGAGCTTATATTTTTAAGGTTAAGTGTTTAGCGTTTTTTTATATTATTATTTGAGATAAACAAACTGTACGACTAATCAACTTTAACTCAGACTAGATTTTTGGGAAATAATTTTTAAACTATTACGGGGTTGAAAAATCTTAGGACTGGCTACTGCAAGGAGATCTCGGTTGTATAGCAATTCTAAATTATCTGGATTATAAATTCCTGACCAAGTTTCAAATAGTCGGTTGGCTGTTTTTTTGGCTTGTTGAAACTGATGATTATTAGTAGCTGCTAGCCAATTTCTGGAAATGCTCGATATACCGTTGTAAGCACCTGAAATAGAAGCTGTTAAAACTGTAACTGGTACAGATAGGTTGTTGGGAATTTTGGTTGCGCGTTTGACTGAAAGCATAAAGTTTCTCGGTGTAGAGATAAAACAATAGAAAGATAGTGCGATCGCCGAACTGACGGTTAGTATCGCATCTTCTTTTGATTCTTGTCGATCTAATTTGTCTGCTAACTGTTGCAGACTAAAACCTCTTTCCCAAGCTTGACTTACTATCTCTAGTTTTGTTCCCAGAGAAGTCGTCCTAACTCTTGCACCACCTAATACTTGTTTAACCATCATACTGACATTTTGCTCTTCTAGCTGAAATCTATGATTTAACATTAGATTTGTGAGGTAGCACCATGCCTCAATTTCTTGTTCGGCTTCTGTAGAGTTGATAGTTGTACAATCTTGAATAGCTGCTTTATATAAATCTTTTATGTCTTTATTGTCCTCTTGGAGCATAATCAAAGGTAGCAAGATAAATATTGCATCGCAGCAGCAATTAAAATCAGCTTTTGGTATTGATTGCTGCTTATTATTATTACCGTCTATTGCATCATGGTAAACAGTGTCGGGAGAATCATCAAAACAAGATTGTGACAAAACTCGATCTAGCTGTGGAAGAACAGATATCGGCTGTTCTTCAATTATAACTTGGGCTACTTCATCCCTTGTTTGAATCCAATTTGGAAATCTATATTGAAGAATTTTATTGTAATCCGATCGCTCTGTATTTTCAGCTAAAGCAGCTCCAATAACACTTCCTAGCCAAGCTCCTTGAAATCGATCTAAAGTAGAGTAGTTCATATGGGAATTGACTCAAATAAAATAGTCAGGCTTTAATTTAACAGGATCGAGAAAACTGAAAACTGATAAAATATTTAAAGTCTATTAATAATAGTATTTTTTATTTAAATGTTAGTTACTACTACCGATACAGTTCAAAATCAGTCTATTGAAACTTATTTGGGAATAGTTACTGCCGAAGTAGTATATGGCACGAATGTCCTTAAAGACTTTTTTGCAGGAATTAGAGACACTTTGGGAGGGCGTACTGGTAGCTATGAAAAAGTTTTTGAGAAAGGACAACAAAAAGCGATCGAAGAACTCAAGCAACGCGCTCAAAAGTTGAATGCTGATGGAGTGATTGGCATTGAAATCGATACGGGTACAATCAGTGTAGATAACAAGGGAGTCTTGCTTTTAATTACTGCTACTGGAACGGCTGTTAAGTTTACTTAAGCTCGTGTATATAGCAATACGCACTTTAGTTAGGACATATTGGTCTAATGTAATTTTATTGTCTATAGGTGGCTTCTTATCCTTTATCCTTACGAGCAGATATCGAAAGTTGTCCTAATTTAATTTTGTACGGCTATATGTGCAATGGTTCGGACAAAATATAATCTTTAACGGAAGAATAGGGGTT
The DNA here is from genome assembly GCA_963799375.1 of uncultured cyanobacterium. GTDB lineage: Bacteria > Cyanobacteriota > Cyanobacteriia > Cyanobacteriales > Xenococcaceae > Waterburya. The sequence continues at coordinate 276,037 of CAWCWY010000020.1, forward strand.
TGAGACTAACATGACCAAATTATCGATTGCCTATAACTGCTCTAACTGCTCTAACTGTCCTAACTGTATGTGGTTATCCACAAAATAACCAAAATTTATAATTTATGTTAACTACAGAAAGTAATTTACCCACTCCCCAAACATTTCCTATTCTTAGCCTTTATGTTCATCTCCTCAATGATTATTCAAACTGGCTGTTAGATAGGCTAGATCGAGGTATTGGTACTCATGTTGTCACCTTGAATGCTGAGATGACTATGATGGCAGAAGAAAATCCTGCCCTTAGCCAAGCAATAAAGTCAGCAGAGCTAGTTATTCCTGATGGTTCGGGGATAATTATCTATATGCGATTACGAGGGGTTAAACATCAACGTTGTCCTGGTATAGAATTGGCTGAATCTCTGATCGTCAAAATTGGACAGGCTGATGTGGTTCGCTCTATCTGCTTTTTTGGTGGAACTCCTGAAACGGCTGTTCAAGCGGTAAAAACTTGGCAGCAAAAATTTCCCAACTTAAATATTTTAAGTCAGGATGGATATATTTCTGAAGAGGAAGTAATTAAGTGGAAGCAAACTCTACAAGAAAAGCAACCCAAACTAATTTTTGTGGGGATAGGAGTACCTAGACAAGAACTTTGGATTAAGGAAAATCGCCATTTGTGTCCCAATGCTATTTGGGTAGGTGTTGGTGGTAGTTTTGATATTTGGGCGGGAAACAAATCTCGCGCCCCTGAATGGCTGAGAAATAACAATCTGGAGTGGTCATATCGTCTCTATCAAGAGCCTTGGCGTTGGCGCAGGATGTTGTCTTTACCCAAGTTTCTTTGGCGTTCTTTATTGAGCTTAAAAAAATAAGGAGTAAAAAACTAAATTTAGTTTTCTATCCCTCTTTTCCTGTTATTCAAATAAGCAATCGGCGATTAATAGTTGCTATTTGATTGAATCTTCAATTAATTCACTTTCAATAAAGGGTGCAGCAGCTAATTCTTCTAAACCGACTGATGCTAATAATTCTGACCACTTAGCCTTAATCATTGGTTCTTCCTCTGGAAAAGGGCGATCGCTTGCTAAGACAGAAAGGGCATCAAACCAATAGCCTTGCTCTTGATAAAGTTCAGCCTGTGCGACGGGGTTCGTATCTAGCTCTTGCTGGCTAACAACATCAACTGCTGACTGACGCATCCATCCTTCGACAACAATATCTCGCGATCGCTGTTTAGAATTACAAATCATAGAAAGATACCAGTGATAATCTGTATCTCGCTCGATTAAATTGGCTTGGACATCAGCAGGAATGTCAACGCTTATGATGCCTTCACCTTTTGTAGTTAAAAAGGCTTCATACATTAATTCGTCTTGTTCATTGCGGAGTACGAATTCCAAAGTTTTTTGTGCTTTAACTTTAGGTATATAAAAGAATAACTTAGGAGAAGCCGAAGCATTAATACCAACAGTTTCTTCAGGAATTAATGCCACTAAACTACTGCTATTAGCATCGCTCATGCAACTATCATTGTTGCCTCTGCTACCTCCATCTCGACGATGAGTAGGCAAACCATAATCGGAACTATTGTTCTGTTTGGTTGTCTTTTCCGCGCGGACGGGAATGGCTAAACTCACTAATATAATATTTATTATTACCAATAGGCTGAAAATACTAGTATTTTTTTTATTTAGATCTTTAATATTAAACATCTTTAATTATTTATTCGAGTGCGAAATAAACACGACAATACTATAACTATAGTAATTCTGTTTAATACTATATGTCCACTATCTCTAATTGAAAGTATACTTGTTTAAACATTAAATCTTAGAATAAAAAATTGAATATTTTTCTATTTAGCTATCTAAATATTTTCTATGTTTTTACTTAAGTAATATTGGGCAAAAAATACAAATGGAAAATAAAATAACCGATGAAATATACAGAAAGTAAAACTAAGAGCATACGACATAATCTCAAAAAAGCTAAAAGCTTGCTTGGTACTTATACTTTATCTTTATTGTTTTTAACTATTTTAATTACAACAATAATTTTAGGAGCTAGACGTTTTGGTGGATTACAAGTTTTGGAGCTACTAGTTTATGACTGGATGGTAAATTTACAGAATAAAAATGAAATAGATCCTAGATTACTCGTAGTAGAAATTACCGACAAAGATATTGAAAAACAAAATAGCTGGCCGATTACAGATGATACTATTGCTCAATTATTAAATAATCTTCAACAACATCAACCAAAAGTAATTGGCTTCGATCTTTATCGAGAAGTTCCCTATCCACCAGGAACAGATGCTCTAAGACAGGAATTACAAAAAGATAATGTGACGGTAATTCAGTTAATTGGCAACGGAAACAATAGCGTCTCTGCACCACCTGGGATAGCTAAAAGTCAAATTGGCTTTAATGACGTAGTGGTAGACGTGGAAGATGATGTGCTGCGTCGCAACTTAATGTATGTCGAATTTGGAGAAAGAGAAGATGAAAAAATGTATTCTTTCTCTTTACAGTTGAGTCTTAAATATTTAGCAGGGCGTAATATTCAGTTTCAAGCCCACGATGATTCTTTGCAGATTGGAGATGTGGTTTTTCCCGATCTAAATGCCAATTCTGGGGGTTATCAATTAGAGCCTTCTGAAACAGCAGGAAAGCAAATTTTAATCGATTATCGTTCTCCTCGTATTGCCAAAACAGTAACTTTAACTGATGTTTTAACAGGACAAGTTGACCCCAAATTGATTCAAGACAAGATTGTTTTAATCGGTACGAGTGCGCCTAGTATTAAAGATATTATTCCGACTCCCTACAGAGGCTCGCAAACCTTTATGCCTGGGGTGATAGCTCATGCTCAAATGGTCAGTCAAATATTGAGTGTGACTTTAGATGGCGCACCCTTAATCTGGTTTTGGGCTGAGTGGGTTGAAGGCTTGTGGATTTGGGGTTGGTCATTATTGGGGGCTGCGATCGCTTGGAAAATCAAGCATCCTCTGTCTATTGCCATCGTCGTAGTGGGAAGTACAGCTAGTCTGTGGGGGATATGTTTAGTTACCTTTGCTTTTGCAGGGTGGATTCCGTTTGTTCCTGCTGCGATCGCTCTGGCTTTGACTGCTGCCAGCGTTTTGGGTTACAAATCTTTATATAATCTTTTCTATGACTCTTTGACAGGGTTGCCCAATCGTACTTTATTTGCCAAGCAGTTAAAAGAGTTAAAACAAAGAAATCGCTTTAAAGCAGATGGTTACATAGCTATTTTATGCTTGGATTTAGATCGTTTCAAATTAATCAATGATGGTTTGGGATACCAGGCGGGCGATCGCGTTTTAGTGGATACAGCACAACGTTTGCAAGACAATATTGGCTCTAAAGCTATTTTGGCTAGGGTAGGGGCAGATGAATTTGCGATCGCTTTCAAAACATCGAAAGATAGTGGAGAAGCGATTCAAGTAGCTAATCGATTAGATCGAGAATTAGCTATTCCTTTTCAACTAAGGGAGCAAGAAGTTTTTACTTCTGCCAGTATTGGTTTAGCTCTCAACCGCATTGGAGAAGACTTTCAACCAGAAGAGTTGTTACAGGCTTCCCATACAGCAATGTATAAAGCAAAGGTGTCTGGCAAAAATCAGCATCAGGTATTTGCTACCAAAATGCACGAACAGGCGTTGAAAAGACTGCAATTAGAAGCCGATTTAAACCAAGCTATTACCAACGAAGAGTTTGAACTTTACTATCAGCCCATAATTTCCTTTACTACAGGAAAAATATCAGGTTTTGAAGCTCTGGTACGCTGGATTTCTCCCACAAGAGGTTTTATTTCTCCTGGGGACTTCATTCCTGTGGCAGAAGAAACGGGTTTGATTGTACCGATGGGTAAATGGATTTTAGAAACTGCTTGTCGTCAGATGCAAGAGTGGCGCAATAAATTTCCTCATGCGGAAAATGTAGTGATGAGCGTAAATTTATCCAGCAGACAGTTTGCCCAACCAGATTTGTTAGCGCAAATTCAGGAAGCACTGATTATAACCGAACTCGATCCAGCTAATCTAAAATTGGAGATCACTGAAAGTATGGTGATGGATGATGTTGAAAATACAATTGTTTTACTTAACCAGTTAAAAGAATTAAATCTCAAAATTAGTATGGATGACTTTGGAACGGGGTTTTCATCCTTTAGTTATTTACATCGTTTTCCGACTGACACTTTAAAAATAGATCGCTCTTTTGTGAGTAATATGAGTCAAGGATCTAAAAATATAGAAATTGTAAATACAATTGTAATTTTGGCTCACAAACTAGGTATGGATGTGATTGCCGAAGGAATAGAAACAGATGAAGAAAGAAAAATTTTAGCTGGTTTCAACTGTGAATATGCTCAAGGTTACTTCTTTGCCAAGCCTTTGAAGAAAGACGATGCGACAGAATTGTTTGTTAATAAGACTCAGTGGAAGGATGAGGGATGAGGGATGAAGGATGAGGGATGAGGGATGAGGGATGAGGGATGAAGGATGAAGGATGAGGGATGAAGGATGAGGGATGAAGGATGAGGGATGAAGTTAGATTCAATTCGCTATTTAAACAGTATTTAATTAATGCTCTTGTATTACTTGCAGTTTTAACTATCTTTGGGTGTCAGCAGAATATTGTAGTGGAGTCGGAGTTAGACAGGCGATCGCTTGTTGCCACCATGTATCAAAAATATGCGTCAGAGTTTCCCCAAGTAAAAAGCATTGCAGTAGAAGATTTACAGCAGTTACAACAGCAGGAAAAAAATATTGTTTTAGTTGACGTGCGATCGCCTAAAGAAAGAGAAGTATCGATTATTCCTGGTGCGATCTCTATAGAAGAGTTTGAAGAAAATTTAGCACATTATAGTAACAGAGACTCAATGATGGTGGCATACTGCACTATTGGTTATCGTAGTGGAAAATATGCCCAGAAGTTAAGACAGCAGGGAATCAATATTTTTAATCTTGAAGGGAGTTTACTTGCCTGGAGTCATAGCCAGGGGGAGTTAGTTAATGATTCTGGCTCAACCAAACAAGTTCATGTTTACGATCGTCAATGGGAACTTACCGCAGATAATTACCAACCTGTTTGGTAAAAGTAGCAAATATTATTTTTATTCGAACTATTGCTTTTTAATTATTTTGCGTTAATCAGTTATTGATTTTAGTTTTTATTTATCAACGACTCCCTGTTGTTGCCAGACGGAAAGAGTTTGCTCTAAACCTTCTTGATACGTATTATAGCTAGGACTCCAATTAAGCTGCTGACGAATGCGATCGCTTTTTACCGTAGTTGAGCAATCTAGTATTTCCATCTGTGGCTCTTTAATAATCACTTTGGCTACAGGGGCAGTGAACAAAGGGATATGCCCAGGCTGACTATAACCTAACTTTATGGCATAAGTATCGATAAATTTAGCAAAAGCAATAGGCGCACCATCGACAACATTAAATGTTTCTCCAACTGGCTGCTGTTCGACTACTAACACTAGGGATTTAGCTGCATCTTCGTAATGCAAAAAGTTAGCCAAATTATCTTCTGGTCCTGCATAGTAGGGACGCTTTAACTTAAAGGAAGTTTCATATTTTTTTAAATCTTCTGATTGTGGACCATAGAGAAAGCCCATTCGTAACAAGCAATAAGGAAGGTTACTATTAGTTATTTGTTCTTCTATTTCAATTGCCGAACCAAAGATAGGATCGCCGTCAGGCGCAGTTAACGGCGTGTTTTCTGTCGCATCTTGAGCATTGCCATAGAGGAAAGCATAGCTAGCATGAACTAGTAGCTTAATCTCAATATCATTTAATGCGGCTAACAGTGCGTTGGTAGTAGCTGGTAAAGTTTCATCGTATCCTTTCCAATTGTGACCATCGTGTAGCAAAGTATTAGCAATTTGAGGAGTCAGGTTTATTACAACATCTGGTTTTGCAGCCTGTATTGCCTCCTTTAGTTCGCTAGCTTTAGTAAGATCTGCTTGAGCATAGACAGCACCAATTTCGCGCAGCTTGTTCGCATCTGCATTATTACCAATACCCGTTACCTGATATTCTTTCGTTACTAACTGTCTAATCGTTTCTCGTCCGAGTTCGGTATCTGGACTTAATACTACAACTGATAATGCCATATCTTGCTTTCACTGCGCGTTAGTTTTTTTTAGACTAACAATTACTACTGATGTTGAGTATCTTCCTTGAGGAAGAAAATGCTGGAGTATATAACATATTACTGACTTTGTGAGGACGTAAGTTTGCAATTTACCCAAGCAGTTGTAAAACGACAGGCAAAAAGTAGAAGAAATGATTGTCTATTGTGATTTTGGACTAATAGTTTACCTACTACTTCTTCACAAGATTATCAAGTTTCGAGAATAGATTAAAAGGTATAAATATATTTTCAAAGCTTTTAAAATTAATAGACATGAAATTATTCCTTTACTCAATTTCGACCACTGCTCTTTGTTTAGGAGCTTCACTATTATTGACAGGAAGTATCGGCTACGCAGAACATTTAAACGATCGCGATGCTTTAGAAATTCAAAGCAATTCTCAGAATTATCTCGAAACATTCGATCCAGGATTATCTCGGTCGGTACAATCGATACGTTACCAAGAAATTGTAGCTGCAACCCAAAACTTCTTATCCTTGCTTGATAAAGAGCAGCGTGCTGCTGTTGTATTACCTTTTGATAACCCCTATCGAACCAGAGCTTTTTGCTATGTACTCGCGCAATGTAGAGAAGACAATGTCGGCTTGCGAATGTCGGAACTCAACACCAGACAAAAAATTGCGCTGAACAATGTATTGATGAAAAGCTATAGTAACGCAGGCTATTCGCGAGCAATTCAAACGATGAATCGTGAAGGGCTAATCGAAGAAATGGAGAATGCCCATCGAGCAGATCCTGAAAAATATCAGGTCATTGGTAGTCCTCAAGTCGCTGAATGGACACCTCCGTCTTATCGCAAGGGTTCTGATTTTTACGTTGCTATTTTTGGCGAACCTGCTGTGGCTAGCGTTCCCTTGTTGGCAAATCCTTGGGGAATTCGATTTGAAGGACATCACCTTAGTTTGAATCTTACCTTTGATGGCAAAGGCACTCAGCCTGAGATTGGTGCGACACCGATGTTTTTTGGTTCTAGCCCAATGATTGTTCCTCAAAGCCCTCCAACAGAAGAAGAAGAAGAATATGTCCGTTGGCAAACCGAAGAAGGACAACAGCTGCTCCATCGCGAAACTTGGCTGGCTCGTTCATTTTTACAATCTTTAAATGAAGAAGAGATGGCACAGGGAGCTTGGTCTGTTCTTCCTCACGCTGAGTTGAAGGGAGGAACAGATGTCCCTTTAAATGCAGCCAGTTACTTAAAGGATGAAAAGCCAGGGATACCAGTTGCCAAGCTAAGTAATCTACAGCAAGATCTACTCTGGGATTTTGTTCGCGAATTTTGGCAAATGCAGGCCAATCAGGGAATTGACGAGAGTACCTTGAGACAGTCCCTAGCTAAATCTCGTGTATGGTGGTTTGGAGATCGCAATAATGAACACGATGAACTCTATGTTCGCGTTCAAAGCGATCGCTATTTAGTCGAGCTTCTTCAGTCCAATACTTTTGGTGTAGTAAGTAGTGATGTCAAGGCAAACCATGTCCATGCCTCTTTTCGCGATTTAAAAAACGATTGGGATCGTGACTCTTTGAGCAACCATCTGAATCAATATCACGTTCCATTAACAAGTAGTCCTTACTAAACTTCTCAAAAGATAGGAAAGTGCGATCGCCGATAAAATCAATTAAAAATTGCAATTACCATTTTAGGATGAGATAATTTCAATTTAATTTCAACTGAGTTTGCTTGCCAGATTTTAAGCAAATTCCAAGTTCGCAGAGGATGCGATCGTATTTTTGTGAGAATTTTTGGACATCAAAAAGATAAATCATAGCAGCATCCCCGTCACGCAAGCTGTCATAAAACAAGCCAAAGAACCAGCAATCATCGCTCTTAATCCTAAAAGTGCTAAATCCTGTTGTCGGTTAAGGGCGATCGCACTTAGTCCTCCAATTTGAATGCCAATCGACCCCAGATTAGAAAAACCACACAAGGCATAGGTCACAATAATCGTCGTTCTTTCGGTGAGAGTGGGGATCATCTTTTGTAAATCTAGATAGGCAATAAATTCATTGAGAATAACTTTTTTTCCCAATAAAATTCCCACCTGAGAACAGTCAGCCAAAGGTATGCCCATCAACCAGGCAAAAGGAAACATTAAATAGGACAAAATCCATTCCAAAGATAGCCCCTCGAAGCCCAATAACCCTCCCATCCAGCCTAAAGCTCCATTAACCAAAGCTAACAAGCCCAAAAAAGCGATTAACATTGCCCCCACATTAAGAGCCAATTTCAAACCATCCAATGCGCCCGTAGTAATAGCATCGAGGGCGTTGATATAGTTGGATTTAACTTCTATCTCGATTTTGCCTGTAGTTTCGGGTTTAGCCGTTTCTGGATAGAAGATTTTTGCCATGGCTAAAGCTGCTGGTGCAGACATAACAGAAGCTGCAATCAGGTGTTCTGGTGGTATTCCCAAAGAAATGTAGGCAGCCATGACTCCTCCTGCGATGGTGGCAAAACCTCCAGTCATTACTGCATGAAGTTCTGACATGGTTAGAGTAGGCAAATAGGGTTTGATTATTAGTGGTGCTTCTGTTTGTCCGACAAAGATATTAGCAGCACAACTAAAAGACTCCGCCCCAGAAGTTTTCATCGTTCGCATCATCACCCATCCCAAGGCAGCAACAATTTTCGGGAGAATTTTGTAGTAATAGAGTAAAGAAATAAAGGCGGAGAAAAAGATAATCGTCGGTAAAACTTTAAAAGCAATAAAATGTTCCTCAAATCCCTCTCCAAAAATAAATTTTGCCCCCGCATCGGAAAAATCGAGAAATTGCCTCGTGAGATCTCCCAGAAATTGAAAGAGCGTCAATCCAACTGTAGTTTTGAGAATAAATAACGCCAGAATTAGTTGTAAGCTTATTCCCCAAAGTACCGTAGACCATCGAATTCTTGAACGATTGTTGGAACACAGATATCCGCACCCTATAAAAGCTATTAATCCCAGTAAAGAAATTAGTCGTTCGTTCATTTAATTTGATAGAAAGAATAATGCTCTTAAAGATACGGCTAACATTAAATTGGATTGAGAAATGTACGATTAATATCTTAAATTAAATTAAATCTGGCACACTTAGCCTATCATTCTATATCTTTGAGGCTCAATTGTACTGCGAAGATACAAAGGATGACAGGGCAAAAGCATACTCAAGCAGCTAAGACTTTAACCAAATAATTATTGTCCCATCCAGCTTTTTTAGGTTTAGTTTTCTTCCCTGTTTTGACTCTTAGCTACAAATTCTGAAAAAACCTCAGATTTATCCCAAATGGGAGTTGTCTAAACTTATTCTCCATGACCAGAATCGCCTTTATCTGAGAATTTCCTTACAATCAAGGTAGATATATAAAGAAATTTTAAGAAGCCAGGCTATATGAAACGGATTGTCTTGATTGCGGGATTTGAATCTTTTAACGCTAACCTCTACCGAAAGTCAGCAGAGATGGCTACTGCGCGTTGTGGAGAGTTAGAAGTGATAGTTTTTAGCGATCGCGACATTACCACTTCTCCTAGTGTAGTAGAAGCTGCGCTACAGTCTGCCGATGTTTTTTTTGGTAGCTTGATTTTCGATTACGATCAGGTGATTTGGCTGCGGGAAAGAGTCAAAGATATTCCCATTAGGCTAGTGTTTGAGTCGGCTTTGGAGTTGATGAGTTTGACCCAGTTGGGTAAATTTGCTATTGGCGATCAGCCCAAAGGAATGCCTAAGCCTGTTAAATTTATTCTCAGTAAGTTTGGTAATGGCAAAGAAGAAGATAAGCTTGCTGGTTATATCAGCTTTCTCAAAACAGGACCCAAATTATTAAAATACGTTCCAGGTAAAAAAGTACAGGATTTACGTAACTGGTTAATTATCTACGGCTATTGGAATGCAGGCGGAACAGAAAACGTTGCCTCGATGTGTTGGACGTTAGCAGAGAAATATCTGGGTTTAACCGTTGGAGAGATTCCTCAGCCAATTGAAACCCCCAACATGGGTTTGCTACATCCTGAATATCAGGGTTATTTTACGTCGCCACAGGATTATCTTGAGTGGCATAATAACCATGTACGGGCGAACGGCCAGTTCGCCCCAACCGACAATTGGGATTTTGCTATATCGCAAGCACGTCATTACCAATCAACCCTACATCCCCCAGTTAATTAAACATTTTGAATCTCAGGGATTGATTCCCCTTCCCATATTTATCAACGGTGTAGAGGGTCATGTTGCAGTTAGAGACTGGATGACTACTACCTACGAACAAGAACAAAGACAACTGGGTAATAAAGAAATATTATCCTTAAAACAAGATGCAGTGAAGGTAGATGCGATCGTTTCTACCATTGGTTTTCCTCTAGTAGGAGGTCCCGCAGGTTCGATGGAGGGGGGTAGACAGGTAGAAGTAGCCAAACGAATACTCACTGCTAAAAACATACCTTATATAGTTGCTGCACCTTTACTGATACAAGATATCCATTCTTGGACTCGTCAGGGAATTGGTGGTTTGCAAAGTGTAGTTTTGTATTCCCTTCCTGAATTAGATGGCGCGATCGATACTGTACCTTTAGGTGGTTTAGTAGGAGAAGATATATATCTCGTACCCGAAAGACTCCACCGTCTTACAGGGAGACTCAAAAACTGGATTGGCTTACGCCAGACACCTACACCAGAGAGAAAGCTAGCAATAATTTTATATAATTTTCCCCCTGGTTATGGCGCAGCAGGTACAGCAGCACTATTAAACGTACCCAAGAGTTTACTTAACTTGCTTCATTCACTAAAAGCCCAAGGTTATGACGTAGGAGAATTACCGGTCGATGGCGAAGAAATAATCAAGCAGGTAAAAGAAGCCGATGAATCTATTACCCCTGTAAATCAGGTAAATGTTCGTACTCTAGAAAAATGGTTGGGATATCTGCAAACTAGCAGAGTAGAAAAACAATGGCAGTCTCTCACAGGTACAGGAATTAAAACCTACGGTGATGAATTTCAAATCGGCGGTATTCAATTAGGTAATGTTTGGATAGGAGTACAGCCACCGTTGGGTATTGCAGGAGATCCGATGCGGTTAATGTTTGAAAAAGACCTAACTCCCCATCCTCAATACACGGCTTTTTACAAATGGTTGCAAAATGAATATCAAGCTGATGCCGTAGTTCACTTTGGGATGCACGGTACAGTTGAATGGCTGCCAGGATCGCCTTTGGGTAACACGGGTTATTCTTGGTCGGATATTTTATTGGGAGATATTCCTAACCTGTATATTTATGCAGCTAATAATCCATCAGAATCGATTTTGGCAAAACGTCGCGGTTATGGTGTTTTAGTTTCTCATAATGTTCCTCCTTACGGACGTGCGGGTTTATATAAGGAACTAATTTCGCTGCGGGAATTAATTGGCGAATATCGCGAAGATACCGAGAAAAATTATGCCTTGAGAGATATTATTTGTCAGAAGATAGTCGATGTCGGTTTGGAGAAAGACTGTAAGTTCGAGTCAGGAATAAAACAGGGAATTGATTTTACTGCCGAGAATTCTAAGCTATTTAGCAAAAATGTTATTAATCAGTATTTTGTGCAGGTATATGAATACTTGCAGGTATTAGAACAGCGTTTGTTTTCTTCTGGGTTTGCACGTATTGGGACAAAAGCCAGATACGGAACAATTGAAGTCTTATTTGGAAGCGTATTTTGATGGGGAATTATCGGAAGGTGAGATTGATGGAATTATCTCTCGCACGGATAAACCGCATGACAAAGACGCTAAGGCGCAGAGGAGAAAGAGGATGATTTGGTTTTGTCTCATAGATTGAAAGAAGGAAAGAAAATTAGAGACTTACTAACTCAGAATACTGATGAAATGACCAACCTATTGCGGGGTTTAAATGGGGAATATATACCTCCTGCGCCTGGTGGCGATTTACTTACGAGATGGTAGCGGAGTATTGCCTACAGGTAGAAATATCCACGCTTTAGATCCCTATCGAATGCCTTCCCCTGCTGCTTATGAAAGAGGTAGAGAAATAGCTAAAAAGATTTTGCAACAGAATTTAGAAGAAAAAGGTGCGTATCCCGAAACTGTGGCGGTAATGCTGTGGGGATTAGATTCGATTAAAACTAAAGGCGAGTCTTTAGGTATTTTACTAGAACTTAGTAGGTGCTGAACCTGTAAAAGAAGGTACGGGGAGAATTGTTCGTTATGAATTAAAATCCGTCGAAGAAGTCGGACATCCTCGCATTGATATTTTAGCCAACCTATCGGGTATTTTCCGCGATACTTTTGTCAACATTATTGAGTTGCTAGACGATTTGTTTAGAAGGGCAGCAGAAGCAGAGGAATCGGAAGATAATAACTATATTCGCAAGCATTGTTTAGCATTAGAAGCTCAAGGTATAGATAACGCTAGCGCAAGAATGTTTTCTAATCCTGCTGGTGATTTTGGTTCTTTGGTAAATGACCAAGTAGTAGATAGTAATTGGGAATCTAGTGACGAACTTGCAGACACTTGGAAAAATCGCAACGTCTTTAGCTATGGACGCAAGGATAAGGGACAGGCTAGACCAGAAGTATTAACTAAGCTACTAGAAACCAGCAGCCAAATTATCCAAGAAATTGACTCGGTAGAATATGGCTTAACGGATATTCAAGAATATTATGGCAACACGGGCGGTTTAAAACTGGCTGCGGAAAAACAAAGCGGTAAGGAAGTAGAAGCCTCTTTTGTCGAAAGCTTCTCTAAAGATACCAATCCCCGCAAATTAAAAGACTTACTCCGCATGGAATACCGCACTAAATTACTCAACCCTAAATGGGCGGAAGCAATGGCGGATCAGGGTTCGGGTGGTGCTTATGAAATTTCCCAGCGGATGACGGCATTAATCGGTTGGGGCGGTACGGCTAATTTTAAAGATGACTGGGTATACGACCAAGCAGTTGATACCTATGCCTTAGATGCAGCCATGGCAGCCAAGTTAAGAGAAGCCAATCCCGAAGCCTTTCGTAATATTGTCGCACGATCGCTTGAAGCTCAAGGAAGGGGTTTATGGAATGCCGATGAAGAGAAGTTGGAGAAGTTAAAAGAGTTATATGAGTCTACTGAAGATGAATTGGAAGGGGTTACAGTTTAAGAGAAAATTTATTTTTCTCTGGTGTAGCAAATAGTATGCTTGTTGTGCTGATAAATATATTTATCTCGAACTCACGTTAACACCAGTTACTTGTAACTCCTCTGAGTCAATTCAACATTTTCAAACTCTAATTGTTCTTTTTGTAATACTGGAGTTTGTTCCTCTCCTTGATATTGCCAAGCAGCAACATAGGAATAATGCTCATCGTTGCGTTGTGCTTCTCCTTCTGAGGTTTGACATTCTTCGCGGAAATGTGCGCCACAAGATTCTTGTCGATCTAAGGCATCCCGCGCCATGAGTTCGCCTAATTCCAAAAAGTCAGCAACTCGCCCAGCAAATTCAAGGTTTTTATTAAAGGTATGAGAATCGCCTGGAATGGTTACATTTTGCCAAAATTCTTGTTTTAATTCCGCAATAAGTGCGATCGCTTTTTCCAAACCAGCCTTATTACGGGACATTCCCACATAGTCCCACAAAATCTTACCTAGTTGACGATGAAACTGGCTGACGGTTTTATTCCCTTTGATATTTAAAAGCTTGTTTACTTTAATATTTACATTATTCTCTGCTTCGGCAAAGGCATCATGGGTAGTATCTACTGGTGGTAGATCGGTGCTGGCAATATAATTTCCTAGAGTGTAGGGAATTACAAAATAACCATCGGATAGTCCCTGCATCAAGGCACTAGCACCGAGACGATTTGCCCCATGATCGGAGAAATTTGCCTCTCCTAAGACGTGCAAACCAGGAATTGTACTCATCAGGTTGTAGTCAACCCACAAGCCCCCCATAATGTAGTGTACTGCGGGATAAATCCGCATTGGCACTTCGTAGGGATTTTCTCCTGTAATGCGCTCGTACATCTGAAACAGATTATCATAGCGATCGCTAATTGTCTCTTTCCCTAGCTTTTTGATTGAATCTCGGAAATCAAGATAAACAGCTAGTCCTGTTTCTCCTACTCCTTTACCTTCATCCGTAACCTGTTTGGCATTGCGAGAAGCCACATCACGGGGAACAAGATTACCAAAGCTAGGATATCTAGTCTCTAAATAGTAATCTCGATCTGCTTCAGGAATCTGATTGGGATGACGTTTATCTTCTGGTTGTTTTGGAACCCATACTCGTCCATCATTCCGCAACCCTTCACTCATCAAAGTCAACTTAGACTGATAAGATCCCGACACGGGAATACAGGTAGGGTGAATCTGGGTATAACAAGGATTAGCAAACAATGCTCCTCGTTTATAACATCGCCAAGCAGCAGTTACGTTAGAGTTACGGGCATTAGTTGAGAGATAGAATACATTGCTGTAGCCACCCGTACAAAGGAGTACCGCATCTCCTGCGTAACGTTCAACTTCTCCTGTAAGGAGGTTACGCATAACGATTCCCCTCGCTTTCCCATCTATCAATACCAAGTCCAACATTTCGCGACGGGGAAACATCTCAATTTTCCCTGCCGAAATTTGGCGAGACATAGCACTATAAGCCCCCAACAACAGTTGTTGTCCTGTTTGTCCTTTGGCATAAAAGGTACGAGATACCTGCGCCCCACCAAAAGAACGATTTGCCAACAGCCCGCCGTATTCACGAGCAAAAGGTACGCCTTGAGCCACACACTGATCGATAATTTGATTACTAATCTGTGCCAATCGATGTACGTTAGCTTCACGAGAACGATAGTCACCACCTTTAATGGTGTCATAAAACAAACGCCAGACAGTATCCCCATCATTGGGATAATTCTTCGCTCCATTAATTCCCCCTTGGGCTGCAATACTGTGGGCGCGACGGGGTGAATCTTGGATACAAAAGCTTTTGACGTTATAGCCCAACTCCGCCAGAGTAGCAGCAGCAGACGCTCCAGCTAAACCCGTACCAACGATCAAGATGGTATGCTTTTTCTTATTGGCTGGACTAACTAGCTTGCAGCGATCTTTATAGTTGTCCCATTTGTCTTGGAGTCTACCAGAAGGAATTTTAGGGTCGAGTTTCATGAAAGGGATGAAGGATGAAGGATGAGGGATAAGGGATGAGGGATAAGGGATGAGGAACAAGTAAAAAGGAAATATGACCGTTTGTCTTTTGACTTTCTGGCTGTGAAAACTCATCAGAGTGACTAATGATTATAGTATACAAACTCTTCAATCTGTTTTTAACGCATAAAAAAACAGAGCCGATTTAGTCGGCTCTGCTCTAAGTAAGTATTAATTAAGTTGGTTTGACCCAAATCATTAATTTAGAACTCGAAAGTAGTACGGACTGTACCAACAACCACACTGTCACTAGTATCAACATGGTTAGGATTGATTACTACGTAAGCACCAGGAGTGATGTGGATGTTGTCATTAAGAGGGAACTTATAAAGAGCTTCGATTAGATAAGAAGTATCATAATCCTCTTGCAAACCTACTTGTCCTTCTCCTACAGCATCATCAGAAGTGAATTTGGGAAGCATACCACCTGCAAGAGATAGTTGAGAACCTTCTTTAACCAAATCTAAGATAGAAACGTTAGCTCCCCATGTCCAGATTTGTCCAGATTGATCTGCGTCGTCACCATTGACATTTACTAGACCCAAACTGGATACGTCAGCATAACCACCCCAACCAGCTAGAATAATCTTCTCGCCAACTTCTAAATTAACGCCTGCACCGATCTTGTTAGCGGCAGTATCAACTGCGCCAAAAGGTTGATCGGCAGCACCATTTACTGTTCCACCAGCTTGGCTAACGCTATCAGCAGTTTGATAGTTACGAATGTAAGTTGCATTTATAGTCAAAGCCTCAATAGGAGTGAACTCAAGTTGTCCACCAGCACTAAAAGAGCCACCAAACAAACCTTCTGTTTCGGTTCCGTCGGTTGCACTACCGCTTTGAGGATCGAAAGCATTGTCAGTCAAGTAACCGAAGTTAACACCAACTTTGTCTGGAATCAAGTCTAAGTTAACACCAGCACCAGCACCTTCAGTACCACGGAATAGAACTGGGTCGCGACGACTGAAACGAGACAACGCACCGCTACCAGAGCTTTCCAACATTGGGTTAGCTACAGCAAAGATATCGTCTAGATCTAGACCCTGTGGTCCTACCCAAATATTGGCTTTTTCACCTAGAGGGAAACGATAGTGTAAATCGGTAACTTCAATATCGAAGTCATTATTGGTATCAAAACCAAGACGAGTAGAATCAGTACCAGTCAAGTCTTCATCGTATCTGGTAACGTTACCACCTTCTAATCTGGCTCTCAAGCGATCTTTCCCGAAGAAGCTAGAGTCGAAGTTTAAACGGACACGACTGCTGAATGTAGTCTCATCATCCAATTCAGAATCGTCTTCAAAGTTATCTTTGAACTCATCAATTTCATCATCTTCAATGTTGCCATCTCCATCAAGATCGCCACCGTTTTGACCAACAAAGTCTTCAAGGTCAGTATCGTTTTCTTCACCATCTGCATTGAAGTCACCTACAGTGTCTTCAAAATCAATACCACCACCAAAAGCGTCAGAAATAGCAAAGATTGCTTCACCTTTCAGTTTGGTAGTTGTAGAGAATTGACTGTCTTCTAATACCGCAGTACGACTTTCAATTTCGTCAACTCTGCCGCCAATAGTAGCTAATTCTGCTTCAAATTCTTGAGTTAGACGGTTGATTGTATCTAGTTCTTCTGAACCAACGCTTTCTTGAGAAGCAATCAGACGTTCAATTTGGTTCAAGCAGGAGTTTAAACCAGCAGCAAACTCATAACGAGTAAGGGGTTGACTACCACGGTAAGTTTGGTTGGGGAAACCAGAGATACAGCCGTAACGATCTACTAAGCTACGTAGTGCTTCGTAAGCCCAATCTGTAGGAGATACGTCACGTAGTTGATTGACGTTAGTTACTTGGGATAAATTGCCTGATTCTAATTGTTGATAATTATCGATTTGTTGAAGAGTATTGTTGACTGCTTCTTTGTCAGCAGAAACACTTTGTGCGCTAGCACTACCAGCAGCAAATAGTGAAGCTGCGAAAAGAACTGGAGCAAGTTTTGCTGTTTGCCAAAATAATTTATTCATTTATACGTATCCTCACACACCTTAATAAAATATAGATCGACTAAAAACGTAATATCAACTACAGTCTTTCTTGACTATTGATGATAAAGATTCTAGTAAATTATTCGACTAGTATAATCAATCCTTAGTTAGATAACTAGAACGTCGTGACATTTTACTTACCGCACACCCCTAAAAATAACTTCTGTTAGTTGCGATCGCTTTAGTTTGATATTAGTGAAGACTCCGTATCACAAGCACTTTGAGTAATATAGTCTAGGATAATAGATAATCTTTTTAAATAACTCACCTATTATTCCTAATAAAACTTTTATGTCACCTAGCCGAAAATGCGAAAATAATGTTTTATTCCCGCAAAAATAATACTAAATGAATAAGCTAATGAAACAGTTATGTGAATGTAAAGCGAAGGTTAAAGTTAGAGGGATGAGGAGCAAGGAACGAGGAATAAACAGCTACCGACAGCTAATTACTATCTCTGACCATTAATTTCTCTTACCTGTAACAATATAGGTCACTCGTTGACTAATATTAGTGGCGTGATCTGCCATTCTTTCTAAATGACGAATCGTTAATCCTAAAAGCAGAATTGGTTCGATTACTCCTGGGACATCTGTTTGAAAAGCAATTATGTCATAAAGGCGATCGTAGTCATCATCTACAATATCATCCAACTCTTTTACTCTTGCTCCCGCACTAGCATCTAAATCTGCCAATGCCACTAAGCTAGTCGCCAGCATTAGTTGAGCGTGTTCTGACATCTTGGCAATATCGCTTAAAGCTTCTTGAGGTGGATATTTCATTAGCTTGACAGCCATCTCGCTTAAGTCTTCCGCATAGTCGCCGATACGTTCTAAATCTCTGACTAACTGCATCAGCGCACTAAGCAATCGCAAATCTTGAGCTACAGGAGCTTGTAAAGTCATCAATGTGGCGCAGTCTGATTCTATCTGACGATAGTAAATGTCAATCTGCTTTTCTATATTAGTGATTTTTTGGACGGCATCGGCATCTTGTTCAAATAAGGCCTGGTGACTCAGACGAAATGATTGTTCTACTAGAGTTCCCATACGCAGAACATCTTGCTGTACTCGCCGAATAGAACGCTCTAGTTGGTTTGTAACCGAACGATTGGCTTTTGGTGATAAAGTCACTGATTATTATATTAATTTAATTAAATAAAAGTCGTAGTATATCCTATATTAATAGCAAAAAATCTAAAGTTTTGCTGATTTTTTGTATCCAAAACTACTAAATAGGTACTTACTTCTTGTCTTTTCTAATGGGGAGTATAATTTCTATCCATGCACCGCCAAAAGTAGGATGGTTATTGGCTGCGATCGCTCCATCATGAGCCTGAACAATTTGTTCTACAATAGCTAACCCCAAGCCACTTCCGTCTAAAGAGGCACTATCCTCTTGTTCTCTGGTGCGAGATTTGTCGCCACGATAAAGCCGTTCAAATATATATGGTAAATCAGTCTCATTAAACCCTGCGCCAGAATCAATGACATCAATTTTAATTTTTTCTGGCGGGGAATCATCATCGAGATTTACAGAGGATACTTGAACTACAATCTCTTTTTGGAGTGAATTGTGCTTGATAGCGTTATCTAAAAGATTGAGAAAAACTTGAGTTAGGCGAGAACGATCGCCTGCAATGGTTAGACCGCGATCGCCTAAGTAGGATAAAACAACCTTTTTTCGATTAGCGATTGGCTCTAGGGTCAACCATACCGATTCAATTAAATCGTGTAGCTGAATCTCCTCATATTTAAGAGTACGCTCTGGAGCAGCCTGTAACTGTGTCAAATCTAACCATTCTTGAACTAATTCGATCAATCTGTTCGTTTCTTTGAGCATTTGAGTTACCCAACGTTTTTCGGGATCTTGCAAACGCCGTTGTAAATTTTCTGCTACTAAAGAAATAGAGGTTAAGGGAGTACGCAATTCATGGGTGAGATCGGAAAAAGTGCGATCGCGCGACCTCGATAATTCTACTAAAGGCTGACGATTTTCAATAAATACCCCTACCTGTCGGCTGGAGAGGGGAAATCCATAACCCTTAAGAGCGATCGATTCTACAGTTCGCTTTTTTGATCTTGGAACACTATTCTCATATTCCGTATCTTCAGGAGAAACATAGCGGGTGAAGTAAAAAATCCATTCTTTTTGTTGAGGACAAAAAGATTTGCGAGTTTCTTCAATTAAACTATCAAGGTCGTAAGAGCGAACGAGTTCTAACAATAGACGCATCCGTTGCGATCGCCTAGAATCTATTCTCAACAGGTCTTTTGCTGCTTGATTACAACCCAATAGTTGGTTTTCACCATCTACTTGTAAATAGCCGATGGGTGCTTGTTCGATTAATTCTTGCCAAGCCTGTTTGTCTTTTTCTAGTTTTCTGCGCTGACGATCTAGATCGATCAACTGTCGGCGAATTAAAGAGTTTAAGGGTAGAGAAACGTCTTCGTCTTCTCCTGCACCATAAGACCTCAGGGTGTTTTTTAATTGCTTTTTGAAACGGTATTGCTGTCCAAGATAAACTCCTATACCAACTGTCAATCCCAGAAAAAAGTCTATAGCTGCCATAGGTTAATCACTAATCCTTACTGAGCTAACTTTAGTTAATTTCTTTCAGGGTATCAACAGATGAGGTTAGCTACTTCAGGGTATTGACCTAATATTAATACTGTTTACAACTATTAACTCTATTTATCTGGTTTTTAGTCATAAAATCTTGACAATATTTTCTTTAGGGTTACGTTAAAAATCTCAATCGATTATCAACATACCCTAAACATATTCCATAAGTTGACATTGAAATCAGCCAAAGCGATAGCCAAAACCTCTTACCGTAATAATATATTCAGGTTGACTAGGCTCTTCTTCTAGTTTTTCTCTCAACCAGCGAATATGAACATCTACGGTTTTAGTATCCCCCAAAAAATCTGGACCCCATACCTGTTCGATTAGTTGTTCTCTCGACCACACTCGACGAGGATAGCTCATGAACAATTCTAATAAACGAAACTCTTTGGGAGATAGATTAACTTCCTCGTTCCGAACCATGACACGGCATTCCTGGGAAAAAAGGCTTATATCACGATACTTTTGAACTGAACTAGGAGATGTTGTAGTGTATCTTTGACGACGCAATAAGGCACGACAGCGAGCAACTAATTCTCTCATGCTGAAAGGTTTAGTTAAATAGTCATCTGCGCCTACTTCCAAGCCCAGTACCCGATCTGTTTCACTGCTTTTGGCACTCACTACCATAATGGGGGTAACATCTCCCTGATAGCGCAACAGACGACAAATATCTAATCCGTTCACCTCTGGCAACATCAAATCCAAGATAATCAAATCTGGAGTTAACTTCGTTCCCAGGCGATCGCCATTTTGCAGCATACTTAAAGCAGAACGACCGTTGCTGGCAGTATATACTTCATAGCCTTCTTCTTCCAAAGCAATAACAACCATTTCTCTAATTAGGTCTTCATCTTCAACTAGCAGAATACGGTTTGTTTGCGCTAGTTTTGATTCAGCGGTCACTTGAGGAGTTTCAGTAGAAAGCATAAATAGATACTTTTATTATCAGTAATATTACATATACACCAAAATTGTTTTATCGTAAGATATTATTTTAGATGCCTATGCAAATAATGCAGCATTTCAATACAAATGTGACATTCTAGCAACGAAAATTCTGATTTTAAATTGCTCGAATAAATTGGTCTTAATATAGATTGAAAATCATTTCTTTTTTAATATTACTAGAAACAGATTTATCTGTATAGCATTAATAATCACTGAATATTAATTACCGTCCTGCATAACGTTCTTCTGCCCAAGGTTCTCCTCGGTTGTGGTAGCCATTGCGTTCCCAAAAACCTTCTTCATTGTGGTCGAGAAATTCAATACCATTAATCCACTTCCCGCTTTTCCAGGCGTAGAGATGAGGCACGATCAAGCGCATTGGACCACCATGTTCGGCAGTTAAGGGTTCGCCCTCAAGAGTGTGAGCAAAAAAGTTTTCTGGTCGAGAGAAATCTTCTAAAGCTAAATTGGTGGTGTAGTCACCATAGCAATGTTGCAAAATATGAGTTGCTTGGGGATCGACCTCAATCGCTGCTAAAAAATCGGTAACTTTTACCCCTGTCCAGGTTACATCTAGTTTTGACCAGCGGGTTACACAGTGAAAATCGGCGGTAAAGTCTTGTTGGGGTAGATCCATGAAGTCCGACCAACCAAAGCGTTTTTCTTCGGCTAGTCCCCATACTTTTAGTATCCAATCATCGGTTTTGACTTGAGGGGTTTCACCATAGGAAAGGACGGGAAAGCCTTTGGCTAAATATTGACCAGGAGGAACGCGATCGCCTTGGTCTGGTTCTGGTTTGGTAAAATACTTTCCAGGCATAATTGTAACCTAGTAAAAAAAGACAAAAAGGTGCGCGTTCCCTTGCGAGACAAAACCGTTGCGGGGGTTCCCCCGTTGAGGTTATTGTCGAGGGTGCGCTGGTCGACGCGGGGTCGCACCACAAAGGTGCGCTTGCCAAAGGGAAACACACCATTATTTTAAGCCTATTTATGCTGTCAGAGCGCAAATCTACTCTTCGTCGTCTTCATCATCTTGAGGGTAGACAAAACTATTGGAGCGTCCTGACAAGACTGATTTGCCCAAGGACAGAGCTTTTTGAGCTTCTACTGCTGCTTTGCGTTTCCAAACTGCTTTGCGACTGTCACGTTTTGATTTAGAAGTTTTCTTCTTTGGTACTGCCATAATTATTTAATTTAAAAGAACAACCTTTCTATTGTAATGGTTTCCCAAAAAAAAGCTAGAGCGTTTGGCTAGGGAAGAGACTTGTTTCACCAATAGACTGTCCCATATCGACCTCACCAGAGTCCATAAACTTTTGAGTGACTATGGTTTTGAATTCTTCAAAATCAGTTTTCCAGTTGCCTAAAAAATTGCTAATCTGAGAAAAGCGAATCGCTTTTCTCATCTTCAGGATTAATATTGTAGTTAAAGTTTCCTGAAAACAGAATGGCAGTGATAGGTTGTTTTTGGGGTTGCTGTAGTCTGGCTTCTGAGATAGCCATAGTAAGTTGACATCTATCCAATACATACATCAGGTTAATACCCGCTTGAACGGGAGCTTGACCAATGTTTTTCCACGCTCCAGAACCAAGTAGAGTTCCAGTAATATATTTACGGACAGTTTCAGGCGCAGTAGGAAACGGAATAAGAATTTTTGGGCTACAGCTTAAACCCATATATTCAGCATGGGGCAATTTTTCGATATATTTGCTAGCTACTGTAGCAACATTTAATTCTTCTAGTTTTTTGTTTCCTAAGGACTCACTAATAGTGATACTTTTGGGTTGAGCATTAATATTAATTCCATTAGTAAAATTTAGTTGAGCAAAATTAGGGTTTAGCACAGGCTGTTGTGCTAATTCCCACTCTTTAGGAATAATACCGCTAAATTTAAGAAAATCTTGGCTCATCATTGTTGGAGTCAAATCTTTGGCAGCAATGATAATCGAAATTTCTTCAATAAATTGAGTTGCGCTAGGAGAATTTACTCCAGATGCTACGTTTGGTGTTGTCATGTTTAATCAGCCAGAACTATTACCTGTGTGCAATAGATTCAATGCAAACTATTTCTTCAACTGAGGGATAAATTCAATCAATAAAGATAGATCGCTCCAAGAAAAAATAATTTACATCAAACCCATATGAATAATTTGCCCAAAATAGAGGCTTAAATTCACAATCAGTAAAACATTCCTTTTCTATACTTTCTTAATTGAGATTAGGTAGATTGGGTATGGCTTGATTGTTAGTTAATGATTTGGGAAGATTGTTTCCTATGGTGCTAACAGGCTCGTTTTGCAGAATTGTTACGGCTCTAGAATATTGAGGATCTGCTTTTGTGCCAATTAAATCGGGATTGATAGCTAAGTTGGTTTGTTCTTCTCGGCTCAAGTCTACTTTAATATCGGGAGCAATTCCTTTTTTGTTAATATCTATACCACTAGGAGGATAGTAGCGAGCAATAGTGACTGCCAACCCCGAACCATCAGAAAGAGCGTGTACTGACTGTACTGTCCCTTTACCATAGGTACGGCTGCCGACTACCTTTGCCCGATGGTTTTCTTTTAATGCTCCTGCCAAGATTTCGCTAGCACTAGCAGAATAGCCATCAACTAAAACTACTAGGGGTAAATCGGTGATGGATTTGCCATTGGCTGAGAATTTCTCGTTACCACCCTTGCGATCGATAGTGGAAACAATTGCACCTTCTTTCATCCACATACGAGCGATTTCTACACTGGAGAAAAGTAATCCACCAGGATTTCCGCGAAGATCTAAAATGAAGCCTGATGCTTGTTTTTCACTTAAGTCTTGGATCGCTTTTTGCATTTGTTCGGCTGCATGGGAACTAAACTCGTCTAGTTTGATATAGCCTACTTTGGAGTTTTGTTCTTGTTTAAGGGTATAGCTGACTGAAGGAAGCTCAATCTGCGCTCTGGCGATCGCAACTTCAAAATCTGGCTTTCCTTCCCGCGCAATTTCTAGCTCGACTTCCGTTCCCACTTCCCCTTTTATTTCTGCTGAGGCTTGTTCGAGGCTCATCAACTCAGTTGGTTTATTGTTGATGCTGACAATGCGATCGCCTGATTTGAGTCCTACTTCGCTGGCGGGGGAATTAGGAATAGGTTCGACGATAGTTAACTTGCTGGTTTTTTTATCAATACCCAAACGAATACCAATTCCCGAAAGCTCTCCTGAAGTTTGACTAGTTAAGTCTTGATATTCTTTTGGCTCTAAAAAACGGGTGTAGGGATCGTTCAAATCTTTGAGAGAGTTACGAATTGCTTTGTATGCCGATTTTTGATCTACATAGTCTTTGTGCAATAGGTCATGTCGCTGAATTTTCCAGTCTACATGATTGAATTCTCTGTCTACAAACTCGTTGTTGACAATTTGCCATACTTCGTCAATAACATTTTTAGGGCTGTCTTCTAACGCTGCTGCTACAGGGGGGCTACCTTGTGATACGAGTACTGAGGTTGTCACCAATGCCGTCAACAATTTGGCTGTTTTGGCACTTTTTTTGGATGTTAATAAATTTGAAGCGAAACCAACAACCTTGGAAGAATAGTTCATGAGCAAATTAATTTAATAATAATGATTATGGTAATTATCACTAATGCTTTCGTAATTAGAACAAAAAGTTATGTTGGACATGTCCAACAGTTTATCTCCAGAAACATTAGTATTTGATTAGAGCTTTATGATTAATTTTTATTGGTTTTTAAATCTTTGCTAGATATATTTATACATATTACAAAAGTCTACCTTATATATATGTATAACATTTTGCAGTTATAACTTGCTAAAAAGAGTATTATTGCTCAATCTTACTCTGCTTGAGAAGCAATAAAATCGAGCATCATTTCACGATGAATATCTCCTAGCGATCGCATCTGCTTCGCTTCAGCAGAATAGGCACAACCTCGTTCAATCTCTTCAAGAGTTAATAAAGCCAAGTCCCATCCCTCATTTAGCTGTAGTTGTTCGAGGGGAACGAGCAGAGGACAGGAGAACACATGGCGTATAATTGTGCGATCGCTGTAGCAACGAAACCCCTTCACTTCCTCTGGATGGTAGCTAATTTCTTCAACTAGTTCTCGCTTTAATCCTACTTCTGGTTCTTCGCCTGGGTCTAAATGACCACCAAATAAACCCCATACCCCAGGATAAAAAATGCCAGGAATATCATCTCGTAACTGCATCAAATATTTATCTTCTTGGTAAATTATTGCCACCGCCACAGATATCTGTTCTGTCATTTGTTCAGTGGACAAAAAGCTACTATTCATAAAATTTAATCTATTGTAAAAAATCTCTATCAATTTTACTCGACAATTTTTTCAGAGTCTGCGATCGCAAAATCTAACTGTTCTAATTCAACTAAGTAAAAATCTCCCAATTCCTGTTCGGCAAAAGGCAGACTTTGGTATTCAATTTTGCCTTTGATACTAATTTTTTGACCTAGTTTTGGCGGTTTTTCCGTAGTCACTACCCAAGCTCGTCCTGTGGGATCTTCAATCTGATAAGCTGAATTATCGACAAAGGGAGCTAAATGTACTACCTTACCTTTAAGATAAATAGTCTTGCCGACTTTTCTGTCCGAAATTTGCTCGACAGATATTTGGGGTGGCTTACAACCAATTAAACTACTCAGTAATATTCCCCACAGGCTAATATACTTGAGCGTGTTAAAAACTGGTTTAAATTTAAAATGGGAAACTAACATTGGTTATTTTTTCTACCAGTGATCGACTCCAGCTTAACTTTTTAATTTTTCAAATTACTTATGTCTGCTTCTACACCTCATCTACTTGATGGCAAAGCTCTAGCCCAAAAAATCCAGTTAGAGTTAAAAGCAAAAGTGTCGAACCTAGAACCAAAAATAGGTCGTCCTCCTGGTTTAGCAGTGCTGATGGTGGGAGATAACCCTGCTAGTGCTGTATATGTTCGTAATAAAGAAAGAGCCTGTAAAAAAGTGGGAATTGCGAGCATGGGTCAACATTTTCCAGCAGATG
The DNA here is from genome assembly GCA_963799375.1 of uncultured cyanobacterium. GTDB lineage: Bacteria > Cyanobacteriota > Cyanobacteriia > Cyanobacteriales > Xenococcaceae > Waterburya. The sequence continues at coordinate 301,994 of CAWCWY010000020.1, forward strand.
CCACTCAGCAAGAATTGGAAAAAGCGATCAAAAAGTTAAACCAGGATGAGAGAGTTGACGGGATTTTAGTGCAGCTTCCTTTACCAAGTCATTTGGATTCAATTACTCTATTACGGTGTATAGATCCCAATAAAGATGCAGATGGTTTACATCAGGTTAATTTAGGCAAACTAGTGCGATCGGAATTTGGCTTGCGTAGCTGCACTCCTGCGGGAGTAATGAGGCTGTTGAAAGAATATAATATCCCTATTTCTGGTAAAAAAGCAGTGGTAATAGGTAGAAGTATTTTAGTAGGAAAACCAGTAGCTCTAATGTTGCTAGAACAAAATGCTACGGTGACAATGGCTCATTCTCGGACTCAAGATTTGGGTGCAGTCTGTCGTGATGCAGATATTTTAGTTGCAGCGGTGGGTAAGCCAGAAATGATTACCCGTGAGATGGTAAAAGAAGGTGCAGTGGTAATTGATGTTGGTATCAATAGAGTAGAAGGTAAAGAGGGCAAATCTAGGCTTGTTGGTGATGTGGCTTTTGAAGAAACAGCCGAAATAGCAAGCTATATAACTCCTGTACCTGGGGGAATTGGACCAATGACAGTAGCAATGTTACTTAGTAATACTGTTCAAAGTTATGAACGAACAGGCAGTTAGGACAGTGGGTAATAAGTAACGGGTAGTGTGGTATTCAAATTAGATAAAAACCCATATTGATTAAAAGATTTGTGAGGTGGGCAAATACCCACCTCTACATTAATAAACTTTAACCAATTAATTCTTTTGCTCGTTTGACAAAATTATCCGCAGTAATGCCGTTAAACTCCATAATTTGCGTAGCACTGTTACCAGTTTCTCCTCGTTTCCAAGCAAAAACATCACGATCGCTCTTACTACGCAACATCACAGGTTCTAACATGGCACTCGAACCCCCTGTAACGCCGATTAAAGCATCACCATCAAACATTGCCGAGAAGTCTGCATCAGAGAGGAAATCGCCATCTTGGGATTGAGTAATAGTTTCCCATGCCACATCGCTAGGGCGATATAAACGACGGGGATTAATTACAGAGACAATTTTAGAACCAATTCCCTGAGATTTTAATTGTTCTGCTGCTTCAAAGGTAGGAATTAGAGTCATGTCGCCAATGACAGCAAAGACTACGGTTTTATCCCCAGAAGTTTCTTGAAGAACAATGCCACCTTTATTTAATCCTTCTCTAGTTTGTTCTAAAGTAGTGCGAATTTCCAACGGAGATTTACTCGCGGTAATAGTCACGCCTTTATTACTCGTGCCTAATGCCCATTCATAACAGGCTTGGATACTATTGGCATCGCAAGGAAAGAGAGGGAAGACATTACCGTTACGCATCATTCCCGCAAAGTAGTTTTCCACTTCGGGGCGTTGGTGTGTCCAACCGTTGCGCCCTTGTTCTAATGCCCCTGCGGTGAATAAAGTAATAGTAGAAGGGGTAGCTCGACGTAATTCTGCCATGGCTTGAGTGACAGTCTGCCAGATAGGTAAACCATTGATGGCAAAGGATTCGTAGGAACACCATAGAGTACGCGCCCCGAATAAAGCCTGGGCTGCTGCTAGTCCCGCACAAGCATCTTCGCTTAAAGGTTCGTATACCTGTCCGTTGGGCTGTTGGGAATAGGTTTCGTCGGTAGTGGGATGGATAATTTTCAAAGCAGTATTGATATTTTTAATCCCCGATGCTGCATTACCGTCGGCATTTGTCACAATAAAGTTTTTATCCTGTTGTCCCACATAAGCTGCGATCGCGCCCATGGCTGTAGTGGCTACTTTTTTATCTCCCCCAACGCTATATTCTTCGAGAGGAATGTTGCCTAAATCGCTTAAGGGATATTCTTTTTCCGTAACTGCTGTCTCTACTGATGCGCCACCATTAGAACGAACATAGTTACTACGGACAAGCTGCCATGCTTCGGGGGTTAATGCCCTTTGTTTTAGTGCAGCCATAATATAGTCTTTGTCTACGCTGTCCCCTGGGTAGAGGTTATGAGACTGTGCGCCGTCTTTATGTACTCCCGAACCTTTTAGCTGTTTAACAATTAAGACGGTTAATTTGCCACCTAAGGCAGACTTAGCAGCTTTATCGGTGGCTTCTAATACAGCTTGGGAAAATGCCATCCGAGCTTCAAAAGAGAAGCGAGTACTGTTTACATAGTCTCCTGGTTGATTGATATCGTCGTAGTCTTTGGCGTTGACTAAAATAACTTCTGCAAAACCGTTGCCCTTCCAGTAAGCAATCATTTCTTCATTGCTTTTCGTGGAAACCATACTGTGATGTTCTTGGGAAAAACCATTCCAAACCAAAATCGGTAAGAAGTTAGTCACCTGGGGGAAGGAAGTATTAAAGTGACCAAAGCTACTCATAATGTATGGTTCGCCCAAACCACCATCACCGATAGTTACGGGGAACAGAACCCCAGGATGAAGTTTTGCCCCTGCCATAGCAAAATGCTGTCCTTGCCCAAGGGGTCCTGCGGGGTTAAGTAAGCCAGGAATTTGTCCAGAAAGATGTCCGAGTAACCCGTGCATCTCCCGAAAGCGATCGCCCATATCTCGAACATTATTAATGCCCATCGCTTCCAAGGAAGTATCGAGAAAGACATTGCTATAAAAACCTGGGGCGTGGTGTCCCACTTCTGTAATAATATTTTTGTGTCCCAACATTACTAAAGAAGCGATCGCGTCGGCAATACTGGCAAATCCCCCTGGATGTCCAGACTGTTTACTAGCAGTGATGTGTAGAGTTAAATAGCGTAAAGCATCTGCTGCCAACATGGTTTGATAAACTGCGCTTTTGTCTGTAGGAGAAGCGATCGCAGTTTGTCCGTCTTTAATAGCTGGTGCTTGCCCATATTGACTAAACCCAGGCAAGTCTTCTTTAAAATGTTTAATCCCTTCACAAAAAGCGGGAACGTTAGTGGCAACGGTCATAAAAATATTTCCTTCCTCGATCGAGCTACAAGTATTAACTAGATCTTACAATTTTGGGTGGTACTAAAACGACAGGATCTTTAATCATTGATATTTTAATGACTACCTGTATCCAATTTGCTAATCCCTCTCTACCCTAGTAAGTCATGTTTTTAGGCACTCACTCTAAACGCTTAACTGCCGAAATTAAATTGTTCTAGCCACTTTTAAGAGATTTTGCAGAGTTTCGTAGGGATAGATATTGCTAACCCGCAGTAATTTCTCTTCTAGGCGAGCGGAAATTTCTTGTCTAATCTTGCTCAAAAATTTTAATTTTAATAGTATTTAGTTTACAAAGTTTTTAGATACTCTATTAAGGATTGTTTGTCTCCAGCATTCAACTCAGTTCCAAAATCGTGACCACTATTGTCATTACCTTCAACCGTAGTATCCAATAGAAAACTCGATCCCCTTGTCGTCTCTGCTGTAGAAATAAAACCGACATTTTCTTGATCGTAAACATCATAACCGCGATAGAATTGCTTAGGGCGATCGCCTGGAGACTTTAATAAATCCACTAAAGAAGGAACAGAGCCATTATGCAGATAAGGAGCTTTTGCCCATACTCCATCTAAAGCTGGCACGACATAGCCATCTGTCTTGCGAAATTGCTCAAAATCCCAAGGATAGTTTTCGGCATAGGTATTCATGGCATCACTAGCTGATTGAGTCCAATGCTTGAGGCGATTAGCATCCGTGCCGATTTCATTAATAGGAATAACCTGACCTATTTTATCCGAGCCAAACTTATGACAACTAGCACAATTGTCGGCAAAAACTTTTTGTCCTCGTTGGGCTAAATCTCGATCAATCGCAAAGGGATAAGCTGGGGATGGTAATTCTTGTAACCATTCCTCAATGCGAGCTAAACTTTCAAGGTTAATTTCTTTTTTAGTAGTTCCAGTGCCTAAAGCACTACTTAGAACCACTTCTCTTAAAGAAGCATTAATTCCATCAGCATGATAATAAAAACCTTGACGTTGTTTTTGATTCCAAATTGCCATAATATCCGTACTGCCGACAGATCCATCGTCAGGTAAGTTCAATACCCGTATTTTCAAAGGATTCATATCAGTTCTGCCAGAACCAGTAGGGGGACGATTCTGCATCCATTGGAAAGCTTTCGACTGTTTGAGCAGAGTTTTTTTAGTTTGAGGAATAATTAGAAAACGATAAAAAGCGTTTTCCAAAAATGAAAGGTGATGATTATATTCGATTTCTGGCAAAATAAACCCAGGATTAAAGCGAGGATCTTTGGCACAATCGAAGAAAAACTGAGCATATCGCTGCACATCAAACTTAGTGCTGGGGGCAGCCAAAATCAAGGCAGGTTTACTTAAAGGTGTCTCTCTAACAGTTCCTACGTGGCAGACGGCACAGTTTAGCCCGACGCGAGCAATACCAATACTTTCTTTGGTGACACCGATAGGCATTTCTTGTCCCTCTTCCCAAGTAAGACCTAATGAAGTGTATCCCCCAGAATCAGGCAGCTTTTCAGGAAATAGGCGAGGTAAAACAACCCAAATCCAGAAAGGAATGCCGTTAACTGCTTCAGTGCCGACAGACGCATATTTGAAATGTTCTTCTGGGCGATCGTAAGTTGCAAGAGGTGTCCGCCGAACTAAACTATACCATCCTGTAAATAAGACTCCACTAATTAATAAGCCCAAAATTACAGTTATGATTATTTTTTTAAAAGGTCGGGGCTGTTTCTCGGTAGAAGACATAAGAATTATGATAGATAATCGTTGTATGAATAGTCGGCAATATTGACTTAAACCTTAAATAGTTAGAGCGTCTTCAAATACTCCAGCAAGGCATCCTGGTCTTGTTTTGCTAAGTCCGTGCCATAAAGATGACCGCCATTATGATTGCTGGGAAGACTTGTATCGTATAAAAAGAATTCTTTACCGTTTTCCGCAGCTACAGTACTGACGTAACCGACATTTTCTCGGTCATAAACATCGTAACCACGATAAAAACTCTTTGGTCTAGCTGCTGGCTTATTCAGCAGATCTCTAAGGGTAGGGACAGAGCCATTATGGAGATAGGGCGATCGCAACCAAATTCCGTCTAAAAGACCATTGGTGTAGCCATTAGTTTTTTTAAAGTGCGAAAATCTTTGGTCAATCCCTTTGTAGGTAATACCGCTAAAGGTCAAATTTTGGTTTGATGCTAACTCGTAGGTATAAGAATCAATTCTGCCACGATCTGTTTTAACTTCTTCGATCGGTGTAATCTGTCCGATTTTTGCTCCTTGTTCGGTATGACAACTAGCGCAGTTACTATCAAAAATCAGTTTGCCTTTTGAAGCTAAGGTGCGGTCAATGGCGTAAGGATATGATGGTGCTTTGATTTGCATTAACCAAGTCCGTATTCTTTCTAAGGAATCAAAATCGATCGTGGTAGGAGAAACTAAGGCTAAGGCTGCGGTACGATTTCGTTCGCTACTATCATTATTATTGCCATCCCAATGTAGTCGCATCGTTTGTCTGGGACCTTGATTCCAAATACTAGGATAATCGGAAACCCCTTCTAGCTCTATACCTGATAGTTTATCCACAGGAAAACCATAGCGTCGAGTTTTGTAAGATGTAAAGGTGTCCACTCTGCCTGGACCATAGAGAGACTGCTTATCCATAAAAGAAAAATCATGACGCAACTCCAAAAGCTCATCGCGGGTTCGGGGAATAACTAAAAAACGATAAACTAACTTTTCCAAAGGATTGAAGTGCGCCCCTGCTGAGTTAATGAAGGGCATCAGGTTATCGGCAGTAAATCTCTCATCGGCAGCACTTTCAGTTACAAATCGAATAAAGCCTTGCAAATTGACTGACATACCAGGCATGGCTGAGATTATTTGCGGGTCAGGATCGTTGGAACTCGATCGCAGAGTTCCAACATGACAAGTAGCGCAGTTTTCGGTGATGACTTCAATTCCTAAGGAATTGGTCGAACGAACAAAGCTAATTGGCAGTTCGCGATCTGGCTCTTGAATAAATCCCAGAGAAGAATAGTCTTCTCCAGGTAGCTTATCGGCAAATACTGTTGGTAGAACTTTGATAATCCAATAGGGAATTCCATCTGAGTCTTCTCCTCCAATTGAACCATAGCGAAAATGTTCATCGATATCTGTATACTGAATTGGATAACGATGCAATAAAAAAGGCGACACCAGCCACAATGAGATTCCCAGAACAATTGCTATAGTTAGCAAAAAAGCACGTTTGGAGATAGTAATAAAAGGTTGCGATCTCTCAGAAGAATTTGAACTCATCTTCTTATTACACCTCTAATCTACAAGTAATTATCGCTTTATTTAAGAGTAAAACGAAAGTTGGTTTTGCAAGACAAAATATTTTTATTCTGTAATAAATCGCCGTAAAGATCTTGATGAAGTTAGCAATAGTAATCTATGAGCAGTTTGAATACGATGTACTATATTTATGCAATCAACAGTTATCAGCCATCGCATTTAATAAAGTTTGCATCACCTTGTATTCCCCAGAATTAATTTGGCGATCTAGTAAAGCAATACTGGCAGTTTGAGAAAGGGCGATCGCTGCTACATCTGCATCCAAGTCTTTAACTAGGCGATCGATAGACTGAGGTACTTTAAGTGCAGATTTGACTCCCACCATCATCGACTCATCAATGCCTAACTCTTGTAACTGAGAAGATATTATCGACCATTCAACAGCATGATCGGGATTGCTCATTTGAATAGCGTATGCCAGAATACGCTGATATTTTGATTCTTGTTCTGGGGGAATCAAGCTAGAGTGAAAATCAGCAGTTATTTCTGTAGTTTCAGCAAGATCGCGGTCGAGATTGCCTAAGATTTTTTGCCAGTCACTATCATCGCTGTTTTCTGGTTGACCGACAGTAATTGATACTTTGATTTTGTCTCCAACAGCATCAAGCTGAGTAACGTGAGCTTCAACTCCCAAGAAACCTAGCCATTTGGCGATCGTTTTGATTAGAGTTGTTTTGGTCGCTCTACTTTTAGCCAATAATTTTATTTGAGTGTTAACCATCGGGCGGACAATTTGGGAGAGCATATAAATTAAGTAGGAAGTATTAATTTAGAATACGAGTAATTGATGCCGATCACAGTAATGACTATTACCAAAAGTGACTTCTCCCAACGCTGACCCTACGGGTACAGACGTGGGCTTCAATCATCGCTGATTGAAATTTCTGCGTTGCACTTACCTAGACAAAGGCGACGGTTCGCCGCATGTTTGCTACCCCTGGCAGTACGCATTCAGCAGACGGTTTCCTTTCCGACTCGTCCAGCCGTAAAGAGTGATTCTAGTCCTCGGTTCAAAATTACACGACCACTAGCAACGTAGGCTTATTAAGCTGCTGCTTCGTTGACGGAGTTGTTCACTAATCTGCCGTCTTCCATATGAATAATGCGATCGGCAATATCAAGGATGCGGTCATCGTGGGTGACTAACAAAATCGTGCTGCCTTGTTCTCTGGCTAGCTTTTGCATAATATTCACCACATCTCGTCCCGATTTACTGTCTAAGGCTGCGGTGGGTTCGTCTGCTAAAACGATCGCAGGACGAGCAACCAAAGCGCGAGCGATCGCAACCCTTTGTTTTTGTCCTCCAGATAATTTGTCGGGATAGTAATTAACTCGCTCGGCTAAACCAACTTCTTCCAAAATAGCAGTAGCGCGATCGCGCATTTCGGCTGGAGTATATTTACCATGTACTTCCAAACCCATCTGTACATTTTGCAAAGCAGTCAAGCTGTGATGTAAATTATGCGCCTGAAAGATATAGCCATTATTCCGTCTGGCTTGTACCAATTCTGCCGAACTTGCTCCACAAAGTTCTTTGCCTAGAATTTTGCAGCTTCCCGACTGAGGCGATCGCAATCCACTAATTAGAGTTAATAAGGTGGTTTTTCCCGAACCAGAAGGACCTGTCATCAAGACTATTTCACTGCGATTAATTTCTAAATTAATATCAAATAACACTTGTTTACGGAGTTCGCCCTTACCAAAGAAATGGTCTAAATTTTTAATGTTGATTACTGGTTGAAAGTTCATGGCTTTTTACAATTGATAATTGACAATTAAATACAGCTATAGCAATCCTGAAATATTGTCAGGATCTGCTGATTACAGCTTGCGAATTACGACCGAAATTTGCTATCTAAAGTAAAAAATAAATAGAAACCCTTAAGACCTTGCTAGATCGCTTTTTTGTTAGACTGATAACTACTGCTGCTACATAATAAGATTGTGAAACTCAAAGTTCAAAAGATTGGTAATTCTTTAAGTGCAAGTATTCCTCAAGAAATCCTCGAACAGATGAATGTGGAAGAAGGAGATAATTTGTATGTCATCCAAACACCTAATGGTATCTATTTAACACCTCACGATCCCGAATTTGAAACGGTGATGAAAGCTGCGGAAAACATTACCAATCGCTATAGTAATGCGATGCAAGAGTTGGCTAAGTGAAACAAATCAAATTTGTGACTCTGGCTCAAGCCCAAGCTATACACGAACAACAGCTTAGTTTGTTTGGTGGTACAACGGGAATTATTGATGAAGGAAAGCTAGAGAGCGCTTTGTATCGCCCTGTAAATATAATTAACTACAATCCCGATGCTACTATGTGCGAGTTGGCTGCTGCATTGGGTTATGGAATTGCCATTAACCACCCCTTCGTTGACGGCAATAAACGAACTGCTTTTATTGTCATGGCGGTTTTTTTAGAGATAAATCAAATTAGATTAACGGCTTCAGAAGTAGATGTAGTAAACATAATGTTGGGTATTGCTAGTGGAACAACATCAGAAAAAATGTTGAGTGATTGGTTAAAAGAGAACACAGAATTTTGATAAATGTTCGGTATTTAATATCAAAATATGTCTGCTGGATCGGCTGACTGCAATTTACGAGTTGCGATCGCTCCTGAAACACCACACATAATAATGGTTAGAAGGAAGACTGTAATTGCCCTGGATACGGGCAAAACAATCGGTAAAGCCGTTGCTGCTGCGGTTAACTGGTATAGTCCCATTGCCAAGAAGGTACTAGGAATAAAGCCAGCAATAGATAAAATTAGAGCTTCTTCAAACACCACAAAAAGTAAATAGGAGTTCTTATAACCCATCGCTTTAAAGGTGGCATATTCTGCCATGTGATCGTTAACGTCAGTAGAAAGCACTTGATACACAATCACTATTCCCACAATGAAGCCCATCGTTGTTCCTAATGTAAATACAAAGCCAATAGGGGAACGGTTTTGGATGTAAGTTACTTCTTTCTGAACGTATTCCTCATGGGTATACGCCTGGACATCTTCGGGAAGATAAACGTTTAAACTAGCTCTGGTTGCTTCCAAATCCTGTCCTGATTCGAGATTAATAATGCCCAAACTAACCGTACTTTGCTGTTTTCTGGGAAATAAGCGCAGGAAGTTATAATCACTCGTCATTAATGCCCCATCATCGGCGAAAGAAGCACCAACTTCAAATAAACCATCTATAGTTACCGTAGTGCGATCGCTTTCGGTAGTTACGGGTTGTCCTTGTTCAACTTGAGCAATAACTTCTTCATATTTTCCCCTAGAGGCGCGATCGAATAGCACCGTGTCGGGAATTTTGACTTTATTCAACTGGTTATTAACTTCAGGCAAATTAAAAGCAGGTCGCTCTGGATCGAATCCCACAACCATCATTGAAGTTTTTTCTCTAGTTTGAGGATTGCGCCATTTGAGAGAACCGATATAAACGGGTTCGGCAGATTCTACTCCAGGCACATCCATCGCTTGATAAAGTCGCCGTCGCGGAAAGGTATATAGCTCGTTAAAATTAGTTGCTTGGGTACTGAGTATCACAATGTCTCCATTTACGAGCCTGGGATACTGGGTATTGGTTTTAAACAAAGCATCTTTGAATCCTAGCTGCATAAACATTAAGATGTCTGCAAAGGCTATTCCTGCTAATGCTGTTAACATTTTCATTTTGTCGTGCTTTAGCTGAAGCCAACCAAGGGGGGTACGGTTTTTTAGTGATTTAAACATATATGCGATCGCTGCTAATTGATTAGTTTTAGATTTTTATTTATTGGTTCGTTTGTTAGTTGTTAGTTGTTAGTTGTTAGTTGTTAGTTCTTCTCTGACTCCCAACTTCCAACTTCAATCCTCGCGTTCACCTGTAAATTAGTCAGTCCTGCTACTTTTTGACTCGATTCCTGGTCTAGTTTGACTTTGACCTCTACTACCCTGGCATCTATGTTTGCTGTGGGGTCGGTATTGACAACACTTTGTCGCTCTATTTCTAAGCCGATTTTTTCTACTGTTCCCTGTAGCTTTCCTGCGATCGCACTACTGGTGACAGTCACAGGCTGTCCCAGTTTAACTTTGCCGATATCACTTTCATAAACTTCAGCCACGGCATACATTTCTTTTACTTGTCCAATTCTGGCTATACCCTCGTCGCCCGAAACTATCTCTCCTGGGCGAATCATAGTTTTGATTACTGTTCCTGCTTGGGGCGATCTTATGTATGCGCGGTCGAGTTCGGCTTGTGCGGTTTGAGTTGCTGCTTGTGCCTGTCTTACCTCGGCTTCTGCCACTGCCACATCTACAGGACGGACTTCCGCAATTTTGTCTAAAGTGGCTTTGGCTTCTGCTATCTGTTTTTCTTGAGCAGATTCAATACGGTTTAAGTTGGCTTGCGCTTCGGCTAGCTGTTCTTTGGCTGTCTCTAGAGTTAGATACTTGCTATCTTTTTCTGATGCCGATATTGCTCCATCTTTATATAGTTGTTCGTAGCGTTGGTATTCTACCCGAGCATTAGTTAACTCGGCATTAATTCTAGATACTGTGGCATTTTGAGCCATAATATCGTTGCTTCTCTCTGCTTCAATTCTAGCGATCGCAGCTTCTTGAGCCTGAATTTCCCCAGTTTTTGCCCCCGCTTTAACTAAATCTAGGTTTGCCTGGGCTACTCTGACCTGTTCTTGAGACTGATTTAAAGCTGCCTCCAGGCGATCGCGACTATCCAAGATAGCTATTGTCTGACCTCGTTCGATTTCATCTCCCTCGGCAACTAATAGTTCATCAATCCGATTGCCTTCTGCACCCGAAGAAACTGATATCTGAATTATTTCTCCACTAGGTTCTAGTCTGCCTAGTGCCGTTACGGTTTTGATTTCGGGCATTGTTTGGACAGGTACTTCCGACTTAGAAGTTTCCGTTTGAATCAATCGATAAACGCTTATGCCACCAATAATTAATGCCAAACCAATAATTAATGCAGGTAATTTCTTTACCAGAGGTTTGCCAGATTTGGTTTTATTATCTGCTATGTATTCCATAGTTGCTGAATTAAATCTATTACTCTACTAAACTGTTTAGTTTAGTTATCTTTTCACCATGCTAAACTAAACTGAATAGTTTAGCAATACTTTTTTATTCCTGGTAAATATGACTAAGATCGACCACTCCCTCGACAGTTCCCACAACGCTTTGCCTGGCAAGATTTCCGAACGGACAAAATCAGAAGCCAAGTCCACAGCTATCTTAGAAGGAGCAATGAAAGAGTTTCTTAAAAATGGCTATGCTGCTACAAGTATGGATAAAGTAGCTAAAACAGCAGGGGTTTCTAAAGCGACGGTGTATAGCCATTTTGGTGATAAAGAAAGCCTGTTTAATGCAGTAATGCAGGATTTGGTCAAAGATAAATTTCAGCAGGTGATGGGTTTGGAAACACCTCAATCTTTAGAACAAGATCCCAAAGTAGTTTTGTCGGCAATTGCCACTAAAATGCTAGAAAAGGCGAAGAGCGATCGCTCTTTCCAGGATTTTATGCGGATTATTATTGGTGAGTCGGGGCGTTTTCCAGAGTTAGCTAAGGCTTATGTTAATAATGTAGCTAAACCCACAATTGAAATTTTGACCAAGTATTTCCAATCTCATCCCTCACTAAAATTGGAAGATCCCGAAGCCACAGTTCGAGTAATGATGGGGACAATGGTTTATTTTGTGATGCTACAAGAAATGATGCACGGTAAAGATATTGTGCCATTGGAAGGCGATCGCGTTGTTCAGACTTTGACAGATTTGATTACCAGAAATCAAACGCCTTTGATCGTGAGTTGATGGCAGCCAAAAAGCGAAAAATGGCTGAACATTGGCTATATTGGGCTGGGATTTATTTTAATTGGTATCACTGCGATCGCTAGTAATGCCACCGTTCGTCTTTTTCCACCACTGCTTCTAATTATGTTGATTAGAGGATATTTAAGCCTTTTTGGGAGGAGAGTTTAAACTTGAAAGTATATTGGAAGAAAAATGTCAAATTGCGATCGCTATTCCTCTACATCAAAATTCATACAGCTAATTATTTCATCAATTATGATGCGACGATCATCGAACCAATTCCTTCATCAGTGAGGATTTCCAATAACAAGGAATGAGGTAGGCGACCATCTAAAATATGGGCTGCGCGGACTCCTTGAGCAAGCGATCGCACGCAACAACTTACTTTAGGAATCATACCTCCAGAAACGATTCCCTGGTCAATTAATTCTCTAGCTTTTTGAATATCTAGTTTATTGATTAAGCTAGAAGAGTCGTGGAAATCGTACATAATACCAGGAGTATCGGTTAATAAAATTAACTTTTCTGCTTGCAGTGCTGCTGCAATTTCCCCCGCTACCGTATCGGCATTGATATTGAATGCCTGCCCATTTTCATCTGCTGCAACGCTTGAAATTACTGGTACATAACCAGCATTTACCAAAGTTTCAATTAGAGCGGTATTGACGTTGGTAACTTCTCCCACAAAGCCCACTCCTTCTTTACCTACAGGACGAGCTTGAATCATATTACCATCCTTGCCACAAAGTCCAACCGCAGAAGTTCCCGCGCGACCGATCAAAGAGACTAGTTCCTTGTTGACCCTACCAGCCAAGACCATTTCTACCACGTCCATTGTTGCAGCATCAGTAACCCGCAAACCGTCTTTAAAAGCTGGTTCAATATTTAACTTCCCTAACCAATTATTTATTTCGGGACCTCCTCCATGGACTACTACAGGACGAACCCCAACACAGGAAAGAAAAACTACATCATTAATTACCTTGGCTTTGAGACTGCTATCCTTCATCGCAGCACCACCATATTTGATTACAATAGTGCGACCTGCAAATTTTTGAATATAAGGAAGGGCTTCACTTAAAACGCGGACGCGGGTAGCTGCTGCCTGTTGAAGATATTCGCTGTCGTACACCATAGAATTTTGATAAATTGAACAATTGAGAATTAATTATAGGGAATCTTTGCTTAAGACTTGAGTACCGAGGGTATGGCTTCAATGATTTTTGTCGATATTTCCTCTGGAGAAATATCGGAATTAATAGCGATCGCTATATCTGCTTGAGCATACAAAGAACGGCGAGTTTCAAGTAATAATTCTAGTTTGTCAGCTAAGGGTCTAGTTTGATCGTGAGATAATCTTTTCTTTAATATTGCCAAATCTACATCAAGCCAAACCACCAAACCGTCTCTTAGGTAACTCCAATTAATTTGTTCTGTGATAATACCCCCGCCAGTAGATATTACCGATCGCGCATAAACCGATAATTTCCCTAATACTTGAGTTTCCAACTCCCTAAAATGAGCTTCTCCCTCTTTAGCAAAAATCTCTGTAATGGGCTGTTTGGCGATCGCTTCAATAGTTTGGTCAGTATCGATAAAACGATAGTTAATATCTTTAGCTAACTGCTTACCTACAGTAGTTTTTCCCGAGCCCATCATGCCAATCAAATATACGCTGACACCTTGCAATAAATTACCCATACAATATTGAAAAAAAGCTAAATAGCTAATAGCTAAAGGCTAACCGCTACGGATAATACTATCAGACAGTTAAGCCATTGAATAGTGCTAAATATGTAATGAAGTATTATAGTAATGAATAAAATACCAGATGATACCGATATAATTTTCTAGTGACTTAGAAGTTGATATACCCCTCGCCTTGGTCTTTTATTCCAAAGTCGGTCAAATAACTGATGGCGATCGCAGCTTTGATTCTCGAATCGGCTAATTTTTGTTGGGGAACTAGTTTTCTTGCCCGACACTGCATTAACAAAGACAGATTGAGATTAATTTTTTTATCAGGACATTGCTGACGCAGGCGTTCGACATTAATTTCTGCCCCTGCTAAGGCTAAAGTCGTATAGCCTCCCAATGAATGTCGATCGCGCCGATTTTATCTAGATCCAAAGTACCTTTGAGCTTGGGATCGACAGCATTAAGACGTTCGAGTTTATCCAAGACATAGTGAATATCTAAAGGACGCTCGATAAATTCTTGGGGTGCGATTGCTCTTTTTTTTGCACCTTCTAAAATCTCTAATTCATAGTCAGAATCACTGCCAATATGTTCTACTGCAACTGCTGTGCTTGCACATTATCAGCTTGTTTATATGTTCGTCTTGTCTATTGTTGTCACGTTCTTAGTCATTTTTGCCCTTGAGGATTTTAGCGATCGCGTTTGAGATCGTAAATTACTTTTTCAGCTACCCAGTTAGCCGATCTACCTGGATGACTATTCAAAGTACCTGTCAACAAACGATTGACGGTTGCGCGATCGTTTACTAGTCTTAATAACTCTCGGCGTAGTTTAGGGTTGACGTGAGTAAGTAAAGTATTACCATTACTGTTGCTTGTGGTAGGCAGTGAGTTAACCAAAGAGGGTTTGTAAGCGTGGGTTAAATGATAGCCAACGACACCCGTACCAATTGCTAAACCAGTTAAACCAATAATATTTTTTAAACTGTCTGACGATCGGTTATTTTCAGCAGGATTGCTGTAATTCACTTGACTCAGAATCAACTCGGAATTAGCTGTTGATTCAATTGTTAAGCTTTCATTTGCCTCTACAGGTAAAGCAATTAAACCACTAGCAATACCAGTACCAATTAGAGTTGTCAGAATAGTTTTTATGGAAAATTTGCTCATATTAATCTGATTCAATTTGTTTTAATATTTATTATGACGCTTAAATATGACAAACAAGTGTCATGAATATAAAAAAGGTGTGTTTAAAAAGATCGATTGTTATGGCAAGAATGTAGAAGACAGCTTTCACCAGCAGAAAATAGAATTAAGCGATCGCTTTAAGAAATACTCTACTTATTTACGCGATAAGAGATGAAAATTTGATTGGTATTTATGAATTGACTGACGAAATGGCTATTTAACTCTAATATTTTTTTCTGTACAACGATGGACAAAGCGATCGCAAGATAGAAGATTATTAGGTGTATAGTCTAGCCACACTCGATCTTTCTTTTGCTCATCGCTCGTGATTGGCTTATTGGAGCTTGCCTTTATGGCAACTGAATTCGGCGCAGATGCGGACAAGTCCTTCCTCGCCCGCTTCTAGCTCCGAGACCGTAAGGAAATCCTTTAGGGCGATCGCCCTAAACAAGGTGACAGAGCCAATGACTACTCCTAAGAATGGCTCAAAATCAGAAGCTTCTCAGCCAATTGTTGAAGCAACTAGGTGGGTACGTAATGACCAAGACAAGATTTCTCTACTTGCTTCCTCTTCTACAATATCTTCTCTTGATTCTCAATCAACTCAAAGCAACTGTAATTGATGACATATCTGGTCTATTTTTAAGTTAAAGATATGGTTAGAGTAGGGGCGAAACGCCGTTCTCTCCTACAAGGTGGGTCGCATTTTTTTTTCCATCTGGTATCAAACAATTGTAAAATCCCATGTAGGAACTCAGCTTACTTTAATACATTGTGAATAATAGCGATCGCATTAACTTGAAAAAATTAAGTCTAGTCCGATGGCTGATTTTCATAGGCATCTCTCTTTTCGTAAACAACGGTTGTGCCTTCGCTCAAAGCCAGATTGTTCCTGATAACACTTTAGGGAGCGAAGCCTCTCAGGTAAGGTCAAATGGAGAGGTTGAAGGAGTTCCTGCTGAGTTGATTGAAGGTGGTGCATCAAGAGGAACAAACTTATTTCATAGTTTTCAAGAATTTAATGTTGAAGAAGGACAGCGAGTAGACTTTGCTAACCCCACAGGCATTGATAATATCCTGACTAGAATTACTGGTAGTAATATTTCTAATATTTTAGGTACATTGGGAGTTAATGGAAGCGCAGACTTATTCTTGATCAACCCCAATGGCATTATTTTTGGCGAAGGGGCGCAATTAGATATTAGTGGTTCATTTTTAGGCAGTACTGCCAGTAGTATTCTGTTCGAGGGCGCAGAGTTTAGTGCTACAGATATAGAAAATCCTCCTCTACTAACTATTAATGCACCTATTGGATTAGGTTTAGAGGCTAATCCAGGGGAAATAGTCAACCGTTCAAGTGTTCAAGATAGTGAAGGTATTCCTATCGGTTTAGAAGTTTCCACAAAAAACAATCTAAGTTTAGTTGGAGGAAACATTAAGTTTGAAGGAGGACAGGCTACTGCAAGAGGCAAGGTTGAATTAGGCGGTTTATTAGCAGCAGGAACAGTTGGTATTTCTGAAGATGGCAGTCTCACTTTTCCTGACAATGTAACCAAGGCAGATATAACCCTAAGCAATGGTGCTTTAGTCGATGTTAGAGGCAGTGGGGGCGGTATCACCGTTAATGCTGACAATCTGGGTTTAACAGCCAACAGTTTTTTAGAAGCAGGAATAGCAGCAGACTCAACTTCTAATAATGCTCAAACAGGAGGTATTGTAATCAACCTCACTGATAATCTAACTCTTGACAATAGCCGTATTATCAATCTAGTTGGTGAAGGTGGAGTTGGTAATTCAGGAAATATTAATATTACTGCTAGTTCGATTGAAATAATCAATGGGGGACTCATTGATACTAGTACATTCGGTCAAGGCAATGCAGGTTTAATCGATATTACCGCTCTTGATACTATATCTATTGACGGGGAAGATTCAAATCAAAATAGTAGCCGTATTAGTAGTCGTGTTGACCCAGGAGCAGTAGGAAATGCAGAAGGTGTAGCTATCACTACTGATAACCTGAGCGTAACTGGATGGTGGATATCTTGATGCAAGTACATTTGGTCAAGGCAATACAGGTTTAATCGATATTACCGCCAATGATATTACTTTTGAGGGGGCAACATCAACAGGTTTTCCTAGTAGTGCTTTTAGTCAAGTTAATCCAGGTGGAGAGGGAAGTGCAGAAGGTATTACTATCACTACTGACAACCTGACTCTAGCTGGTGGAGGATTAGTCTCTGCTAATACTTTTGGTCAAGGTGATGGCGGAAATATCAATATTAGTGCTAGCGATACTGTACTTATTAATACTGGATCTATTGATGGAGATAGTCTAAACCCTTCTAATAGTCGTAATGGTATTTTGACTCAGGTGGCTCAACAAGCAACGGGAAATGCTGGAAATGTGATGGTTGAAGCTGATAATCTGACTTTAGTAAATGGAGCGACAATTGGTTCTGGTACATTTGGTCGAGGAAATGGAGGCAACGTTGATATTACCGCCAACGATATTACTTTTGAAAGTATCAATTTGAGAGGCGAACCTAGTAGTGTCGATAGTCGAGTAGAAGCAGGAGCAGAGGGCAATGCTGGAGATGTAACTATCAATACTGGCAATTTTAGTCTAATTAATGGGGGACAAATTAATGCGAGTACATTAGGTCAAGGAGATGGAGGAAATATTGACATTACCGCCACACAAGATATTAACATTGCGTCTGGACAATTCAATAGTAGTATTTTTAGTGTGGTTGATTTCGTGGCAGTTGGAAAAGCTGGGAATGTAAATATCTCTAGTGGTAATTTGACCTTAAGTAATGGAGGACAAATTAATGCCAGTACTTTTGGTCAAGGTGATGGCGGAAACATTAATCTTGATGCCACAACAGTGTCTGTGTTGGGGGGAGCATCTTTGAACTCTAATGTAGGTGTTATTGCTAAAGGAGAGGCGGGGAATATTACTATCAACGCTAACGATGTTGTTTTTGACGGCGGTTTTGCCAGAAGTAGGTTAGAACCAGGGGGAGAAGGCAGTGGCGGAGATATTAGAATTGCTACTGGCTCGCTTTTAGTAACAGGAATTTCTCCAGAATTAACTGGCAATACTGGTCAATTGGTTACTGCCACTTTTGGACAAGGTGATGCTGGCAGCCTAGAAATAGACGCTACTGGAGATGTTATCTTTGATGGGTCTGGCAGCGATGTCTTTAGCTTAATTGGGGGAAATTTAGAAATTCCAGATATTGATCCAGCAGAAGGCAATGCGGGTAATATTACAATTAACAGTGGGTCGCTATCAATAAAGAATCAAGCTAGATTGGTTAGTAGTGTTGAAGGTATTGGGAATGCTGGCAGTATTAATATCAACACCAATTCGCTATCTATTACTAACGAAGGTAAAATATTATCAGAGGTCTCCAATACTGGTATTGGAGATGCAGGTGGCAATATTGAAATTGTTGCAGAATCAGTTGATGTCAAGGATGGAGGACAGTTAAGTGCCAGTACTGCGCTAACTGGGAATGGTGGCAATATAATATTGGAAATAGCAGATCTATTACTGTTGCGTAATAACGCTAGTATCTCTACAACGGCTGGTGTTGAAGGAGCAGGGGGGGATGGTGGGAGCATCGAAATTAACGCTGATGTTATCCTGGCTTTTCCTTTGGAAAATAGTGATATTATTGCTAATGCTTTTGAAGGAAACGGTGGCAATATTGACATTGAAGCACAAGCAATATTTGGCATCGAAAACCGCCAAGCCACTGAAGACAACATAACTAATGATATTGATGCTAGTTCGGAACTTGGTCTGTCTGGAACAGTAAAAATTAATATTTTGCAAACCGATCCTAGCCAAGGTTCATTAAATATACCTGTAGAAACAGTTCAAGCTGAAGTTACTCAAGTTTGTGAGGCAAATAGTTCTTCTGGCGCTCGCAGTGAATTTGTAGTGACGGGGCGAGGTGGCTTGCCGACCAAACCAGAAGACAATTTTCGCCTTAGAGCGGTCGCCCCAAACAGGGTAGCAGAGTCAATTTCTACTCCTAAAAATGGCTCAAAATCAGAAGCTTCTCAGCCAATTGTTGAAGCAAATAAATGGATTCGTAATGACCAAGGCAAGATCGTTTTGCTTGCCTCTTCTGCCACAGGATCGTCTCTTGATTCCCATTCAAATTCGACTAACTGTAATTTATGATGTTTTTATATAGCAATAGTTCGGACAAAATTTAATCATTAACAGAATAATTAGGGTTTAAGACTAAGGTAACTAAGCTATAGATTACTCAAAACTGTTCTAACTGCCCTAACTGTTAACTGTTGATCTAGTTTGATTGAAAAATATAGGTTATCTCGGATGTAACTGCTGGTTAAAGAATGGATGGAGTGGAGAAAGGTAAAAAAATGTCAGCTTGGAAAAATAAACTAAAAAAGTCACCAGCGGTCAAATGGTTGAAAAGATTAGCTTTAATGCTATTTGCCTCGATCGCATTTACCAATAGCTCGCTCTTGTTAACGAAGCAAACCATAGCAACCGAACCAGCAAAAGCAGCCCTAGAGTTGACCCTTAAAGGCGAACAGCTTTACCAACGAGGTGAATTTGATTCAGCAGCAACAGCTTGGCAACAATCAGCTAACATTTACCAGCAGCTAGGAAAAAAGCAAGAGCGAAATCAAAGTTTGATTAACATGAGTGAAGCTTTACAGGCTAATGGTAGATATTTAAAAGCTTGTAATATTGTTCTTCAAGCATTTAATATCGATCGGTTCGACTGTCGCAGCTTAACGGAGAAAAATAGCAGCGATCGCCTTTTCAATTCATGGTTCAAAAATTTAAAGGCACAGCCTAGTAATTTAGCTCAAGCGACTGGCTTACATAGTTTTGGCGATATCTTACAAAAACTTGGTCGTCTTGATTTATCAACTAGAGTATTGCAAAAAAGTTTGCAGATGACTCGCCAATTGTCTGCCCCTGAAACAGAAGCAGCAATTCTACTCAGTTTGGGTAATAATCAGCAAATTCTCGGCGAAAGAAAACAAATTCAAGAGATAAATTCGAAACCAAAAAATTATTCACCCCTAACCTGTAGTACTCAAGTCAATGATGAAGTAATTCCTTTTTATCAAAAGGCAGCTTTACTATATCAGCAAGCAGCTCGTAAATTGTCCTCTCCTAGCGATCGCACAAAAGTACAGTTAAATCACTTAAGGCTTTTGCAAGCAATGGGAACAGAAAATGAAGCGATCGCCCTTGCACAGCAAATATTACCTAAATTAAAAGAATTACCGGTTGAATCGAGCAATATTTACCCGCGAATTAACTTGGCTAAAACTTTAGTCTGTCTTCAACAAAGCCCTGAGGAGATCGAGCCAATTCTCAACACAACCATTCAACAAGCCCAAAGTACAGGAGATCGCCGTGGTGAATCCTATGCTTTGGGTTATCTTGGTTGGCTACACGAGCAGAATCAAGAAATTCCCCAGGCTGTATCATCTACCAGAAAAGCTTTATCGATCGCTCAATCACTCCAGGCTCAAGATATTGCTTATAAATGGGAATGGCAACTAGGACATCTACTCGAAATTGAACAGGATGTGCCTGGTGCGATCGCTGCCTATCGTCATGCAGTAGAATTGCTGCAATCGCTTCGTAATGATTTAATTGGTATCCAAGGCTCGACTCGCTTCTATTTTCAAGAACAAGTTGAACCTGTCTATCGTCAGTTAGTCGAATTATTATTAACAACTCAAGACACTTCTTCTGTTAAAATCGATAACCTTATACAAGCTAGGAATACAATTGAGTCTTTACAGTTAGTAGAAATAGAGAATTTTTTACAACAAGCCTGTTTAAATCCAAAAATAGAAATAGACCAAATTATCGACCGAGAAGATGCAACCGCAGCAGTCATTTATCCGATTATTCTCAAGCAACAATTAGCCATTATTCTTAAGTTACCTCAACAAGAACTTCGCTATTATTCTACTGCTATACCTCAAAAAGATTTAGAAAATACAATAGAACAATTACAGTCTTATTTGCCTGATGTTACTAGAACTTTCCAGGTTAATCAACTCTCTGAAGAAATCTACGAATTACTAATTCGTCCTCTAGAAAATGACTTGCAAAAGAACCAGATTGAAACCTTAGTTTTTGTTCTTGATAGTTCTCTGCGTAATATTCCGATGTCAGTTCTTTACGATCGTCAACAACAGCAATATTTAGTGGAAAAATACGCCATTAGTCTAGCACCAGGCTTACAGTTAGTCGAAACAAAAGCAACGTACAATTCACCTGTTAAAGTTTTAGCTGCTGGTATCAGTCAAGAACGTCTGATTGAAGGTCGAGACTTTGCTTCCTTGATCAATGTTAAACAAGAATTATCTCAAATTCAATCAAATACAAGTAATAGTGCAAAACTACTTAATGGTCAATTTACCAAAGCCAATTTACAAAATGAATTAGGAAATGGTTCTTTTTCTGTGCTTCATTTAGCAACTCATGGTCAGTTTAGTTCTCAATTGAAAGATACATTTATTCTTGCTTGGGAACAACTGCTAAAAGTGGACGACTTGGTAAATTTGCTGCAAACCAACTACTACTCTAATAATTTGAATCCGATTCAACTGCTAGTTCTTAGTGCTTGCCAAACCGCAAAGGGCGATCGGCAAGCCGCATTAGGACTAGCGGGAATTACTGTCAGAGCAGGCGTAAGTAGCACTATGGCAACATTATGGTCTGTAGATGACTTCTCAACAACTCAAATTATGAATCAGTTTTATAAAGAGTTAAACAATGGCATACCTAAAGCTAAAGCTATCCAAAAGGCACAGCTTGCTTTTTTAAATGAAGAAAGAAGACCTTATTTTTGGGGATCTTTTACTTTATTAGGAAATTGGCTTTAAAGGATAGAATTGTCTATTTTCAAGACAGTTCTAATATTTCGGCGACTCAATATCTCGATCTCCGCGCTTGTTTACTCTATGTCCCCTTCTAATAGGACTAACCACTAACTAATCTTCAAAATATTTTGAGCTAACTTGTCGGGAACTTCTTGTAAATGAGCTTCTTTCCAATTAAAAAAGCCCACTCCTAAGGTAAGAGAGCGCAATTCAATAATGAAGTCATGCATTTCCGCTTGGGGTAAATATCCTGTTACCCTGTCCCAACTATGCCAGTCAGGAATGCGATCGTAGCCTAAAACCTGCCCTCTCTTGCTAGTAATTAGCTGTAGAGCTTTAGAAGTGAAATCATTGGGGACAGAAATGGTAATCTCTAAAACTGGCTCTAATAATATAGGGTTGCACTGGCTCATTCCTTCCTTCATGGCGATTCTGGCGGCATTTTTGAAAGCTTGCTCCGAGCTATCTACAGAGTGGTGAGAACCATTAGTTAGGGTAACATCAACATCCACCACAGGAAAACCGAGAGAACCACGCTGTAAATATTCTCTCACACCTGTTTCTACTCCTGGAATATATTGCCGTGGCACGACTCCTCCGACAATAGTTTGATGGAATTGAAATCCTTCTCCTCGACCCAACGGTTTAATATCGAGATAGACATCGCCAAATGCACCGTGTCCGCCACTCTGGTGCTTGTAACGACCGTGAGCATTGGTCGAACGACGAATAGTTTCTTTGTAGGGTATTTGAGGTAAACCAGTACTCATGGGCAGGTTGTACTTACGTTCGAGACGAGCCAAAGCTACCTGGAGATGAACTTCTCCCTGACCCCATAAAATTACTTCACGAGTATCGCCATGCTGTTCCCAATGTAAAGATGGATCTTCTGCCAAGAGTTTAGCCAAAGCACTGCTAAGTTTTACCTCATCCTTACGGTTGTTTGGCGCGATCGCCAGAGCATAGACTGGAGCAATTGTTTCAGCTTGAGGCAAGGGTGTAATTGGATTGGCAGCATTGGACAAAGTATCTCCTGTGGTAGCATTTTCCAACTTACCGAGAGCTACGATACTGCCCATGGTTGCGCTTTGCAGGGGGATTTGCTGTTGCCCGCGCAATTGATAAATTCCGCTAGTTCTTTCCCCATTCAGGATCATTCCTTCAGTTAACTCTCCCTGCCAAACTCTTACTAAAGATAAGCGTCCACCTTGAGCAGTAAAATACGTTTTTAAGACTTGAACAATAGTATCTTCTGCTGCATTAGCGTTCAAACCTCGACGTTGAGCCGTAACTTCAGGGGAGGGAGCTTCTTTGACTAAAGCATCGAGTAGGGGACGAACGCCAAAATCATTTTCTGCCATACCAAAGAAGACAGGCACAATTAAATCGGCACTTAGTTCTTGTTTAAGATCCTGGAGTATTTCAGCCTGGGGTGGCTCGATTTCTTCAATTAATTCTTCTAGTAAATGGTCGTCAAAATCAGCTAGGGTTTCTAGCATTTCCTGACGGGTAATTTGTTCTAACTCTGCTAAATCTTCTGGCAGAGCAATCGGATCGGCAGATTGCTGCGGATGATATTGATAGGCTTGTTCCGATACTAGGTCAATATAGCCAATACACTGCTCCCCTTGAAAAATAGGATATTGCTGTGGCACTAGAGGGCGACTAGAAATCTCTTTTAACGCCTGAAGAATTTCCCTGTAGCCATAGGAACAGCGATCCATCTTATTGATAAATACTAAATGGGGAATTTCCCAATCATCAAGAAATTTAAATAACGGTGCTAGAGCTAAAACCTTATCAACTAATGGTTCGCAAACAACCACGACAACTCCAGCACCCACCAGAGCATTGTAGGTTTCCTGGACAAATTCCACTGAGCCAGGACAGTCTAAAAAGGTTAAATTAATTCCTTGATGCTCGGTATCAGCGACGGATACTTCTACGCTCGAGGTGCGATCGCGTGCTTCGGTTGAGCTATCTCCGACGGTGTTTTTCTCCTTGATACTGCCCTTACGAGAGATTTGTTTAGTTACAAATAAAATACTTTCGAGTAATGTCGTCTTACCGCTAGAGTATGGGCCCACAAGAGCCACATTACGAGTGTTGTTGATGTTGGTATTGTTGGTGTTACTCATAACTCAACCCTCAAATAATATTGATCTTTTTTTATTGAGACACTGTTTATTTGGCAGCTAGCGTCAATAGTGCGTCAAGCTCTATTGTCTCAGTTGTGAAGACTCTCGCCGACGTTGCTAGAGTGTTTCTTAATGAACAATTACACTTGCTAGAAATGGAATGGTTAGTGGTTGCTGCTAATAGTTTCAACAGGTGATGTCAGCTCGACTCACAAAGCTTTTAATAGATCTAGGACAGCAATAATAAACTTCCAAGATCCCATTGTTGCAGCAACGCGATCGGCTACCCGTTCGCCAAGGGTTGGCGATAATTTGGGGAAACTTTGCGAAGGATCTCCATTGTTGCATTCAACGCGATATTGAAACTATTTACGGATTTAGAGGCTGGCTAAAAACAACTATATCTTTAAACAGAATCGAGCCAATTTATTGTCATCATTGGATTTTTTATACTTTGAAGTTGTAGAACAGATATGTTTTATCTCAGGAAATCTTGCAAAGTTCTTGACGCTTTTTATTTATGCTGCTTCTGCTAATCACTATTTTTAAACAAAAGATCATTGAAACGCCGTAAATTCTTAGCTCTTACCTCTTTGGGAGGAGTCGGAGTAGCTGTAGGAATCCATAAATATTTAACTCATCAATATCCTTTAACTTTAAAAAGCTGTCCCAACATAGTTTCAGCAACTTCTTCACCTTTATTACGTTTTGCTGCGGTGGGGGATGTTGGCACTGGAGAAAATGGACAATATAACGTTGCCA
This sequence comes from uncultured cyanobacterium, assembly GCA_963799375.1. Classification (GTDB taxonomy): domain Bacteria; phylum Cyanobacteriota; class Cyanobacteriia; order Cyanobacteriales; family Xenococcaceae; genus Waterburya. The sequence continues at coordinate 326,819 of CAWCWY010000020.1, forward strand.
AAGCAATGAGTTGTTTTTTCGCTGCTAATCCCTTTCCTCTGGTGGTATTAACAGGAGACAACATTTACAGTCATGGGGAAATGGAGAAAATTAAAGACACCTTTGAAATTCCCTATCAAGAACTTCTACAGCAAAAGGTCAAATTTTACGCTGCGTTAGGTAATCACGACACAGACAACGCTCACCAAGGAGAACAGCAAATTAGCTATGCAGGGTTTAATATGGGTGGTCGCTACTATACCTTTGAGCGTGGAAGCGTTCAGTTTTTCGCAATTGATACTAATCCAGAAGCTCCTTGGCAAGAGCAACTAGGTTGGTTAGAAAAAGAATTACAGCAAACCAAACAACCTTGGAAAGTAGTTTTTGGACATCATCAAATATATGCTTCAGGAATACGTGGGGTAGATCGAGAGCTAGGAGATAAATTAACGCCCTTATTTTCACGCTATGGAGTCCAGCTTTATCTCAACGGACACGAACATCATTATGAAAGAACTGAACCAATAAAGGGTACAACTTACATAACCTGTGGCAATGGCGCAACACTAAGAGATGTAGACGAGTCTGACTGGACTGCTTATTCTGCTTCTAGATTGGGTTTTACTTCGGTTGAGGTATATTCAGATAGACTGGAAATCCAGGCAATTGGTACTAACGGAAAGATATTCGATCGCGGTGAAATTTCTATTAGCTAAGGTTAATTACTTTGAGAAAAAGTAAATAAAAAAGCCATGAAAATATTATTAGTAGAAGATGACGATCGCATTGCCAAACCCCTAGCGGAAGGCTTAAAAAACGAACATCACGTAGTAGAAATAGCTAGAGATGGTCTGGAAGGATGGGAATACGCTCAAGGGGCGGAGTTTGACCTAATTTTATTAGATTTGATGTTACCGAAATTAGATGGGATTAGTTTGTGTAAACGATTGCGAGAAGCTAGATCTACAGCCTTAATTCTGATGCTCACTGCTAAAGATACTACCGATGATAAGGTGATTGGGTTAGATGCAGGAGCAGATGACTATTTAGTAAAACCATTCAAACTCAAAGAATTAGCAGCCAGAGTTAGGGCTTTATCCCGCAGAAGCTACGAACTTAAACCACAGGTTCTTAGCTACGAAGAATTACAGCTTAATCCCAGTACGGGAGAAGTAAGCTATGAAGACAATTTGTTGTCTTTAACCCCTAAAGAATATTTAATTTTAGAATACTTTTTACGCCATCCCAGGCAAATTCTGACTCGTTCGGCTATTCTCGATCGCCTGTGGGAGTTTGACAATTCATCGGGGGAAGGAACAATTAAAACTCATATTACTAACCTGCGCTCCAAACTAAAAGCAGCAGGAAGTGAAAATAATTTAATCGAGACAGTTTACGGCGTTGGCTATCGTTTGGGTTCATTAGAAAATTAGCGGATAGCATTTATGTTCCAAAAGATTCGCTATCGCTTGTTTTTATCCAACTTACTCGTACTGGCGATCGTTCTAATTGGATCGGCTTTGGCAGTGCGTCTGGTATTTATTCGTAACCTCAAACAGCAGGCAAATGCACAACTAATGGCGATCGCTCAAAGTACAGCAGCTAGCGCAGAGGTTGACGAGGGAGAATTTGAGTGGGAGATGGAGTTTCCACCACAATTATTAGAAGAAGCACAACAAGCTTTTCAATGGTTCGATCCTCAAGGAAAATTATTAGAACAGCAGGGTAGTACTCGCTATATTTCTACTCTACCTTTTCAATCAGAGCCAACTGTTCGGAGTCAAATAGATGAAAAATGGGCTTGAGGTGATAACCTTACCAATTCTTGACAAGAATAATCAGCAGTTAATTGGCTATCTTCGTGCTACTCAATCTTTAGAAGAAGTAGACGAAACGATCGCTCGCCTTGATGTGGGGTTAGCTGTAGGCGCAATTGTTGCTACAGTTCTTAGTAGTTTGGGTAGCGGTTGGCTCAACCAGATGGCAATGCAGCCGATTGAAGAGAGCTTTAAACGTTTGAAACAGTTTACCGCTGATGCTTCTCACGAACTGCGAAGTCCTCTGATGGCAATTAGCACTAATGCAGAAGTAGCTCTTACCTATCCAGAAGGAATGAGAAAGAGTGATGGCGATAAATTTCAGGCGATCGCTCTTGCCACCGATCAGATGTCTCAGCTGACAGAAGATTTATTACTCCTAACCCGAACTGATAAGGTTGCTAGTTTTGAATCTAAAAGGATCGATCTGACAACTCTACTTACAGATTTAGTTAACCTGTATAAACCCCAAGCACAAACCAAACAGATTGAACTTAAAGCTGAGATTGAGAAGTGACCTATGGTTAATGGGAGACGAAGCCAAATTAGCCAGAGCATTTACTAATTTAATTCAAAACGCGATGCAATATACCCCTGCTAAGGGAGAAGTAGAAGTTACGGGCAAACTTGTTGGTAGAGAACTTGTAATAAATGTAGAAGATACGGGAATTGGCATTAAAAACGAACATTTAGATCTAGTCTTCGATCGCCTGTGGAGAGCCGATCGCTCTCGTTCCTATTATGAAGGAGGTTCGGGTTTAGGATTGGCAATTACTCAGGCGATTATTCATAAACATAAAGGAACAATTATCGTTACTAGTCAGGTAGATGAGGGCAGTTGTTTCGAGATACGTTTACCAACAGCTTAAATTTAAACACGAATGGTTATTCGCCCTATTTGTTGCCTAATTAAATTGGAAATCAGTCATATTCTTGCAAAGTTCCTGACGTTTAATTTCTAAAGTAAGTTGTCCAATAGAAATTAATCACTAACAAAACATCATGAACAAGATGTTAAATCGAGTCCCAGAAGTAACACTATACTTCTGGATTATCAAGATCTGCGCCACTACCGTTGGGGAAACTGGGGCAGATTTTCTGGCATTTACGATGAACTTTGGTTTAGCTGCTACATCCTATCTCATGAGTGCCTTGCTAGCAGTTGTGCTTTGGAATCAGTTTAGGCTTAAGCGATATGTACCCGTTAGCTATTGGACAGTAGTAGTTTTAGTAAGTATTGTTGGTACATTGATTACCGATCGCCTTGTAGATGAAATGGGAGTCAGTCTTGTAACTGCTACCGTAGCTTTCAGCGTTGCTTTGTTAGGATTATTTGCCTGGTGGTATATCAGCGAAAGCACATTGGCGATGCACTCGATTAAAACCACTAAAAGAGAACTGTTTTACTGGGCTGCTATTTTACTAACCTTTGCTTTAGGTACGGCAGCAGGAGACTTGTTAGCTGAAGGTACTGGGTTGGGTTATGCCAGATCGGCACTTGTATTCGGATTGGTAATTGCTTTAATTGCGATTGCTTATTATCGCTTGGGCATGAATGCAGTTTTAACTTTCTGGCTGGCTTATGTATTGACTCGTCCACTAGGGGCATCTTTAGGAGATTTATTATCTCAACCGATTAAAAATGGAGGACTTGGTTTCGGTACAGTAGGAACAACGATCGCCTTCACCACTACGATCGCTATTTTAATTGTTTACTTGACCATGAAGCAAAAGAAAATAGCTTAAGTGCGATCGCATTTATTAAACATCTTATGGCTTACAGCTGGGGCGAAGCCCCTTTATTAAACATCTTATATCGCAATGGTTCGGACAAAATTCAATCTTTAACAAAAGAATAGGGGTTTGAGACTAACATGAGCAAATTATCGATTGCCTATAACTGCTCTAACTGCTCTAACTGCTCTAACTGCTCTAACTGCTCCTAACTGTTGATGTCGGTGTCATAATGCTTTTGATGTTTAATTCCAGACAGAATTTCCTGTCTAACTGCCCCAATCAGAATTACTCGTCCATCACCAATTAAATCGCGAAGTTTATTAGCTATTGAGTTATTGTGTTTCTTCTACATCATAAGTTCGGTAGAGCCAATAAAATAGTCAACTAATTATTGTGGCGTTTTTTTCCAGACATATATTTATCCGTTTCCCGCAGTCTTTGACTTAAAAAACGGCAAATTTCTAGAATAATATGAGGGCGTTGGGCAATAAGACTTAGAAAACGTTTCTTCTCTAAACAAAGCAAAATGGAGTCTTCTAAAGCGATCGCCCCATCCCATCTCGGTGCTTCGTCGAATAGAGCAATTTCGCCAAAATACTGTCCTGAAATCAATTGTTTGATATTTTCCTGTTCCCTATCGAGTTCTTTGACAATTTGGACTCTTACCTTCGGCGATAATATACAAATTATTTCCCCAACTTCCTTCGGTATAAATTGTTTCTCCTGCTAATACCTGTCTTTGTTCTAACGCCTCATCTATTTGATATAGCTCATCTAAGGAAAGGTTTTTAAACAATGCCACATTTCGCAGTAACAGCAGTCGATTCATAGAGGTACTAACGGGGCAACTAAGCCTATCGGGGGTGGAAAAAATTTCTCGTGCCACTGATTGTACGATGGGATCGGGATCTTTGAGTAGCCCAGTGGGGACAATTGCTAGAGCAACAGATGCACCTGTCTTGATCCAGCGATCGCCACTATCTAGTGCTTCAAGCAGTATTTTATAGCCTTTGTTTCTGAGCCATTGGGGGGTAGGTTCTATATTAGGCAGTGGTTTGTCTGATACTGTTTGCTCCAATAAAGGCATCAGTGGTTGAACAAAACGACGATGATTAATCGAAGCTAAAACTTCTACGGCATTAGCTAGATCTCGGCGATCGCTTGTTGCTAAAATTCTGGTGACTAAACTAACGGTGCGGGAATATCCCAAACAGGAAAGAATATATAAAACCTTTTGTAATAAACGCTGTTGATAATCTTCAATGGCAATTGCTAGTAGTCTCCAACTAGAATCTTGATGGGGTATTTGCTGTTGCCATTTGCGGGTGCGATTAAACTGTTGAAACTCTGGAGCGAGGTGTTTGTAGAGGATTTCGTTAGCCTGTTTGGTTTTTACTTTGGCGATCGCAGCAATTGCAGTATTAACTACATCAGAATTATTAGAATTGAGCTTATCTTTGGCTACATTTAAACCAGACTTGCCATAGGCTGCCAAGGTATGAGCTACCTGCTGACGTACTGTGGGGTTGCAGTCAGATAAACCTGTCGCCACTGGCTGTAGCATCTCTCTACAGTGAGTAATTTCCAAAAGTTTGAAAGAGGCTGCTCTAACCAAAGGCTCATCATGATTTATTTCAGCCACGGCGATTTTAGCTAGATGATAATCTTGGGGTTTAGCTAGAGTTGCTAAGGCTTCTAGGGCATTTTGTTTAGCTTCAGGGGTGGCTTGGGGAAGCAGGTATTCAATTAAAGTAATAAATTCAGGATTTTCGCTATAACGGACTACTCTGGCGATCGCTTTGCCGATAGTGTCGGTAATTGATGTCTGCCAAAATTGTTCCGCAATACTACTATCTATTTTATTAGAGTCAGTCTGTTGAAATGTGGCAATCAAACCCAATGTTTTCACTTCACCATGACAGTCATTAATTGATGTCTGCAATTGTTCTGGCTGAAAATCGTACTGGTTGGCAATGAGAACTTCTAATGCAGTTGCTCTAACTGTTGGATCGTAATTTGTTAATAGGTTGGAGAATCGATCTAGGGTGGCATCATCACTATTATTAAATAGCTGTAATACTCCCTCTCGTAAAGGTTGACTCCCATTGGGGAGTAAGGCAACAACTTCGGTAAAAAATTGACTGGGATTACCTATATTTACCGCTAATTCCAAGCCTTTGATTTGGGTGTAGCTGTCATCATCTGTTAGAAATTCGCGAATTACCTGATTTGATTGGGGTGGTAATTGAATTTCCCCATTATCAAAATCATCTAAATTAATACTATCAGAGCGAATCATCTCCTCTAAGCTCTGGGTATAAAATTTACCCATTGGTATCCGCACCAGCAATAGTAATATCGTTAGACCTATGGCTAACCCCGTAATTTGTCCCAAACTTAAATATATATGACAAATCCAGAGAACAACTCCTGCCAAAGTCAATCCCACAGAATAAATCAAGCCATCGCTTAAGGCTCTAATTCTGCCCAAATATTGATGGGGGATGCCGTTGTAATTAAGTTGATGAATGGGTAGATTGATCGCTTTATATAGAGCATCTCCGTTGATATGAAGCCCGATGGCTGCGAGCAAATTAAAGTTAAGCAGCAAGCCGACTAGACTAATCAAAGTCGTTACGGGATAAACCCCATTGAGCCTAGCTACTCCAATCCATTTAAGTAGAGGGCGAGTAACACCATAAAGAAAGACTACCTGAATCAAGGAAATAATAATCCGCATCAATCCCAAAAATGCAGTTAGTTTGGACTCCTCGAAGTGTTGCCCATAAATATTAAACCAGAGAAATTCCGAGCTAATATAAATGATTACTAATAAGAAGGTGCTAGAAGCTAAAAACAACACTAAAGGATAGCGTTTGCACAAATCGGGCAGAGTTTTGATCGATTCAATTAGGCTAACTTCTACTTCCTGCTTGGGAGTTTCTAGAGTACGTTGAGAAGACTCTAAATATAATAATTGAAGAAAAGCGATCGCCATAAACAAGGGCAATCCGAATAATAATTCTCGACTGGGAAAATAGCGGGATAAAACAATAGTAAAGCCACCACCTACTAACGTACCAACTGCTTGAGCAATACCAATGAAGGGAGCATACTGCTTATATTCTATGGTAGTAAAGTAGTCTGTTAGCAAGCCAGGATAAAGCAGATTGTTGTTAAAATCCCATTGGAAAAAGATAACTATCAAAAGAGCATAGTAAACCCAGGTAGTATCCAAATTAATCAACAACCGCAACGAGATCATCATCACAATTGACGCTAACAACACATAGCGGAATACTTGAGTGCGACGAAAGCGATCGGCTATCTGAGAAAATACACCATAAGCAGGGAGAGAACACAAACCAATTAAAATAAAAGCAATGGGGAGATTTCCCGCCCCTACATGAGTCACAAACAGAGAATTGGCGATCGCCATGGCGATGACGTTATAAGCTAATACCGTGACAGCCAGTAACAATAGTTGAGTCAACCGTCCAAATTGAATAGATAAACTCAATCGTTTTCCTAAAGCCTGACTAATCATGATTTTTGCTCGTTTAGTGGAGTAGCCTCTGCAAGTTTAGAGTCTATTTCATCAGTCTCTAAAGTTTTAATTTCGTTACTCAAATTGTTAATAGTCGTAGGTTTAATCGATAAAGTTAATCCTGCTGCAATAATTAAAAACACTCCCCCAATTACCACCGCCAAAAGGCGATCGTCGTGAAGTAGATGTTTCATCACCCAGCCAAACCCCAAGGATGCAGCAATTTCTGGTAAGACAACAAAAAAATTAAATATGCCTTGATAAATTCCTCGGCGTTGGGCAGGAATCGAGTTGCTTAACATAGCATAGGGCATAATCAACGCGCTAGACCAAGCAATGCCCAAGCCAATCATCGAAAACAACAAAATGTATTGATTGTCAATAAATAAAAGAGAAATCAAGCCAATACCGCCACAAAACAAGCAAAAGCTATGAATTACGGGACGACCAAACCGTTGTGCTAAACGGGGTAATAAGAAAGAAGCACCAATACAAATCCCGTTGTAAACTGCAAAGCAAATTCCCGCCCATTCTATTCCTTCGCTATACAAAAGAGAATCTTGACTGGTTGCGCCAAAAATATTTCTCGCTACTGCGGGGGGAAAATAAAGTAAGAAACAAAAAATACCCAGCCAAGTAAAAAACTGCACCTTAGCTAACTGCTTCATCCTGTCAGGAATCTGTGCTAAAGTCTGCCACGTTTCCCGTAAGCTGCTGGCGATTCCTCCTCTTGCTGCTTGAAGCTTTTCAAATTTAGCCAAATTCTGTGGAGGATACTCTGGGGTAGTCACAACAGTCCATAAGACAGTACCCAAAAATAATATCGCGCCGATGTAAAAAGAGACTTCTATCGTCAAGGGGATTTTGCGTAAAGCATTGCTAGTATTGTCTATATGGAAAATATGGCTCAAGATCCACGGCAAAGCTGAAGCTGAAACCGCCCCCAAACCCAACATAGCACTCTGCATCGCAAAACCTTGAGTCCGCTGACTTTTGGGTAATAAATCGCCAACAAAAGCCCGAAAAGGTACCATACTCACGTTGGCACTAGTATCGAGAATCCAGAGTAATCCTGCTGCTACCCAAAGATTTGAACAGTTGGGCATAGAAAACAAAGCGATACAGGATAAAATTGCTCCAGCTAAAAAATAAGGTCTTCTTCTTCCGATAAAAGTCCAGGTATAGTCACTCAAGTTTCCCACTATTGGCTGTACAAATAAACCAGTTAAAGGGGCAGCCAACCAGAGAATAGGTAAGCGATCTGCATCTGCCCCCAAATACTCAAAAATGGCACTCATATTAGCCATCTGCAATCCCCAACCAAACTGAATTCCCAGAAAGCCAAAGTTCATATTCCAGAGTTGCCAAAAATTGAACTTAGATTTGGATACTGTTTCTGAAATACCCGATTGTTGTGGGATGGACATAGAAAAAGGGTTAATAAGAATATAAAGCAGAGTACTAAAGTTAGTGTAGTCCAACTTTCGTTCTTAGCCATTAGCTCCCCTGTAAAGACGAACTTTTTTACTACCTAGCCATCCAATTTGTTGATGTACATTCCGATCTATTTGAGTGCCGATCGCGAGTAAAATGATTTACCCTGATAGGGTTAACTTTTTATACGTTGCTGCAATGATTAGATCGGTTCCTAGTTTTTGTTTAGGTCTAACTATGGTCGCGGTTACATCCTGGGGACAATTGGCTAATGCCCAATCGTTACGACCAATATCACCTCAAAGACTGAAATATGTCGGTCTAGATGAAAAATTGGGCGACGTTAAAGTTGATACGGACAAAAAAGCAGTTTATCGCTGGTCTACTAATCCTAGCTGTTCTAATGCCCAAGCTAAAACAGAAAGCAGTTGGAATCAGTCCCAAAGACAAGCTTTGCAACAGGCGATCGACCACAGCCTTTATTATTTAAGTACCCCCAAAGCAGCCCGTAGCTATCGCAAGTATGCCAGCACCAAATTTAATTTAGACCATACCAGGCGATCGCTTTTACGCTTTAAAGAATTACTCTTAACTACTGAGTCTCCCCAAGCTCTAGAGCAGGCAGTCAAACAAGAATTTACCTTCTATCAGTCTGTAGGTAAGGATAACAAGGGTAAAGTGGAGTTTACGGGCTATTTTGAACCTACCTATCCAGCAAGTCGGGTTCGTACCGCAGAATATCGCTATCCCTTATATCGTCTTCCTGCAAATTTTAAACGTTGGTCACGCCCCCATCCTACCCGCGCTCAACTTGAAGGAAAAGACGGTTTGGCACAGGGAAAAAGCCTTTTACGAGGGCAAGAGCTTGTATGGTTGCGCGATCGCTTGGAAGCCTATTTAGTCCAGGTACAAGGCTCGGCACGACTACAAATGACAGATGGTACAACTATGACGGTAGGTTATAACGGCACTACTAATTACGCCTACGTTAGTTTGGGTGGAGAATTGGTTAAAGATGGTGTTTTTAGTAAAGATGAGTTAACTTTGCCCAAGCTATTAGAATACTTTGAGCAGAATCCTCATAAGTTAGACAAATATGTTCCCCGTAATAATCGCTTTATCTTTTTCCGCGCTACCGATGGCAAAGCACCCACAGGTAACTTGGGTGTTCCCGTAACAGGCGATCGCTCTATTGCTACAGATAAATCATTGATGCCTCCTGGTGCATTGGCTTTGATCGTTGCACCCATCCCTGATGTAGAAGCAACAGGTAAAATTGATACCAGGGTAGTAAATCGCTATGTCCTAGACCAAGATACGGGTAGTGCGATAAAAGGTGCGGGGAGGGTTGATATCTTTTTAGGTAGTGGAGAAACCGCAGGAGAAAGAGCAGGTAGACTAAATGGTAGTGGCAATTTGTTTTATTTATTACTCAAGTAAAAGCTATAAGCTCAGATCGTTATTAATTAAACAATTAGCAAATGAATAAATGAATATCCTCATTCTCTGCTCTACATTTCCCTATCCACCAACTAAAGGCAGAAAACAGCTTAGAACATTTCATTTGCTCGAATATCTCAAAACTAATCATCAGGTTACTTTAATAACTCGTCGTAGCCCAGAAGTCACTGACATAGAAATAAGCAAGTTGGAAGAACAAGTAGCAGACTTGGTTATTTTTGAATTAAACCCCAATAACCAGCCTTCTGGCTTAATTGATAAAGCCAAACGTTTGGGAATGTTCATTCAGCAAAATACACCACCTGATGTTTTGGATACCTATTGTCCAGAATTAGCGATGTGGTTAAAACAAGCCGTTGATGAAGGTCAATTTGATGTCATTGCCTGCGAAGATAATTATGATGAAGTTTATATCGATCGCACTTGGCATAAACAGTTAGGAATTGTTTTGAACCTGCATTTTTCTGAATACGGCAAATACAAGCAGCAGCTAGCAATGGGAGACTCGGATAACGAACTCAAGGATCAAATTAATTTAGGATTACGCAAACGTTACGAACAAAATTATTTAGAAAAATTTGGCTCAATTATTACCGTCACGAAAAAAGATAAAACTATTATCAAAAAATTAGAGCCAGAGAGCGAAGTTACCGTAATCCCCAATGGAGTAGATTTAAATAAGTTCACCCGTCGCGTTACCAACCAAGGGGGGCAAAGAATCGTATTTGTCGGTAACATGAATCAGGCTATGAATATTGATGCTGCTCGGTTTTTAGCACTAGAAGTATTTCCCGCTATTTGCGATCGCTATCCCGAAGCTGTCTTAGAATTAGTCGGCGCAAAACCCGCCCCAGAAATTTTAGAACTGAATGAATTACCAGGCATTGTGGTTACAGGAGAAGTAACTAACGTATTGGAGTATCTCCACTGGGCAACTGTCTGTGTAATTCCCATTCGCCGAGGATATGGCTTAAGAAATCGCACCCTTGAAGCAATGGCATCAGGCGTACCTGTGGTGGGAAGCGATCGCGCTTTGGCAGAGTTTCAGGTTGATGGTGCAACTGTATCCTTAAGAGCAATGCGAGCTAATACTTTAGAGGAATATATCTATGCAATTGGACGTTTGTTTTCCGAACCCAAATTACGAGATAAGCTATCAGAAAATGCGCGATCGCTTGTAGAAGCTGAATATACCTGGGACAGAGTGGGACAAAAATACGAACGGGTATTGCTGGATTCAATTATTAATTAAACAAGAAAAATTACCGATTATTCCAGCTCACTTTATCTTTTTCCACCCTGCTTGAATTGGATCGAAGTGAACATCAAATTTAGTCTGAGCATCGATGTAACTATCTATGCCAGAGAGAATATTTGATAGCATCTTGCACTGGGCAAACGTTGATAGAGAGTAGCAATAGCTAACTATAAAGTACTAACTACCAACTGTTCACTGTTCAATGATAAATGTTCAATGTCCCAGATACTCTTGCAATGCTTTTACCTCTAGAGGCTCAGACTGCAAAGAACGAATCGCTGCTACAGTTGCCTTAGCTCCAGCAATAGTAGTAATAATCGGCAGTTTATAATCCAACGCCATTCTTCTGATTAACTGAGCGTCGGTTTGAGATTCTTCTCCTGTAGGAGTATTAATAATTAGTTGAATTTGATTGTTTTTGATCGAATCTTCGATATTTGGGCGACCTTCATGAAGTTTCAAAATCAAATCTACGTCTTTAATACCATTTGCTTGCAATGACTTCTGGTTTCCCGTGGTGGCTACTATTTTAAAGCCAAGGTCGATAAAGTCTTGCACTACAGGAACGATCGCATTTTTATCCCGTTCGTTCACCGACACAAATACCGTACCTGTTAAGGCTAAATCTACCCCTGCACCAATTTCGGCTTTAGCAAAGGCTTTACCAAAGTCCGTATCAATTCCCATTACTTCCCCCGTTGATCGCATTTCAGGGCCAAGCAAAGTGTCTGTGCTGGGGAATTTGTTAAAGGGTAAGACTGCTTCTTTAACGGCGATGTGTTTGGGTATAATTTCTTTTTCTACACCTAAAGAGATTAAACTTTTGCCTGACATCACTAGGGATGCAACTTTTGCTAATTGAACCCCTGTGGCTTTGGAAACAAAAGGAACAGTACGGGAGGCGCGGGGGTTAGCTTCAATAATAAATACCTGCTCTCCTTGGACTGCGTATTGGATGTTCATCAACCCCACAACTTTTAACGCCTTGGCTAACTTATCCGTCCAGTCTCTAATAGTTGCGATCGCACTTTCGGGTAAAGAGTTGTAAGGAATTGAACAGGCTGAATCCCCTGAATGTATCCCTGCTTGTTCGATGTGTTCCATAATCCCCCCAATGACAACCTTGCCAGTCGTGTCGCACAGGGCATCTACATCTACTTCGATCGCATTTTCTAAGAACTTATCAATTAGAATTGGGTGATCTGGTTCGACCTGCACTGCATAGGTCATGTAGTGTTTTAAGTCTTCATCGGAATAAACAATTTCCATTGCCCTACCCCCCAATACATAGGACGGGCGCACTACTACAGGATAAGAGATGCGATTGGCAATATTTAGGGATTCTTCGTAACTACGAGCCAGACCATTAGGTGGCTGTGTAATATTCAATTCTCGCAATATTTGCTCAAATCTCTCCCGATCTTCGGCTGCATCAATTGAATCGGGAGAAGTACCCCAAATTTTAGTTTCTAAACTGTGCTTTTCTAAATATTCTTGTAACGGTATGGCTAACTTCAAGGGAGTCTGTCCGCCAAACTGAACGATTATTCCTGCGGGTTTTTCCGCTTCAATAATATTCAGCACGTCTTCTTTAGTTAACGGTTCAAAATAAAGGCGATCGCTAGTATCATAATCAGTGGATACGGTTTCAGGATTGGAGTTAACCATAATGGTTTCATATCCTGCATCGGAAAGAGAAAAGGCTGCATGACAACAACAGTAGTCAAATTCAATCCCTTGTCCAATGCGGTTTGGTCCTCCACCGAGGATCATCACTTTTGACTTTTCAGAAGGGGTAATTTCTGATTCTCCCTCTTCGTAAGTAGAGTAGTAATAAGGAGTAAAGGCTTCAAACTCCGCAGCACAGGTATCCACCAATTTATATACGGGTAAAATACCTAAATTCTTGCGATAGGTGCGTACTTCATCCTCATGGGTTTTAGTCGCAAAAGCGATTTGGCGATCGCTAAATCCTTGCTGTTTAACAAACCGCATTTCTGGTGCAGATATTTTATTCAGACTAGTCCTGACTAAGAATTTTTCTATCGTCAGTAACTCCTGCATCTTATCCAGAAACCAAACATCAATCGCAGTAAGCTCAAAAATTTCTTCAGGAGTCATTCCCAGTCTCAAAGCCTGATAAATACTAAAGATTCTCTCTGGGTTGGGAGTTCGCAGACTAGAACGCAGTTGAGAAATTGAAGGCAGGGTTTCAGTGCGATCGCATCCAAAGCCATAACGACCAGTTTCCAAAGATCTCAAAGCCTTTTGGAATGATTCATTAAAAGTCCGTCCAATTGCCATTGCTTCCCCTACAGACTTCATCTGAGTGGTTAGGATCGGCTTTGTACCAGGAAATTTTTCAAAGGCAAAACGAGGAATTTTGGTGACAACATAATCAATAGTCGGCTCAAAAGAAGCGGGGGTTTTTTGAGTAATATCGTTAGATATTTCATCGAGGGTATAACCTACCGCTAGCTTGGCTGCAAATTTGGCGATAGGAAAGCCAGTAGCTTTAGAAGCCAATGCCGAAGAGCGAGATACGCGGGGATTCATCTCAATTACAATTACGTCTCCGTTGATCGGATTGATGGCAAACTGGATATTCGATCCTCCAGTTTCTACCCCAATTTCCCTAATAATCGCTAAAGAATAATCTCTTAAACGCTGATATTCTTTATCTGTGAGGGTTTGAGCAGGAGCAACGGTAATCGAATCTCCCGTGTGTATCCCCATTGGATCTATATTTTCAATCGAACAGATAATCACCACATTATCTGCCAAATCCCGCATTACTTCCAATTCATATTCTTTCCACCCCAACAAGGATTTATCAATTAAAATCTGACTTACAGGGGAAGCATCGATACCTGATGCTGAAATTTGCTCGTATTCTTCCTGATTATAAGCAATACCGCCTCCTGTTCCACCCAAGGTAAATGCAGGGCGAATAATTAAAGGATAGCTGCCAATTTCTTTGGCAATCTCTTTTGCTTCTTCTAAATTATTGGCAATACCATTCGGACACATTGGTACGCCAATCTTTTCCATGGCTTGTTTAAACAACAGCCGATCTTCTGCCTTCTCGATCGCAGGTAATTTTGCCCCAATAAGCTCAACATCATACTTATCCAGCACACCGCTTTTAGCTAGAGATACAGCTATGTTTAGTGCAGTCTGTCCCCCCATAGTAGGTAAGAGGGCATCTGGTCTTTCTTTGGCAATTACCTTTTCCACCATATCAGGAGTCAATGGTTCAATATAGGTGCGATTTGCCATCTCTGGATCGGTCATAATAGAAGCAGGATTGGAGTTTACCAACACCACTTCGTATCCTTCCTCTCGCAATGCTTTACAGGCTTGTGTTCCAGAATAGTCGAATTCACAAGCCTGCCCAATTACAATGGGACCCGAACCAAGAAGTAAGATTTTATGGAGATCGTTGCGACGGGGCATAATTACTCTGTCTTTTGCCTAACTTATACTGCTAGCGTTTTATTGTATAGTTTCTTGCGCCCTATAACCGTATCTCTTTTATCTACATTTAATAACATTTGCTCTAAGCTTCAATCCTCCAAACTATTTCGCTGATAATTGCGATCGAGATTTTTGCCATAAAGCGATCGCTTTTAACTCAATACTACTTATATAAAAACCACAAAAGTATGGCTTTAGTTTGAATATCCTCCGAAATACTACCTGGGATAGTTAGATTTCATGAGAAAATAAGTTTATATGGTGTTGGAGGAGATATAAGCACAAACTAATGAATACCCTGGATTGAAACAAGGGTAGGGGAAAGGAATATGAAATCTAAGATGATTACGATGTTGAGCCTGTGGGCTGTTCTTATGGCTACTCCAGCTATAGCAGCAGAGCCTGAAGATATACAACAGTTAATCGACACAGGCGAGTGTAAAGGATGCGATCTCTCAGGTGCAAACTTACGCAATGCCCATCTTATCGGGGCAGACTTACGACAAGCTAACTTAGAAGGAGTAGACCTTACAGGAGCTAATTTAGAAGGAGCAGATTTGACTGGAGCAAGCCTCAAAGGGGCAGTGTTAAACTCCGCTTTTCTGACTAATGCCAGCCTCAACCACTCTAATCTAAATTATGTAGATTTTACCGCAGCTACTTTGATTGACGCAGATGTTAGAGGTGCATCAATGGTCGATTTAAACTTAACTAACGCTCAAATATACAATTCGGGAATTGCAGTTGGGGGTAGTGAACAATAAATATTAAGC
>CAWCWY010000021.1:0-25666 GCA_963799375.1 uncultured cyanobacterium
GTCAATTCACATTAACGAACGCTATTCTAGGTTTTCCAAGTCTTTATCTTTGCTAACTCAATTAGGAATAGATCCCAAAGATTATTATAAAATCGTAGCTGTCCGCAATCCATACAGCCGTTTGGTAGATATCTGGGAAAACTTTTACAAGTCTCCGAAAGAAAGTATTCGTGAGACTTTTACCAATAGTTTGAGGTTTAGTTTTGCTCGGCATACTGGATTAAATCCTTTTCCCGCTCAAGAATTTCACCAGATGTTTCCTGAAGGAGATTTTAAAAGCTTTGTTTTCTTTTTAGACTATATTTTGTCCAAATTCAGGTTGGATATAGCTAGAAAATATATAGGAGCAGCAGACCAATATAGCTACATTGAAAATAATGGTTGGATTGAATTCGAATCTTATTGCTAGTTTTGAGACTTTGAAACTAGATTTTACTGATATCAACAGGCAATTTCATTTGGAAACTGCTGAAACTCCTATCTCGATTGAGGAACGAAATAAGCAAGAACAAAAAAACTTACTAGATTATTATGACGAGGAAATTTTAAAAATAGTTAATCGTTTGTTTATTAGAGATTTTGTTTACTTTCAGTATAGTAAATTGAGCCTTTTTGATTTGAATGAAGCTAAGAAAATGGAGGTGGTATCAATTTAAAATAGAATAAGTGAATTATATTCATATATTTTTGAAACAAGAATAAGTGAGATAGTTATTAAATTTTTAACTAAAATTTTGTTTAGCATAATTATTCTCCTTGGTATCGGGCAATTCAATTTGTAGCTCGGTTGTCCTCATTTCTATTTATAAAAAAATAATTTGAGGAAATTGTGATCTTGGGAAGTTCTTTCGTAACTATCACGAATTGTGGCTGTCTAAAAAAGATTTTGAGCGATCGCGAACAGCAATATTTTGCTGAGGAACAGGGATTGAGATCCCAGCTCGATCGAATGCCAGCTTTAGACGCAGACGAAATTCTCGCGCTACCATCCATTGTTTTGCAGGTTGAGTTTTGATCCAAATTTTGATCATTAGTCCACGATCGCTAAAGTCATCAACGCCCATGATTTTGGGTGTTTCTAAGATCTGCCATCGCCATTGAGGATCTTGGCTCATCTCCACCGCAGTTGTTTCAATAACCTTAATGGCAGTTAAAGTATCGGTTTCATAGTCAATAGGAACGTTAAGATCGACCCGCGACCAGCTTTTAGTTAAGTTAGCAACTGCCCCGATCTGGCTGTTGGGAATCGTAATCAATTTACCTTCGGGGTTGCGAAGTTGAGTAATTCTTAAATTAAGTCCTTCTACCACCCCAGACCAAGTTCCCGTATCGATAAAATCGCCGATGCCATATTGATCTTCCAAGACAATCAAAAAACCGTTAATAGTATCCTTGAGCAAATTTTGCGAGGCTAAAGATACTGCTACTCCTAAAAGTCCTGCTCCTGCAATTAGCGGGGCAAAATCAACCCCAAAGACAATTAAGCCAACAAACAAGCCAATAATTATCCAAGCGATAATCATAACCCATTGAACGGTGCTGGAAACAGTGGCAATTCGTAGTTGAGATCTTTCAGAAGCTACTGGCGACAGCAGAGGATTTACTTTTATTGAGGAGACAAAGCGATCTATTAAGGCATGACTTAAGCGGATGGTTAAGTACGTTCCCAAAATAATCAGTCCAACTTTTAAGGGTATCTTCAATCCAGAAAGCAGCCATACCTGTAAAGGTCGAGTATAAGGGAATAAATTAGAACAACCGATAACTCCTGCCACCCAAAGCAAAATCTGAAAATAGAACAATAATCTTGCTTCGATCGCCCGAAAATTGTTTTTATATTGTTTTTTAGTGGCTGTATCGGTGGTACTAATATCTGGATCATCGGTTTTGTCAGGATGAATAAGCCAGCGAAGCTTAGCTAGAAGCCAATTAGCGATCGCGACAGAAAACATAATTCCCAAGGAAATTCCACCTCTACGTTGCAAAAATTGGGGTTGCCGTTCTTGTTTTGCCTGTATTAGTGCCTCTCGCAAAATTTGGCTCAACTGTTTTGCCCAGGTAGTAGGATCGATCCCTAAAAGTTCAGCATCAAGTTTAGTTACAGTTAGAAGATATTCACCATTAACTTCAATAGTTGGCGAGCCATTGACGGCAACTACATTGACCCGTAAGTCATCGCGATCGCTTTGAAAATAAGCCCTGTTAATTTGGCTGAAATTAGTTTCAATTTGCTCCACTCTTTTGGGCAGATAATCTTCTAAAGCAGTGACTTGAAATAACCGACGACCATCAAGCCAAATCCATTCAGTAGGGGAATTTTCTGCAAAATTAGCCAAGCGAGACAGGTAAGAAAAGAAACTTGGTGTATCTTTAAAAATTATTGATGTGGATGATGACTTTGTATCAGTTTGAGCAACTAAAGGAGAAGTAATACATATTAATCCCAAAGTTAAGACAATTATTAGCCAAAATTTAAAACGGGAGCAGAAAAACATTAAAAATATCAAATTTTATTAAAAGAGCTAATATTTCAATTTAACCAGGGCTGACAGTCGGACAGAACTAATGATTTACAATAAGCATCAATTTCTAATAGCTTTATTTCAATGGAATTAGCAGTTTACTGTTTGCTGGCTTTAGCTCCAATTTTGACAGTATTTTTATTGTTAGTAATTGCCAGACGCTCGGCTAAACAGGCAATGCCCATAGCGTACTTGGTAACTTCGGCGATCGCATTATTAATCTGGCGAGTTCCTATGTCTGTATGGGCAGCTTCTACTTTTCAGGGTTTAGTTATGGCAGCAGAGATTCTCTACATTATCTTTGGGGCAATTTTGCTGCTTAATATTTTAAGAGAATCAGGAGCGATCGCTACTATTCGCCAGGGACTATTGACTATTTCTCCCGACAGACGCATTCAAGCAATAATAATCGTTTGGCTGTTTGGTAGTTTCCTTGAGGGTGCATCGGGTTTTGGAACTCCTGCTGCGGTCTGTAGTCCTCTGCTAGTAGCCTTGGGTTTTCCCGCCTTAGCTGCGGTGACAATCGCTTTAATTGCCAACAGTACAGCAGTTGTCTTTGGGGCGGTAGGTATTCCAGTTCTGTTGGGTGTCAACACTGGTTTGGAAGGCGCACCTGTGGTTACTAACTATATCGCGGAACAGGGATTTACCTATGCAGAGTATTTTGGATTAATTGTTATGAGAATAGGCGTTCTCAACAGTATTATCGGCACTCTAATTCCTTTACTTATGGTGTGTTGTCTGACTCGCTATTACGGTGCGACTAAATCCTGGCTGATAGGTTTAGAAGTTGGCTGGTTTGCCTTGTTTGCAGGATTGGCTTTTACCATTCCTTCTACTCTAACGGCGGTCTTTTTGGGTGCAGAGTTTCCTTCGCTAATTGGTGGACTAGTGGGATTGGCGATCGTCGTTACCGCAGCCCAAAGAGGCTTTTTGACTCCCAAGCAGATTTGGGACTTTCCCCCAGAAGAAACTTGGTCGGATAGCTGGTCGGGTAGCATAAAAGCTAGTGTCAGCTATGATGCAGGACAACTAACTTTAATCATAGCTTGGCTTCCCTATGTATTAGTGGGAGCGTTGCTAATGTTATCCAGGCTGCCATTTTTACCGTTTCAAAAACTACTCAAAATACCCAATTTAGACTTACCTGGCGTACTAGGAACAGAAATCAATATTAGTTCTCAGCCTTTATATTTACCAGGAACAATTTTTATCTTGGTAGTAATTGCCACTTATTATCTACATTCGCTGAAGCAGAAAGCTGCTAGAAGAGCGATCGCCGATTCGGTGGCAACCTTGGCGGGAACAGCTTTAGTCTTGGCGGCTGCCGTACCGATGGCGAGAGTATTTATCAATTCAGGCTTTAATAATTCAGATATTGCCAGTATGCCCGTCATCTTAGCCGAAGGAGTAGCAAATTTAACTGGACAAAGCTATCCTCTTTTTGCTCCTATCATTGGCGCAATGGGTTCTTTTATTGCAGGAAGTGCCACCGTGAGCAATATGATGTTTTCCTTATTTCAATTTGGTGTCGCTGCCAAGATTGGTGCTTCGGGCGCGGTAATTACGGCGTTGCAGGCGATTGGTGCTGCTGCGGGCAATATGATCTGTGTATCTAACGTGGTTGCTGCCTCTGCTACTGTCGGCTTAAGCGGGCGCGAGGGGCTATTAATCCGCAGGGTATTGTTACCATTAACTTATTATCTAGTTAGTGCGGGGATTTTGGGCATAATTACCATTTATTTGCTCTAGGAGTTAAACAGTCTTACGAGTATAGAAAACCTGTAAGTAAAAGAACTCCCAATACAAGAGATATTACTGCCCAAAAAACTGTTTCTGGAGCGATATTAGTGACAATTTCTTTTCCTTTACGGTCAGTCATAATATACCTCTTTGATTCTAAAAGGTCTATCTATATTTTCAGAGTAGATAATAATTGTGAGGAAAATGCGATCGCTTTTAGAGATGATTGCTTGATATTGCTTTAGTTTAAGTTTTTATTCTCAAGACCCTATCGCAAGCATCAAAGTAGAATAGATATATTCAGCTTTTGGTCGAAATATGGTCGGGTCAATCAATGAACTATCACCAACCTCAAGATATAGCTGCGACGATTCAATCGGCGAAAGCCATGGCAGAGTTATATCTTAAAGCATCCGTCGCCAACCCTAACACTTTAACTGGCTGCTCATTAGACGATCGCAATCCTGAGATAATTGAGCAGCTAATGCCTTTCGTAGGCTGGGTATATCAAAATTATTTTCGAGTGCAAACCGATGGCTGGTCACATATTCCTAAAACGGGCAAAGTGTTGCTGATTGGTTCTCACAATGGTGGGCTAGCTGCCCCTGATACAGTGATGATGACCTATGATTGGTGTCGGCAGTTTGGCGCAGGACGATTAGCCTATGCCCTAATGGAACCAAGAATCTGGAAGTTTTTGCCTGGGCTGGGTCGCTTGGCGGCACAGGTGGGAGCAATACAACCCCATCCCGATCTGATTAGGGCTGCGTTACGCAAAGATGCTGCGGTATTGATTTATCCAGGAGGTGCCAAAGATGTATTTCGTCCTTACTCTCTGCGAAATAAAATTTATTTTCATGGTCACAAAGGATTTATCAAACTTGCATTACAAGAAGAAGCCCCAATCGTTCCCTTTATCTCTCATGGGGCGCATTCTACCCTGATTGTCTTGGCAGAAATACACTCGCAGATGGAGCAATTACACAGGTTAGGTATGCCTTGGTTGGGAGGTATTGACCCTGGGGTATTTCCGATTTATTTGGGTTTACCCTGGGGTCTTAGTATTGGACCTCTACCCAATATTCCTCTTCCAGTAAAAATTCATACTAGAGTCTGTTCTGCGATCGCCTTTGAGCGATATGGAGAGGAGGCAGCACGCGATCGCAACTATGTCGAGCAATGCTATCGTCAAGTAGAATCACAAATGCAGCAGGAACTAGATCGATTAGTAGCAGAAATCTAGTGCAAAACTATGTCCTTTTTAGGCTTAATTTAGCTTAAATGCTTGTCTTACAATTTTTTGTACTCTGCGATCGTTCATCATAAAGGTATGCATGACTGGTAGTTGAATTAGGCGATCGCGATCGCTCAATCGAGTTTCATTGAGGGCAACAATACCATCGTTAAGCTCATCGCCAAAGGGACTCAAAAATCCTCTATGACCGCCTGTTCCAGCCACAATCGTATAGGAAGATGTTAGTAAAGGAAGAGAAGCAAAAAATTCTGGATTAGTTAGATTGTGTCCGCATTGACCCGTCCACCATCTGAAAGGGGGCAACAGTTGCCAAGCATGAGGGGCAAGACGAGGTAATTGGTTTGGTGTTCCTAGCATTACAATATGCTTGGGTAAAGAGATCGAGCCTAATCCTAAAGCTACTCGCGTTAATAATCCACCCAGAGAATGTGCCACAATTCCGTAATCACCTTGACTTGCTAAGGCTTGTAAACAAACACGCAGGCGTTCGACAATGCGATCGAAGGTTTCAGTGGCTGCTAAATAGCTAAATTGTTCTGTTGACTGTCCTATTTGTTGCAAGGATTGTGCCAAACCAAACAAAGATAAGGGTGTTCGACTAAGACCATGAATTAAAAGTATTTTCATCGAGAATTTCAGATAATAATTTCTATATTGCAGCAACTAATAATATTCTAGAAAAATTCCATAATTTTAGACAAAGCTTGAAGAAGTTGTTTTGACTTCATTACTTGTTAGCATCCAACAAGTCGCACCACTACCTACTACCCATTCAACGCCTCAAACCCTGCCACAATATCCAATAATTCCTCAGTAATAGTAGTTTGACGCTGCTGATTAAACTGAGTATTGAGTTCATTCAGGCGATCGCTGATATTTTTTTCTGCCATCTGCATTGCTGCTAATCTGCTTGTATTTTCACTCTTCAAAGATTCGGCACAAGCACGATAGAGAGAAACAAAGAAATATTGTCTAAACAAAGCTGCTGCTAGCTCATCCTCGTTCATAGTGAAGGTAGGAAGACAAGAAGAAGCCCATTCTTGCTGTTTCAAATCCTGCAACCACTTTGCATTTAAAGGATAGATTTGTAATCTTGTAGGGCGATAAACTGTACCCGATACAATACGATTGTAAATAACTATAATTCGCTCGGTTTTACCGCTGTTACGCCACTCTTCTAGAGTCAAGACTATTTCTTGAATAATTGCAGTAATACCGACGATAGAGCTAGGTAAATTGAAACTAGCATCACAATTATGACCCATTGCCATAAGGCGATCGCTTATTCTCGCCCCAACACTTAAGATTAAGGTGTTGCTGTCTGAAATTGACGAATGACTAAGATATTTTTGAGTATATTCGGCAATTCGCTCGTTAAATTGACCGCACATCCCCCAATCCGAACCAAAAACTATTATTGCAGTGTTTTGAGTCGGGCGAATTGACTCTTGTTTTAGTTTCTGAGAATGCTTTTGGAGTAGAATTTGCCATCCCATTTCTAAAGTTCGATTGTATTCGCTTAAAGACTTTGCTGCCCGTTCATACTGATGAATACTTACTGCTGCTAAAGCTTTCATGGTTTTAACCACGGATTTTAACTCGCCTGCTGTCGTTATGTTTCGCTTAAGATCTTCAATAGTTGTCATATGTCTCAATCGGGAATAATTAATAATATTTGGCTTTTACTCACGTTCCTCACAGTTTCTTCAAGTTTGGAAACTATATTTGAATTAGATTGAAAGGAGGAAACTATATGCTCCTACCTGCTTACCCAGTAATTAATCGACAGACTCTGAAAATCCTTTGCTGCTACTTTAATTCTAATCATAAAATGCAGCTCGCTCGATTAAGTGATAAAAATAGCTCAACAGTTAGAGCAGTTAGAGCAGTTAGAGCAGTTAGAGGCAATCGATAATTTGGTTATCTTAGCCTCAAACCCGTATTCTTTCGTTAAAGATTAAATTTTGTCCGAACCATTGATAGCTATAGATTGCAAAAAGTAGTTTTCCCCTAGAAAGACTTCTGTTTGGTGGTTTTAGAAAATTACCGTGGCACTATTGTTTCGTATATGAATAATAACAATTCTCTATTAATTGCTCGAATGCAACAGCCAGATTTTTATCCTCATGCTGTTATAGAAAATATTAAACTTATTCAGACTCATGCCTCTTATGTTTTTTTGACAGGAGAGTATGCCTATAAAGTAAAAAAGAATGTCAACTATGGTTTTCTCAATTACTCTACATTAGCCAAAAGAAAACATTTTATTGAAGCAGAATTACAGCTTAACAAAAAGATTGCTCCCGAACTTTATCTAGAAGTTATCCCAATTAGCGATCGCAATGGCAAGTATATTCTTGGCAGTTCAGATAACATTGTCGAATACGCCTTGAAGATGCGAGCCTTTCCTCAAGAAGATCTGTTTAGTAATCTTTTGAAGAAAGGTAAGCTATCCAGCAATGACTTAACAGAATTAGGAAAAATTGTCGCTCATTTTCACAATAATGCGAAAACTAACCGATATATCAGCAGTTTTGGTACTGTAGAGAAAATCAATATTGCTTTTCAAGAAAACTACAAGCAGTCTGAAAAGTATATTGGTAACGTCCAGACAAAAGAACAGTTTGAATCGCAACCAAAGGCTATACAGATTCTTTTCTTACCGAGAGACAAAACTTATTCGCAGATAGGATAGAGCAAAATAAAATCAAAGAATGTCACGGGGATTTACATCTCAAAAATATCTGTCTGTGGCAGGGCAAAATTCAACTATTCGATCGCATTGAATTTAATGAGTCTTTTCGCTTTGTTGATACGATGTATGACGTGGCGTTTACCGTCATGGATTTGGAAGCAAGGGAAAAACCAGAGCTTGCTAACGCCTTTCTTAATAGCTATCTAGAACATACGGGAGACTGGACAGGATTACTTGTACTTCCTTTATATTTAAGTAGGCAGGCTTACGTTCGGGCAAAGGTAAATTCTTTCTTACTAGACAATCCGCAAATAAGTGAAGCAGATCGACAAGAAACGAAAAAAGCTGCCAGTGATTATTATCGGCAGGCTTATCAATATACTCAAAGTAATACAGGTAAATTAATTTTGATGTCTGGCTTATCAGGTTCGGGTAAAAGTACCGTTGCTAAAGAGATTGCCAGGAATATAGGTGCAATTCAACAAGCGCGTGGAACAAGCCGACGCAGGTTCGGCGTTTCCGCGCTTCATATTCGTTCTGATGCCGTTCGCAAACATCTAGCAGGGATATCTTTAGATGAGTCTGGTACGGATAGCATATACACGCCAGAAATGACCCAGAAAACTTACGATCGCCTTTTAGATTTGGGTATTGCCCTAGCCAAAGAAGGATATGCCATAATACTTGATGCCAAATACGATCGCCTTGCTCTACGTCAGGCTGTAATTGATGAATCTGAAGTCAATAATATACCCCTGAAGATAATCCACTGTACCGCACCGATCAAAGTATTGCGCGATCGTCTTAATCAGCGTCAGGGAGACATTTCCGATGCCACCGCCGATTTAATTGCCAGTCAAAAGTTAAACGCCGAAGAATTTACCACAGCAGAACAAGCTTATATAACTGCTGTGGATACCTCTCAAACAAACTGGCGAGAAACGTTAAAATCGATACAAATTTGATTCTGATTAAATTGGCAACTTTTAGAAGTCAAATAATAAAATATTGATATTTTTAGAATAAAAGCTAGTCATTCAAAGTATGTGAAGAAATACTCTGGAAGATTAACTTGTACTCTCTGTTATTTTTTTCGCCATGTTCAATATGATATTGCGATCGCCTTCACTCAATTTTTCACCAGCTTCAATTCTGTGGCACAGATCGGGTAACTGTTCTCTAACAGCCTGACGTACAGATTCTTCCACTAGACTAATTTTAGACAAGTTAACATTATCAAAAACTCCTTGAATAACAGCCAGTAACACTACGATTTGTTCGACAACAGGAATAGGTTGATATTGGCTTTGTTTTAAGATTTCCCGTACTCTTTGCCCGCGATCAATACTTTTTTGGGTGGCATCATCTAACCTCGTACCAAAACGAGAAAATGCTTCTAACTCTTCAAATTGGGAATAGGATAGGCGTAAATCCCCTGCCACAGAGCGATAAGCAGGTAATTGAGTCTTACCACCCACGCGAGATACAGATCTACCAACATCAACGGCGGGTAGGATACCTTTGTGAAACAAATCGGGAGTTAGATAAATTTGACCGTCAGTAATAGAAACTAAATTAGTTGGAATATATGCCGAAATGTTTTGGGCTTCAGTTTCCACAATGGGTAAAGCCGTCAACGAACCACCGCCAAATTCAGGACGTAAACGGGTAGCACGTTCTAATAAACGAGAATGAATATAAAAAATATCCCCTGGAAAAGCTTCTCTACCTGGGGGACGGCGCAGTAGTAAAGACAGTTCCCGATATGTCCTGGCGTGTTTAATCAGGTCATCGTAAACTATCAGCACATCTTTTCCTTGGGACATAAAATACTCTCCCATAGTCGTCGCTGCATAGGGAGTAATATATTGTAAACCTGGAGTGCTTTCACCTCCTGCCACTACTACGATGCAGTATTCCATTGCCCCCCTTTGACGTAGTTTAGCAATCAATTTTGCCACCGCCGAACTTCTCTGTCCGATCGCACAATAAATACAGATAACATCCTTTCCTTTTTGATTAATAATCGTATCCAAAGCGATCGCCGTTTTGCCCGTGGCGCGATCGCCTACAATCAATTCTCTTTGCCCTCTACCGATGGGAATCAAGGCATCAATCACTTTTATTCCCGTTTGCAAAGGCACAGTTACGGGAGCGCGCTGCATAATTCCTGGGGCTTCTCGTTCGACTGGCAGACGTTTGGTTGTGGATATTGTCCCTAGATTATCCAAAGGACGACCAGTAGCATCAATTACCCTTCCTAGTAATTCTTCTCCCACTGGGGCATCTAATACCCTTCCTGTCCGCAACACCTCACAACCCGCTTTTAAACCCTCACTGTCATCTAAGAGAATGATTCCTACCTCGTCGCGATCGAGGTTGTAAGCCATGCCATATATATCACCAGAAAATCTTACCAATTCTTCTGCCTGGATGCTAGGCAAGCCAACAGCACGAGCAATTCCTCCACTTAAATAAGTTACAGTTCCTACCTCTTCATTTTCTAACTCAGGTTGATAACTATTTAAAGCCTGTTGAGAAAGAGCCATGCTGTTTTTTACAAGACTTACCCAAGATATTTTATCTAAATCCATTTTCCGATCGGAAAAGCTAAAACTACTGGGACACTAAGTTCAAAAATCAAATTCCACTCCTACTTCTGTTCCAAAATAGTCGATCGCATTATCACCAGTCTGGCTAGCATATCTGAGCTGTCCCAATATACTAAACTTACTGCTAACGGGAACGGATGCACCTCCTTTTACTTGCCAAGTAAAGCGAGTATCGTCTTCAATAGTGGTAGTACTGTCAAAGTCTCCAACTTCATCTTCAACACGAGATATTAAGGTAGAGATACCAATACCAGGACTGAGATAAAGATCTAAACTGTTGTCTTTGTCGTTCAACGGCAAAATAAACCTGGGGTTGAGAAATACCGAAGTGACAGTATAGTTTTCATCATCTACATCTAGGTCAGAATCGATATCTCCTGCAAAAGCCACAAATTCAAGATCGGTAGCTAAGTGTTTATTAAATTTAGCACCAGCAAAGATGCTGCCGCCAAAGCCGTCATTGACATCAGTATTGTTGCCTATAAATATATCACTATCTTCGTCAACATCAGGGAAGAATACGCCAAGTGTCGCTCCTGCATAACCACTTATTCCGTTAGATTTCACATCTTTTCTCGATCTTCTTTCTCTGGGACTAGAATCTTTATTTCTGCTGTCTAGTTGAGATGATTTCAAAGCTTGTTGAATGCCTCCTTTCGTTTGGGTTAAGTTACATTCTGAATTTTCTTGATAACTATCTTGAGCAAAAATACAATTTTGTTTTTCTGATGCTACGCTTTCTTGAGCCAAAACACCTAAAGGACAACTCAAAATAATGGTTGTAAGGATAGTAGTTGCTAAAGTTTTAGTTTTCATAATGGTTTCTCCTGGTAAGCTGAAATTTTTGACTTACCGACACCAGTCGAAGTTCGAGAACCTTTTTCAGGTTCAACAATATCCTAGACAAACAGTTTGAGTAACTTGTGAGGAGTTATGCGTTAATATTGTCATGCGTTAACAGCGTTAATAGTATTCTCAGCCAAAACTTTAGATGTTTCTGTTTCCAATTCAGTTAGATAATGCTCTAAATTCCAAGAAATCTTATAACCGCGATCGCGTAATTCAATACCACAAATAAAATCATCCTTAGTCTCAAACTGTATTTCGGCTTTGGCAGCAATTTGTTCTCGAATAGCAGCTATTAAACGTTCTTTATTTGTATTAAGAATCTCAAAAGAACTGCAAACGGTAACAATATGTTGAGGGTAAGGAATTGGAGTGTTGGATATTATTTCAGTTTGCAGCGCATTGAGATGATAAAGTCGCTCGATAAAAGTTTCAATTATTTGTGATTCTAAACTAGCTTTAGCTAAATCTGTTAAAGCTTTTCTGGCTGTAGTAGTTACTTGTTGAGTAAGACAATTACGGGTTTCAACAGCATACTTCTGGCGATCGCTTTTCAAGACTCTTCATACCACTGCGATCGCATACTATTAACTTCAGTCTCTGCTTGCTGGGCTAATTTTTCTTTTTCCTGTTCCACTTCTCTAATGGCTGTTCTCAACCATTTTTCTTTTTGCGCTTCTAGTTCCTGCTGTTTTTGTAGATATAGCTTTTTTTCTGCCTCAGCATCTTGTTCTTTGTTAGCTGCTGCTGCTAGTTGACGTTCAATTCTTTGCGATCGCGCTGACATCGCCTGAGTTATGGGTTTATATAAAAAATGTTTTAATAATGCCACTAAAATTAAGAAATTAATAATTTGGGCAATTACAACAAATGGATCGATTAACATAGCTTTAAGTTATTAATTGTTTTTACCCTGCTGCCTTTTCCACAAAGTACGCCCAGAAAGGATTAGCAAAAATTAGAATCAAGGTGATTACAAAACAGTAAATAGCTGTTGATTCAACTAAAGCCATGCCGACAAACAATGTTCGGGTAATATCTTTAGCTTGGTCTGGCTGTTGAGCGATCGCAGTTAATGCCTGTGCCAAAGCTTTTCCTTCTCCCAGTGCAGGAGCGATCGAGCCGATAGTAATTGTTAGCCCTGCGGTAGCGATCGATGTCATGCCGATTAGTCCGAGATTATCCATAGTCTGGTTAGGGGCGAACGACCGTTCGCCCGTACAAAAGTTAGTTATTATAGTAGTAGCTGCTGCGATGAATACCATTGCTAGAATGGCAAAAATATAGGCTTGAATTAATCCTGTCAATAATCCCATCGCCTGCATAATGATGGGGAAAAACAAAGGTGCGATGGAAAGTAAAATAGCCACAATCATCGTGCCACTCATTACGTTGCCAAACAAACGTACCGATAGGGAAATCGTATTAGAAAATCTACCAATAATATTAAACGGCAGCATGAACGGCGTAGGTTGCAGATAGTATTTTTTGAAGTAGCTTAAAAACCCTTGTTTTCTGATGCCATAAATTGGAATAGCAAAGAAGACGCAGATTGCTAATGCAGCAGTGGTAGAAAGCGAACCTGTTGGTGGTTGGTAGCCAGGAATGATACTGAGAAGGTTAGATACAGCAATGAAAATAAATAGAGTGCCAACAAAAGGAATGTAAGGTTCTGGTTTTTGCTGGCTAACTTCTTCGATCTGATTACCGATTCCTTCTACCACAACTTCTAAGAGATTTTGCCCTGGAGAAATTTTGGTAGAAGCCGATAATTTGCGAGTAACCAGCCAAGAACACAATACAAGCAAAGCCATTACCAACCAGGTAAAAACTATAGTTGCATTAATCGTAATAATGCCTCTTTGCCAAAATATTGTTTGGTCTGGAGTCAAATTCATAGTGCTAACCTATCTCTAACTGTTAATCCTTGAGTGCGGTTGAATCAGTAAAATCAATATGGTTCTCACCGCTAAAAATCCTAGACAGCAAAGCAACAGAGGAATTACTCCAAATACGTTGCCACTTAAAATCAAAGACACGGCAAATAAGATGATTATTAATCGAGATAAAAAGCTAAAAGCTACCAGACGATAAGGATGTTGGGCAATTGGTAGCTGTTGAATTGTCAGCCACAAACCACCGAAGTAAAATAATCCAAGACTCGCTCCCACTACAAAAGCCATGATTGGTGTCACTGTTTTGTTCCTCTGAAATTTAAAGCTATCTTAAAAATTAAATTTGAGGAACTTGTGAAAGCAGAATAGTTATCATTTACGTCTGGTGGAAAAATAACGCTGGCAGAGTTTTTCCATCTCTACTCAAACAAACACAAGCATACTAAACCTCAAACAAATCAAGAGGTCAGTAAAACTAAGAATGCTTGTTTCAGAAAAGTTACGCAAAAGTGCAACGTAAATCAGTAATATTTATAAAATGGTAGTTAAAGCGATCGCACCAAGTAAATAAGGATTTGAGAAAAAGTTCAATCACCTTGACTCTCCTTGGTAATCCAGTACCAGGCATTGAAACAACCCAATACTACCCCAATAAACAGCAGCATTAGCGTCCAAGAATATTTACTCTGGATCTGAGTATCGATCCAGACTCCCAGGCTGATACACAATAAAGTTGGGATAGTCACTGACCAGCCCACCATGCCAAACATTCCTAAACCCTGCCAGATGTTTTTTCTTTCTTTTCTGGCTTTAAGTTTGCGATCGCTTTTACTGGCTATTTGACGCTGAAAACTTCTTGACCTACGTTTAGCCATGTCCCAACTCCTTAAAACGGCGCATCATACTTACCTCAAACTGTGCCAAAGCCGAACGAGTGAGTTTTTCTTTTTCATCCAGTGCTTGAAACTGTTCGCTAACAGTGTGCTTGAGAGTTTCTAGGTCACTTCCCTCAACTGCATTACGAGTTGAGACTAAAACCTCGCGATCGCATTTCACTAAAATTCCTTCATCTACAGCAATAAATACTTCTTCATTCGTTTCCGTCGTAAAACTAAGTATGCTTGGGGCTAACACAGCTACAAAATCAATATGGTTGGGCAGCAAACAAAAATGACCGTTTTCTGCTTCAGCAATGACTTTGCTAACAGAGCGATCGATTAAAACTTGGGTGGGAGTTAATACTTTTAATTTCATCTCAATTCAAGAGATTATGCTAATTAAAAGCTATTCTGACAACAGTTTGTGAGCATAGTGTGATGCTTATAGAAGCTCGACAAATTCTTCTACTGTCAACCCATCTGACAGTATTTTACGCAGCAAACCTTTACCAATAGTTTTACCTTTGTCAAAGCGATCGCTCTGAAACATTAGAAAACTCATCATTTAAAATGCGATCGCATCCATCCAAAGCATCTTCCAACTTGACCATCTTTTACATAGGATAAAAATACTGAAGAGCTAATATAACAAAACCCCGATGATAATCGAGATTTTATTATCAATGGAGCTGGTTAGATTATTCTTAAATTACATTAACAATTGTTGGCTATGACCTGTTGCGCGAACTCCTGAGAATACTTAACTGTATTGTCAAGTAGATTCTTTTGAATTTTTGATGATTTTTGGGTTGCGTTGACGATCAATTCTCGAAACATTTCCCAGATCTGAGAATGATATTTTAGTCCGCAATTATGATTCATTTTCAATATGTAATGATCTTCAATGACTAACGAATAAGTCAGCAATCGACCTTCGTCTGTAAGCTGTTGTACTGGTGAACATTGAATAAGTTCGTTATAGCGATCGACTAGCTTATTATATTTTTTGCAATTTGAGTCCTCAACATCATTAGGATACTTGAGTAAGTATGGGCGCGGTAAGCTTTTATAAGCGGTTTTGTAGTTTCTTTTGAGCATATCCTGTATTGATATTGTCCACATTTTATTTTTGTATCCTTTGTTACAGATTTTCTCGATCTTAGTTTAACTGTTGTTTGATATTTCTTGCTTGTTACACTGATGCGAAGTAATTGAGACTTGAGTTAAAGCGAATGCAAATTCATGTCATGTAATACATGGCGAACTCTGAAATATAAAATGCATCTCATTTACACTTTTTTTGTGCTTCATCAACACTTCCAATCATGTAAAGCGATCGCTCTGGAACATCAGAAAACTCATCATTTAAAATGCGATCGCATCCATCCAAAGCATCTTCCAACTTGACCATCTTTCCTTCTAACCCCGTAAACTGTTCGGTGGTAAAAAAGGGCTGGGTAAGAAACCTTTCCAATCTGCGGGCGCGATAGACTATGTTACGTTCGCTTTGTGCCAACTCTTCGAGTCCCAACATGGCGATAATATCTTTTAGTTCTTCGTAATTTGCTAGGGTTTGCCGTACTGCTTGGGCGATTTTATAATGGCGATCGCCTACAATTTGAGGAGTTAGCATCTTTGAATCAGATTGCAGAGGATCGATGGCAGGATAAAGTCCTTCGCTGACTCGTTTACGGGATAAAACTATGGAGGCTGAAAGGTGAGAAAAGGTATGTACTGCAGCAGGATCGGTCATGTCATCGGCGGGAACATAGACGGCTTGAATTGAGGTGATTGAACCCGATGCCGTATTGCAGATTCGTTCTTCTAGTTCCGCTAATTCGCTGGCTAAAGTCGGCTGATAGCCTACCCTAGAGGGCAACTGTCCCATTAAGCCCGATACTTCCGAACCAGCCTGAATAAAGCGAAAAATATTATCGATGGTCAATAAGACATCTTTATGCAAATCGTCGCGGAAATACTCCGCCATAGTTAAAGCTGCGTGTCCTACCCGAAAGCGTACCCCAGGAGGTTCATTCATCTGCCCAAATACCATTACGGTATTGTTTAAAACTCCTGCGGACTGCATCTCTCGGTATAGTTCTTCCCCTTCTCGCGATCGCTCGCCAATCCCGCAAAAGATACTCACTCCCTTATAGCGACTGACAACATTGTTAATCAATTCCGTAATCAAAACCGTTTTACCAACCCCCGCACCACCAAATAAGCCAGCCTTACCACCTTTTTCCAATGGTGCAAGCACATCGATCGCTTTAATCCCTGTTAAGAAAATATCTGTAGTAGTAGCGCGATCGCATAGAGGAATAGGATGGGCGTGAAGCGATCTCATTTTCTCGTTTAATAATGGCTGTTGACCGTCAATAGTGTCACCAAAAACGTTAAACATCCTGCCTAAGTTTGCTTCCCCTACAGGAACTTGCAGAGTATGACCCGTATCAATCACCGCTGAACCCCTAGCTAATCCCTGGGTAGGATTTAAGGCGATCGTTCTGACCACTTCAGAATTAAGATAGGTCATGACTTCTAAAGCTATTTGCCCAGTTTTACCAGCCCTTAATAAACTTCGAGATTCTGGTAAGCGATCGGAAAACAAAGCATCGACTACACTTCCCCGAATAGATAATATCCGACCTTGATTTACTGCCACATCGATAATTCAATAAGAGTTTAGAAATTCAAACAAATTCAGAAAAAAGTCAGTAGAGTTTAGCTGTTTCTACTGACTAAGACATGAACGACACATCTATCTATCTGCGACGAGATAAATTCTAAGAATACTTATTAGAGTCATCGCCAGGATCGCCCGTAAAAGGCTGCACTCCAGTTTTTGGATAATCGTCATCTGTAGCTTTAAATAATCTTGATACTCCATCAAATAAATATTGAACTGTATCTTGTATCCAGGTGAAAATCTTCATATTTATATACCTCTTTTATTTAGTCGTTTTTCTCTCGTATTCACAATAAATCTCTAATACTCGTCTGTATTTTGAGATTAAGTTAATACTTTGAGGAACTTGTGACGGAAATTTTAAACGATGCCCTTTGCTATGACTTAAATTTCTTGTTTAATACCATTACTTTTGACAGTCAACACTCCACCGTCTTGAGTGACTATCCAATCAAGATGAGCTGACCATAAAGAATTAATCTGGGAAAAATTCTCTTATACTAAATAATCTGAGGTGGTAAAAATCGGTAGCTCGCGATCGCCTTTATATTTATTCCAGCCATGCCAGTTAGGATCGTCAGTAGCGTGTTGCTATCTAGTATGGCCACTTCCAGTTAACCATTTGGCGTGTTGGTTAAACATCGAGTCGATGACGTGGATGAAGGCTTCATAACTGTGGATAAAACCATGTCTACCTGTAAGTAAATAAGTCTCTAACCAACCTTCCAAGGTATGTTCGCTCAACATTTCCATGGCTCTCCCGTCAGGAGAAAGCTGACCACCGTCTTCATCTTCTGGTAGGTAGTCCGCCATCCAGGTTTTTTTAGTGACTTCGTAGATATCCTGCAAACGATTGGAAGCAGTTTCATTGGGACCAAAGACACGGAAGTTAGTCATGTTATTTCTCATGACATCCCGCAGAAACTTACCTAATACTCTGGTGTTTTCTACTTCTACTGTCCCTGGCGCGTCCATTTTCACCTCATGGTCGGCAAAGTATGGAAAATAGGCATTTGCTCGTTTTCATTGCGCCATCAGCACCACACAAGTGCGGGCGGTTACTTCGTATTTACCTTCTTTGACAGGTGATGCAGCTTCAGGAAGGCAAAAACTATCTAGTGTCGGCAATGCAGTATCGACAATTCGCTGCCAACAATCTCCTGGTCGTCGCGGAGGTGGTAAATCGAAAGTGAGGGGTTGCCAATAGGCATTGAGCATGATGTGCAAGTACTCGCCGTACTCTGGATGATACAGTGAAAAAGCCAGGCTATGGGAATCATCTCCCCAGTCTGGCTGTCCTAACTGGATACCATGCCAGATAATTTGCGGTTCTTTGGTTATGGTTGCCGTAGCTAAAATTCTTTCCTGACGAAAAATAGCTTTTGCTTGAGTAAATTCAATCAGACATTTAGTAAAACGCCGTAAATCTGCATACTTGTCCAAACTGCTCCAGTCAAACCAACTTATTTCGTTATCCTGACAATAAGCATTATTGTTACCCAGTTGCGATCGCCTGACTTCATCTCCCATTAGTAGCATGGGCGTACCTTGAGCAAGAAACAAAATAGTTAAGAAGTTTTTAATTTGTCGCTCGCGGAGTGCTTCTATAACTGGATCTTCTGTTTCCCCTTCCTCACCACAGTTCCAGCTAAAGTTTTCTTCCGCTCCATCGCGGTTATCTTCACCGTTAACCTCGTTGTGTTTGCTGTTATAAGAAACCAAATCATTAAGGGTAAAGCCATCGTGACAGGTAACAAAATTGATGCTGCGGTTGGGGTCGCGATCGCTCTGGGGATAAATATCGGGACTGCCCATAATCCTTGCAGCTAAAGTCTTGACTGTACCAGAATCTCCTTTAATAAAACGGCGGACATCATCACGAAATGGGCCATTCCACTGACAAAAGCGATCGCCAATAAAAGTGCCAACCTGATATAGTCCCCCCGCATCCCAAGCTTCGGCAATAATTTTCGTTCCTGCTAATACTGGATTGGATTCAATCGACCAAAGTAGCGGAGGATTTTCTAGTGGTTTGCCTGACTCGTCACGGGACAGCACTGAAGCCAGATCGAAACGAAAACCATCGATATGCATTTCACTCACCCAGTATCGTAAGCAATCAAGAATCAAGTGGCGCACAACGGAGTGATTACTATTAAAAGTATTACCACAACCACTATAGTTGGCGTAGTTGGCTTTATTAGCTTCTAAAATGTAGTAAGCGGGGTTTTCCAAGCCTCGAAAGGAAAGAGTTGGTCCGTTGAGATCGCCCTCATCTGTATGATTGAAAACGACATCGAGAATCACTTCGATACCTGCGCGGTGTAATGCTTTAACTAAATCGCGGAACTCATTGACCACTCCCAGAGGACTTCTTTGAGAACTGTAGCCCCGATGGGGTGCAAATAATGCCACAGGACTGTAACCCCAGTAGTTAGTTAAGGTTGCTGGCGCACCCTGTTCGTCAAACTGCTGTACGGGCATTAATTCCACCGCAGTTATGCCCAAGTCTTTAAGGTAGGGAATCTTGGCGATTAATCCTGCATAAGTACCGCGTTTATCTGGAGTAACACCAGAATTGGGATGACAAGTAAAACCACGAACGTGCAGTTCGTAGATAACTGTAGTGGCATAGGGAATATTTAAAGGCTTGTCTCCCTCCCAATTATAATCACTCGGATCGACCACAACCCCCTTGAGTGCGCGATCGCAATTATCCCCTGGCGCGATCGCAGCTTCGCGACTGTAATTTTCTCCCACAACTGCCCGCGTATAAGGATCTAGCAACACCTTAGTACCATCGAAACGGTAGCCTAGTTCTGGAGCAAAAGGGCCATAGGCTCGGTAGGCATAAATTTGCCCTGCCTTAATACCTAGAACAAATATGTGCCAGTAGTAAAAAGTTTTGTGCTGTTGGGAATTTAGTTGAATGATACGAGCTGGTTTTTGGTCTGGAAGATCGAATAAAAGTAATTCTAAAACCTCAGCATTCTTAGAAAAAATACAGAAGTTGACTCCATCAGGATAAACAGTAGCACCAAGGGGAAAACTTTGACCAGGTAAGACATCAGGATTCATGGATTGGCTCGTTTAGGTGTTCTCGCACTGATGTGGAAAATGCAATTACTGCCATGCCGTTAAAAATCAGGCTGATGCCCACAAATAAACCAAGTATCCAGACCGCATCAGAGGGCCACTGCGACCAAATAAGAATGCCCAAAATAACGTTTAAGATGCCGTTAACCAGAACCCAACCCCATTTAGGCAAAGGGCGTAACTCAAAAGCGTGAATTACTCGCAAAACGCCATCGAGGAAGATAAAAACTCCCAAAATCAGGGTTAATGTAAGGATTCCTGCTAATGGATAAATTAGCAAAACTATTCCAGTAACGAGGGAGAGAATACTAAGCAGCAGCTTGAGCAGAATTCCTCCAGCACTCATCGATTTAAAAGCATGAACAGCCTGGACGACACCACCAACAATTAAAAGACAAGCGAACATAAGCTCTATACCGATAGAAGCCCAGAACCAAGGACCAATGACGGCAATCATTCCTAGTGCGACCATGATGATGCCCAACGAGCGCGTCCACCCTGAGAAATTTCGCAGGTTTCTATATTCTTGAGTTCTCATGTTATTTTCTCCCTTAATTTAATGTCTTCAAGCTCCACCTCAACGGGTTTTACTTGCCAAATATCGCTGACATATTCCTGTATTGCTCGGTCTGAAGAGAATTTGCCCATACGCGCTACATTGAGAATTGACCTTCGAGTCCAGTTATCTCGATCGCGGTAAGCCTGACTGACTTGTTCTTGGCAGTCGAGGTAAGATTGATAATCCGCTAGTACTAAATACTCATCTCGGTTAAGTAGCGAGTCTACTATTGGTTGGAATCGGCTCGGCTCGTCGAGGGAAAAGTAACCCGAGGCAATACGGTCGATCGCCTGTCGTAGTTCGGCGTTAGCATTGTAATAATCTCGTGGGTTATATCCCTGAGTTTTTAACTCGGCTACCTCTTCGGCATTCAAGCCAAACAAAAAGAAGTTTTCTGCTCCTACGGCTTCGCGAATTTCAATATTAGCTCCGTCAAGAGTTCCTATAGTTAAAGCTCCATTGAGGGCAAACTTCATATTCCCCGTACCAGAAGCCTCTTTGCCAGCTGTGGAAATCTGTTCGGAAAGATCGGCAGCAGGATAAACTTTTTCTCCCAGAGTTACCGAGAAATTAGCTAAAAAGATCACTTTCAGGCGATCGCATACATGAGGATCGCGGTTGACTACTTCCGCCACCGAGTTAATCAGTTTGATAATTAACTTAGCCCTAAAATAGCCTGGTGCTGCCTTCCCGCCAAAGATAAAGGTGCGAGGCTGAATCTCTAAGTCGGGATTATTTTTAATGCGGTTGTACAAAGTGATGATGTACAGTACGTTGAGTAGTTGACGCTTATATTCATGGATGCGTTTAACTTGGATATCGAATAGAGAATTTGCATCAACCTCAATACCTTGGTGGTGCAGAATGTAAGCTGTTAAATCCTGTTTATTTTCCTGTTTAATCCGATACCAGCGATCGCAAAAATGACCATCTTCGATAAAATTTTCTAGCTGTCTCAACTCTTCGAGATTCTTGAGCCAATTCTTACCAATGGTTTGGGTAATTAGCAGGGTTAACTTGGGGTTACTCAATAACAGCCAGCGACGGGGAGTAATTCCATTAGTTTTATTGCTAAACTTCTCTGGACACAGTTCGTAAAAATCTTTTAAAACATCAGTTTTTAGTAGCTCGGTGTGTAATGCAGATACGCCGTTGATAGAATGAGAACCTACGCAGGCTAAATGTGCCATGCGGACTTTTTTTTCGACTCCTTCTTCAATTAGGGATAAGCGAGCAAGTTTAGAGAAATCGCCAGAGTATTGCAACCATACCCGCTCCAGAAAACGATGATTAATTTCATAGATAATCTCTAAGTGTCTGGGCAACAGACGAGCAAACAAACCGACAGACCAGCGTTCTAGGGCTTCTGCTAATAGGGCGTGATTGGTATAGGCAAAAGTGTTTTGGGTAATCTGCCAGGCACGCTCCCAATCCATCTGGTGTTCGTCTACGAGTAAGCGCATCAACTCAGCAATCCCAATCGACGGGTGAGTATCGTTAAGTTGAATTGCCACTTTTTCAGGGAAGTGGTCGAGGGTGTCGTGATTCCATAAATAAAGGCGAATAATATCTTGTAAAGAACAAGAAACAAAAAAATATTGTTGCTCTAGTCGCAGTTCCTTTCCTTGAGTCGTATTATCATTTGGATAGAGAACCTTCGAGATATTTTCCGAAAACGTCTTTTGAGCTACGGCACGGATGTAATCCCCTGTATCAAAAACTTGAAAGTCAAAATCCTGGCTGGCTTTAGCACTCCACAAACGCAGCGTATTAACCGTGTTAGTATTGTATCCTGGCACGAGGGTATCGTAAGGCGTGCCTAATACCGTGCGCTCGGGAATCCAACGCACCTGATAGCGATCGCGCTTGTCTGGTAAAACGATAATCACCCCAAGCAAAAACAATAGATTCGCTATTTTGAAAAGTAAATTCGCCAAGATTGGGGATTAGTTTGGAGTATTTCGATTGCTGGTTGGGCTTTCATCACAAAAGCAATAGAGTAATAA
The DNA here is from genome assembly GCA_963799375.1 of uncultured cyanobacterium. Classification (GTDB taxonomy): domain Bacteria; phylum Cyanobacteriota; class Cyanobacteriia; order Cyanobacteriales; family Xenococcaceae; genus Waterburya. The sequence continues at coordinate 22,797 of CAWCWY010000021.1, forward strand.
ATTTATCAACATCAAATTTTAGGATTTGCCTCTAGAAACCTTTCGCGACTTCCACCACATGGAAATACCCGTTACAGTCAAAAACAATAGTCCAATTCCATTAAGAAAAGGAAAACTTCTTTGAAAATCGATGTAGCCAAAGTCACCTTTATGCCAGTGAATTGCCCAACTAACCTGTTTGGCAAAACCGCCCAATTCGGCAATTTGGTAAATAATTCCCGTAATCGTAGTTAATAAAATAGGCACTAGCATAATTGGAGCTAGCCGGCGGTGCCATTGACGTATTTTTGCTGCTTTGATTTTAGTAATTTTAATCAGTCCACAGTGAGAGAATTGAGTTTAACAATAGATTGAATTAACTGCCTTCACCGCCTTCACCACCTTCATCTTGGCTGGGAATCGTTTGTTCAGTCCCCGCGCCATCTTCATCTTCACCACCCTCACCACTAGCGTTACCAATTTCGCAACCTGCAAGAGAGGACATCATACCTAAGGAAAGAAATAAGGCGATTGCTTTGGAAGTTGTTGTTTGAGAATTGTTCATAATAATTTCTGGATATTAATTGGATTTTTATCAAACCATATAAGTTATTTTGGCAAGCAAGCTTCAAGTCCTGGATGACTATCAAATGTTTCGCCAGTTCATTGACATACATAAAATTGATTATCCCTTAGCCTCCAACTATCTAAATTCCCTTTTACTTGAGCTAGAATCTCAGAATGCTTGTATTCCGCAACTAGAGCTGTTTCAAATGTTTTTAAAGCTGCTAAATTATTGTTAAGCTGCCTGTTTGACAAATTGAACTCCCCATTTGTCGTTCATTAGATTCTCCATTAACTGAACTACTTAAATTACCTTTTAACAATTCATCTAGATTACTGGTAGTAAAATTAGCTTTATGCTCGATAGTAGAAACAGCTTGAGGAGCTATCGTGGCTTTTATAGGTGTTGTTCCCATTGCCTTGATTACTCGTGCATGATTATCTCGATGAATTTGTTCGGCATCAGCTAAAATTTTAAAGAGAAGAGCCACATCTTTGTAACCCTCCTCACGAGCTTTCTTAGCAAAATTCAAATACATAACATTGGAATTAGCTTCAGAACTGTAGGCTTTTTGCAGGTTATCCAAGGTGGGAGACGCTTTACCCTTCAAAGATTCCTCTACTTTGACTTCTGGAGGTCGAGAACGACCGAAATATACAAGAACAGAACTACTAAACTGGTGATAACTGTAAGACCTACCCAATTTTTTCGACAATATAGTCAAACCTCGAATCCTCAGTCATATCAGTCATTTCCTCAAATTTAATTTCAATAAGCACAACCTGTAACTAATTAGATTACTTGTGCAACCTGCGTGTGACTAGAATCTTATAAACAGAATGGATTGAAATGAGGGTAGAAGAAAAAAGATTGTTTCCTGCTGAATTGAGATTAAACTTAAGTAGTTTTAACCAGAATGGAGTCTCCTTCCACCTTGACTTCATAGCTAGCTAAAGATTCTGTAGCTGGTCCTTCTAAGACTTCGCCAGTGCTACTAAATTCCGAATCGTGACAAGGACAAAGAAATTTCTGCTGGTCTGATTCCCAGCTCACGGTACAGCCTGCGTGGGGACAGGTAGGATTAACGGCAATCAATTTTTCAGGGTTGGTAGGGTCTTTAATGACCAAAGCCGTTCCATTAGCTAATTCTTCATTAAGAATTTTTCCTGTTTGCTCTAATTGACTCACGCTGCCAACTTTTTCAAAATCACCTCCAGAGACAGCAGTATCAGCAGTAGTCTTATTCTTGGTTTGGGCATCACAAGCAGTCAAGACTGCTGGTAACATACTCATTCCTACTCCTACGCTTACAAAACTAGTAAATTCTCGACGTTTCATTTAATAAAACCTTCTGATAAAGTGAGCAAAATTTTCCGACAGTAATCGATCGAATTGATTCGGGGAACAGTGCTATTAAATCGAGCTAGAATCATTCCCCAATATAACTTTGATTCGAGTGACAAAATATTTAGGCAGACTTTAAATTACCTGCTCTAGACTCTCTCCGTTGGGATTTGACGGGCAAGCTTCAGCTTCGGGTTGGCGATCAAATGTTTCACCAGATACGGTACAAACAAAATAACTATTGCTAGCTTCTCTTCTGTTATCTAAGTCTCCCCTTACTTTAGAAAAAAGGTCGGCGTGTTGAGTTTCTGCTGCTAAAGCAAGTTCAAAAGTATTTAACGCTGCTGAATCATTTTCCGCTTTGGCTTGCTCGATAAATTCGGGATACATCGAATCGCGTTCGTAGGATTCTCCTTAGATTGCGACTCTCATTTGCCTCCCATCGATTTATCTAAATTATCGGCAGTGGAATTTACTTGGGGAGTAGTAATGCTATTTTCAGGTGTTGCACCCATTGCCTCAATTACCCGTGCATGATTATCGCGGTGAATTTATCAGCGCGAGCCACAGCTTTGAAGAGATTAGCTACATCTTGATAACCTTCTTCTTCAGCCTTATCGGCAAAGGCTAAATACATTACGTGAGCATTAGATTCTCCGTTATAGGCTTTCTGAAGATTTTCTAGAGTTTGAGAATTTTGTTTAGCTGAAACTAATTTGGCTTTAACAGTTGTTGAAGGTTCGACTCTAGCTTCTGGAAGTTGAGCTTGGCTGCAACCTACTAGGCAATCGCTGCTAAACTGGCTACAATTGACCATTTTCCAGCTTTTTTTCCTGCTAAACCAAAATTTGAATAACGAGTCATGTCATTAAGTTCCTTAAATTTGATTATGGCAATCACAAGCTATTTAGCAAGTTAAATTGGTTCTGCTTTTTAGCTATGTTGCTAGATTACCGAGCAAATGAGGTGGAAATTGGGGTAG
>CAWCWY010000022.1:0-39334 GCA_963799375.1 uncultured cyanobacterium
GCAGCAATCTTCTACTAGCAATGCGGTGTTCGGCACTAATATTCATCCGATTTAGCCAAATTGCAATGCGAACAAGGAGCTAATTTCAGCTACCGTCAAGCACAGGAAAATTTAGAGAAGATTAACACTTATCATCGTCCCATCAATAATCACACTCAAATAAGTCGTCTAACCGCACAGGTGGGAGAAATGCTTTCAAAGCAAAATTTAATGACACCCCAACCAGAAGAATGTGTCGAGGCCGCCGTTGAAATAATTGTCCAAATTGATGGGGGACATATTCCGATTAAGGAGAAACAAAAAAGAAGCTTTGAAGCTCTGTTTGCTGTTGCTTATCGCCCTCAAAATCTGCAATCGATAGATGACAATCATCGAACGATAGTGGATGGATCCTGTGCTATCTCTGCCCAAGAAGATAATCTCGAAACCATGAAAACTTATGTCCTGAATACGGCACTCAAACAAGGACTCAATGACAATAGTCTAATCACGGCATTAGCCGATGGGGCACAGAATTGCTGGTCGGTAATTCAAGCTCTCCAACCTTATTGTCTTCACATCGAAGCCATTTTGGATTGGTTTCACATTGGTAAAAAATTTCAGAACGTCCTGAATGGGTTAGACAAAACAGAGCGAGAATCACTAGAAAATGTCAAATGGAAACTATGGCACGATCAAGGTACTGAAGCCCTAGAAAAGCTAGAAATACTGAGACAACAAGTTACAGACAAAAAACAAAGAAGCAAACTCAAAGGGTTGCAGGACTATCTTCAACGCAACCAACAATATCTGATAAACTATGACCAACGCCAACAATCAAATCAAACCTTTACCTCTCAAGTAGCGGAATCTCATATCGATGCCGTAATCAATGCTCGTCATAAGAGAGATGGAAAGATGCAGTGGAGTCGAGAAGGAGCAAACAATGTGCTTCAAATTAGAGCAGCGATAATTTCCGCCGAATGGCAACATCATTGGCAAACAGCTGTACTTCCAGCTTTAGGAGTTGTAGTTTAAAATAATTCATGCTGATTTGTTACGCTTTCAGAAGCTTTTTTATGGGTTGGCTCATCACCGATGGCTATGGTGCATATCGTTCTTATCCTCAGCGACAGAGATGCCTGGCACATCTAATTCGCAGAAGCAGTAGCCATTACTGGAGCAATTAACCACAAAGCAGCACAAATAGGGCAATGGATTTTAGATGACTTTTAGAAATTTAATTGCCGAGATTGCCGAGGGAAGCGAAGATAATCGTTTGATTCGTCAACTTCAAGCTCGTCTCAGACGAGCCTGTCACTTGGGCAAAAAAGCTGACCACCAGAAGTTACAAGCTTTGGCTAAAGAGATTTTCAATGACTGGGATGCGGTAGTTGCCTTCGTTTATCATCCTGAGTTACCACCAACCAATAACGAAGCTGAACGAGCTTTGCGTCATGCGGTAATTGCCCGACAGATTGGCTTTGGTACTCGCACCCGCGAGGGGAGTTTGGCTTATAGTTCTTTGTTGAGCGTGATTGAAACTTGTCGTTTGAGACATATTAATCCTTGGATTTACATAGGTGAAGTTTTAGCTCTAGCTCGACAAGGTCTTTCTCCTCCGACCATTTCCTGTTGGCAGTTAATTAATGGACATGGCGACCTCATTGCCAGTGTCCCAAATTTCCCTTGCTTTTTCGGAGGGGGGAATGAACGGTTACACCAGAGGAAGCTTTGCTGGGTGGCGGTTAATTTTCTCTATAAGCCATAATTATCTCAAAGCTGAATACAAGTTTGATAAACTGACTCTTGATTTTCTAGACCAATATCTTCTTGGATAATACAAGATTTGAATTCGGTTTGATGTTTGATAGCTTAATAGAATTGCCCAGACAAACACTGATATTCTTTTTATCTACGATCGAGTTGGCAATCTCAATTTTAAATACTTTAGCCCATTTCTTTTCATCGGAATTAGAGTCTAAAATGACTACCCGATCGCCAACTAAATTTTTAATTTCATCATCAGATAATTGATCGAGTTCTGGGCTTGCAATACTAACAATAACTCCAAACTTATCGTGTTCAAACCAGTCCTGTATTTTATAGCTGACGGGGTGACAACCCCGTTAAACAATATTCTGTATGCGTTTCATAGCTTTAAGACCTTTGAGATAAAATGGCAGTTTATTGATAGCTGTTCTCATTAATTTTTCGACCCACCTCCCAGCATATATCCATAGATAATACCCATGTCGTACCGTATAATCCTGTCCAAAAATAACTATGTCTTGGTCGATTTTTACCTTCAATTTTGAGACGATTGATATACTCTTGATGTCCAGTATTTCTAATTTTTAAACCTACTAAACAACTTGCTGTGTAGGCGATCGCTATAAGTAAAATTAGATTAGTCAGACGTTGAGTATTAGCTTGGCTCCCTTCTAAATTATAAGCCTCCAGATTTACAGTCTCGGAACATAGCTTCTATGCCTCCACGAGATGCAAATATCTTAATAATTTTGTCTTTATTTTCTAGATTGGTAAGCAAATACCAGGGGTTAGGTAATTGTTTATTATTGTATTTTCTCTTCCAGTAAACTACAACATTAAATCTCTCTTTTCTTTTTTCTTCTGTGACTAAAACTTTTTCGTATAAAACTTTTTCGCCTGGTTTAATATCTAAAGAATCAAGAGATTGATATTTTTTATAACGAGAGCGAATTTTAGTACTCTTGTTTAACCTGAGAACAAAGTATATTTTCTTTTTTGTCAGCCAAAGAGCAAAAGCTGTACTCCTGTATTCTCTATCGCCTATCACTTGATGTTGCCATTCGGCGGAAATTACCGCTGCTCTAATTTGAAGCACACTGTTTGCTCCTTCTCGACTCCACTGCATCTTTCCGTCTCTCTTATGACGAGCATTGATTACGGTATCGATATGAGATTCCGCTACTTGAGAGGTAAAGGTTTGATTTGATTGTTGGCGTTGGTCATAGTTTATAAGATATTGTTGGTTGCGTTGAAGATAGTCCTGCAACCCTTTGAGTTTGCTTCTTTGTTTTTTGTCTGTAACTTGTTGTCTCAGTATTTCTAGCTTTTCTAGGGCTTCAGTACCTTGAATAGTGCCATAGTTTCCATTTGACATTTTCTAGTGATTCTCGCTCTGTTTTGTCTAACGTATTGAGTACGTTCTGAAATTTTTTACCAATGTGAAACCAATCTAAAATTGATTTGATTTGAGCGCAATAAGGTTTAAGAGCTTGAATAACCGACCAGCAATTCTGCGCTCCATCAGCTAATGCGGTAATCAAGATCTTGTCGGGCATTGAGTCCTTGTTTGAGAGCCGCATTAAAGACGTAAGTTTTCATGGTTTCGAGATTATCTTCTTGGGCAGAGATAGCACAGGATTTATCTACTGTAGTTTCGATGATTGTTATCTATCGATTGCAGATTTTGAGGACGATAAGCAACAGCAAACAGAGCTTCAAAGCTTCTTTTTTGTTTCTCCTTAATCGGAATATGTCCCCCCATCAATTTGGACAATTATTTCAACGGACGGACCTCGACACATTCTTCTGGTTGGGGTGTCATTAAATTTTGCTTTGAAGGCGTTTCTCCGCCTGTACGGTAGACGACTTATTTGAGTGTGATTATTGATGGGACGATGATAGTCAGTGCCTATTAAATTTTCCTGTGCTTGACGGTAGCTGAAATTAGCTCCTTGTTCGCATTGCAATTTGGCTAAATCGGGATGAATATTAGGTGCCAACACCGCATTGAGTGTAAAAGATGCTGCCATCGACAATCTGGGTTCTGACAGCGATGCTTTTGGATGGTCAGTTCATGGTCGCTAAAAACAGCATGAAATTTAGATTTCGTTGTACCATTACGACCTAGCCTGGTTCCACATTTAGGACAAGTCTTTGACTCTTTTCGGACTAGTTTGCATTGTTCTGCCAACACTGAGTTCTGAATCTTGGATAATAATGAAATTTGCTCTGTATGTCGCAATCCTAGGTTCTAAAATAGATTCAGGAGCTTGGATATCATAGGTTTTCAGGGTATTGCGCTCCACCACTTTTTGGGTACTGATAGCAACCTTTTCTACTACTATCCTCAGTTCAAATTCCATACTCCCTCTTGATTTCTACGACTGATAACGACCATATCATAAAGCATTCTTTTCATGCAAAAATGTTACGCTCTTTGGAGTATCTTAAGAACGTAATCAAGCGAAATCAGGGGCAGTGAATTGTTTTGTGGTAGATATGGTTCTTTCTTAATTCTTAGGATAGGATGTACGGTATTACCGTACATTACTAGAGAGTAAAGAATCAGGTGAATAGCATAAGCGTTAATCAGTTTCGAGAAAAATTAAAGAATTTTGTAGAAACTGTAATCAAAGAACATCAGCCATTAAAAGTAACTCGCCGTAATGGTGAAAATTTTGTTGTGATTAGCGCAGAGGACTGGGAAAGAGAACAAGAAACCCTATATATTTTGCAAAATCAGAGTTTGATGAAGCAAATAGCAGAGTCTCAAGTAACTCATCAAGCAAATAGAGGATACAAACCGAGTGCTGAGGAATTAACCCTAAAGGATACACATGCGGATAATGAGATCTCTGGTATTTGAGGGAAAAACTTGGCAGATATATAAAGAGCTGAGAACAAAAGACCGCAAGTTACACAAAAATCTCTGTAAAATCTTGAAAGAAATGCTAAGGGGCGATCCTTCTGTGGGATTGGGAAAACCAGAGCTATTGAAACATAACCTGTCTGGATTTTGGTCGAGAAGATTATCGCCAAAGGATCGTCTAGTTTATAAGTTTGACGAGGAGTATATTTACATCTTTGCTATTGGCGGGCATTACGAACAGTTTTGATCGCCTGTCAGAAATTTTCATTCTGAAAGGTATTACCATTTCTCAATTAAATATTACATATCTATTGTACCTTACATATCTATTGCACTTAGCTAAAATAGCTACTACAATAGATATGTAAGGTACAATAGATTAACAAAGTTAATGGCGATCGCCAGAATCGAAGAATTTATTAGCAAAATAGAGTCGGCAAACAGCGACGACTATCAACAGCTATGCGCGATCGAGCTTGACTATTTGCGTTCTTGCTTGGGCATCAAGCCAATATTTAACGCAGAAGGTTATCCCATATCGGTGACTGGTGGCAGCGTTTCAGGATTAAAAAAACAAGTCAGTATCTATCGCAATGCTATTCGAGATGTGGAATTAAACAATCGCAATTGCGACCCGACGGTTAAAAACGGTCAGCGAGTCAGAATACATAAGGCACTCAAGTATTTCAATCTCCAAGATTACGAAAAAGATGTAGTCAAGCAACAGCGTTTGGCCAGAGACAGAAAAGATAAATCAGACCGACCCAGTTTCGATGCGATCGCAGTAATTCAAAAGGCGGAATCTTTGCTTATTGCCAGAAGCTATGTAGCTAGACTAGCAGGTCTATATGTTCTAACTGGTCGCAGACACGGCGAATTAATGCAAACGGCACAATTTGATAACACTGGTCTAAGTTCAAATTTACTCCAGCGACGTAATGAAGATAGTAGCTATCACGTCCTATTTAGGGGTCAACAAAAGACGACTAAAAAAGGTTTAGTCAAAAAACAAGATATCTACGGCATGGTCAAACACTCCGACGTGCCATATAAAATTCCTCTGTTATGCGAGAAAGAAAAAGCACAAAATGCGCTCGCATATTTGCGAGAACATCATCCTTGTCCTATAGGAAAAAGAGCTAAAGGTAGTAAAGAACTAGGAGTCAAAACCAAGAAAGAATTTTCAAAGCTGCTAAGAGATGTTACTCCCCACAAACTACGCAGTGCTTACTGTGCGATGGTCTGGAGTATCTATCGTCATTCAGGTTCTAAAAACCCCACAGAAGACTTAGTAATTGATTTAATTACAGGTCACAGTTCCGACACCACCGAATCAGCACAAGCCTATATGGATTACGAACTAAATGAATCAGACGCAGCATTATTGCGGGAGTGGTTTAACGACAAACGTTTACTTCGAGTAGCCGCAGAATGGCTTTAACAACTATTAAAAAGAAAGAACAATGAAAAAATTAGGAACGAGAATTACAGACGAACACAAACAAAAACTACTGGCACTTTGCGATCTCGAAAACCTACATCAAGGGGAAATGATTGAAAAACTAATCGATTATTATCTCGACAATCCTGTTAAAGATACAGACTTAGAAGTAAAAAGCGAGTTCATAGACCAACTAGAACTTAATGAGTCAGAAACCAAAGAAGTACAAGATGCGGTGATTAATTCAGGTCAGGAGTTAAAAGCGAATCGCCAAAGATGGTTTAATGTACAAAGCTAAATACCTCAATACAATACAAACAAGCCTCTGTGAAATTCCCCAAGAAGAATTACGCAGTTCCACAGCCAAAGGGGTAGCAGCTTACAAAATAGAGAAATGCGTCGAGGCAATTATCGAACACAATAATAATAGTCCTGAACCAAAAGATAGAGTGTGTCTCAGTAAAACTTTAGTCCAGAAACTTACGGGGAGCAATCCCAGAACAGTCGGTCAGTGGTTTGACGAGCATCATGGATTGATTAACGACCATAATGCCAAATATCAACTAACCCACAGTCACAATCGTCGCGGTGCAGGTTTCGATTACTTCCAACATCTGAATCTGGAATACTTAAAAGCTTAATTAGTAGTACCAAAGGTTATTTAGTCTTAGCTGTAAATTCCTGGTATAATAAAAGAAAAATATACCAGGAATGAACACATCGATTCACATACCAGCAGAATTAAGCGATCGTTTAAATACATATCTAAAGTTTCATCAAATGCCAAAAAACAAGCTGATCGTGAAGGCGATTGAGGAGTTTTTAGAGAGTCGGGAAAATGAAGATACCTGGCATCCAGATATCTTAAATTGGAAAGGCGTGTCAGAGGTTGAACTAGAGACAGATCGAGATTTTAGTTTGCCTTCACGCGAGGAGATATTTTGAAATATCTGCTAGATACTACGACAATCTCTGATTATTTGAGAGGAAACCAAAATATAATTAATCACTTTCGAGTGACATCTTTCAAAGTGATTTTTGTCAGTTCCATTACTAAATTTGAAATTGAATATGGAATGGTTAAAAACATTAAGTAGCTAGGCGGAATTAAATATAAAACGTTCCAAGTGATAATTACCCCTTTTACTGCGATTTTTCATTCCTTGTATAACTGTCATGGCTAAATCGTATTCATTGTCAAAAATTTGTCCCGCAATCTCATGGGCTTTGAGTTGATGCCATTGTGTTTCAATTTCATTCATATCAGAACAACAATAAGCAGGTAAGAAAAACAGTAATAATCCTTGTTCTGACCAGCGTTTCCAAGAGGCACGAACCTCCTTACTTTTGGAATAGGACTATTATCTTGGACAATAACCGTTAGTTTCCCTGTCTGTTTGAATTTAACTGCTGCTCTTTCTGCTACCCAATTCATTACTTCACGAGCATTAGTCACAAGTTAAGCGGGTAAGCTATTTGTCAAAGAGGTTTTAAGAGGAGATTGGGAAAACTTTTCATAACCTGTTGCTCTTCTACAGAAACTCCGGGTAATCGATCAACTTTTTCTTCAGAGTTCTCTTTCGTTAAACAATGCCCAAACATTTCACAATATCAGGATGAGAAAAATATTTGACTGGATCTTGAGTTTCTCCACGCTTTGAAGCACCCTGGAAATAATAAAGACCACGATAGACCATTTCTAAAGAGATACGGTCAAAAGGAAGAGAGAAAGTTCATCGGCTACAGCATCTCCTAAATCGACTAAAACTGCATAAAATAGCCATGTTGCCCAAATCTGTAGCGGCGGCTTTTCTGTGGGAAGCTTCCCACAGAAAACGCGCCTTAGCTTAATGCCATTAATTGAACCCGTCCAAAGATAACTGAGTCCTAAAAGTCGTTTAACTATATTAAAAGCATCTTCGATTCGCCAACGTTTTTTGGTACAAATCGATGACGACATAGGGAGGTAGAACTTCAGGTTCAAGCACCGAAGTTAAATAAGAACGCCAAGTTTTTCCAGACTATTAACTCAATCAGACGAAGAGTAATAAATGGTGTTTTTTTGGTCCCAGACCCGACCTTAACCAGACAATCTCTCAAGCCATGAGTCTTCGGTAAAAACTTGTTGATACTCAATTGCAGCATTAATTTTAATGCGAGTAATAAAGTGAACTTGACAATCAATCAATTTTTGCCAAAACTGAAAATGATAAAAACCTCTGTCAATTAACAGTTTAGAGTCTGGGATGATGCTAAATCTAATAAATTATCTTCAAAACGGGTATCCGAGGCACGGGGATTTTCCAGGAACCAAATTGCTACAGGTAAACGTGTCACTAAATCCATGACAACACCCATCTTTCCTGCTAATTCCCCCGATTTGACATCTTCTAAACTCTTAAGCTTCCGAAACAAAGCCTCTAATGTTGAACCGTCCGCACACCAAATGTTGTCAAACTTAGACAAAGTAAACTGAATACTAGGAGCTAAAGGACGATTTTGACGGTTTAACCATCTCTGTTTTAACTTGGGCAAAATTTCGGTAAAGATTCTCTCGAATAAAACGGCAGGAAAAGTCAAAAATCTTTGAGATAAGGCTTGTTGACTAACTTTGATTTTTCCACACCATAAGAATCCTTCAGTTTCAAGTAATCTTGTTAATTCAGTTACTCCTGGAACATCCCTCCACAACAAAGTTAAGACCGCAGCCACCATCAACGGAAGTGTGAGAATTCTATCTCTTAGTCCTAGTTCTCGGAAAAAACGTGACTGGGATGTAATTACTGGAGTTAGCAGAGCGGTTAGGGAATTGCAAAAAATAAACACTTCCGAAACAAACAAGGTAGTAAACTGAAGATTATCAAGCAGACAAAACAACACGAATGCCAGAACTGACGGATTCTCTAAAATCCCTGTTAATTGAGACTGCTCAAAACCTCAAAGGTCATCAAAGAAGGCGATTTATGGCCAAAACGGTAAAAGAACTAGGTAAGGGAGGTCAACGTTGGGCAGAAAAAGAATTAGGTTGGAATCGAGATTTAATCCGAAAAGGAACCAGAGAAGTAGACAGTGGAATAGTTTGTTTAGATGCCTTTCAAGCCAGAGGAAGAAAACGCGTAGAAACCCGCTTGCCAAATTTGTTAGAAGATTTAAAAGATATTGTCGATAGCCAAAGTCAAACCAACCCTAGTTTCAAAACTAATCGATTGTATACAAGACTAAGTGTTTCAGAAGTATGTCTTCAGCTCATGAAACAAAAAGGATACTCCATTCAAGAGTTGCCCTGTAATGAAACGATTCGTTCTCGACTTAACGCTCTGGGTTATTATCCCCAAAAAGTAGGGAAGACAAAGCCTCAAAAAAAATTCCCGAAACCAATGCTATCTTTGAACAACTAAGACTAGTGAATAGAAATGCCGATGATGACCCAACAATTTTGAGATTATCATTGGATGCCAAAGCAGCAGTCAAAATTGGTCATTTTTCCAGAGGTGGCAAAAACCGAGTGGAGTAGAAGCTTGTGACCATGATTTTTCTAGTTCTCCCCGATTGACTCCTTACGGTATTTTACTCCCAGAATTAGATGAATTGTTTATCTACTGCACCACGAGTAAAGTAACTAGTGATTTTATTGTTGATATCCTTGAAGTCTGGTGGGAGAGTAATTGTCATCGTTTCAATCACATTAAAACCTTGTTACTGAATCAAGATAACGGTCCAGAAAACCACTCTCGGCGAACTCGATTTTATAAACGGATTCGTAGAGTTTGCTAGTAAATATCAACTCAATCTTAGATTGGCTTATTATCCGCCCTACCATAGTAAATACAATCCCATTGAGCGAACTTGGGGAGTATTGGAAAATCATTGAAATAGAAGTTCTTCTGGATGAGATTTCTACCGCGCTCAATTTTGTTCAAACTATGAAATGGAAAGGAGCTTCTCCCATAGTTGAGTTAGTTACACAAACTTATCAAACAGGTGTTAAACTGACCAAACTAGAAATGGAACAAGTGGAAAATCAAATTCATCGTTTGCCTGAATTGGGTAAATGGTTTGTCGATATTTTTGATAATTCTGTTTAATTATGGCATGATTTTTTATTTGGAACTCCCTTAAATGTTCGGCAATAACTCAATCTTCCATCATTGGTCGTTGCGTTTTTTTGGCGTGGTCTCGATTTAGCCTCTTGGTTTTACTCATGGAGAAATTAAATTCTTCAACTGCCTATTCTCTATGAGTTTTGCACGATTCTTAAGTTTTCTTGACTTGATTCCAATTTTCTTAACTTGTGACTAATGATGACCAACGCCAACAATCAAATCAAACCTTTACCTCTCAAGTAGCGGAATCTCATATCGATGCCGTAATCAATGCTCGTCATAAGAGAGATGGAAAGATGCAGTGGAGTCGAGAAGGAGCAAACAATGTGCTTCAAATTAGAGCAGCGATAATTTCCGCCGAATGGCAACATCATTGGCAAACAGCTGTACTTCCAGCTTTAGGAGTTGTAGTTTAAAATAATTCATGCTGATTTGTTACGCTTTCGATTATTCTGATTGCTTTATATTACATTTCGACGTGCGGAAGGTGGGTTATAACAGTACCACGCTACCTATCATGTTGAATTTTGGTTTAAAATTGAACGCAAACATGAGCGTAAAAAGTTTTATAAAAAAATTCCGATGTTGATAAAAGTGAATTAGAAATATTAATGAATTACCCCACTGCCTTTGTATTTAGTACAAAAGATGTCAAATATGAAATTACTGATTATTTTGCCTTCTACTCAGAGAGGAGGTGCGGAGGAATATACTGTAAAAATTGCTCGAGGAGTTAAGCAAAAAAAGTGGAAAATACATACAGCATTTCCGAGAACTTCTGAAACCATCTCGTTAATTGACGACTTCACTCAGCAAGGCATAGAATATCATCAGTTAGAAATTGCTGATGAACCTGGGAATAAATTCACTTCATTCAAAACAAGCTTATTTAGATTATTTACAACATATAGACTACTACTCAAAATTAAACCAGATGTTGTATTACTCAATCTTCCTGCTCATTATTTTGGCTTTGCAGTTATTTTAGTTTGCGGTTTATTTAAAATTCCCACGGCGGTTATTTTTCATCTTATTCCTGCGCCCGCCTCATTTAGTTCAGCTAAATTACGAGCTTATCATTGGGCAAAGGCTCGAAATCAAGAATGGATTACAATCTCTGATTACAACCGCAAATATTTAGCTCAAGAATTTGATTTAGATATTCGTGAGTTGCGGTGTGTTTATAACGGTATTAAACAAAAATCTCTTGCAATTTCATCAGATGTTGATCGCCAACAACTACGCTCAAAAATTAGGCAAGAATTGGGTTTAGCAGAAACTAGTCAATTGCTATTAACGGTAGCTCGTCTTCATCCTCAAAAAGGTCATGATTATTTGATTCCGATTATCCCCAAAATTGTTGCCAAGTTTCCTCAAGCACATTTCGTTTGGGTAGGAGATGGGGATCGTTCTTCTTATTTAACCAAGATGTTACAGCAGCATAATGTTGAGGCGAAAGTGAGTTTTTTAGGATATCGTCGTGATATTCCAGATATTTTGAGTGCAGCCGATATCTTTCTCTTTCCAAGTTACCAAGAAGGCTTACCTTTCGCTGTTTTAGAAGCCATGGTGTATGGACTACCCATAGTCGCATCGGACACGGGGGGAATTCCCGAAATGGTGGTTCATCAGCGCAATGGCTTGCTGTTTAAAACGGGCGATCGCCATGATTTATTAGAAAAACTCGACTGGGCTTTGACTTATCCTACTGCTATGGCGCAAATGGCTGAAGCAGGAAAAGTAGAAGTGCAAAAGTTTTCTGAGACTAAAATGCTAAAAGATACTTCAGAAATATTAGAAAATTTGGCTTTGTCAGCAAAATCTTAGATTTCGACATTCTCAGAGTAGTTTTAGTAGTCGATCTATTTGCTGCTCTATGTTTGATAGGTTAAAACGTTTGCTAGCAGCAGCTTTACCAGCCTGAGCAATCGCTTTAGTTTTTTCTGGTTGCTGGCGACATTGATTAATAGTGTCGGCTAATTCCTGTACATCTTTAGGAGTAGTAAGCCAACCTGTGCGGTCGCGCTCGATTAACTCTATCGCACCCCCTGCTGCGGCTGCGATAATCGGTTTGCCACATAGCATTGCCTCGACAATAACTCTGCCAAAAGGTTCGGGAGAAGTAGAAGTATGAGCCACTAAATCGCACATCGACATTAGCTGAGGAATATCGGTTCTAAAGCCTAAAAAGCGGACGCGATCGCCTAATTTTAAATCTTTTACTTGTTGATGTAACTGGGCGACATATTCATCTTCGCCAAACAGGGCATCTCCCACTAAAATCGCCGTAGCTTCGGGACAATGAGTTAATGCCTCAATCAGAATATGTTGACCTTTCCAGGGAGATAAACGGCTAAAATGACCGATAACATATCTTTCTTGTAAATTTAATTCTTGTCTTAATTGAGTAATGCGATCGCTGTCAATGTGATATCTATCCAAATCGAAGCCATTATAGACTACCTGAACTAACTGCTCTTTTCCTCCCGATTCAATAAAGGCGGTTTTGGTAGCCTGGGAGTTAGCGATGACCAAAGAAGCAAAACGATTGGCTAAAAATACAGCTATTAGGCGATTGGTTTGACTAAAATGCTCTAATGAAAGAATGTCGTGCAAATGGTAAACTAAAGGCTTGCCTGAGATAAAGCTGGCGATCGCACCTACCACCAGTGCTTTTTGAGTATTAGCATAAATTAAATCGCGATCGCGACTAAGTTGAGCTACTTTACTAATTAAGGGAATAATTTGCTCGACGTTACTAATACTTTGCCAAAAGTTACTATCTTTGCGAATTTCTAGTTGCTGAGTTGACAAAATATTAACAGCAATTTGATGATTTTCTAAAGCCTTTTGGAATGAACCTTCAACAAATAGACCAACTAAACAAGAATCTCGATAGAATTTTGCAAGATCTAGAAGACACAATTCTGCTCCGCCTAAATTGCCACTTTGGTCTAAAAACAAAATTTGCATACGATTGAAGATTTTGTACTATGGTAAGATTAAACACTAAACACTAATTTAATAGAGTTTAAAATTGATAAAAAATGCGCTTTTCAGCTTGTGTTACTACAAGAAATAGAACGGAGCAGCTAGAGCAATGTCTTCAAAAACTTTGGAATTCTAACGCGAAACCATCTGCTGTAGTTGTTTCAGATGATTCAGAATCACCTAAAGTGCGTCATGAAAACTTAATGGTTGTTCAAAAATACTCTAGCACAAGTTATTTTATAGGTCCCCGTGCTGGTATTTCAGCCAACAGAAATAACGCACTCAGTAAATTAACTGGTACTGACTTTGTGGTATTTATTGACGACGATGTTAGCGTTGATCCAGATTTTATTAAACTTGCTGGCGAGCGCTATACTACAATGACTGTTCAAGAAAGTAATATGACCATATTGTCAGGAATCACTTGTAATCAATATGGTCATAAAATTGGTTCTAGCAAGCTTTCATGGCGTGGATATTTTTGTTCGGCTGATAAACCTCAAGCAGTTAATATACACGCAGCAGTTTTTCCCTGGTCTTTTTTTCAACAAGAACTATGGGATGAAAATATTTTTTTTGGTTACGAAGATGCTGAGCTATGTTTACGTGCTTTGAAGCTTGGATACCATATTATCCATTGTCGCAAACTGAAAGCATCCCATCTCTGTTTTGAAAATGGAACACTTGCTTTAGAAACTATGGGTAGTCTTTCAAATTACGAAGTGTATATAGAGGCAGCCAGACTTTATGTTGGTATTAAGCGTTACAAAGATATTTTTCCTAATATTTTTTATTTAATAGCCTTTATAATTGTTTATTTTTGTCATATGACAATTTATTTATTAAGAAACAATGCGCTTAATGCCTATCCTACAATTATTCGTCGTTCCAATATTCGTCAGTTATGGAAAAAATCTCAGCTTTGAAAATTACTAAATTGTACTTTGTTGATTCCTATTTTTACTCAAATAAACCTAATATATTTATCTGTATTCTGACAAAATAGTAAATTATTTGATTTTGAGAAATCTAGCTGCATCAGCCACAATTTTGCCATCAGCGTTTTCATTACTAATACGAAGATAGGAATTAGCGTCAATTCTGTAAGTTCCGATGAGATTCCAACCACGAACTATTGCTTGTTTTTGGTTTAGCTTTTTGGTCTCATTTCCCCCTAAATGACTTATCGTTATTGTTGCATTACTGGCTCTATCTTCTCCTGGTTGCCACCAAAGATATATTTCATATTGTCCCTGTTCTTTAATCTTTGGCTGCCACTGTGCCCAAACATTTGAATCGGCATTTGCTACAAGATAGTCTTTATCATACTGATCGTAAGATTTTGGAGCTGTGACCCACCCATCGCTCTTGGAAAATCTTTTTGCGCTGTTATCGACAAAATCTTGCTCGATTTGATGATTCCAATCCCACTTGCGACCTTGCCAAGTGCTGTAGGTCATCATTAAATCTCTTGCTTTTACGAAATGATACCTGCGACCTTCTGGATTGGCGCAGAAGGTTATTTTCAAGTGCTTTAGCGATTTTAAAGTAATCATAATGTTGCCAATAGGTTGCCTTGCCGATAGATATCGGCATGAATTGGGCTCCTGGATGTGTTTTTGCCCATTCGCGAATACCATTAGCAATTTTGGGAACATTTTCTATAGTTTCATAACCCTGGTCTTGAGATGTATCTTGAAACATATGCATACCAATAACTGATGTATCCGCATTGGTGGCATCCAAACGCTGTACTGGTGGCTTGAGATTATAAATTCCTTGAATTATGCCCAGCCAATTAACAATGTCGGCACGGTGTCCTTCAGCATCACAGAAATTATTAACTACAGGTAAATCAGCTTTTTTAGCAAAAGCCCGCCAAACATAAGCAGCCTGCTCAAAGTTGCTTAGATTAGTACACATCCATTTGTCAGCCCAGATAATTCCCATATCGTTTTCAGCAGGCAGAATCTGAGCGTACCAGTTGTAAAGTGGTGGAGTTAGATGAGCTAGGATCGGTGCAACAGACCAAGTGATACCTCTTTGTCCAAAGTAGGGACTTTGTTTAAAGAGTCCAAACATTCCCTTAAAGCTATGATCGAGATTATCGCCATCAGCTATCCACCAAGTGATAAAAACATCTTTATCATCAACGGAATATGCTTTTGGGTCGGGCAGATCGACTTTGCTATCTGGAAAAGCTCCAAGAACACTCCAATTAGATGATATTGATGTCCCGATAACGTAATAACTAGTAGGATTTAATACCTCTGGTACTTCAGAAGTTTTACTTCTTTCAGGATGAGTAGGTACCCAGCCAATAATACCTGCTCTTCCTTCAACGAGACCTGGCTGTTGCAACATCTTCATAAGAGCCTGGTCGTCGTTAGTATCAGCAACATCAATGTTGAAGGCAAAACCATTTGTTGCTACTGCGTAATCAATCACTCCTTCAAACAACTTGGTATCTGATTCATAGGTAGCAGGAATATCAGCTGAATTATTACCATCAAATGAATTTGTACCAGTCGAGTATAGAAGCTGATGCTTCCGATTTGAGGTAGCAAAGTAATTCTCTACTAACCAATTGAGTACTTGCCAGTCCTGTGTGAAATTAAAATCTCGCAGGTCAAGTATTTCGGGAAAGGAAAATCCCCAGCGTTCTATTAGCTCTTTGAGTTCGGGTGAAACTGCAAGATAACTCTTCTGGGCAGCAATAGTTACGGCAGCCCCCGATGTAGCTAGTCTAACTTGTCCATCTAGCGTTGGGTCCCATATTACCCATCCTTTAATTAGGTTAGGGTAGTTAATTGTTATGTATTCCAGGAGTTCATGTAGTCCGCCATTGACACCTACTTGGCGGGGAAGATTGTTTCGGGGTAAGTCTTTCAGCTCAGGTAATGTCTCAAGCATAACTTCCTGAAAATCCCAAGCGTTACTTCCAGTGTAGCTAGATGTAAAATTATCGTTAAAGAGCCAAATTTTGTCTGCGCTTTGGCGATTAACCAAACCTTGGATTACTCTTGCGGTTAGAATTGCATCTCCTTGATCTTCTGTTCCATGAGCTATACTCATATCCAAGGTAGTGATTTTGCTTGGCAAGGGCATTTGATTGCGATCGCTCAAAGAGTCTACAATACTCAGCTCTGTCGCTACTGCCTGGCTATTATCTATAAATAAATTTACATAGAGCAGTTTGACAAACAAAAGTAGAATTAGGCTAGCGATGAAGAATTTTAAAAAATTGGAAATGGTTAAATGTAAATTAAGCATACCTTTTAACAATTATTTTTGTTTAATTCTCGACATACTTTTTCTACTCTTCTCGCCAGCATTTGATAATCAAAATTATCTTTAGCTACTTGCCTCGATTTTTCTGCAATCTGTAAAAGCTGTGGCTGCTCTAAGAGTTTTCTTATCTGTGTAGCAAGGCGGACAGGATGTTTATCATCTCGTACTCCAGTATAGGTCAGTAGGCATCCAACACCTGGCAATACTTTCTTGGCTTCGCCTACATCCGTCGCCACTAAATATTTTCCATAGGCAAGATAAAGAGGCAGTTTACCTGTAGTACGTACCATACCAACAAGATTGTTAGATTGAGTAGAAACGCATACGTCCATTGCCGATATGTATGGAGGTAAATCTTCATATGGAATTTGACCTGCAAAAATCACACTGCTGTCAACACCAAGTTGTTCTGCGCGATTTTCCAGGATGTTGCGACCATCACCGTCACCAACAAGCAGGGCTTTGACTGGTAGATCCTTAAGCAATCCTAGAGCTTCAACAATATCCCAGCCATAACACATTTGGTGTCTGTCAGACCAAATCATGGTTCCCACCATACCGATAACTAAATGGTTATCTAATCCTAATTCTGTTTTGAGAGAATTAGCATCAAGTGGCTTGATAGCATTTACATCAACGCCATCAGGAATAAAAACAACATTATATATACCTTGCTTTTCTAACCAACTTTTGTGATAACTTCCACGTACTACCAGATAATCCGAATTGGCGATCGCCATCTGCTCAATCCAGTTAATTAATGCTAGCTGTTGTTTTGAATATGTGCCCGAAGATTGGGCTAGCTCATAAGCAACATCACCGGTATCGGTTATCAATTTGCAGCCAGTTAATCTTTTGGCAATACACCCTGCCAATACGCCAGTATAAGCTGTATCCATGACGTAAATAATATCCGGTCTCAAGCTTAAAGCAGATTGGATAAAGGGAATAATACCTTTCCATTTTCGACTAGGTCTGTAATTAAAGCGAATCTCCCATTCCGAAGGCAGTTTTTTGGCAAATATGTTTGCACGAATGCCAGCAGCACTGGCTTCAGAACCATTAACAAGAAATAATAACTTTAGGCTGCACATAAAAATATAAAGTGACTTATGTATATATTCTTTTAAGATTTTTTTTATCTTTTCTTATTGAGAACTATTAATATTGTAAATTCCAAATTCTTTACGTATGGAATTCGTTAATGGACGAGAGAATAAAAATTTTCCGTATCTTCTTATATAGAATAAAAACTTTTCAACGTTGGAATTCAATGCTTCTAAATGTAGATCTTTTTGATTAGTATAATTTGTTCCATTTTCAGTAAGATAAACAGCACCTTCAAATGGTAATAATTCTAAAGGACTTCCTTTTTTAGATAGTATTTTTACTATTCGTTGATGATATAAAAAATTCCTGTCTATATCATCAATTTGTGTATTTTGATTTGGAACAATTAAATCATACTTAATAATAAAACTTGTTCCACATTTTAAGTGAAATTTTTTTCTTCTCAGAAGTATCGATTTGCTTTCGTCTCTGTACTCATAACCTCTCCCCATAAACCATCCATTACATTGAGAGTTTTGGCTGACAAATTCTGCTAAATTTTTACTTACACAGTCATCTGCATCAACAAACATGACGTGAGTTGGATTAAACTGACTAACATTAATTAGTCCTGTAAATATCTTTTTTTGTTTATCCTGCTCTCTGCTTGCATGATTTGTATTATCGTCCCAAGTTGGTATTGGAAAATCTACTTCGATATAGGTAATGTTGGGATGCTCAAATTCAATGTTTGGTCTTTCATGACAAACAACAATGACTCTAAAATCCGAGACAGTCTGATTGCAAACTGACTTGATAGTTCTCTCAAATAAATTAGATACAAGCTCCCATGAGCTAGAAACTTTTGCACTTTTAATTGGTATTATAAATACGAGCATTGCGGTCTATATTTAGATGTTAAGTTTATAAATTATATTTTTAATTACAACAAGGTTATTATTAATCGGATTTTTAGCTAAAAGTTGTTTATATTTGCTAGCTATTTAGCACTTTTGTCCCAGTTAAACGTTGATCTTTATGGTATTTTTGTGATGCCATAACTATGCCCAAGAAACCCCAAATCAGAAGCATTCCGTCTGCGCCAATAATCCCAGGAAAACCGATTAATGCCAGGAAACCAACGCTAACAGAAATGCTACGAACGGTAATCGCAAAGATGTCTAAGTGATTTTCTCGATCTCGAAATGACTTAAAGAACAGCAAAGCAATTCCAGCTAAGTAAGGTATAGTTCCAAACCATCCCAAGGAAAATAATATCCACAGAACACCACCGTCATAACCGCTAAATTTACGATCATTATCGTCGTTTGAAGTAACTGTAGCTGATAAACCTTTCCCAACAAATTCAACGAGAGCTTGATCCATCGCAGCTGTATTAGCCTCTAGTCTTGATTGATAACTACCATCGCTTTTCAGATTAGAGAAAGTCATAATACGTGAACCAATAATCTCTGAGAATGGTTCTATGCTGATTAATGGTAGGCACAAAAATGTCATCACCATTATACTGACAATTACGCGTTGCCGGAGGCGAGCTTTGAGAGAGGGAAGCAGAAAAATCAGGCTCACTAACCAGCTTAACCAAGCACTACGGACTAAAGTTAGCAAGAAACTGAAATAGCCAACTATTGCGGCTGGAAATTTGAAAGTTGTTTGGTTACTAAATAACAAGATTAAGCCTGCCATCATGAAAGCTGAAAATGTAAAAGGAGTCAACATCGTACTCCATAGTCTATCTTCAAAGCATAGACAAGAGTCTTCTAGCCAGAGCGTATCCCATGGAGGTTGTGCAAAAAATTGCCAAATTCCATATGTTCCCATGACTATCACTCCCCAAAGAAACACACGCTGAATGTTTTGGCGATAGCTGGAATAGTTTCGCCAGCTTATGTACAAATGGAAGCCGAAGAGAATAGGAGCTCAACCAAGTCAGAAAAATTGTGATGGTTCCCAGACGTAGCGGTTGATTAATTAATTGAATCAAAAATCCGTATATTACACTAGCGCAACCTAAAATAAAAGGAAATCCACCCTGTTGTAAAGATCGAGGAAGATGACGCACTAAAGTAACAAATGATATTGATGTTACTAACAAAGGTATTAAAGTCCAGGCTCCTGGAGTGTTATAACCACTTTGATAATCAATTAAACGTTTAATAAACGGACCTACAAACCAAAGCCACAAAGTAAAACCAACATATAAAATAGGGTAACGCTGATAGAGAAATATACCTACAGCAAAAGAGCCAAGATAATAAATTAGCCAAGCAATTAGTCCAACTCTGGCTAAAAGAGCAAATAAGATGAAAATTATCAGACTCAATATTGCTGTCCATGCTGGCGCAGGTTGTAATGATAAGGGAAAGTTCTTGTTACTCAGTCGCATAGTTACAATTATCTGCTAATTTATTTCTCGATCTACGCCAGGTCTGATAACCCTGCCAACGTCCATGCAATGATGCCCACAACTTTTGTACCGACAATGTACCTTGACTTGGCAAAAAGCGTAACCACTGAAGGAAACCAGAAGATCCTCTTGTTCCTATAAATACAGCCCAGAGTAGAAAAGCAAAACGTTGCGGAGGTAATAAATACTCAAGTATAGCCAGAGTTTCGTTGTGTACCATATTGCTCAGAGCTTGGGCATTAAACTGCTGTCTTTTATCCTCGTCAAAACGCTGTCCTTGATAGTGTTCGATTTCAACTTTAGGGTCATAGATAAGTTTCCATCCCCTTTTTTTTACTGCTAGAGAAAACATTAAGTCATTATGAACTTGCGCTCCTGTACCTCGTAAACGCTCATCAAAACGTAATCCAGCAATGGCATCTTTGTGAAAGCTCATATTCGCTCCTTTTAGTATATCTACTTCGCGAGATTCTCCAACACCAAGATGATGGTTGCCAATTGCGCGTCCAAACCACTGTAATTTACCTACGGTTTTTTTTGCACCTTCTACCAACTGATTATTTATATACAAAAAATCACGGCCACCAACACTACCTACAGTTTTGTCGGCTAAAAAGTGGACTTCAATTCTTTCTAGCCAATCAACATGAGGTGCAGCGTCATCATCTGTGATGGCAATAATTTCGCCCTTGGCTTCATCAAGACCTGCATTCAAAGCTGCTACTTGACCTGGAATAGTTACTTTAACTGTGTGTAGAGGCAAAGGAGCAAAATTATAACTTTTCAAGAAAGACCATGTTGCAGAATCAGTATCGCGAACAATGACTAATATTTCTTCAGCAGGTCGGGTCTGTTGTTTCAATGCTTCCAGACAACATGCTAAATCTTGAGGACGACGATAAGTCGGAACAATAACCGTAATTTTCATCAAATTCTTTGTTTTTAATCGGTGTTAATTATTAGTTTTGTGCTTCAATTTCGCTCGTTTCTTAATTGATAATAAAATTTAATTTTGAATTTAGATAATATTTTCAAAATAATGATTTTTACAAATTCTCTAAAAGCTGTTTTTAGATTACGAATAACTACAAGTATTGGATAGCTGTAAAAAAGCGTCTTATCTAAAATACCTATTCTGTCTTGTTTTATATCTTCAATTGCTTTAATACAGTGATTGAAAACAACCGAATCTGAAAAATATTCTTCCCACGCTTTTCTCGCTAAACGACCTCTTTCTTCGTATTCGGAGGCATGACTTCCTACTATTTCAACAAGATTTTTTATCTCAGACTGTTTGACAAACAGCGCGAAACTGTCCCAATCAGGTCCCATTGGTGGAAGCCATTTATCTGAAATAATTACTGGTGCTACTCCTAGTTTCATAACTTCAAACAGTCGAATACTTCCCCAACCGATACCTCTAGGACACAGAGCAAATTTTGAATTTCTAATTATGTCAACGTAACTCTTTTGCGCTGCTTCATAGTCGCTACTTAGTCGATTCGAGTTGCCAGTGGTTATATTTATTTGTACAACGTATTAGAATATCGCTTCGTTGGAATTTTAGCTTTAATAGACGTTTCCGAACCCAAGAAGTCGAAGCACCAACAAAAGAAAACAAATATTTTTTCTCTAGATGTTGATCTAGAGAAAAATCGACAAATTGATTACGATTACAATTTCCTTGGTAAAGATCACAGATGTAAGAACATCCTCGAATAAGGTGTCTGTTAAAAAGCCAAAAAGATTTATTACCACTTGCATATAAACCTGCAAGAACAAAAAGAGGATTATCTGATGTGTTAAGCGCGTAACATTTATCTAAATATTTATCTAAAAATCTATTTAAAGAAGAATCTGTTAAATTTTCATGTGTAATTAGAATAATGTCTGCTTCTTCTGGATTTTTTGTAATAGTATGAATCTGAGGTTGAGTAATCAAAGCTAATTCTCGAAGATATTTTGCCCATGTTGGATGCTGACTATTGGGCAATATGTATATTTTCATATGATTTAGTTCTATCCCCAAACTATAATAAAACTCGATCTATTTGCTTACATATTCTAATTCATATTGCCTCTTCATATTGCCTCTGGTGATACTCCCAAAGCTCACCTTTCTTTGTTAATAACTCTTGATAATTTCCTTGTTCGACAATTCTTCCTTGCTTCAGCACGATTATCTTATCTGCCTTAGCAATAGTAGATAAGCGGTGGGCGATCGCAATCACGGTTCTGCCCTGGGATAGTTTTGCTAAAGATTCTTGAATTAGCTGTTCGGTTACAGAATCCAAGGCACTAGTTGCCTCATCCAAAATCAAGATATCAGGATTTCGCAATAATGCTCTAGCGATCGCAATTCGCTGCCTTTGTCCTCCCGACAGTCGAACCCCTCGATCTCCTAGTACTGTATCTAACCCTTCAGGTAACTCTTGGATAAATTCGAGTGCGTGAGCCTGTTTAGCTGCTAGTAAAATGTCTTGTTCATCGATTCCTTCCAAGCCATAGGCAAGATTGTCTTTGACTGAGGCATTAAAAATAAAAGTATCTTGGCTAACAATCGCCATCTTTTGCCGCACAGTAGTAATATCAAAGTCAGACAAATTTTCTCCGTCCAACAAAATTGAGCCTGCTGTAGGATCGTAAAAGCGAGCAATTAAATCTCCCAAAGTACTTTTCCCTGCTCCAGAAGCGCCCACCAATGCCGTGACTTTACCTTTCTCTATGACGAGTTCAATATTTTTCAATATTAAATTACTTGGTTCGTAGGCAAAATCTACCAGTGAGAAATTAATTGCTTGTTTGAGTCCTGCAAATTCTAAAGTGCCACTGTTGAGATAAGGTTTGTCATCTCTTCTAAGGAGTTTTTGGATATTATCTATAGAACCCTGGAAACGACCGAGATTTTCTCTCATGGCGTTCACCTGACCTACCAAGGGCATCATGCGAAACAACACAAACATAAAAGCTAGTAAAGATGAAACCTGCAAGCTTCCCTCTAAGATCATGAAATTAAAGGCAATCACAACCATTACAATTAAAATGTTGCTCGCTACAGCATCCGCCAAGGGATATACCAGCGAAGAAATAGAAGCAACTTTCTCCTCCGTTTTGACGATGTCATCACTAGCTGTATAAAAGCGTTTGCGCTCAAAATCTTCGGTTGCCGAAGCTTTTACCGTACGAATACCGTTGACAAATTGAATAGCAGTTGAAGCAAACTGGGCGTTAGCTTTAGGGACAGCAAAACTAGCTTCCCGAACGCGACGAATTAGCGTTGACAATCCTACTGACAATAGGGCATATAAAGTAATTGCGCCTAAAGAAAGCTGCCACGATAACACAAGCATGGAGATTACATAAGCTAGCAGCGTCGAACCTCTAGTCACTATGTTAGAAAATACTTCAAAGGCTTGCTTTACTTGATTAATTTCGTTTGTCAGAGTATTAAAAATATCTCCAGAACGGCTGGTTGTGTAATATTTCAAACTTAAGCTTTGAAGCTGCTCGAACAATCGCTTACGGAGGCGATCGCATAAATTTGATTGAGCTAACTTAGAATAGTAAAGACCAGAATAGGTCAAGACTGCTCGCAGCCAAACAATTACCAAAATTAGGGCTGATAGGCGATAAATACGACCCGTTGGAGATGCCTTAGTTGCCAAGAAAATTGTATCGAACAGTTCAAATCCAGTTTCTATAGGAGCTTTTTCGGGAGTCGCCAAAACCTGTAAAAAGGAGGCAATCAAGCCTACAGTCGCGCCTTCAAGAATAGAAGCAAGCAAAGTTAAAATTAGAGCAGCAATAGCTATGGAGCGAAAATGCTTAATTTCTCTGAAAATAATGTAATTTTCTTGCCATAGCCTGGTTTTTTTGAAAAATTTCCGCATAGAAATGAAAATGTTATAAGGAATTAATATTCTAAAACTTGGTAGAAAAATTCAATTGTCAGTTTGACTAAATAAATCAAAATTCAATTGCGGATTTATAGCCTGGAATAACCTATTTCGTAATTTTCTAACCATAATTTAGCCAGCGTTTTGACCTTCGATAGTTGACGATCTTCCCAAGGGTTTTGCCATGCCAAATGGCTGAGTCGCCAAAGATTATGCTCCTTGCCCAATTTGAATTGCAGCCATTGATAGGGCCAGCGATCGCTCAAACTGATTTGAAAATTCAAATTGTGCTGGCTCAAAATACGATTGACCCAGTTAACTCGAATGCGATCGTGTTCTACTGCCCTTTGCCATTGGTTATCTTTGCCACTCCAGTTATTGCCATCGTGGAGGCGAAACTGAGATAAAACGCGATCTATCCCTACTACCTCGCCAAAAAAGGGAGCTAAATCTGCTAAGTAGGCATCAGCGCAAAGACGATATTCTTCTTCAGGTATTTTCATTGCTATATCCAGAAACTGACGGTCAAAACTCAATGCCGTAGAGGGAGGAAAGGGCCACCACCCACCACTACGACTAACCGACTGGCTAACATCTCCTACAATCGATTTGTAGGGAGGCCAGGGTTTTCCGCTCGGTGCTTCATTTTTATCTATGTTTTGAACTTTGTGATATGCTACCGTCGCTTGGGGACGATCTTTAAAACAGCTAACTACTTCTGCTACCTTGGATGGCAACCAAAGATCGTCGGCATCTAAAAGACAAATAATTTCTCCTTGACTAATCTCAAATCCAGCATTAAAGGCTGAAGCCTGTCCGCCATTTTCTTTCAAGATCGCTCTGATGCTGTCGGCATAACGCTCGATTATTTGGCGAGAATTATCAGTAGACCCGTCATCTATAACAATTATTTCTATCTGAGGATAGGTTTGCGCCAAAGCACTATCAATTGCTGATGCTAAATAGCGATCGCAATTGTAATTGCTAATTAAAACGCTGACCAAAGGAGGAGAATTCATCTGATAATCTTTAAGTTTAAAATTAATAGCTAAGAGAACAAACAAACAAGAGAAAGTACGATCGCGATCGCTGCCAAACCAGAAGAAATTAATAGATATTTTTGGAATTTTTTGGCGCGTTTATTTAGGCTATGAACGTAGGACAACTGTCCTTCTACCAAGGTTTGAATTCGGCTTATTTCTGTCGCGTGTTGTTTCGATTCTTTAGCTACCTTTTTGAGTTCTGTAATTATTGGCTCTACGTTGGCTCTAAAATCAGTAACTTCTGCCGAAAGTTTGCCATTTTCATCGGACAAGCTATCAAAATATTTTTTGATTTTGATTTCTGTTTGTTCGACCTGATTTAATTTTTTATTTACCTGTTCGACGTAACTTTTTACTTCTTTTTTTACTTGATTGATTTGCATTAACATTTCTGTTTGCTCTAATTCTGGCGAACCTACACGACCTTCTTGATAAACAGAACGAATGCGATCGATAATGTCGCTTTCGCTAGCTGTTTTGGGTACATAACTTTTTGCTCCAGCAGCCATTGCATCTTGAGGGTGAGATTCACCATCACTACCGCTGAGAATAATTACTTTTGTTTCGGGAAAATGCCGCACAATTTTTTTAGTTGCAGTCAGACCATCCATTACGGGCATATTAATATCGATTAAAGCAATATCTGGACGCAAAATATCCACTTTTTCGATTGCTATTTCTCCATTGTTTGCTCGTCCGACTATTTGCAAATCTGGTTGAGATTCTAAGGAAGTTTGTAAGATTTCACAAAGTAAATTTTGATCGTCTGCTAACAGGATGCGAATCATATAATTATTGATAAAGGTATGGGGACATTGGGTGTTTTGTTTAACTCAGAATATATAGCGTTTAAAATTATAAAAATGTATTAAATTTAATTATTACTAGCGGGGGGAAGCTCTTTAAGCATGGATTCCCATTGAGGTTGATATACTGCGCGTAATTTTGCTTCGCTACCTTCTCCACCATCAGCCACAATACCCAATACGTTTATTTGACTCAAAAGAGCATTCGCCTCGGATATTTTGGACTTAGTAATGCGATCGATTCTTTCAACCAAAACTACTCCCTGACAGCATTGAGCAGTTTGCAACATATCGACATAGCCCAAGACTGAAGGAGAAGTTAGTAGTACTAGATCGTAATTGCGTTCAAACGAATACATCAATTCTTTGAGACGGGAAGTGTTGAGTAACTTGATTGGGTCGCCAATACTAGACCCAGCAGTCAATACATCAATTTCTTCATTGAGCAGGGAAACTGTTTGAATTTCGGCATTAGTGACTTCCCCTGTCAAAAGGTTAGATAACCCAATGTCACTTTTTATGGCAAATTTTTTCTGGAGGCTGGGGAAACGAAAATTAGTATCAATCAACAGGACTTTTTGATTGGCACGTACTGCACTAGAGGCTAAACCCAATAATAAAGTTAGGCTGTCAACCCCTAGTTCAATCGAAGTAATTAATAGTGATTTATTTTGACCTGCGGGGCTTAATTGTCTAATATTTTGATAAATCAAATCTAGAGACTCCCGTAAAGGTCTGAGATAAATTGCTTGTTCTACAGAGCGATCTCCATCATTAAACTGATGCAAAAGTAACTCAGAATTTTCCTGATTAACATTATCTTTAGGCAAATCTGGTACAATACCCAACAAAGCTCGAGCAGATTCTTGTTCTAACTGCTGGGGACTGTGAACCACATCGTCCAAAACATCTCTGCCGAAAGCTGCACCCATTCCTAAAAATGAGCCAACTACTATCCCTGCTAATAATGTTTTTAGTTTACTAGGGGTTTCATCTTCTCCCAGAGCGGGAGCTTCTACCACCTGCCACTTTAAACCACCGCGATCAATTTCGATACTTAGTTTTTGTCTGGCTGATAGTAGCTGATTCACTGTGGCGCGCCTGACATCTACTTCGGGTTTGAGACGATTATATTCAGCAATCAGACTAGGAAAACGGTCTATGTCTGCTTGGAGTTGTTCTTCTTCTAATTCCAAACTTTCTTTTTGAGCCTTAAGAGCATCTAATTGAGTTGCCAAAACTGATAATCGATCTGCCGACTCTATGTCGTTTTCTCCTAGCTGTCCTTCTTTTAATAAATCGATTTCAGCCACATCCAAATTATCGGGGACTACTCCTAAGATATTCTGAGCTTCTGCTTTCAACATCTCACGCTCTTTTTGCAGTTGTTCGCTAAGGTTTTTGACTGTAGGATCGCTCGATTTGAAAAGAGATTGTCTGGCATTGAGAGCTATCTCGGTTTTTTGGATTTGTTCTAATAATGTTTGATAGCGAGAGGACTGACTGAGACGGGCAGCAGCAGAAGCAGCTTTAGGGGAACGCTCTAGTTGATTTTGCCAGGCGTTGTATTGAGCTAAGGTGTTCTGATAATTTACTTTAGTCTGACGTTTTTGAGCCTGAATGTCCTTGAGATCTTCCGTGGCGCTACTGGCTCTCTGTTCGGGATTGATTAGATTATTACCCTTACGAAAAGCTTCCAAATCGTTTTCTGCTTGGGTTACTTTATTACGGGCAATGGGCAGTTGAGCATTAATGAAAGAAAGCCCTTGAGACAGCCTGGTTTGCTGTTGTTCGAGGGTGTATTTTTGGTAAACCTGAATTATGGTTTCGAGTACTTTTTTCGTCTTTACAGGGTCGTCATCAACATATTCTGCTTCAAAAACTGTGGTCTTGACGCGGTCGTCTTCGTAGTCGTCCCCTTGAACTTGAGAGATCTCAAAGTTATCCTCCAATGTTTCTAGATCTAAATCGGGATATTCAGCTACTAAAATTTTTCTCGCTTTTTTTAGCAGTTCAGAACTACGCATTACTTCTAATTGGGTAGCATAGTTTTCCACTTCTACGTTGAGATCTTCGTATACGTTTTTTTGCAGATCTGATTCTTTGCTGCGGTATACGGACTCAATTAGTAATTGAAAACTGCTTTCGTACACGGGTTCTTGGTTTGAAGCTAATATTGCAGCTATGGTCAAAGCTCCTCCTAAAATGCCAAAAAACCAGTTACGCCGACGAATTAAAGTAGAAAAAAGCTTACCATAGCCTAAGTCATTATCTAACTCAACTTCTGATATTTTGTTGGTATTTACTATTGCTGTCATTGTCTAAAAGGTATTTTAAATTTAGTTAATTTTACCGTAATGATTTGATAGTACGTTATTGTTTACTTTTTTCTGTGACGTGAACTTTAAGCAAAGAAATAAAGTTAACTGGGATATAGAATTTAATTAACTTTGGCTTTATTCATCTGTTCGATCTTTTCTAACAGCTTTGGTTCGACAAAATCAGCAATAGAGCGATCGCAAACCGATTCAATAATTTCGGTTACTTTTTGAAAGAATACCACTTCGGAAAAATTAGATATGGCATGATGTCTGATTTGAGAGCTATCCCAATTTATTTTCTCTGCTTCTAAAATTGCTTGTTTGAGGTCTTCGGCGGTTTGAGAATCAAAAAATACACCCGTTTTTCCCGAAACTTGAGTATCTAATACCCCCCCTGTCCGTAAGAAATTACTGGTGTACCGCTAGCATTGGCTTCTACAGGTACTAAGCCATAATCTTCTAAGGCTGCGACTACTACTGTTCTGGCTTTTGCCATTAGTTCTCTTCTTTGAAGATCGCTAACATAACCAAGAAACTTAATATTATCGTTTGCCTGAGCCTCTAGATTTTTTCTTTCTGGTCCATCTCCAATAATAGACAAGGGCAATTCTAGCTGATTAAAAGCTTCAATGATTACCGAGACTTTTTTATAGCCGAATAAACGGCAGGCAACTAAATAAAAGTCATCTTTACTATCTGAATAATGAAATTTTTCGCTATCAATCGGATAATTAATGGTGAAAGCTTTTCTGTCATAATACTGCTTGATTCTTTGAGCGACGGTAGTAGAATTAGCAATGTATAAATTTGGTTCGCCAGCATATTTTAAATCGGTTTTTCGCATGAGACTGAATATTCTCTCAATCAAAAAATCGTATTTTTTATATGTAGAATACTGCTGTAAATAAGTTTGAGTATCCCAGAGAAAGCGGGTTACGTTGTGACAAAAACAAATGTGTTTGGCGGATTTTCTGGTGCGAACAGCTTTAGCGAAGCTACTGGTGCTACTGATTACTAGGTCGTAGTCTCGTAAATCCAAAGATCTAAACGCTGAGTAGTATAGTGGAGCAAGTAAGCGAAAGTACTTAGTCGATCCTGGCAAGTATTGTAAAAATGTCGTGTTTACTTTACGGTTTCCTAAGTCAATAGTGTTATCTCGGTCGTAAACAGATGTGAAAATATCTCCTTGAGGAAAGTAATGGCATAAAAGCTCAAATACTCTCTCCGCTCCTCCCCTTTGGGTTAAATAGTCATGCACCAAGGCAATTTTCATATTGTATTTTGGTTGTGAATACAGTTTTAATGACTTTGTTATTGCAAAAAACACCTATTTTAAGCGGTTTGATTATAAATGCTAACTTTCTCTACGTAATATTACCAATAAAGTTATGCATAAGCACGTTAAGTCGTATACAAAGTAATTAAAAGTATTCAAAAAGATGGTGAAGTCTGTTTTTATATACAAAATTGAGGCTAGCTAAAAACCAAGCTTTAAAATCAACACATAAGTTTGAACATAAAATTAATACATTTTTAACTCTATGAAAACCTTACAAATAGGCATGGGCTGGTTTCCTGAAGAGTCGGGAGGACTCAACCGCTATTACTATGGCTCTAGTCGCCATTTACCAAAAGCTGGTGTAGATATTGAGGGATTAATTACTGGTTCAGAGCAAATAGTAAATACTACAAATACTACTCAACAGCAGATTCAAATCTTTGCTCCGACGCAAGCCCCACTTTTGAGCCGGTGGCGGGGAATTCGTAATTCAATAAAGCGGTTAAAATTGTCAGAATATGATTTAGCAGTGGCACATTTTGCCCTTTATACTTTTCCAATTTTGAACCAAATTGGCGATCTGCCTTTGGTGTTTCATTTCCATGGTCCTTGGGCGTTGGAAAGTAGTGCAGAAAACCAAAAAGTATTGAATATTAAGCTCAAAAAAACTCTCGAACAAATTGTTTATCGTCGAGCTACCAGCTTTATTGTTCTTTCCCAAGCCTTCAAAAATATCCTTCACGACCAATATGGTATTCCCCTCAATAAAATTCATGTTGTGCCTGGCGGGGTAGATTTAGAGCAGTTTAAAGTATCGAATTCTTGTATTGAAGCTAGAGCCGAACTGGGCTGGGAAAAGGAGCGGACAATTCTTTTTTGTGTCCGCCGACTAGCAAAGAGAATGGGTCTAGAGAATTTAATTCAGGCGATCGCCCGTGTTAAGACTCTATATCCCGATGTTTTGTTACATATTGCGGGAAAGGGTGCTTTAGCCGAGACACTACAGACGCAGATAGTAGAATTGAATTTAACCAATCATGTTCGTTTGCTGGGCTATTTACCAGATGAACAGCTACCCACAGCCTATCGAGCAGCTAATTTTTCAGTTGTGCCAACTATTTCCTTTGAAGGATTTGGACTAATTATCATTGAGTCTTTGGCTACAGGAACACCCGTATTAGGAACTCCCGTAGGTGGAATCCCAGAAATTTTGCAGCCATTCTGTCCCGATTTATTATTTGAAGATGCTTCTGTGGATAAGTTAAGTCAGGGAATCATGGAAGTACTATCACAAAAACGACAGTTACCCAACACAGAGGCTTGTCAAGCATATGCTACAGATAACTTTAGCTGGTCGGTAATTGCACCACAAATCAAATCGGTTTACGAGCAGGCGATCGCTGATTTTGCTAACCATTAATTATATTAAATAAAAATTGAATGTCTTCAGTTGTTTCTAAAATCTTGGTACATTTACATCGTCCGCCACTGCCCACCGATGGGGGGGATAAACAAAGATTAATGGGAATGTTAAATTATTTTCGCGATCGCTCAGATTCTTTGCTGGTGGACGGCTTTGGCGGAAACAACAGGGGCAGGGTGGAGTGGACGGAAAAAGACGCTGCGCGAATGCAGCCTTATTTTCGCGATTTTCAATACTATCGAGGGGAAAACAATTTATTAGATTTTGTTTACTCTCGCAGTAAAAGTTTTTACTATCAAAGGCTTTTGGGACAACAGCTACCCATCGATACAGACTATTTTGCTCCCCCCAACTACGTTCGGTATGTCAAAAAATTGGTCGAACAAGGCAACTATGACTATATTTGGCTTAATTATATCGAATATGCTGCTCTGGCTACAGAAATTAAAAAATACTCCAAGATCGAGACATTGATAGATATTCATGATCTCGGTTGTCAGGCACGATTAGTTCTCAGCAACCTTGAATATCTTCAAAATCTTAAGTTTGACTATGAAAAGAATTTAATTAAAGAGGCTAATCTTTTAAATAAATTCGACCGCGTTCTTGTCAATTCTCAACAAGAGATAAATATTCTTAGCTCTTATATCCCAGAGAATAAGCTAGTTTTAATCCCACACTTACTCGAAGAAACAGTCGATCTAAAAAATCAAACTCCTTACGATCGTAGAGAATTTAATTACGATTTGCTTTTTGTTGGCACTGGGCGTAGTCCTAATCTCAACGCCATGAATTTTTTCCTAAAAGATATCTTTCCCCATATTGTCGAGCAAAAGCCAGATGTGACGTTGGCTTTGGTAGGTTCAATCGACCGAGTAATTCAAATTCCCAGCCAGCTATCTAAAAATGTTGCGAATCTCGGCTACGTCAAAGATCTATCAGCGGTATATCTTCACAGCAGAATAAATATTTGTCCGTTGCTTAAAGGTGCAGGTACGAAAGTCAAACTGCAAGAAGCATTAGCTTACGGACTGCCCATTGTTACTACCCAGGTAGGAGCATCTGGCTTAAAGTTGGAAAATGATATCAATGCCTATATTGCTGACTATCCTAAAGTATTTGCTAGTAAAATATTAGCTTTGCTAGATAACGAGCAACTGTGCCAAAGACTATCAGCAGCAGCCAGCCTCACGTTTCAAAAACACTATGCTAAAGAGCAAATATATGGAAAACTAGATAACCTGTTTGGAATTTGATTGAATTTGTTCTTACGATTTATATTTTCACCAGTAATCAGTAACAAAAAAACTTGATTTATTGAGCAAAACAAGTTTACTATGTTTTAAAGTTTTCAACGACATAACTCCTTTCTTTTATATTACCGAACCCTATTTATAAAACATTTAAATATTAATAATTAATAGTGAATATTGTTTATGAAGCCTCTGTTGCAAAACCGTTTAATTATTGAGGCTGGTCGCTCGGAAAATCAGTATTGGAAAGACATTTGGCGTTACCGCGAACTTTTCTATTTTTTAGCTTGGCGCGATATTTTAGTCCGCTATAAGCAAACGGCGATCGGTATCGCGTGGGCTTTAATTAGACCATTGCTAACTATGATTGTCTTTACAATAGTGTTTGGTAATATCGCCCAATTACCCTCAGAAGGCGTACCATATCCTATTTTAGTATTTGCAGCCATGCTACCCTGGCAATTTTTTGCTAATGCTTTAAATGAATGTAGCAACAGTTTGCTAGTAATTCCAATCTTATTTCTAAAGTTTACTTTCCTCGTTTGATTGTCCCTGCTAGCGCGGTAATTGTTAGTTTCGTTGACTTTCTAATTTCTGGCACGATTATGCTGGCATTGATGGCGTGGTATAACTTTGTACCCGACTGGCGTATCTTAACTTTGCCCCTCTTTTATTGCGATCGCCTTTGCAGCAGCAATGGGCGGAGGATTATGGCTGGCTGCTCTTAACGTGCAGTATCGTGATTTTCGCTATATTGTGCCGTTTATCGTTCAGTTTGGGCTATACGTCTCCCCAGTCGGTTTTAGCAGTACCGTAGTTCCCGAAAAGTGGCGTTTTCTTTACTCCCTAAACCCAATGGTAGGAGTAATTGATGGTTTTCGCTGGGCAATTTTAGGAGGAGATACCAAGCTT
The DNA here is from genome assembly GCA_963799375.1 of uncultured cyanobacterium. GTDB lineage: Bacteria > Cyanobacteriota > Cyanobacteriia > Cyanobacteriales > Xenococcaceae > Waterburya. The sequence goes on from CAWCWY010000022.1 coordinate 32,859, forward strand.
TATTGGTCGGGGTTTCTTTTGTCAATGGCACTTGTAGCTTTTTTGGTTATTAGCGGTATTTGGTATTTTCGCAAAATGGAACGAACTTTTGCTGACGTGATTTAGGAGGTTGAGTTAGGTGTCTGACACGATTATTCAGGTTGAGAATTTAGGTAAAAAATACGTCATTGGTCAAAATAGGCAGCAAAAGTTCGTTCCATTTTGCGAAAATACCAGATACCGCTAACAACTAAAAAAGCTACAAGTGTCATCGATAAAAGAAACCCGACCAATAAAGCTTGGTATCTCCTCCCAAAATTGCCCAGCGAAAACCATCAATTACTCCTACCATTGGGTTTAGGGAGTAGAAACGCCACTTTTCGGGAACTACGGTACTGCTAAAACCTACTGGAGAGACGTATAGCCCAAACTGAACGATAAAAGGCACAATATAGCAAATCACGATACTGCACGTTAAGAGCAGCCAGCCATAATCCTCCTCCCATTGCTGCTGCAAAGGCGATCGCAATAAAGAGGGGCAAAGTTAAGATACGCCAGTCGGGGACAAAGTTATACCACGCCATCAATGCCAGCATAATCGTGCCAGAAATTAGAAAGTCAACGAAACTAACAATTACCGCGCTAGCAGGGACAATCAAACGAGGAAAGTAAACTTTAGAAATAAGATTGGAGTTACTTAGCAAACTGTTGCTACATTCATTTAAAGCATTAGCAAAAAATTGCCAGGGTAGCATGGCTGCAAATACTAAAATAGGATATGGTACGCCTTCTGAGGGTAATTGGGCGATATTACCAAACACTATTGTAAAGACAATCATAGTTAGCAATGGTCTAATTAAAGCCCACGCGATACCGATCGCCGTTTGCTTATAGCGGACTAAAATATCGCGCCAAGCCAAAAAATAGAAGAGTTCGCGATAACGCCAGATGTCTTTCCAATACTGATTTCCGAGCGACCAGCCTCAATAATTAAACGGTTTTGCAACAGAGGCTTCATAAACAATATTCACTATTAATTATTAATATTTAAATGTTCCATTCGGTTTCGGTAATATAAAAGAAAGGAGTTATGTCGTTGAAAACTTTAAAACATAGTAAACTTGTTTTGCTCGATAAATGAATTTTTTTTGTTACTGATCACTGGTAAAAATATAAATCGTAAGAACAAATTCGATCAAATTCCAAACAGGTTATCTCATTTTCCCATATATTTGCTCTTTAGCATAGTGTTTTTGAAACGTGAGGCTGGCTGCTGCTGACAGTCTTTGGCACAGTTGCTCGTTATCTAGCAAAGCTAATATTTTACTAGCAAATACTTTAGGATCATCAGCGATACTCAGGCATTGAAATCATTTTCCAACTTTAAGCCAGATGCCTCCTACCTGGGTAGTAACAATAGGCAGTCCGTAAGCTAATGCTTCTTGCAGTTTGACTTTCGTACCTGCACCTTTAAGCAACGGACAAATATTTATTCTGCTGTGAAAATATACCGCAGATAAATCTTGACATAGCCGAGATTCGTAACATTTTTAGATAGCTGGCTGGGAATTTGAATTACTTGATCGATTGAACCTACCAAAGCCAACGTCACATCTGGCTTTTGCTCGAACAATACTGGGGAAAGATATCTTTTTAGGAAAAAATTCATGGCGTTGAGATTAGGACTACGCCCAGTGCCAACAAAAAGCAAATCGTAATTAAATTTATCCGATCGTAAGGAGTTTGATTTTTTAAATGGTTTTCTTATTTGAGTAAATGTGGGATTAAAATTAGCTTATTCTCTGGGATATAAGAGCTAAGAATATTTATTTCTTGTTGAGAATTGACAAGAACGCGGTCAAATTTATTTAAAAGATTAGCCTCTTTAATTAAATTCTTTTCATAGTCAAACTTAAGATTTTTGAAGATATTCAAGGTTGCTGAGAACTAATCGTGCCTGACAACCGAGAGATCATGAATATCTATCAATGTCTCAATCTTGGAGTATTTTTTAATTTCTGTAGCCAGAGCAGCATATTCGATATAATTAAGCCAAATATAGTCATAGTTGCCTTGTTCGACCAATTTTTTGACGTGCCCCGAACGTAGTTCGGGGGGAGCAAAATAGTCTGTATCGATGGGTAGCTGTTGTCCCAAAAGCCTTTGATAGTAAAAACTTTTACTGCGAGAGTAAACAAAATCTAATAAATTGTTTTCCCCTCGATAGTATTGAAAATCGCGAAAATAAGGCTGCATTCGCGCAGCGTCTTTTTCCGTCCACTCCACCCTGCCCCTGTTGTTTCCGCCAAAGCCGTCCACCAGCAAAGAATCTGAGCGATCGCGAAAATAATTTAACATTCCCATTAATCTTTGTTTATCCCCCCCATCGGTGGGCAGTGGCGGACGATGTAAATGTACCAAGATTTTAGAAACAACTGAAGACATTCAATTTTTATTTAATATAATTAATGGTTAGCAAAATCAGCAATCGCCTGCTCGTAAACCAATTTGATTTGTGGTGCAATTACCGACCAGCTAAAGTTATCTGTAGCATATGCTTGACAAGCCTCTGTGTTGGGTAACTGTCGTTTTTGTGATAGTATTTCCATGATTCCTGACTTAACTTTGTCCAGAAGCATCTTCAAATAATAAATCGGGACAGAATGGCTGCAAAATTTCTGGGATTCCACCTACGGGAGTTCCTAATACGGGTGTTCCTGTAGCCAACTTTCAATGATAATTAGTCCAAATCCTTCAAAGGAAATAGTTGGCACAACTGAAAAATTAGCTGCTCGATAGGCTGTGGGTAGCTGTTCATCTGGTAAATAGCCCAGCAAACGAACATGATTGGTTAAATTCAATTCTACTATCTGCGTCTGCTAGTGTCTCGGCTAAAGCACCCTTTCCCGCAATATGTAACAAAACATCGGGATATAGAGTCTTAACACGGGCGATCGCCTGAATTAAATTCTCTAGACCCATTCTCTTTGCTAGTCGGCGGACACAAAAAGAATTGTCCGCTCCTTTTCCCAGCCCAGTTCGGCTCTAGCTTCAATACAAGAATTCGATACTTTAAACTGCTCTCATAATCTACCCCGCCAGGCACAACATGAATTTTGTTCGAGGAAATACCATATTGGTCGTGAAGGATATTTTTGAAGGCTTGGGAAAGAAGCGATAAAGCTGGTGACTCGACGATAAACAATTTGTTCGAGAGTTTTTTGAGCTTAATATTCAATACTTTTTGGTTTTCTGCACTACTTTCCAACGCCCAAGGACCATGGAAATGAAACACCAAAGGCAAATCGCCAATTTGGTTCAAAATTGGAAAAGTATAAAGGGCAAAATGTGCCACTGCTAAATCATATTCTGACAATTTTAACCGCTTTATTGAATTACGAATTCCCCGCCATCGGCTCAAAGTGGGGCTTGCGTCGGAGCAAAGATTTGAATCTGCTGTTGAGTAGTATTTGTAGTATTTACTATTTGCTCTGAACCAGTAATTAATGCCTCAATATCTACACCAGCTTTTGGTAAATGGCGACTAGAGCCATAGTAATAGCGGTTGAGTCCTCCCGACTCTTCAGGAAACCAGCCCATGCCTATTTGTAAGGTTTTCATAGAGTTAAAAATGTATTAATTTTATGTTCAAACTTATGTGTTGATTTTAAAGCTTGGTTTTTAGCTAGCCTCAATTTTGTATATAAAAACAGACTTCACCATCTTTTTGAATACTTTTAATTACTTTGTATACGACTTAACGTGCTTATGCATAACTTTATTGGTAATATTACGTAGAGAAAGAGTTCACGTTATAATCAAACCGCTTAAAATAGGTGTTTTTTGCAATAACAAAGTCATTAAAACTGTATTCACAACCAAAATACAATATGAAAATTGCCTTGGTGCATGACTATTTAACCCAAAGGGGAGGAGCGGAGAGAGTATTTGAGCTTTTATGCCATTGCTTTTCCTCAAGGAGATATTTTCACATCTGTTTACGACCGAGATAACACTATTGACTTAGGAAACCGTAAAGTAAACACAACATTTTTACAATACTTGCCAGGATCGACTAAGTACTTTCGCTTACTTGCTCCACTATACTACTCAGCGTTTAAATCTGGATTTACGAGACTACGACCTAGTAATCAGTAGCACCAGTAGCTTCGCTAAAGCTGTTCGCACCAGAAAATCCGCCAAACACATTTGTTTTTGTAGCAACGTAACCCGCTTTCTCTGGGATACTCAAACTTATTTACAGCAGTATTCTACATATAAAAAATACGATTTTTTGATTGAGAGAATATTCAGTCTCATGCGAAAAACCGATTTAAAATATGCTGGCGAACCAAATTTATACATTGCTAATTCTACTACCGTCGCTCAAAGAATCAAGCAGTATTATGACAGAAAAGCTTTCACCATTAATTATCCGATTGATAGCGAAAAATTTCATTATTCAGATAGTAAAGATGACTTTTATTTAGTTGCCTGCCGTTTATTCGGCTATAAAAAAGTCTCGGTAATCATTGAAGCTTTTAATGGCTGAATTGCCCTTGTCTATTATTGGAGATGGACCAGAAAGAGAAACATAGAAGGCTCAGGCAAACGATAATATTAAGTTTCTTGGTTATGTTAGCAATCTTCAAAGAAGGAGCTCATGGCAAAAGCCAGAACAGTAGTAGTCGCAGCCTTAGAAGATTATGGCTTAGTACCTGTAGAAGCCAATGCTAGCGGTACACCAGTAATTTCTTACGAGCCAGGGGGGGTATTAGATACTCAAGTTTCGGGAAAAACGGGTGTATTTTTTGATTCTCAAACCGCCGAAGACCTCAAACAAGCAATTTTAGAAGCAGAGAAAATAAATTGGGATAGCTCTCAAATCAGACATCATGCCATATCTAATTTTTCCGAAGTGGTATTCTTTCAAAAAGTAACCGAAATTATTGAATCGGTTTGATCGCTCTATTGCTGATTTTGTCGAACCAAAGCTGTTAGAAAGAATCGAACAGATGAATAAAGCCAAAGTTAATTAAATTCTATATCCCAGTTAACTTTATTTCTTTGCTTAAAGTTCACGTCACAGAAAAAAGTAAACAATAACGTACTATCAAATCATTACGGTAAAATTAACTAAATTTAAAATACCTTTTTTAGACAATGACAGCAATAGTAAATACCAACAAAATATCAGAAGTTGAGTTAGATAATGACTTAGGCTATGGTAAGCTTTTTTCTACTTTAATTCGTCGGCGTAACTGGTTTTTTGGCATTTTAGGAGGAGCTTTGACCATAGCTGCAATATTAGCTTCAAACCAAGAACCCGTGTACGAAAGCAGTTTTCAATTACTAATTGAGTCCGTATACCGCAGCAAAGAATCAAATCTGCAAAAAAACGTATACGAAATCTCAACGTAGAAGTGGAAAACTATGCTACCCAATTAGAAGTAATGCGTAGTTCTGAACTGTTGAAAAAAAGCGAGAAAAATTTTAGTAGCTGAATATACCAATTTAAATCTAAAGCGTTTTTGGAGGATAACGTTAAATCTCTCAAGTTCAAGGGGACGACTACGAAGACGACCGCGTCAAGACCACAGTTTTTGAAGCAGAATATGTTGATGACGACCCTGTAAAGACGAAAAAAGTACTCGAAACCATAATTCAGGTTTACCAAAAATACACCCTCGAACAACAGCAAACCAGGCTGTCTCAAGGGCTTTCTTTCATTAATGCTCAACTGCCCATTGCCCGTAATAAAGTAACCCAAGCAGAAAACGATTTGGAAGCTTTCGTAAGGGTAATAATCTAATCAATCCCGAACAGAGAGCCAGTAGCGCCACGGAAGATCTCAAGGACATTCAGGCTCAAAAACGTCAGACTAAAGTAAATTATCAGAACACCTAGCTCAATACAACGCCTGGCAAAATCAACTAGAGCGTTCCCCTAAAGCTGCTTCTGCTGCTGCCCGTCTCAGTCAGTCCTCTCGCTATCAAACATTATTAGAACAAATCCAAAAAACCGAGATAGCTCTCAATGCCAGACAATCTCTTTTCAAATCGAGCGATCCTACAGTCAAAAACCTTAGCGAACAACTGCAAAAAGAGCGTGAGATGTTGAAAGCAGAAGCTCAGAATATCTTAGGAGTAGTCCCCGATAATTTGGATGTGGCTGAAATGAGTATTTAAAGAAAGGAGCAGCTAGGAGAAAACGACATAGAGTCGGCAGATCGATTATCAGTTTTGGCAACTCAATTTCAGATGCTCTTAAGGCTCAAAAAGAAAGTTTGGAATTAGAAGAAGAACAACTCCAAGCAGACATCAACCGTTTTAGTCTGATTGCTGAATATAATCGTCTCAAACCCGAAGTAGATGTCAGGCGCGCCACAGTGAATCAGCTACTATCAGCCAGACAAAAACTAAGTATCAAAATGATCGCGGTGGTTTAAAGTGGCAGGTGGTGGAGAAGCCGCTCTGGGAGAAGATGAAACCCCTAGT
>CAWCWY010000023.1:0-19305 GCA_963799375.1 uncultured cyanobacterium
AAGGATAAGGGATAAGAAATGAACTTATACTCTCAAGCAGAATGTCCTAAGCTGAATCCGTAACGCTATAAAACCTTTGAATTAAAGCGATCGCCTTAACAAAAAACAGCCTGGCTGTAAACTAGTCAGACTGTCGAACATTAAAGCTAATAGCTAATAGTTAAACATATTCAAAACTAGTGCTATTAAGATTAATTTCAGAAAAGATTACATCTTGAACAAAGCCAATTATTTCTTAGAAGAACTTAAGATACCTACACCAGAACCTACAGAAGTATTAGAGCCAAAGACTGTTCCAGAACCAAAGCTTCTCAGGCGATAATTATTGGCACTACCTTGAAGTTGAATTACATCTTCTCTAGGATTAAAATCTTCAATAATTGCTACATCTAGTAAGCCAGTAGTAACTCCATAGCTGTAATAAACTGCATTAGCATTTCCTCGAGTAAAGGGTCCTTACCAGCACCACCGTTGAGTATGTCTACTTCCCCGACACCAGGAGTTGACTAGCGGAGTCTGCACCGTTGAGAATGTCGTTACCACCACCACCACTAAGGCGATCGCTTCCAGCACCACCGTTAAGAATATCGTGGCTCTTACTAACGGATAACTCTCTTACTCGAACAGTATCTAAGAAATGCACGCCTGGAGGTTGGTACCCCACCAGCGCGGAATTCTAAATCGGTGGAGTTGTTATTGTCAGTAGATAATTCGTAACTATAAGTATTCCATCGAGTATTGTAACTACCGTTTTGTGCCACAGTCTCAATTAAATCTCCATTCCAGTAAACTTCAAGAATGCTTTCACTCGCACCATAAAAAGGACGAGGACTATATTAAAAGAACTTGATGAGTCACTCCAGAGGTCGTGTTGACTGATTGAACAATACCACCAGCATCAAGTTCTACCCAGACCTTCCTTCACTGGCACTATCGCCTATAACCTTTTATGAAGTTCAATATCGTTGCCAGTAGGTTTCCAGCCTTCAAGTTGACTATAGTTTTTCCATGTGCCGTAGGCGTTAGTATTAGTTTCAAAGCCACCGTTGATAATCAAGTTATTTGCAGCACTGATTGAACCTGTTTCTCTATCTCCATAGATCGTGTCGTTACCTGCACCCCCAATAAGCAAGTCTCGTCCTGCTGCACCTTCAATTGTGTCGTTACCCGCAGTAGCAGCTAGGATTTCGGCATTCTGCTGATTAATGCCGTCAAAAGTCATTTCTGCGGTGCTGCCACTGAAGTTAAAGTCATCTGCGCCGATAACACTAAATAGAGGATTGGCTAACTCTACGGTTACTTTTCCTTCACCAGAGAAAGTGTATTCTAAATCTGTGCCATTGCCGTTGAGAGTCTCAAGCTCGGCGCGCATTGGTAGTTCGGTAATGCGAGTGACGTTATCTTGAGCTGTACCGAGATTAATCGTGAACTTGCCACCATTACTAGGTAAGAAAACGGTATTATCATCGTAGGCGTACCAGTTGTCTACGCTTTGGATCGTACCCTCGAATATCCAGTCCAAAGTTACCAAACCCAGCCCCTTTTACTTCGGCAGTAATAGTATTGCCCGAACTTTCTACAAATAGTTGCGCCTGCTCGAAAGCTTTGATACGTTGACTAGCATCATCTAAGGTAACAAATTCTGCACCGCTATTGTAAGCCTCTTCAATAAGTGCTGTAAACATTTCTTGACTGTAGCCGTCATTATTAAAGTTAGTCGGACCATAATCATGCCAAGGCATCAGAACCATAGGCTTGTTGCTTCCGCTAATGACTTCGTTGTATTGTCTGATCCATTCAACTTGAGCTTCTTGAGCCGTTAGGGGTTGAGGAACAAAGCCACCATTACCATCGGGAACGGGAATACCAAAGCCGATCAGAGTAAAATCAAACCAGAGGTTAGGAGCTAAGTATACTGATTCTTGACCTGGTTCTAAGAAGCCAAATGCACCAGGATAACCCGCACCAACGGCGGTCGCACCACCAGACATATAGTCGAAGTACTGAATAATTTCTTCAGAGGTAGATAATTGTTCTGGCGCACCAGGAACAGCAGTACCAGTTACAGTAATGCCTAACTGCTGTTCGATAACTTGTTTGGACTGATTAAACTCAAATTCTATTTGAGCGGGAGTAGCAAAGTTAGTGTTGTTAGTGGGATTGTAACCTGCATATTCTGCAAAGTGAGTATAAGAATGAGTTCCAATTTCATTACCCGCAGCTAACAATGCTTCGTAATAAGGGCGAGATAATTCCCAATTAGTGTAGTCTCCAGTTTCAGGACTGTCGCCAATATTGATGTAATAAGAACCAACAAAATTAAAGTCGGTCTTCCATTGGTCTACTATGGGCAACATTAGATCGTAAACCCCAGGCGAACCATCATTGGGATTGACGCTGTAAAAAAAGGGAGATACATCCATGTCGTTGCGTGACATGAATAGGGATTCGTTACGAGTCATTGCCAGAGCAACGCTAGGCTGGTTATCAAAAGTAGACCAGCGTACCGCTTCCCATGCAAGATTGTTATCTCCTAAGTAACTAGCAGTGGCAAAGTGGACGTTACGACCACCAGTTTCTGTGGCTACTACCGCGTTGTAAATCTCACCGCCTGCATTTTGACTGACCAAAACTTCAGCCGTTCCATCTGCATAACTCTCATAAGCAGCCCAACCAATAGGATTTTGATATTCGCGAATTACTTCCCCCGCATCGCTTGGCTGGGTTTCAGAGAGATACTTGACTGGTACCGAAAGCTTTAGGCGCAAGTCCTAATAAGCTCTTCATGCGCGAGTAGGGATCGCCATCAATTGGATCGCCATTTTCATCGTTAGTCATGAAGTCGCCAGCAGCAACTATGCCAATGTTGTATTGATATACGGCATCCGTCAGAGTATCTTGAATTTGCTGCACATCAGCCTGTTTTATGTTGCGAATACCAGGGAAGATGAGAGTATCGTAATTTACTAAATTGTTAATGTCTTTGAGGTCGTCTTCTGTCAAAAGATCGAACGGAACTCCCGACATCATTACTTCTTCCTGCACAGACATATATAGTTGAGAATATGCTGTTTGATTGGTAGCTAAATCGGATAACCCAAAGAATTGGTCCGCGGTGGTTTGAGAGAAAACGATACCTACCTTTTTGCTAGGATCGGTTCTTTCAGGTAGGTTTTTATCGCCAAAAACAGTATAGTTTTGCGCGCCGAAGTTTCCAGGCAAAAATACGTTGTCGTTAACATCAATTACGACATCAATTGCTTGAGGTTAAATTACCAACTTGAGAAGCAGGAACGGCGAATTCGACAGTGCGATCACTGTTGTAAGCATAATTTAATGAGCTAATAAAATTTTGTCCCGCTGCACCAGTGTAAAGATAAGGTGCGTTGTCAGTAAAGAAGTTGACGTTATATTCTGCTCCCACTGTCGAGCCAAACACCTGATATCCAGTATCAGTGTCGCGGTCGGTGTTGAGCCAAACAGTAGTGCCTGATGCGATCGCAGTACTATCGGATTTGATGGCAAAGACATAGTTATCTCCTACCAACTGACCGTATATTTCGTATCCAGGTTGACCTGTTCCAGTCAAAAAATCTAATCTGTTGTTAACAGTCCAGTCTGACAGATTGCCGTCGAGTGTAATATTTTTGCATTTGTTATAAGGTCTATTATAATTGATTTTATTGTTAAATCGAATGGGGAAGTTTAATTTAATGTTCTCTAAAAGTTTTGCTGCTTTTTTTCTCCCAGGCATAAGCAGTCGTTAAAATAGTTTCCAAATTGTTATATTCTGGCTGCCAACCCAGAACTTGGCGAATGCGATCGCCACTGGCAATTACACTAGCTGGATCTCCTGCTCTTCTGGGAGACTCAATCACAGGGAAATCTATACCAGTGATTTCTTTGAGTTTTTCCAGCACTTCTTTGACGCTATATCCTTGACCATAACCACAGTTAAGGATTTCGCTTTCGCCACCCCTTCTAAATAGCTCAACGCATCTATATGTGCTGCTGCTAAGTCTTCGACGTGGATATAGTCGCGAATTCCTGTACCGTCTGGAGTATCGAAGTTCGTACCAAAAATCTTGGCAGCAGGAATATTACCTAATGCTGCATCACAGGCGACTCTCATTAAGTGACTGGCTTTGGGAGCAGATTGACCGATTCTACCTTCTAAGTCTGCACCAGCAACGTTAAAGTAACGTAGAATTACATATTTAAAATCTGAACTAAATCCATAGTCGCGAATCATACGTTCGCTCATTAATTTTGACCAACCATAAGGATTAATTGGATGAGTAGCACAGGTTTCACTTACGGGATTTTCCTCGGGTTCTCCATACACAGCAGCAGTACTGGAAAAGACTAATTTATTAACCCCATATCTTTGACAGCAATCGAGTAGATTAAGCGTATTGCGAGTGTTGTTAGTGTAATAATTTAAAGGATTTGCAACAGATTCGGGGACGGAAATACTAGCAGCAAAATGTAAAACTGCCTCAAATTTATGTCGGGCAAAGGCTAATTCTAAAGTTGTTTTATCTGCTAAGTCGCCTACGATTAAATTACCGTTGAGTAAAGCTTGGGCTGAACCAGTAGAAAGATTATCATAGACAATTACTTCGTATCCAGCTTCACCTAATTGACGTACTGTGTGAGAACCAATATATCCCGCACCGCCAGTAACTAAAATTTTCTTACTCATTGAATTTTCTTAAGGGATTTTGCTTAGTTTTCTCAATTATGTCTTCGTCAATAAGTAAATAGGTGAAATATGAATGAAACTTATATAAAGAATTGAAAAAGTTACTATCAAGAATTTGAATGCTCGATAAGTTTATTGAAAAAAATGGGACTGAAATAGTCTAATCACAGCGCAGTTTGAATATTAAGTTTAGATAAAGGGAACAATTTTAAATTATATTTTTTACGAGTGATATTATGTCATCGATTCAACCAATATATTATCGATTTAATTATAGCTTTTGGATGTCGTAATTTTCGTGGTTCTATTTTTGTTGGCTACCGGGCAACAACATTAAATGGATTAAATTAATACGATTCCTCTTAAGGAATAATCCGATCGACGATCGAGATACTATAGAACGGTAGTGAAATAGTAGGTTATTGTTTACGCTTCGCATTAGGCGCGATCGCTATAACGATTAGCTTGAGCTATTTAAATTTATTAAATTGGTTAACTTTGGCTTTCTATACGTTGCTTTACTATTAATTAGCTATTTAGAAAAGCGTGATTGGCAGCTTAAATCAGAGGTAGAAAAAGATTCAACAGCAAAATATTAATTTAGTAGACTATTTTAGATCGCGGTTTATCTTTACGATTTGTTTAAAGATATTCGCAGTTGTTAGATGAAAGATTCGGCAATTTATCGATTCATTTGGATCAGTTTAGTGACCCCGAGGAATAATTTATCACTTGTATTCTATCATAATTTTGGCATTTACTATCTTACTGCGCTGGGAATATCCTCTATCTCAATTACGCTTTAGCCATCCAGACAGCTACAATACTTTATTAATCGCCCGACAATTTATTGCAAGGACTATCCAGAAGTTCATTATCTACCCTATTACCTAGTTTTGCTGCGTAATGTCTTTATTGGTTCGGTCGAGCCAATGCAGACAATTCGCTTTCTCAGTCCATTATTAGGAGTAGCATTAGTTATTAGCATGGGCTTTACGATCCGAGTTTTTACTAATAATGGCTATTCTACTTTGACTGCCATGTTTGCTTTGGGAGTGTATTTATTTACTTCTAAAGTAAACAGTATAAATATAGAATGGTTGAATAAAATAGTTGAGAGTTTAAATAGTTCTTTCGTTCGACAGTGGACGGGTAATGAATTAGAGCTAGGCACAGTTTTTCTTCTACTTGGTTTGGGCTACTGCTTTGGATGCGATCGCTTTCTCCAAAAAACCCTTGCTTTTAAAGCAAATCTACTGTGCAGTGTCATTTTAGTCGGTATATGTGCGCCACCTCTATTAATTATATTTGCGATCGCCCTTATCGGACTAATTGGCGATAAAAGACTAACCCTAACGGCAATCGTCCTCACCTGGATTACGTTAGCGGTGTTTGCTGCTATGAGTCAGGGAAGACTTTTATGGTTGCAAAGCTTTTTATTAACCTTACCTGTTGCTCTGAGTCTGCTTGCAGGATTGTTGTTTTCCCTTATATCTGACTTTTCCAAGGTGTTTTTTCCTCAATGGGGTGAAATATTTTGTTTAGGACTAATTTTCTCCCTATCAATCAACTTTCTATTACCGTTAGCACCAAACCTAACCTATGTAGAATACGATATGGCAGCGCGAAAAACCCTGGAGATAAAAAAACTATTTCCTGCTCAAAGCTGGTCGTTAGTAGCTCCCATAGAACAGTTAGCAGAGATATACGGGGAAGGATGGTATCAAGATTTAGCCTTGTTTGTCGAACAGTATGCAGATGAGGCTCGTAAACCTGGATTTGATTTTCCCGTTTCTACTGAAGATACATTCATCATGGTAGAGAAGATTCCTTTTGTTACTTTTCCTGATGAACCAGATATATTACCCAATGAACTATTAAGCGATCGCACCTATCAATATTATCGTTCTGCTGCGGGACGAGCTAGTTTAGAATATGAAGCGTGGAGAATGTGCAAAGCTTATACTCGTTTTCATTCTAGTAGTAGCAGTATTTATTATGAAGACAAACAGCTGATCGTTTATCATTTTGCTCAAACTATTCTCAACTCTGATGAAACTTAAAAAAATCATTTAAAAATATGCAGCAAGAGAAAGATCTACCCTGGTACATAGTTAAGCAAGAAGATGGTACTTGCAAAGTAGTTGAATTAAAACAGTCAGCAAAAACCCCAGAGCAATTGGATAAATTACAATGGGGTGGATTTGAAAGCGAACAAGAAGCGATCGCTAAGAAAATTGGGCTAATTCGTGCGGGGAAGTGTAAACCTCAGTAATCACTAATCAGTAATCACTTTGCTGCCTGTAAATCTTCAGTCAACACCTCAAGTGCTTTAGAAAACTGAGGATCTTCTTCTGTTCCCAAATTAGAGCGATCGCCACCATATAATTCTTGTAGCTGTTCCTCACTTAACTCAACTATGATGTCAGGGGGAATACCCTCTTTATTGATGTCCGTGCCGTTGGGAGTAAGATATTTAGCAATAGTGACTGCTAATCCCGAACCATCTCCTAAAGGTCGAACAGACTGTACTAAACCCTTACCAAAGGTTTGCGTACCTAATAAGGTTGCCCGTTTATTATCTTTTAATGCACCCGAAAGTATTTCACTAGCACTAGCTGAACCCTGATCGACTAACACTACCAAAGGTTTATCGGTTAATGCTTTGTTTTTTGCCGATTCTTGATCGCTAACTCCTTTTCGATTTACCGTAGAAACGATCGTACCTTTATCCAGCCACATACGAGCAATGTTAATACTCGAATACAGTAAGCCTCCTGGATTAGAGCGCAGATCCATCACGTAACCTACTACCCCCTCTTTTTCTTGAGCTTCAATCGCTTTCTGCATATCTTTAGCAGCGTGTTCGTTAAAGGTAGTTAAACGAATATATCCAACTTTACCAATAGAAGTATCTCTAACGTGGGCACGAACAGGGTGAATTTCAATTCTTTCACGAACAATACTATAATCTTGTTTCTTTCCCTTGCGATCGACTGTCAGAATAACTTGACTACCTCTTTCTCCTCTAATCAATTTAACAGCATCATTGACATCCATTCCTTTGGTGTCAGTACCATCAATTTTGACGATTGTATCTTGGGCTAAAATTCCTGCTTCAAAGGCTGGTGTGCCTTCAATTGGGGAGATAACTATAAGTCTATCGGTTTCCTCGTCTTTGGCAATTTGGATACCTACCCCAGTTAATTCTCCTGAAGTATCAATACGCATATTTTGAAACTCTTCAGGGTTCATGAACCTTGTGTAAGGATCTTCCAACTTACCCAGCATATCGCGGATTGCTTTGTAAGCATCTTCTTGATTTCCATAAGAAGCATCTTTCACAAATTCTTGGCGAACCTTGAGCCAGTCGTTGTTATTAAAGCTGGTATCAACATACTGATAATTGATAATTTGCCAAACTTCATCTACCGTTTCTTTAGGTCCACTCTGTATTAAAGCCTGACTTTGAGATAGATGAATTCCAGCCCCAGTAACGGCTACTGTTGATAGTGCTACAGCAGTTGTTCCGAGAAGCAGTCCTTTTTTCTTTGTTACCATAAGTTTAAAAATATAATAAATGTAGTCACAGGTATAGACAACAACAGATTCTTATAGTTAAAGTCTAATCTACCACAAATGACTTTTGCTCAAGAGCGATCGCCCAACCATTGAAAATTGTTGCATTCTTAAAATATCAATATTTTAGATAAACATACTAGCAACTTTCTTGGATAGTGGTTAGCATGATCGCCATACAAGTCTTTCCTGGTGTTTGGGTAGTTTTTTAGTATCTTCGTCTCTACCCAAAACTCAAGTTTTCATTTCTGACGAGGTTCAGCATGACTCCATTTCCGCCACCAAAATTGCAATATAAGTTAGCCATCGTTGATATTCAACAGCATCGTCAATCTAGGCTTGCTTTATGGCGTTCCTGTTTTATGGTTGGCTGCATTTTTAGCCTGGGTTTGCTGACAGCTTCACCCTTCTGGAAAATCAAAGAACGATCGCAAATTCAAATTGATGGGAATCGATTAGTCGGTCAACAGACAGTTCATGACACATTAGACCTTACTTATCCTCAATTAATTTGGACTATAGGAGTTACCGATTTGACCCAAAGAGTTGAATCTATTCCCTCTGTTGAAATGGCAAATATTAATCGGCAAATTATTCCGCCTAAAATAATAGTATCTCTTCAAGAAAGAATCCCCCAGGCGATCGCTACTTTTGAGGGAAAAGTGGGATTTTTGGATACTGATGGTGAATGGGTGGCACAGGAATTTTATACTAATATCGATCGCCAGATCGACAATTCTTTATCAGAGCAAAAAAGCGATCGATTTAATAACAAATTTATTCTGCCCAAGTTGATAGTTCATAATTATCAGTATCGCTATCGAAAGTCTTGGATCGCTCTTTATCGGCTGATATCTCTCTATCCCGAACTAAAAATTAATAAAGTCCAGTGGAATCAATCGGGTAATTTATTCTTACAAACTAAGATTGGTAAAGTCTCTTTGGGAACAAATCCATCGAGATTGGAAAAACAATTTGAAATTATGTTAAAACTACAAAATCTAAGCGATCGCGTTGACCGTAACAAAATTGCTTATATAGACTTAAGTAATCCTGACGTAAATTTGATTCAAAAGTACTAATTTGTTCGAGAAATTAGAGATATGTAAGTGTTTTCCCTGAGATATTTTTTCATATGACAATTGAATCAGTGATTTCTTGGAGGAATGGTATGTTTATGTAATTAATAATTACGAAAACTTTAATATTTTCTACAGAATAAATTCGTTAGATGATAATAAGTTGAGCCAAAATGCTTAAGTTAAATTGTTTATAAGAAAACCAAGCACGGAAACTTTGATTTACACCCATGTCTTTAGAGAAAAAACTCGTCCGTACTTTCAATAATGAAATTAACTATAATTCTGACTCACCCCTCGGTTTAGGAAACAATAATTCTTTAGGTAACGGAATGAGCATCCCTTTTAAGACTATTCACAGTAGTTCCCAAGTTCCCAAGGAAGAAAACAGGAGTAATAAAATAGTGCCAAGCAATGTCGCCAATATTAAGGTAATGGGAGTAGGCGGTGGAGGCTGTAATGCGGTCAACCGCATGATTGATAGCCAGGTTACTGGCATTGAGTTTTGGGCAATAAATACCGATGCTCAAGCCTTAAACAACGCCAAAGCTCCTCAAAAATTGCAGATTGGACAAAAGATCACTAGAGGCTTGGGAGCAGGGGGAAATCCTGCTATTGGACAAAAAGCAGCCGAAGAGTCTAGAGACGAAATAGCTCATGCTCTAGAAAACACGGATTTAGTGTTTATCACCGCAGGGATGGGAGGCGGTACGGGAACAGGTGCAGCTCCCATCGCAGCAGAAGTAGCAAAAGAAATGGGCTGTTTGACTGTAGGAGTTGTCACTCGTCCTTTCACTTTTGAAGGAAGAAGACGCACCAAACAAGCTGAGAAAGGTATTGAAGCTTTTCGCAGTCGAGTTGATACCCTAATTATCATTCCCAATAATCAGTTATTGTCGGTTATTTCTCCTGAAACTCCAGTGCAAGAAGCTTTTGGTGTAGCTGATGATGTTCTGCGTCAGGGTGTTCAGGGTATTTCCGATATCATTACTATTCCTGGCTTAATCAACGTCGATTTTGCCGATGTTCGAGCAATTATGGCGGATGCAGGTTCAGCATTGATGGGTATTGGTATGGGTTCGGGCAAATCCCGCGCTAGAGAGGCTGCTGTAGCCGCTGTTTCTTCTCCTTTGCTAGAAGCTTCGATTCATGGCGCGAAAGGTGTTGTAATTAACATTACGGGAGGATATGACCTTACCCTTCACGAAGTTAATGCTGCCGCCGATAGTATCTACGAAGTGGTGGATGAAGATGCCAACATCATCTTTGGTGCGGTAATTGATGACAACATGGAAGGTGAAATTAGAATCACCGTGATTGCGACGGGATTTGATAGCGAGTCTGAGGGTGATTTTGAACTAGAAGAACCCCAAGCAGAACGAAAAAGCGTCTTTCCTTCTATGGCTGGAGTGCAACAGCCAGAGAGAAGTAACGTAGCCAAAGAAAGCGATCGCTCTCGGATCGAAATTCCTGATTTTCTTCAAAGACGACGTTTCCCCAAAAACTAAATCAATCTGGTAAATCTATGACCAAAATAGCTCTAACTATTGCGGGTTCGGATAGTGGTGGAGGGGCAGGTATTCAAGCAGATTTGAAGACTTTTGCCCTTCATTGCGTTCATGGTACTAGCGCACTTACTTGTGTTACGGCTCAAAACACTGTGGGTGTGGATTTGGTAGAAACCATGAGTATAGCTATGGTTAAAAGTCAAATAAGGTCAATAGCAACAGATTTTAAGGTTGATGCGGTTAAAACAGGAATGTTGCCTAGCTGCGAAATTATTGAAGCGGTAGCCTCGCAAACAAAGGAGTTAAATTTGCCTCAAATGGTAGTCGATCCTGTAATGGTTTCTCGTGCTGGAGTACAGCTAATTGATGATAATGCGATCGCCTTATTACAAAAGCGATTAATTCCTCAAGCTACTATCCTCACTCCTAATCGCTATGAGGCGCAAATTTTAAGCGGTTTGACTATAAACACCCTAGATGAGCTTAAGCAGGCTGCGGTCGCGATTTATGAGCGTCTGGGAGCAAAAGTAGTTTTGGCTAAGGGTGGTGGATTACCAACAGGCGATCGGGGTACAGATGTTTGGTATGACGGTGTGGAACTCAAAACCCTGTCCAACAAATTTATTGATACCAAAAATACCCACGGCACAGGATGTACTTTATCAGCAGCTATCTGCGCTAATTTGGCATTAGAAAAAGATCTTTGGTCATCGGTTGTGGCAGCTAAACAATATGTCACCACTGCTTTGGAATATTCCTTAGATATTGGTGCTGGCAATGGCCCAGTTGGTCATTTCTTTCCTCTAATAAACAATACATAAACTAGCCGATCGAGATTAACAATAATGAAATTAGCCACCAAGATCGAAGCAATTTTTTACATTAAAGGTAGACCACTTTCCATTGAAGAACTATTTGCTTGTCTCCACCAAAAACAAGTAGGTGAATCAAACAAAATATCCGAAGAAGATCGAGCATCAGTAGAAGATGCTTTGATTGAATTAATGAACGATTATGCCCATCGTGATAGTGCTTTAGAAATTACAGAAACAGAGGCAGGGTATAGCCTTCAGTTGAAAGATGAATATGGCTATCTTCTAAAAGAATTAGTTCCTGCGGAGTTAGGGAAAGGAGCATTACGTACTTTAGCAGCAGTAGCAATTAAAAACCCCATTTTACAGACAGAATTGATCGATTTGCGTGGAAGTAGTGCTTATCAACAGGTGGGCGAATTGGTTAAGTTAGGCTTTATTCGTAAACGAGAACAGGCAGACGGTAGATCCTACTGGCTAGAAGTGACCAATAAATTTCATCAATACTTTGAAATTAGTAATATGGCTATGATATAGCTATTTTTTACCCTATTTTTGACTAGCGGCTAACACCAAAACTATGTCAGAGTAGAGGCAACTTAAATCCATACTTGGGTAACGAATGATATTTAACTTTGATTTTTTGAATTCTGAACAACAAGAACAAGACTACAATACTCTGATGCAATACTTGCGTCAGCAAAATCCAGAAGTTTTGGCACAAATTGCTCAGTCGGCTAGTCCTGACGTTAGGCAAATTATTTCCCAGAATGTGCAGGGTTTAGTAGGGATGCTTCCTGCGGGAGACTTTAATGTCAAGATAACCACAGACAGAGAAAATTTGGCTCATTTGCTCGCGTCGGCGATGATGACTGGCTATTTTTTGTGTCAGATAGAAAAAAGAATGGATTTGGAAGAGAGTTTGACTAATTCCTCTTCCAATTCTGTGTCCAATCATTCTCTATCTGACGAGTCGGAAGACTAATTTTTGATTCTAAGTTATTTAAACGACAAAATATAGTTTAATAAAAGTCAATTTTATTTAACTATTGACAATAATTTTCTGATGAACACCTGCCTGGAATATACTAACCGCCTTTGGCAAAGGTCAACATCAGTAAAACAGACAAAGCCATCCCAGGGCTAAGTAGAAGAAACAGAGTAAGTAATTCGTGTGATGTCATTAGATTTTGGTAGTTGCGTCTTGCGTAATGTGAATGCTGTAGTGTGAGCGATCGATAATTTTAGAGTAACCCCAAATCTTCAACAGGGTAGTTTAACTAAACATTTTATTAATATTGATTGGGTAATGTGAACATAAATTTAATCGGCTGGCAGACAAATAATAAAACAAGTCATATCTGATTCGGTTGCCAAAGAAATCGAACCACGATGGCGATTTTCGACGATTCTTCTGACGGTATCTAGTCCCAAACCAGAACCTTTGCCTACAGACTTGGTGGTAAAAAATGGCTCAAAGATACGAGATTTAATTTCTGGAGGTATGCCCGATCCAGAATCAATGATTTGAACTACAATGCGATCGCATTTATTCGTAGTGACTATTTCAATTGTACCTTCTTCGACGATCGCATCAATACTATTATCAATTAAATTTGTCCAAACTTGATTTAATTCGCTACCGTAAGCCTGTATCTTGGGCAAAGAGCGATCGTATTGACGTTTTATTTCAATTTTCTGCTTCAGCTTATGGGATAGTAACTGGATCGTATCTTCTATTCCTTGGTGGATATCTACCAGCTGTTTTGCACCCCGATCTAAGTGAGAATAAGAACCCATAGACTGAACCAATTCGGACACTCTTTCTGCACCCCTTAATCCAGATTGAACTGTAGACATCACCTCAAAAGATAAAGCCAGCCAGCGCACTCCCATATCTTTTAACTCTGTGGTTTCATTACGCCAACGTTGAGTCAGGTTGTCTAATACTTGAAGAGATACATTGCCCATGGCCAGGGGTTCGGCTAACTTCCAGGCATCTTTTATGCCATAATCTTCCAACCAATCTAAGATTTCATCCTCTCGATCCATTAATTTCAAAGGATCGACGGTACGATTAATAATTGATTCGTAGCCATCATCTCTAATCTTTAACCACTGCGCGGTGTGTTCTTCTTCTACATTACGTTGTCCGTAAATCAGATTCATCCGTTCCAATTCTTGGATGGCTGGAGTAACATCTTTAAGGGCGCGTACCACCGCAGCAGCAGGGTTGTTTAGTTCATGGGCTAAACCCGCTGCTAACGTACCCAAAGCAGCCATTTTTTCGCGATTTTGAACAAAAGATTCTAACCCTTTAACTCGACGCTGAATAGTTTGGAATACTGTTCTCTCAAAGTCACGGCATTGGTGAACTAATTCTAAAAAATCTTCAGTGGTTATTTCGTAAGCAACGCAATCAGTTATGGCAGTTAAGGTAACGGGGACTAGATCGTCCGTCATAATTTGGATCTCACCAAAGAAAGAAGGCGCGTGATGTTGTCCGATGGGCATCTGTACCCCTTCACTAAAGCGAGTGATACTGATATTTCCCGAAGTCAAAATAAAGAAACCCCTGTGAGGATCGCCTTCTCTGACTAAAACTTCTTTTTTAATTAAATCTATTTCCGTTGCGCGATCGCAAATCCACTCCAAGCGATCGCTTTCTATTTTTTGAAACAGTTCCAGTTTTAGAAGCTCTTGGGTACAAAGCATATCTAATTTATCTAGTTTTAAACCAGCAGTTTTAAGATAACGCTTTTTTAAGGGATGAGGGATAAGGAACAAGGAACAAGGAAAAGAGGAAAATGCTACTTATCAATTGCTGATTTGGCGATCGAAACGTCTATCTTGCCGAAATAAATACTAAAAGCGATTAACAAGTGTTCCAAAGTTTTAGTTACCCAAGGTACATCTTGAATTTCATGTAATTGGTAGCGATCGATGATTAAAGAGATTTTTTTTTCTAAATCTGGTTTTGATTCAGGGCAGATCAAGGTGATTTTAATTAATATTTTTAGTGCTTGGGCTGTGCCTAAATTGGTGACTAAGTCAACGAATCCTTGAGGATTGTTATTTGAGTTGAGTTCAGTAACAAAAAAGCTAAATAATTGGCGACAAGTTTGTAAAATCAGCGTACTACTAATCTGTTTTTTATCAGATTGGGCAAAAATGTCATCTAGTTTGTTTTTAAGCTTTTGGTTAATTTGATAACTACTATTTCTCGATTTAATATCTTTAATTAAAAACTGGTATAAATCTTGTTTAAATACTTGATAAGAACCGCGAATTTTATTGTCTGCTATAAATTTTTGCGATCGCTCTAAGATTGTTTGTTTGCCGTCAATTTTACCAAGGTATTGCTGTAAGGCTATCTGAAAGGCTCTTTCTGAGAGTATAGATGGGCTATCTACTTTAGTGATTACTTTTCCAGCACCTTTAGATAGTAGCTTCATTTTTGCTACTTGTTTGAGGCGATAGCGATAAATGATATGTCTTGATAATTTAATCTCAAAATCCTGACGACGACTATTTTGTAGAGATTTAATAAATTCGTTTAGCTGTTTTAGTTCGGGGTTTTGGGGGGCAATATATTCGTAAAGAAAAGTGTAACGTGCTAAATGATTGTTTACGATTTTGCGATCGTATCCTTGGCTGTTAGAGATTTCATCACTTTCTTGGGTTTTAGCTGAACCAGTATCATTTTTGCCAAGAAACTTTTGAGGACTAATAATAGCTATAGTTGCTTTGAGCTTTAAATATTCCTGAGACTTTTGATACTCTGAAATTAGTTTTATCAGCTGTTTACGCAAGCGATCGTAAGAAGAAGACTTATTGATAATTTCGATAATATTCAGCAATTCAGATATGTAAGATAAAGACTTAGGTTTTGTTACCCAATAATCAAAGATTAGATAAAAACAGTGACTAAATATTCGATCAAACTGTTGTTGACTGATAGGGGAAACGATAATTTTATTTAAGGCTTGGGATACTTCTGCATCTTCGTTTTTTCCCTGAATAAATAGGTTGTGAAACTTTCTAATTACTACTTGAGGAGGATCGTTACTCGCACAACTAAATAGATGATCGTAGATGATCTCACTTTCTCGGTCAATTGATTTTTGCGAACCACTTATATCTTTAATCACTGGCAAAAATAAACGAGCTTATGCCATATATTAACCTCACTTCAATAATTGACCACAGATAGTTACCAAGTGTTTTGGGTTTGAAGCACAAGTCTATTCTAGAACAATTTTTTTTGGCTCAAAGTCACCATTTAATTTGTACCTGAGCAACACAAAGCCAATAGTAATGCAAACGTATTGCCTGATACGTTTGCATTACTGATTTTTTAGAAATCGCCTTACTTGGCTAGATTTATTCAACATTCAAGACAGTTGCTACAGTTATTCGCGATCGTAACCAAATTTATCTTTGATTTGGGAGTTGAAATATTGTCCGACTGAGCTAGTTTCTTTTAACTCTTGATAAATTTTGGCTGGCACGTCAGAATATTTGTAAACGTTGCCGTTGTTAAAGGTAATACGGAGAATTTGCTTGTCTGCGTCATAATCAAAGTCCTTGACTACAGCACTTTGATTCTTGAGTAAAGGAAACGCAATTACATCGCGGATGCTAGGAGAGTCGGTTAATAGCATTACCAGACGATCTATACCTATACCCAAACCCCCAGTAGGAGGCATTCCATATTCCAAGGCTGCGAGGAAGTCTTCATCAATGTCATTAGCTTCTAAGTCTCCTGCTGCTTTTTTGGCTGCTTGGGCTTCTAGTCTAGCCCGTTGATCTAAAGGATCGGTTAACTCCGAGAAGCTGTTGGCGGTTTCTCTACCGACGATAAATAATTCAAACCTTTCTACTAAACCTGGTTTATCGCGGTGGGGTTTTGCTAAGGGAGATATTTCTACAGGATAGTCAGTTACAAAGGTAGGTTGGATTAAAGTTGTCTCTACTTTTTGTTCAAAGGCTTCATTAAGTAATTTGCCAATGGTTTGGCAGTCGGCAGGTACTTCTATTCCTGCATCCTTGGCTGCGGTTTTTGCCGAATCGAAGTCATCATACTGGGCAAAGTCTACCCCAGTAGCATCTTGCACAACCTCGTGCATGGTTATTCTACGCCAAGGAGTAGTCAGATCGATATCTTCTCCTTGGTAGTTAACTTTGGTTGTCCCCAAAACTTCTTGCGCCACATCACTGATCATGTTTTCTGTTAACGCCATCATGTCGTAGTAATCAGCATAGGCTTGATATACTTCGATTGAGGTAAATTCAGGATTATGACGAGTGGATACTCCTTCGTTACGGAAGATTCTGCCCATTTCAAAGACACGCTCAAATCCACCCACAATTAACCTTTTGAGGTGTAATTCCGTAGCAATGCGGAGGTATAAGTCCATCTCCAGGGTATTGTGATAGGTAACAAAAGGACGCGCTTCTGCACCACCTGCTTCACTTTGCAATACGGGAGTTTCGATTTCTAAAAACTCTCTGGTTTCTAAATAACGACGAATACCTGCGGTAATTTTTGCTCTGATACGGAATGTTTCTCTAACTTGAGGGTTAACGATTAAGTCTACATAACGCTGACGGTAGCGTTTTTCTGTATCCGTCAAACCATGCCATTTATCAGGCAGAGGTAACAAAGATTTTGTCAGAATTTTATACTCGCTGACATAGACGGAAAGTTCGCCTTTTTCCGTTCTTTTTACCGTACCCTTTGCGCCTAAAATGTCCCCAGTGTCAGAAAGCTTTTTAAGGTGATTAAATGCCCCTACCAAGTCTTCCGACATGGTGTTGTTGATTCTTTTCTTTTCTAAATAAAGCTGGATTTTGCCTGTTTCATCTTGCAGTTCAAAAAATGCCAGCTTACCAAAAACACGACGTGCCACAATCCTACCCGCGATCGCAACTTCGTCTTCTATTTCTTCTCCTGCGGGTAGTTCGACATACTTTTCTTGCAACTCGGCAGCATGATGGCTAGACTCCCATTTATAAGCATAGGGATTTAGTCCCAATTCCTTAATTTGAGCTACCTTTTCAATCCTGGTAGCGCGAATTTCTTCTAAGTTAGAACCGCCTTGGGGCTTATTGCGGGAGTTATCTTCTGCCATTATTACTAAAAATTTGTGATGATGTAATTAATCAAGCTGCCAACTGCATTTCCATTGCGATCGAAGATGCGGATAATGGGTTTTATAATCTTGGCAAACAGTATTGAATTATAGCGTATCAAAGAGCCTCGATTAACTCGATATTACTTCCTCTTTATTCTATTTTTTTATGTCAATCAAATCTGGAACAATAACTATTACTTTAGGATCGATCTGTATTTTGACAGGCTGCAATTCTGTTGCCGATTCAAGGTTAGATCGCGTTGAAGCTGTTGCTACTGAAACATCATCAAATCAGATTGCGACAGAATCCTTTACTCCTACGCCGATTGAAATTACCTTAGAGGATTTACCCGAACCCTACGCTACCGAATCAGCTAGTAAACCACCCAGTGTAATTCCCGTACCAGATAATCCTGTGTTACAAGTTCCTGAAGGATTTACGGTTAATGTCTTTGCGGACAATTTACCCGACGTGCGCTGGATGACTCTGACTCCTGATGGGGATGTCTTGGCAGTGCAGTCACGGCAAAATAAAATTAATTTGTTACAGGATAAAGATAATGATGGAGTGGCAGAAGTTAAAGAGATATTTGGCGATCGCAATAATAATTTAGATCAACCTCTAGGGATGACTTTTGCAGGGGATTCTTTTTATGTGGCAAATACAGGAGAAGTTTTAAGTTACGATTATCAGCCAGGACAGTTAAAGCTGGAAGGGACAGGGACAGAAATTACTCAACTTACTCCAGGGGGATATAATCAGCACTGGACGAGAAATATTGTAACTTCTCCTGATGGTAATAAATTATATGTCTCGGTTGGTTCAAAATCTAATGTTGACCCCGAAGAATTACCCCGCGCCTCGGTACAGGTAATGAATTTAGATGGTTCGGACAGATCGACCTATGGATATGGCTTGCGCAACCCCGTCGGTTTGGATTTTCATCCCGTTACCAAAGAACTTTTTGCCACTGTTAATGAAAGAGATAAATTAGGAGACAATCTTGTCCCAGATTACTTTACTCAAGTCAAAGAGGGTGGTTTTTATGGTTGGCCTTATGCTTATCTTGCACCTAATTTACTCGATCCTCGTCGGATGCAGGGAAATAAGAGCGAACAACCCGAACTCGCTGCTAAAACCATCACCCCAGATGTCTTGTTTCAGTCTCATTCTGCTGCATTAGGAGTGCAGTTTTACGATAAGCAAAAATTTCCCAATAAGTATCATAACGGTGCGTTTGTAGCCTTCAGAGGGTCGTGGAATCGCGATCGCGGTACGGGGTATAAGATTGTATTTGTCCCTTTTGGTGAAGATAATCGACCCCTCGGTCACTATGAAGACTTTTTAACGGGTTTTCTGGTCAATCCTGATGGTCCAGATAGTTTTGCTCGTCCTGTTGGCTTATTAGTTATGCCCGATGGTAGTTTGCTTTTGGCTGAAGATGGCAATGGACGTATTTATCGTATTGCCTATAACAACAGTTA
>CAWCWY010000024.1:0-34282 GCA_963799375.1 uncultured cyanobacterium
GAGCAGTTAGGACAGTTAGAGCAGTTAGGGCAGTTAGAGGCAATCGATAATTTGGTTATCTTAGCCTATAACCCCTATTCTTTCGTTAAAGATTAAATTTTGTCCGAACCATTGCTATAAGATAGACTGATTTTCAGCTTTTGTTGCCTAACGGAATACTTAAGCATTTTTTTGTTTTGAAAGCTCTTTATGCTGTTTTATTAACCACTGTTCGTATAGTTGACTCGTAATTTTTTGACTCAAAGAGTCATTCAAGACAGGTGGAATAATTTCTTCAACATAAATCAAATGAGTCTTTTTTTCCACAGGAATTGGTTTCAAAACCTGGGGTAGATCGTCATTATCAAGAGAAAACACTGCTGTAGCAATCTCTGGATGAAAGCGATCGCGAGTTTTCATGCCGATATATCCTCCACGACGACGCAAACCATCATCCTCGATATACTGATGAGCTAGTTCCCAAAAACTTAATTCTTGTTCTTGAATACCGTAAAATAGTTCCATTGCCAGGTCAAAGTCAGCCAAAACTATTTCGTAAATGCTTGCTTGATTGTAATCGAGTTGATGAGCATAAAAGTAAGGTTCTACTTTGTCCTTAAATAAATGTTCTCCTAATTTTTGCGTTAGTACATTGTTTTGAATTAGATCTTCAAATTCCGTGACTGACAAATAGTGCTTTTCCAGCCATCTTAAGGTATCTTGTGAACCGATCAGACCATTTTCAAATCGAAAACGATCTGCTGCTAGCTGTAGCTCCTCTTCTCGCACTCTTACGCCTTCTTTTTCGGCAGTTTGCTTGATTATTTTTTGATTAATTAGACCAGTCAAAACACTAGGCATTTGAAGCGAAAGCTTAAGATGTTTAACAATCTCTCTAGTAGAAATCTCGGCTGAATTGATAGTCTGATCGATGGTCGATTGTTGTGGCTTCATTGTTATGCAATTATTAAATTTGGGTAGGAACAAATCGAGACCGTAGGGAATCCTTTAGGGCGATTCGTGCCTAAAGTTGAATTCCGCCTTTACGCAAGCTCTTGAAAGGAGATAAGAAGACATCAGCCAAGCGACGCTTGCGAATTACAACTTCTGCGGTGGCGGTTTGCCCTGGAGTTAAAGCTACTCTCCTTTCGTGATTCTCTATATAGTCACGTTCTAGTTCTATCTCCACATCATAAAATTCTTGCATCTGCCCTGGTGCTTGCCCTGGAACACTATTATCATCGCTGCGAGAATCTGGAGCTATCCAGGTTAAACGACCAGGAACAACGCCGTAATCTTGAAAGGGAAAAGCATCAAACTTGAGTTTTACAGGCAGTCCTAATTCTAGTAGACCACTTTCGCTACTGCTCATTTTACCCCGTAGAACTAGAGGAGAACCCTTGGGGGCAATTTTAGTTACCATCTGTCCCATTTGAACTACTGCCCCAGGCTTTTTGACTGGTAATTGAAATACTGTACCTGCAATGGGGGCATAAATAATTCTTTGCTGCATTTGATATTCCAAGCCAGCAATAACGCTTTGGGCTTGTGCCATTTCTCCCTTAATTACAGTTGTTTGTCTTTCTGTCTCTCTATATTCTTCTTGACTTTTTAATAGTGATAAATTGTTAGCCTGTCTTAAAGAGTCTAAACCCCGCTGTTGTTCTTTGAGAAGCGATCGCGCTTTGGCAATTTCTGAGGCGGTTTGTTTGATACTTTCTTGGTGTTCTCTTACCTGTTGTTGCGCTTCGGACAATAGATCTTTAGACAATGCCCCTTGTTCGTGAGCTTCCTGATAGCGGGGAACTTTTTCCTGTGCAGCCTGGTAACGGATGGTTGCCATTTCGCGATCGGACTGGCTAGTTTCAATCGCCTGTCGCGCCTGTTCGATCGTCGCCTGTTTTTCGTATTGTTGCGCTTTATTTTGTTGCTGTTGGGCGCGTAGAGCGATTACCTGCTGATTTTTGAGTAATTCTAGCTGATTGAGTTGATTTTGCTGGGACTGTAGCTTATCGGACTGCTGCTGTAGTTCTGTTTCGACCGTTTCCGAATCTAGCTCCATAATTCGTTGATTGACTTCAACCTGCTCTCCTTCGCGAACAGAAACGGATACTACCTTACCATCTACACTAGAACCAATCTCGATCGCCCTCCCCTCTGGCTCTAGTTTGCCTCTAGCCGAGCCTACTTCATCCACTTTTGCTAAGGCAGTCCAGGGAATAAACCCGATCATAAAGAGCAACAGGATATAAAATATTGCTCTAAGGGAAATTCGTGGCAAAGTGTCAATGGTTTCTCTGGTAGATTCTGCCCATTCTAGTTCCGATTGAGCTTCAGGCTCTAATTCTGAATATTCGTTTGGGACAACTTCTACTTCTGGAGTGAGGACTCTTTCGATCAAACCAGGGCTGAGTTGAGTATAGCCTCGATAAACAGAATGTATGGCACTGCTTAATTCTTTAGAGGGACTACCCTTGAGTAAATAACCCTTTGCTCCAGCACGGAGAGCTTTTTGTAAATATTCTCCTGTTTCATGGGAACTAAGAACCAAAACCTTAGATTGGGGAAATCTAGTGACGATAATTTCAGTAGCAGTGACACCATCCATTCCTGGCATCTCTAAGTCGATTAAGACTACATCGGGTTTTAATAATTCTACTTGTGCGATCGCATCTCTGCCATTATCAGCAGTACCAACAATTTCAAAATCGGCATGAAACTCCAAGGATCTGGCAACAAAACGACGAGCAAAGCTTTGATCGTCTACCAATAGAATCCGAATTGGCTGAACTAGTGTCTCGCTCGAAGACACTACGCTGTAGCTTTCAATTTTTTTCATAATTTATTAACGTGGGATTTTAAAATTGTTTATTTAATTGAAACGAGCTAATTAGAAAATGCTATTTGCTGTTGATTGAGATAATAATATTGACCCCGTTTAGCCATTAGTGCTTTGTGAGTCCCACTTTCAACCAACAGTCCGCGATCGAGTACCAAAATTAAATCGGCATTACGAACTGTAGAAAGACGGTGCGCGATTACCAAAGTGGTTTGATTTTTTAAAATGGTGTCTAAATTACTTTGGATTATCTGTTCTGATTCAGCATCTAAATTGCTTGTTGCTTCATCCAGAATTAGTAAACGAGGATTATTTAATAAGGCTCTGGCGATCGCTAATCGCTGTCTTTGTCCTCCAGACAGTAAACCGCCACCTTCGCCAATTTGAGTTTCATATTTTAAAGGCATTTCTTCAATAAACTCGGTTGCACCAGCTAACTGGCAGGCTTCTTCGAGTTCTACCATCGTCGCTTGAGGATGAGCTACGGTTAGGTTTTCTTTAATTGTTCCCCCAAACAAAAACGTATCTTGATCGACTATTCCTGTTTGTTGGCGCAGAGAGTGTAGAGACACATTGTTGAGATTTTGTCCGTCAATAAATATCTTGCCCTTGGTTGGTGTATAAAGACCTAAAAGTAGCTTAGAAATACTAGTTTTTCCCGAACCGCTACGTCCGACTAAAGCAACGGTTTGTCCTGGTTTAATTTCAAAACTGAGATTAGTCAAAGTATTGGTCTCATTTTCCAGGTTGTAACGAAAACTTACCTCTTCAAACCGAACATGACCCTTAATTGGTGGCAGGCTAATCAGACTTTCGTTGGCTAAATCTTCTTCTAGAGGAGAATTAATCACATCATCCAAACGTTCTACTGCCACTAAAATCTCTTGAAACTGATTCCATAAACCAATGAGACGTTTGAAAGGGCTAACCACGTTGCCCACCAGCATATTAAACGCCACTAACTGTCCAATAGTAAGCTGCTCTTGAATTACCAACCATACTCCCAACAAAAGAGTAAATTGCGAAATCAAAGTTTGAATTACACCAGTAGAAACCGTCAGCCGTTCTAGCAGCATTTTTCCCGAAAAGTTAATTCGTACAGACTCATTGATTAAATCTTCCCAACGCCAACGCACATTACGCTCTACCCCCATCGATTTGACCGTACCAATCCCCTTAATAGCCTGGATAATGTAACTCTGTTCGCTGGTTTTGGCAGCAAAGCTTTCACGAGAAAGTTTAAGTAAAAATGGCGTAAAAATTACGGCATTAATTACAAAGACAGGAATTACTGCCAGTGCCATCAAAGATAGCTGCCAGCTGTACCAAAGCATCAAACTGATATAAACAAAGACGCTGAGAACATCAAGCATAGTTGATATAGCTTCTCCCGTAATAAAATCGCGAATCTTACGGTTTTCGCTAATGCGGGAGGTGATATCACCTACATAACGAGTTTCAAAATAGCTCAAAGGCAGTCGCAGAGTATGACTGATAAAACCAACAATCAATGATAAGTCTATTTTGTTAGCCGTATGATAGAGCAGATATCGACGCAGGCTCGACATTGCTACCCCAAACAGACTAAAGACAATTAAGCCACTGCCGATCGCAATCAAAGTAGACGTACTGCGCTGCACCACTACTCGATCCAATAGTATTTGGGTAAAAATTGGCGTGACCAAGCCTAAAACTTGAATCATTAATGATGCTGCCACTATTTCTGTAAAACTAACCGATGAGGCTTGAGAAGCTGAAAATATTTCCAAACATTACGCTCTGCTTCAGGGACTTGTTTAAACTTTGCTGTGGGGGAGAGTAAAAGAGTATAGCCATTCCATTCCTCGACAAATTCTGGGCGAGTTAGATGGCGACGACCAATTTTGGGGTCGGACACAATCACCTTATCGCGGGTAACACGGTAAACAACTATATAGTGATTGCCACGCCAATGAACGATCGCCGGTAGTTTTTGCTTGGCTAAGGTTGGCAGGTCTACCTTTACAGGTCGAGGAGCAAAGCCCAAATGCTCTGCTGCAACGATCAAACCTTTAATTGATGCCCCAGAGCGATTAACATTGGCAACATTCCTTAGTTCGGCAATGCTAAAGTTTTTTCCCCAATACTTACCAATCATCACCATACAGGCTACTCCACAGTCAGAGCTACTCTGCTGCTTAAGAAAGGGATAGCGACGGGTTAACTGTTGCCACCAGTGAGTAAACTTAACTCTGGGAGTAGGAAAATATAGCTGTTGCGATCGAGGAGGGGCATTGGCAACTACTTTCAACTTTGTCTTGGGCAAACTTGATTTTGGCAAAATTGCCAAATTTGCAGGTGACAACTGCAAACTAGAGTTAGGAGGAATTGTGGCTTTATCTAACTCTAGTTGGAGTTCGGGGGGTAAGGTATACAGTTCTACCAAGCGATCGATTCGACCACACTCCATCTTTGGGCAAACTATCGGGGTAATATTGTCTCCCAGGAACTAACTGCAATCCTGATGAATGTAATATTCTTCCTTGACGCATTAGCAGCAGGCTAGACTCAAGTACTTTGGGGGGTAGTTCTCCTTCTGCTAGAGAGTGATATTGTAGATCGGGCAAGATGGATAATATTTCTTGCAGAGATCGGCGATCGCGTGTTGTATCTTGAGAGTCTCGATTCTCGGTATCGGGGCTACATCCTATTAGTAAATCCCACTTTAAAGCTTGACTGTATAGATATGATTCAAACTTTGACTTGGGCAACAGATATTTGTACAAAGACTTGTGAGACAAATAGCCTAACTTAGCGTTCAAAGAAGCTCTAGCAGCATGATGCTTGAGGTCTTGCTTGGCAAATAAAGATATTTGCCCCAAAACCATCCCTTCCGACAGGGAAACGAGTAAATTATCTTGCTCATCTACTAGTCTGACTTTCCCTTCAAGAACGATATAGATCCCTGGAGGGCTAGACTTTGAATTCCAAAAAGGTTCACCTGGTTCGGGGATAATAATTTCGACTTGTCCAGCAAGACGCTTTCGTACTGATTCGGTCAGAGTATGACTAAAAAGTTGTTTGAAATAGCGATTTATCTTAGAAGACGAAACTATCATAAAGCATCCTCAAATGACGAAGAAGTATTGAGATCCTGAATGGTAATGGTTTGCCCTTTGATTACAGGCTGAGACTGACCAGATTTGCGAGTGGATAGCCCCATCTGCTTTAACAATCGATTGACATGGCGATCGCTAATTTCTATACCCAATTCGTTGGCTAAATGTTTACTCAACCATCCAGCAGTCCATCGCGAAAAATGGTAGCCGTGGTTTTTTGGACTGCTAGTTACTAGCTCTACCAATCGTTGCCTATAGCGATCGTCTACCCTTTTTGGTCTACCAAGGGGATGCTCGCACCAACTGCTGAATCCTTCATTTTTTGCCATCATCATCCAATGACGTGCGGTATCTTTGGAGCAGCCCAAAGCAGAACATATCTCTGCTTGAGACTGACCTAGATGAGTCCGAACTACAATTTCTAGACGACGACGATAAGTTGACTCTTGACTAGCTGGTACTTTTTCTGGAGCGATCTCTGCTAACAAACTTGTTATCTGCTGAACTTTCTTTTCCATGATTTTGGTCGGGTAGATATTAAAGACAGATAATGGGTATTTATGTCTTGAGGTAAACTCAATAGGGACTTAATATTACATCGAGTATATTATGCATAAACCGCTGCATAGTGTATGTAAAAGTAGGTGCTACTGCTTTAAAAGATACCTTACTTTACTTAAAACATTTGCTTAATCGAAAATTTTAATATTGGTTAACAAAGTTTCTATCAGTACGTATAGACTTAAGAATGCCTTCATAAATTATTTATGTCTTAAAAATTTATTTTTTTACTTGACTTTGCTAGCTATTTTTAACTACAAGTATGTATGGTTAGTCTAAAAAAGTTTATCGATAAAAAGTAATAGTAGTGATAGAGTCAGCCCTTAGTTCTCAAAATGTAGTTGAGTTTTTAAAGGAACATCAAGTATGTACCCCAGACTTCCAACCTGCTGCGCCAATAGTTCGTAAGGAGGGAAGCAATTTCAATTTGGTTGTTAAGTCAGACGAAGATATTAGTTTCTTAGTTAAGCAAAATAGTCTCAACGGCAATAACAATACTTTAGGTAGTCTGCCCGTTGAATGGGTTTTCCAAAAGTTAATCGATAATTTTACCGATCTAGCTTCTATTCAATCTTTAGTTTCAAAAGTACTTTTTTTAGATTGGTCAAACTGCATCTTAGTGTCAGTTTTCTACAGTGATTATCTTGGTTTGGATAGATTTTATGCCATCAACAATAATTTCAATCCTCAGATTTCTGCTGTTTTTGGCGCAAATTTAGCTAAAATTCATCGGGCAACATATCAGCAACAGGCGCACCTGAAATTTCTAGGTCGTTATCTCAAATTGGACTTAGAAAAAACCAAGCCTAATTTTTTGAGACGAATAGCTAACTTAGATCCGAGTATTATGGGGAAAGTTTGCCCTGATGGACTAGATTTTTATAAGCTTTATCAACGCTTTCCCAGTCTTGATAGCGCAATAAACGAACTTTACGCACATATAAAACCTAGCTGCCTAATCCACAACGATCTCACTTTAGATAACTTTATTATCGATCGCCAGATAGATTGTCATGCAGAGTCAGTCGAAATTGAGCCAGAACAAATCAAGATTATTGATTGGGAACGTATTAACTGGGGCGATCCTGCCGTAGATTTGGGAATGGTAATTTCCGAATACATAGGGGGTATTTGGTTGGGGAATTTGATTAGCGATCGCAACCTTGATATTAATACCATGCTCGAGTCAGCAGCTTTTCCCCTAGAAACAATCTCACCAACCCTCAAAGCCCTGATGCAGAGATACTTAGCTCATTTTCCCGAAATTATCGCCCACCGTCCAGACTTTGTAAAAAGAGTGGTGCAGTTTATCGGTATTGGAATTTTAAATCGTTTGACTTACTATGTCGAGCATCACTATCCTTTTCAGAATAATTCGATCTGCAAACTACAGGTAGCCAAAAATTTGCTTTGTCACCCACAACAAGGAATTGAGACAATTTTTGGCACTAGTGAAGCAGACTTAATCGGAACTAGCTTTTTAGCAGCTTAGAGGACATTGGTTTGCCCCCCCAGCCCCCCAATTGTGGGGGGAGAACAATTAAAAACATCAAATAATGGTTTATCAAACAGAATCTGACCAAACATCGAAGCTAAATTCAGCAAAAATTAGTTGTGCTAACTTTGCCAGCCAGCTAAAAAAGGCGATCGCCAAAACTCAAGTTACATCCGATTTTACGATTGTCCAGGATCAATATCAGCCAATAGTAGTCTCAGATCGATATCGAGATTATCTTGAGCAAATGTCACCAAGCGATCGCGAAAGCTATCTGACCACAAAATTACAGTATTATCTATATGCTATTTTTAATGACGAGTTACAGCCACAGTTGTCTGAGGCTAAAACCGATAGCATGGTCAATAGTGCCGATCGCTGGTATGAAAGCGAGTTTTTTCGCTCCTTAACTCAATGCAATCATGGTCGAGGATATAAAGATGATAACTGGTTGGTAATAGAACAAGAGCCAGGAACAAAACGCTGGCGAGTAGCTAAAGATGGCTTAAAGCTATATATCGAACCTCAACATCTCATCAAATCCGATCTAATGCTGCAAATCGGACAGACTGTATCGATCGCAATGCCACCTAATTTAATCGAATCAGGATTATATGTGGCAGTGGGTGATGCTGGCTCGACTAATATACCACCTTCTGACGAACACGCGATCGCCCAGCTTTATTTTAATGTCGATAGTCATACCGCATTGGTGCTGTTAGATAGTTTAACTCGGCAACTTAACTCGCTAAAGATTCCGTTTGATTTTAAAATTCCCTATCGTGAGACAGATTTTAAGCGTTTGGATACTCCCGTTTTGGAATTTATGAGAGTTGATTGGCAAAAAATACAGGCGATCGTAAAAGATCTTTATGTGCAAAATAAAACTGGCTTTGGCGATCTAGTACCTTTTTTTTGCTGGCAATTGCAAACTGGCTTAGGTTTGGCAGAAAAACCTAATAGAAAATCAAATGTAAACCTAAAAAATCTAGGTTTGAAATACTGTCATATTATTGCTCAAATTATTTTGAAAATAAATAAGGAAATTAATATTTCGGATATAGATAAATCAAAACTAGCTATGTCATATTTATCTGAAACAAAAATTAATTGGGATAAGTTTTACTTGAATCTGGAGTCTGATGGTAATTTATATCAATAACTTTGCACTTTACAACTTATGTTTATAAAAAGCAATTTTGCTATTGTTAATTATCTTTATTTTTTATTAAAATAATCTATTTTATAATCAATCAAATATTGTACTATATGATTACAAAATATAGCTATATTTGAATCTTGATTATTTGATTTAGTTACAACAAAAACAAAGCTTTTCAATCACAACTTTAGTAATAAGTAATTTGAAAAAATGCCTATTGAACCCTGGTTTCCCCTGGCAGTATACTACACAGATGTAGAGAATGCCGAGTTACAAAAAGAATCTTTGATTTCCACCATTTTAGAATTAGAAAAGCAAGGAAAGGAAAGAAGAGTAGATGAAAAAACTGCCTGGACTGGAGATTTTCACGGCGTAGGAAAGATTCAAGACGATCCTCGTTTTGATTGGATTACTAAGCAAATTGAAGCCCATACTGTCAAATATCTTGATGAAATGGGTATGGATCTTGACAAAATGGATTTGTATATTCAAAGAGCTTGGCCCGTTATTTCTCGTCCAAACCAGAGTGTTGGTCCTCACGCCCATTACACATCTCATATCAGCGGTGTCTATTATGTATCTGTTCCCAAAAATGATACTCCAGAGTCAGGAGCATTTATTATTCACAACCGCAGCAATATGAACGAGTTTATTCCTAACATTGGTGGCGAACATACTGATGCTATTAAAAAATGGAATCCTTTCAACTATAAGATGGGTTCTTATTCTCCAAAAGAAGGAAGACTGCTTATTTTTCCCTTCAAGACAAACCCATGGAGTTGGGCAAAACAAAACAGACGAAACTAGAATTTCTTTGTCTTTTGATATTGTGATTACTTCTGCCAACAATGGCGATCCTGGTTTACACGAATATCTGTCTCCTCCTCCTTCCATGTGGAGAAAGATTGATAAAGCAGCTTGACAGTTTGACGAGCTAACAACCTGCTTCCTTATTCTGCTTTTACTTGAAATTGAGAAACATTCAGTCAAAATTATACAGAGCGAAATGTTGTCCTAATACTGACAATATTTCGCTCTTTTTTATATTGCGATAGTTTCAGTGAAAACAAGTTATTTTTGTTTGTATATTAATAGATATTAAGACATAAAGAATGTCTTTATGTCATCTTACAAAATCTTGTAATTTTACTTGTTTATAGTTTTAGCTTTACATGACTACATCTTAGATATAAACAACCTCAATATACATCTTATTTTAAGCGTTTTACGACTTTGTTTTGATAAAAACCGATACACAAAAGCGATTATTATTATTACAAATAATATATGTAGGTTATATCTTACATATATAGTGTCTTAAAATCTAATTTTTATAAAAGCAATAAGAAGTAAATTAAGACATAAGTAATTTCTTCATAACTTATACGTCTTTTAAAAAAGAATATTTAGTTGATTTGTACAAATACGATCTGCTAAAAAGGGAATATGCAGATGAGCAAGAACGTTTATTTGTTCGAGATTAAATAAGCCGATAATATATTTATTTTAAATATATTAATTTAATTTAATCGAACCTTTAAACAGGCAAATCTGTGTTGAGAGCTATAAATTTTATAATCATAAAAAAGAGGAAAACTGAACATGGGAATTAACATTAACGATCTAGACAACGGTTCTAATCCAATTGGTGCTTCTTTGTTATCTGGTAGCGAAACTGTTCTAGATAACCTACGCGAACTTTCTCCCGAAGAACTAAAAACTTCTGGTGGTGGTAAAAAAGGTGGCGGTGGTCCTGTTTATATTGACAATGGTTATGGTGGCTTTTTCTACTCTGGTGGTGGCGGTGGTAAAAAAGGTGGCGGTGGTCCTACCGTTATCTATCGCGGCGGCTATGGTGGCTACGGTGGCTACGGCGGCTATGGTGGCTATGGTGGCTATGGTGGCGGAGACATCAACATTGATGTTGATGCCAATGCTACCGCTAATAGTAGATCTAATAGTAGATCCAATTCCTATTAGTAATTATTAGCAGTATATATCTGCTATTGTTTATTAATTTATCTCAAGAGGATAAATTAGCAGTTTAATCGAGGTTGATAGGTTTGTCTTATCAACCTCGATTGCTTGTTAAAGAGTTCAGCACCAGCAAATTGGGCTATTACTTTTTTAAAGATAAAATCATAACTAGATCGATAATATTTCAATAATAAAACAGCAAAAGACATAAATAATTGCCAAACAATAATATGTCCTAAATAATCAAAACTTTACTCGATAAAAGTCAGTTGTTTTTGCTATAAAGGTAATTAAGTAGGCATATGACAACTGCTTAAATCTAGCTTTAGATATTAACAGTTATAGGTGGCAAATGATTGAATAGGCTAGTTGCCTTGCAGATCGAATAGTAAACCCTAATATCCTATTCATCAAAATTAAAAATAAGAGGTAAATAAATAACATGAGCATAAACATTAATGACCTAAATGAGTGTTTTGAGATAAATACTTCATCCCCGTTTAGCGATCGAGACTCCTTAAAGGATTTACGTGAACTTTCTCCTGAAGAACTAAAAATTTCTGGTGGTGCGGGTCATTATCTTGGTCATCATCGTACAGTCGTCATCAGCTGATGACGACTTAGATGTCTATTTTATTGACAATTCTGTGCCTACTGATTTCATATACAATGCCGATTTAGCAGAAATAATCCCTGGTAAAAGAATTAATTTTGACGACGGTAGTGTAACCATGAGGAGAAATGGAGACATAGATGTTACATTTTCTGATTCAGATTCTGATTCTTCTACTTCTTAGATTTAACATAAATCCATAATGTATGTGGTTCAGGCTTTAGCCCGATTTGACCAAGCAAGTATAACGTTTTTAAGTTTTTCCTGAAGGATATCCTAAAGGGTAAGACAGTTGCGGTGTAAGGTTTCCTGGCATAAGCAAACTATCTCACCGCTACACATATACTGCTTGGCTTTTTTTAGCAACGTATCGAAATTCAAAACCCAAAAAAGTATTAATAAAGCGAACTAAATTAGTTATGCATAAATATAGTGTTTCATACATATTTCTAAAGTGGTTTCTTGAATCCAATAGAATTTCGTTAAGTTTTAGAGTTGTTTTTGTGCAAGAATTATAGCTAAAAGATAAGTAAGTACTGGGATAAAGTGGATTTAGATACTGCGATAGATTATGTCAATAATGTCCTCAAAGCCAATGCCAGAAGAGAATTAAAAAATCCAGAAATAGTTGTGTTTAGGTTTAGTTGGCAAGGAATGACCTTTGAACAAATGGCAAATTCTTCTTCCTATTCTTCCAACTATTTAATGCGAGACATTGCACCAAAATTATGGAAAACCCTGTCTGCTATATTTCAAGAAAATATTAGTAAGAGTAATCTCAGATTAAAGTTATGTAAATTGTATGAATTATCTCAGTTAAAGTTAGCAACTTCGAATAAGCAAAATAATCGGACAAACGATAGATGGGATTGGAAAGATGCTATATCTTCAGCATCAGTTGGTTATGGACGAACTAAGGAATTACAAGCTTTACAGCAAGCGATCGCTCAAGATGGTTGTCGGCTAATAAAAATTTGGGGTTTGAGTGGTTCGGGCAAAACCCTGTTGATGAAAAGTTTGGGAGAACAAATTCAAGACGATTATGAAGTGGTAATCTGGAGAAATCTGGCTGAGTGTCCTAGCTTAGAAGAATTGCTAGAGGATATACTCCGTAAAGAATTTAACATTATTGAAGTAGATCGAACCCAAATACTTTTTCAGCTTATCAACAAAATGAGGTTACACTCCTGTTTGATTTTGCTAGACGGTATGGAATCTTTGCTACAAACTAAAACCTTGGCAGGAAAGTATTTATCCAATCGCGAAAATTATGGCGATTTTTTTAGGCTAGTAAGTGAAAGCTCTCATCAAAGCTGTCTGGTTGTCACCAGCCTGGAGAACTTTGACGAGACTTCTAATAGCAAGGATTCTTTGATTTACAATCAAAAATTAGTCGGATTGACCTTGGCAGAAGCTAAAACTTTGTTAGAAGGAGAAAATATAAAGATCGATCCTACCGTAGAAGATTTGGTCACTTATTACCAGGGAAATCCCGCCATTTTGATCGTGGTAGCTCAAATTATTCGTGAGTTATTCAACGGCAACGTCAGCGAGTTTTTGGAGCAAAAATCCCTAATAATTAACAATATAGCCAGGTTACTTAATAGGTCATTCGATCGCTTGTCTGTCTTGGAAACAGAAATTCTCTACTGGCTAGCTAGTGAATCAATGCCCATGTCTTTATCCGCAATTCAGCAAGACATACCTCTATCTATTTATCCCATCGAGTCTCTTGAAGCCCTAAAATCTTTAACAGGAAGATTGCTAGTAGAAACTACTCTGGTAGAAAAGCGATCGGTATTTATGCTTTCGCCGATGATTAGAGAATTTGTCACTAATCAATTTATTACTCAAATTGGGGATAAATTTTCTTTAGCTAGAAGACAAAATCAAAGGGCAAACAATATAATCAATTTAGGTCAAGCTACCCTACAAATTACTCAGCTAAGCCTATGGCTGCAAAATCGTTTCCAGCCGAGTTGGCAACCAGTAGAAACCTTGTTTGCCGCGACGGGGAGATCTCCTATTCGCTTGCGAAGTACTTTCAACCTCCGCAGTGCAGAAACGATCAAAAGATTTAAACAGATCGATTTAAAACGAGAAAATGACGTATCGGTGCTATTGCTCGTTGCCATCAGTCAAGAAGAATCAGCTTTTAAAATTTGTGTTCAAGCTCAACCAGGGTTTTCTCAGCAGACATTACCCGATCGACTAAAGCTAAGTCTAATTGACATTAGCGATCGCATCTTAGCCAGTATACAGGCTCAAGAACAGGATCACTTTATTCAGCTTCCTTATTTTAGAGGTGTCAAGCAAGAAAAATTTAAAATAAGTCTGAGTCTCGGTTCAAGCACCTATGAAGAAGAATTTGTCCTATGAAGATTATCATCAACTTAGGCAGAGGAAATCTTCAGGATGGTTGCCATAACGTCGTAGTTCAACTATTAGATAATTATGGTCGGTGTTTGCAACAGCTAAATGGTGATTTGCCGAGGGCACCAAAATTGGCCAGCTTGTATCAACAGTGGAAGTCAAGTTATCTGGCTTTTTATCAGGCTAAATCATTACGAATCAGCCTAATTGAATCTGAGGGAATGAGATATTCTGAAGGTGATTTTAAGCAAGTATGCCAGAAATTTGGTCAGGAATTTAATAATTGGCTAGCTAGTAATTCTTTTGCTGCTATAGAAAAGAATCTACGCTCAAATTTGGCTCCAAAACAATCAATTCAGATTACCGTTATGGCTGCCGATCTGATGTTGCAGCAACTCCCTTGGCATCTTTGGCATTTTATTGATGACTATCACAATACCGAAATCGCTTTTAGCCCTCTTGACTGGCACGCAATTAAGCAGTCAACTCCAGTACGTTCTCAAGTAAGAATTTTGGCGATTTTGGGTGATAGTGACGGCTTGGATTTACAGCAAGATCTGCAATCTTTAAACGCTTTGCCAAACTCGGAACTGGTCATCCTAGTTGAACCACAGTTTCGTCAATTAAATGAATACTTATGGCAATCTCAAGGATGGGACATTCTGTTATTCTCGGGACACAGCCAGACCAATCGCGACACGGGCATTATCTATCTCAATGACTCGGAAAGTATTACTATTGCTCAGTTAAAAAATTCTCTAAACATAGCGATCGCCAATGGTCTGCAAATTGCTATTTTTAATTCCTGTGCAGGGATGGGGCTGGCATTGCAAATTGCAGGCTTGTCCTTACCTTATGGGGTGGTGATGAACGAACCTGTCCCAGATAAAATAGCGCAGGTATTTTTAGAATATTTCTTAACCGCATTTAGCGGGGGAAGAAACTTTACCCTCTCAGTTAAAGAAGCCAGATATAAATTGACAGGATGGGAAACAGAATATATCTGTGCTAGTTGGCTGCCAATTATATGGCAAAATCCCTCCACAGGTACTTTGCTCTGGTCAGATTTACATGAGGTATTACCGCAAAAATCGTTTAAGTTAATCAGAAATGCTGTACTTAAAAGTGTGCTGGTTAGTTCTTTAGTGATGTTAGGGCGATCGCTCACTCTGTTTGAACCCCTAGAATTATTAGCTTACGATCGCCATCTTCGACAACGCCCAGCCGAAACTATCGACGATCGTATTTTAGTTGTCGAAATTACCGATCGAGATAGCGATCGCTATCCCCTGTCCGATGAGTCTTTAGTCGAAGCTATCGATCTTTTAGAACAGCATCAACCAGCAGCAATTGGCATCGATCTCCATCGCGCCCAAGCCAGAGGAACATCAGGATACCAAGAGTTAATTGAGTCGATTGAAAGTAATCCTCGTCTGTTTCCAGTCTGTGCCTATGGAAACAGCAGCGAAAGTTATGGACCACCCCAAGGACTCTCCGAGACTACTTTAAGACAGCAAGTAGGATTTAGCGACTTATTAGTTGACGGCGATCTAAAGCGATCGAACAACAGTTCTTTTGCCATTAATTCCGTTTTACCGACTATTCCCAAAGTTCGTCGGCATTTATTGTCCTACGATCCAGATTTAGCCAGCAGTACCTCCAAATGCCTAACTCCCTATAGTCTTAGCTTTCAATTAGCCTACGAGTATCTTGACCAAGCAGGAGTCAAGCCTTTAACGGTAAACAGTAAACAACAGTGGCAGTTTGGCGATGTCACTTTTCAAGAAATTAGCAATAAATTTGGCGGATATCAGCAATTAGCCAGCAAAAGTAGCCAAATAGCTTTAAACTATCGCGCTGGACAGCCAGGAAAGCGAATTAGTTTAACTCAGCTACGTTCGGGGCAAATACCGTCTCAATTAATTACTAATCAGATTGTTTTGATTGGTTATACCACTTCAGTAGCCAGAGATAATTTTGAAACACCCTATGGCACAATGCCTGGAGTATGGATTCATGCCCACATGACAAGTCAACTTATCAGTGCAGTTGAAGACGGCAGAACTCTTATTTGGTCATTACCTCTGTGGGGTGATTGGTTATGGATTTTATGGTGGTCAATTCTGGCGATCGCAATCATGCTGATGTTACGAAAAAAGCCTGTACTTTACTCAATTTTGGCCTTAATAATTTTGGCGATTGGGATGGAGCAAATCTGCATTCTAATTTTAAT
The DNA here is from genome assembly GCA_963799375.1 of uncultured cyanobacterium. Classification (GTDB taxonomy): domain Bacteria; phylum Cyanobacteriota; class Cyanobacteriia; order Cyanobacteriales; family Xenococcaceae; genus Waterburya. Next base: position 16,331 of record CAWCWY010000024.1, read on the forward strand.
CAAAGGAGGTTGGCTTCCTTATGTTCCCTCGTTGCTATCTTTGCTTCTTGTTAGTGGGGTTATTTTTAGCAGCCGAAAACAACATTCATTACCTAACAAAAGCTTTTAATATTTTCATGTATTTTAAAAAAGTATCTTTGTGGCTATTTTCAACAATATTTTTATTCATCTTATTTATTTCTCTGGATCTTTCTTCTTTAGTCGCAGCCAAATCCGATTCTGTCACGAAAAGACCACCCCCACCCCGTAGAGTTCCCCCAAATAAAGTTACTCCAGGGGGGGGACTAGATATCACCTATCAAAGCTGTAACCAGGCAAATAAATCCCTAATTGCTCTTATACCGATAGACAATCCAGTATTAACCACTCAAGCCTATCCTAGCTTTTTGTTTTATATTCCCGATCCCCCAGCAGAGATTAGTCACGGAGAATTTTCTATTTTTACCGCGAATGACAAAAGGCGCATTTATCAAACTTCCATAGATTTTGCACAAACACCTGCAATTATTAAGATTAATTTGCCTGCTAATTCTGAATACGCTCTGGCACGAGAGCAAAAGTATCACTGGTATTTCAAAGTTTATTGTCAAGACTTCTTGAAGAATAACAAAATCCTCGATGTAGATGGATGGATTCAAAGAGCATCCCTTACTCCTGCTATAAAGTCAAAAATAGAGGCTGCATCTCCCGATATTTGGTACGATACGACCTCCATGGTAGTCGAGGATCTGATTGCTAACCCTCAAAATCAGACTGCTCGCGATCGCTGGCTGAAATTGCTACAGCATATCGATCGAGCTTGGTTGGCAGATGTTGTTATCCCAATCGTAATCAAGGATAAAGCAGCTGACTCTACTCAATAGTGGTGCTATCAAACATCATGTACATTACTTTTAGTGCTTCAAAAACTGTGTCTGTTGAACAATATAGATTCTTAAAACACCGACTGTTACCAAAGCATACAGTTAAAATGAATTAAACATACCTCAAACTGATAAAGTCATACATAATTACTCTTTTAATAAATAAAGTAATTGAGTCCCAATATATTTTTGTTTCTACTAAAGTTATGGATGACCTTAATTCTGGCACGCAGTTTGATTTTACCTATGACCCAGGTATTTCTACCGAGCAAATCATTGGGTTTGAAATGGCAGGAGTAATCTGGTCATCTTATTTGGATGATGATGTAACTGTTCGTATTCACGTAGAAAGCAGAGACGATCTTCCAGATGAGGTAGTTGGTGCAGCTTTACCTGGCAAAAAACGTAAAGAAAAATATGACAAAATATCAGATAGTTTGTCAGATGACATTACTACCTCTAACGATCTCCTGGCTTTTGAAAATCTACCTTCAACAGATAAAGAGTTTAGCGTTGTTGTTAACGGTCAAGAATTAGATAAAACTAAAGAGTTTCGTCTAACAAATGCTAATGCTAAATCACTAGATTTGTTGAACGACGATCGCGATAAGTTAGATGGCTATATTGTTGTCAATGATTTTGCTGGTGACTCTACAGTTGGTTGGGACTATGATGCCTTGCGTAACGATAATATTGAAGGAAATGAAATTGACTTCTTGTCTGTTGCACTCCATGAAACGGGTCATATTTTAGGTTTCACTAGTGGTATTGATGAAGATGACTGGTTAGAAGTATTGACAGAATCTCAAGAAGAAGAGGGTGAAATTAAGAACAAAGATTTCAAATTTGCTTCTATTCTAGATTTGTATCGTTATTCCGAATCCAGTTTTGCCACGGGGAATCTCGATTTATCGGTAGGAGGTAATCCTTACTTTTCCATAGATGGTGGCAACACTAACTTAGGCAATTTTGCCAACGGACAATATACTGATTTTGGCGGTGATGGTTATCAAGCTAGTCATTGGGAACAAAATAGCAATCAAGGAATCATGAATCCAATTTTGCCAGTGGGAGAAAGGAGAGATGTTAGCGAGCTCGATCTAATCGCAATGGACGTAATTGGTTGGGATCTCGATACATCTAATACCCTCAGTTGGGGCGAAATGTACGATCTTGCTGTGGTGAATGCAGAAGATGCGATCGTTGAAGATCGTTCTGACGACGTAGAAAAAATGATTAAAGAAAGCGATTATGACGGAAGAAAAAGAAGAAGAAGCACTGGCAATACATACATTTTTCAAATTGGATATTGGCAATATAGTACTTTTCAAACCATAGATTCTCCTGAAGAAATTCCAGTGGAAGATGTGGAATCAGAATCAGAATCAGGATCGCAATCAACAGAAAGTGTCTTTATTGAGTCTGAAGAAGAATCGATATTAGAGGATAATTCTGATTCTTCGGAAGTAGATTTGGACGATAATTTTGACATTACGGGGGTCGATTATAGCGAGTCTGCCGAAGATCCTTTGCTATCAGGAGTAATCTGATAATCAGAGCAACAAAAAACAAAATAAGCTAAAAGTATGAAAAGTATGGGTCGTTTTTTAACTTTGTTTATTAGCTGCATGGTGTTGGCGATCGCCAATAAAGCAAAGGCTCAGGTTATTCCAGACCAAAGTCTGCCCAGTAATTCCGTTGTCAACGAAGAACTAGAAGTTACTGGAGGAACAGTCGCGGGAGATAATTTACTCCATAGCTTTACCGAATTTTCTGTCAATCCAGGCGAAACGGTATTCTTCAATAATGATTTAGCGATCGCTAATATTATCAGTCGAGTTACAGGTAATAATATTTCGGCTATCGATGGCTTGTTAACAGCCAACGGTAGTGCAAATCTATTTTTAATCAATCCCAACGGCATTATTTTCGGTGAAAATGCAGCAGTGGATATAGGAGGCTCGTTTATTAGCAGCACGGCTAACAGTATTCAGTTTGCCGATGGTAGTGAATTTAGTGCAGTCGATCCCGCAGCAGTACCTTTGTTAACTGTCAGTATTCCCGTGGGGTTACAGTATGGTAACGATGCTGGAAGTATTGTGGTAGAAGGTTCGGGAAATAATCTGAGTATTGATGAGGATACTTTCACCGTTAATCGTAGCGATCGCCCTGTAGGCTTAGAAGTAGATAAGGGCAATACCTTAGCTATTCTGGGGGGTAATGTTTTATTGCCAGGAGGAAATTTAACTGCTACGGAAGGAAGAGTTGTTATAGGCAGCTTTGGTGCTGGTTTGGTGAGATTGAGCCTTGACGCTCTAGGCTGGAATTTTGATTACGATCAAGTAAATAGCTTTAATAATATTAACCTATCCCAAGCTGCTTCGATTGAGGTGAGTGGTAACAGTGGGGGAGAGGTGCGTCTCCAAGGAAGGGCAATAAATATTACTGACGGTGCAGCCATCTTAGCCGATACTTTGGGAGATGGTGCAGGGAGAGTTTTAGAAATATCAGCCACAGAAAGTATCAGCTTACTAGGTTTTGCTGCTGATGATTTTTTTCCGACTCGCCTTTCCACTGATGTCGATCTCGATGGTACGGCTGGTGGAGGTAATTTATTTCTCAATACGAATTATTTATTAATCGCTGATGGGGCGCAGGTAAATAGCGGTACTTTTGGTTCGGGTAATGCAGGAGATCTTGATGTAACAGCCTCAGATATTGAACTATTAGGAATATCTGAGGATGGTGAATTTGTCAGTGGTTTATTTATTCAATCTGACTTTGGTCAAACTGGAGATGGTGGCAATTTGACAATTACAACTGATTCTCTACTTGTAGGGGAGGGCGCAGATATTTCTACTACTGCCTTTGGCTCTGGAAATGCAGGTAATTTAGACATTAAAGCTAATACCATCGAACTAGAAGGGTTTTCTGATGTTTCTCCAATTGGTTCTGGTTTATCTGCAACTACAGAGGGAGAAGGCAGTGGCGGTAACATATTTATCAAAACGAATGATTTGCTGGTTAATGGTGGTGCAGATATTTCTACTACTACCTTTGGCTCTGGGGATGCAGGTGATTTGAACATCAAAGCCAATACGATTGAGTTAAGCGGAGGCGCAGGAGGAGTTGGAGCGAGTGGTTTGTTTGCTAACGTGGAAGCCTTTAGTTTGGGTAATGGGGGAAATTTAAATATTGAAGCTAATAATCTAACTATTGCTAGTGGAGCGCAGATTACGGCTCGTACTGAAGGCATTGGCAACGCTGGCACAATTAAGATTGATAGCGCAAATATAGATCTGGTGGGAACTTCTGTTGGCGGTATACCTGGAGGCATTTTTGCCACCACTGAGTCTGATACGGGACAAGGAGGCAATATAGAGATTTCCACCGAGAATTTGAACATCATCGATGCAGCACAAATTGCTACGACAACCTTAAGTTCTGCCAGTGGAGGTAGTATTGAAATATTAGCTAATGATTCAGTTCGTCTTCAGGGAAATTCCGATAGTGGAAGCAGCGGAATTTTTGCGACGGCTTTATTAAGTGATGGAGCAGGGGGAAATTTGACAGTTACAACTGATTCTTTGTCTCTTTTAGACGGTGCAACTATTAGCGTTAGTAATTTCCCCAGTAACAACAATTCGCCTCTAGATTCGGGTAGTGGTGCGGCAGGAAATATTAATGTTACTGCTTCAAGGATATTTTTGGACGGGCAAGCTAATATATCAGCCGATACCTTTTCAGGCGATCGCGGAAATATCAATCTTCAAACAGATCTACTAACTTTACGCCGTCAAAGCAACATTAGTACCAACGCTCAATCAACTGCTACGGGAGGAAATATTGTAATTAATGCTGAGGATGGTTTTGTAGTCGCTTTTCCTCAAGAGAATAGTGATATTACTGCCAATGCGGTGTTTGGCGATGGTGGTAGAGTCGATCTTGTTGCTCTAGAAATTTTTGGAATTGAACCCCGCAGTGATTTAACTCCCTTTAGTGATATTACCGCTAGCTCGGAATTTGGTATTGCAGGGAATATTAATTTTAATAATCAAGATTTGAATCCCACCGAAAACCTGACTAAACTACCCAATACTTTTAATCCACCCCAGTTAACTAATAGATGCAATGTGACAGTCAATAATTCTAGTAGTTTTACCAACTTAGGTCGGGGAGGTTTAAATCATCAACCCAGTAATGCTCTTAGGGTTGATGATGTTTTGGGAGATGTAGGAATCCCTAAAACATGGACGCAGAATAAGCCTAATAACAATATTCAAGAAGCTCAAAGTTGGGTTTTAGGCGATCGCGGTAATGTGATACTGATTGCAGATCCTCCCAGTAAGTCTTTTAATTCTCGATGTAACTAACAAAGAGTAATAAGTAATGAGTAATGTTACCTATTCCCAATCTTGACTAATTAATTAGTGCATAACGTCAGTTAAGTAATAAAATTCAACGACTTAATCTTTATTTGTCCTTTTACCAATGCTTGACAACTTCAGAACATTTCATAAAACTATCTTTGGTTATTGGAGTTGCATACTATGTGTTTGGCTATGGACAGTTCCCATAAACAATAGACAGGTATTGGCGAAAGATATTGCCGATCTTGAAAATATAGATCGAGCCGATGAAGCCAGAAAGTTATTAGAAGAGGGGATTGTACTATATGACCAACAATCTTTTACAAAGTCCAAAGATTTGTGGTTGAAGTCCATCTCTCTATACGCCCAACAAGACAATGTCTTGGGAGAAGCTTTGACTTGGAATAACATTGCCTTGGCTCATCAGCAGCTAGGGGAATGGGATTTAGCCGATCAAGCGATCGCTCGCAGTTTTAGTTTGCTGCAAGATCGATCGGCTTTGAACAAACTGCCTGGATATTGGGAAATATTGGCAAAGATTGAAAATACCCAAGGAAACTATCAGTTACATCTTGGCAAGGCAGAATTAGCCTTCAATAATTGGCAGAAAGCTTACTCTTATTATCGTCGTACTAACAACCGTTCGGGGATGATTTTAACTCAGATTAATCAGGCTAAAGCTCTACAAAGTTTGGGTTTTACAGTCAAGGCTTTGGATATTTTAGAAAGTTTGCAGACAAGCCTACAGCAGTCCGATATTCCATTCAAGGCAAAGGGACTAAGATTGTTAGGTACGAGCTTGAGAAACCTTGGCAATGTCGATCGCTCTGCCCTTATCCTCGAACAAAGTATCGCATTAGCCACAACAAAGCCTGATGTTGCTTTAAGCTGGTTAGAATTAGGCAATACTCAAACAAAGCAGGGAGATCGGGCATTAGAATTTGGTAAAAAAGACCAAGCCCAGGAGTATTTCGCTCAGGCGATCGAGTCCTATCAAGAGGCTCAAAAATCGGATTCTTTATCTCTAACGGCAAGATTAAATCAACTCAGTTTATTAGTGGATCTTGGTAGCGATAGAGAAGCGGAAGAATTACTGGCTAGCTGGCAATTTCCCCCACAACTCCAGCCTAGTCGTAATAGTATTTATGCTTTGCTCAACTATTCTCGTAGCTTAACTTGCTTAAGGTTGTCAGTCAAAAACATTCCAGTTTGTAAAACTAGGAATGATTCAAGTAATGCGATCGCAGATATCAAAGTAGAAGAGGCATCGGCTCAAAAAATTATCGCAATCATCAATCAAGCGATCGCCCAGGCTCGTAAAATTCAAGATCCTCTAGCTGAGGCTCAAGCTATTGGTCAATTAGCAGAAATATATGAAATTCAACGCAACTATCAACAGGCTCAAAGCCTAAATCAACAAGCCTTACTTCTACTAGAGGGAAAATTCGTCGCAGATTTTACCTATCGTTTGGAATGGCAGCTAGGACGCATATATAAAGCCCAAGGAGATATTGACGCAGCTAAAGCAATCTATCGTTCCGCGATCGCTTCTTTAGAGGAAGTGCGTGCTAATATACTTTTTATCGATCCTCAAGCACAGTTCTCTTTCCGCGATCGCATTGAACCAGTATATCGAGAATATGTTGACTTGCTTTTAAATACTCAGGATCATAAATCTCCTGGGGAAAATGATTTAAGACAGGCTATCAAAACGATAGATGCTTTGCAAATAGCGGAGTTAGAGAATTTTTTAGGTTGTGATTTATCTCAACTAATCGCTTTAGATGAAACTTCAATCGACAAGAGCGCGGTACAGATCTATCCCATCATCCTCAAAGATCGTTTGGTAACAATTGTGGAAATTCCAGGAAAACCGCTGATTTTAAAGGAAGCTAAAGTAGAAAGATCTCAAGTTAAACAGACTGTAGACGCGCTCCAGGCTAACTTAACCCAATCGGGTAAAACGCCAGAGGTATTAGCATACGGACAAGAAATATATCGCTGGTTAATCGAACCATTGGAATCAATTTTAACTAAATATCCAGAGTTAAAAACCTTGGTTTTTATCCCCGACAGCATTTTACGTAATGTTCCCTTTAGCGTTTTATATGACGGGGAAGAGTACTTGCTAGAGAAAGACTATGCTACAGTAGTTAGCCCCCGATTAAAACTATTTGCCCCTTCTCCTTCAAGTTCCCCTCTAAAAGTTTTAATCGGAGGAGTAGACATCCCCCAGACTATTAAAGGATTTGACTTTGGTGCGATCGCTCAAGTTAAACAGGAGTTAAATCAAATTTCAGCCAGGGTAAAAACTAACGCTCCTCTCCTTAACGAAGCCTTTACCCAAATCAAAATCGAACAAGAATTACAAGAAGGTGACTTTTCAGCAATTCATTGGAAAACTCACGGGGTTTTTAGTTCAGATCCTACCGCCACTTTTTTAGTAACGTACCAGAATAGTATCAACGCAGGGGAGTTACAGTCTTTAATACAAACTGCTAATCAAAGAGAACAAAAACCTTTAGAGTTACTTGTTCTTAGTGCTTGTGAAGCAGCCAGAGGAGACGATCGCGCTATTTTAGGCTTGGCAGGTTTAACGGTTAGAACAGGGGCGCGGACTGCCCTTTCTACCCTTTGGAGAGCAGACGATCGTGCCACAACTCTGCTGATGACAGAATTTTATCTTCAGCTCAATCTAGGCAAAACCAAAGCAGAAGCCCTACGACAAGCACAATTAAAATTACTTCAGGAAGAAGGTTATTTCGCCCCTTTCTACTGGGGGACATATCTTTTAGTGGGAAATTGGCTTTAAAAAAGGGCGATGTGCGATCGCCCCTTTTACCAAAAAGCTGAGATCCTAGAGCTTTTTAAAAGTTATATTCCAAAGTCTCAGTCTTTTGGTAAGCCCTTCTTCTACACCTCTGGAGCAGGCTCTACATAAAAGGCAATACCATCACCACCGCCTTCAGGTTGATAATCTGGAGATGCAATAAATGTGTCTCTTTCTTCGGCTGAAGGAGTGTAGAAATGAGCGTCTAAACTTTCATTGTAGAAACGATATAAAGGTACTGTACCTTCAATTTGAGTATCATAACCATAGTAAGGAGTACCTTCTGCCACATAGTTATCGAGGTTTTCCGCTACAAAAGTTCTTTCGTTTTCATCAGCAGTATAAAGATGTATTCCTGTACTTTCATTGAAGAAACGATATACGGGACTAATACCTGTAATATCTTCGCCCTCTGGTGGAGGAGCAGCTCCTACAAAAGATATCCCCTCTAGCTCGTATTGAGGCAGGGTTTCCAAAATTGTGTCTCTTTCTACTTCTTGAGTAGTGTAAAACTGAGTTTGAGTATCTGTGCGTAGAAATTTGTAAACAGGAATGTCATTTTCGGTCCCATCAGATTCAATAATAGTTGGTTCTTCATCGGCAGGAGAATCAGCTTCAAAAGAAATAAACTCGCCCGTTTCTACCACTATCTCACCGTTTTCAAAGAGAATCACTTCTACTTCTGATAAAGTATCAGTAAATTCGACTACAGGAAGAGGAGTTTCTCCTTCAGTTTCTTCTAATGGAGCGTCAGATACTCCCCCTGTTACCGTAATAGAATTTTCCCCTAAAACGACTTCGTAGTTTGAGGCTAATCCGAGGAAAACCGCAGCATCGTTACCTTCGCCACCAATGATTTCATCATTTCCAGCACCTCCGAAGAAAGTATCACTACCTGCTTCTCCCTCCAGTAAATCGTTGCCCAAACCACCAATGATCGCGTCATCTCCAGCACCTCCAGCAATTGAGCTATCAAGAGAAGCAGTAGCAATATCAATCATATCGTTACCCGAGCCAGAGATTACATTGACTTGCTCAATAGCCCTAACGGTAGTACCGTCAAGAATACCTCCAGTGGTTGGACTAGGATCTTCAAATACGTTGTAAGTAAAGACAAAATCTTCTGTCTGATTAGGAAAATTGAGTTCGAGACTATCATTTCCCATTCCTCCATTAACAGTTTGTTGTCCTGGACCGAAAATAATTGTATCGTCTCCCATTCCCCCATTGAGAATATTATCGCCAGCACCACCATTGATTAAATCGTTTCCGTCCAAGCCCGTAATAGTATCGTTGCCAGCCGTTCCAATTAAAGTGTCATCTGCTGGAGTTCCGTCGATTATCATAATTTTTATCTCCTATATTATTAAGTGTTTGGATCTTGGTCTTATGTCTTAAGTTGAAACTGAATTACTAAAATCATTAATAGCCCGCAATGTATCCTTAAAAATTAAAATTTATACGGTGTAAATCAAATAATACTGACATCATTGGTTAGATTTCGATTATGAGAAATAAAGAGCTTCGTCTACTGCTCTAATCAGCAAAACTACTTAAAGAACAAGATAAAGTTTACTATAAAAAGAGTATTTTTTAGATAGGTAACAGGAAGTAATTTAATTTTTGATTTTGTTAGAGAAGTCTAATTTTGAAATACAAATAAGAAAAAAAAAGGAAAGAAAAGGTTGATTCAACCTCTTCTTTCCTTTTCCCTATTTCATATCTCAACTAGGAAATTAATTTTGCCAGATTACTTATCTTTCTATCTTCCGCCAACAACCACGTTTTGAATGCGAATATGAGGTCCCCCAACGCTTACAGGAAGTGGCATCTGACCACCTTTTCCACAACCACCGTTGGTATAGAGAGTATCACTGCTAATCGCATCTATATCTTGCAAAGTTTGGAAGACATTACCAGAAAGAGTAACGTCGCTGACTGGTTCGGCTATTTTGCCATCACGGATCATGTAGCCTTCTGCTGCTGCAAAAGTAAACATTTCTCCATTAGTTTGTCCTCCCAACATTCTGACAGCATATACGCCTTCTTTGATACCTTCAAACATCTTTTCTAAAGGAGTATCTCCTGGCTCGATCGCCGTGTTAGTCATCCTTACAATAGGGGGGTAGTTAGCACGAATAGCTCTAGCATTACCTGTAGGTGCTTCGGTCATTTTTCCTGCGGTTTCGCGAGAGTGCAGTCTTTCGCTTAAGACACCGTTTTTAATTAGATACTTGCGTTGTCCTGGGACTCCTTCATCGTCATATTTCATTGACCCTGGTAGGTTTTCCATAGTGGCATCGTCAATTACGTTTAGCTGCTCGATACCCATTGGTTTGCCAAGAGTTAGTAATTCCTGCATTTTGGGATTTTCATAGACGAAATCGGCTTCAGAAAGATGTCCAAAAGCCTCATGAATAAACACCCCAGATAGGTAAGGGTCGAGAATTACCGTATATTGACCACCTTTAACCGATTTTGCTTCCAACTGTCGAACTGCTCGCTCTGCTGCGCCACGAACCCTATCTTCAATACCTACTAGAACATCAAAATCATTACGGGAATGGACAGACTCAAATCCCTGACGAACTACTCCATCTTCCCCACGGGCGATCGCAGCAAACCGTCCATTGATATCCAATCTTTCTTGGACAATACAGCTTCCAGTAGAGTTAGCAAAAGTCTTCGTCGCAAAGCGATCGCCAATGCTAGCCATAGTGGTTTGAATACGCGGATCGAAGTTTAAGAGAATTTCATTATAAGCTTCTAGTAGCTTACGTTTGTCTTGCAGGGATACGTCACGAGGATCGCGCTTAATTTTTTCGGGAACATAATCTTCAATAGGTTCAACCTTTGCCAGTTGAGTTTCTTCCTTCCCAACCAGTTTGGCTTGAGAAATAGCTTCTTCAATTCTGACATTAAGCTCTTTTAAGCCATTAAAAGTTACAAAACTCCAGCCACCATTATGACAGGCGCGAATCCCTCCTCCCAAGGAAAAACTACGATCTACGGAGTCTAGTTGTTTACCGCGAAAGGACAATCCTGTAGACTCGCTTTGTTCGACGCGAATTTCTAGATAGTCTACTTTGTCTTTATAAGATGCGATCGCACTTTTTATCTGTTCTGTTGTTGCTGTGGCTGCGGTGGTCATATTCTTTTAGGTAGTGAGTAATAGGTAATAGGTAATTATTTCTAGTATATGCAAGGGATTGTTTGACTTATTGTTTCCAACCTATTTGATTAAAGCTTATAGCTTATAGCTGTATTACTTAATTTTATAGTTTCACGAAGGAATAATGTTATAAATCAAGCTGATGCTGCTTGTTATGTTGCCAAACAAGGGCGCAGTTTGCTTGAGAGAGAAGGGAATCAAAGTTCTACTTGAGCGATCGCATTTACTATCCAAGGACATTGCTTTTGTTTGAACTACATTATTTAAATTAATTGATAGAATTTTATTTATTTATTTATTTCATTGGTTAGCTTTTCATAATCTTCCCAAGTCATACCAAACAAACTAAGAATCTGATCTTGTTGAGTCTGTCTGTCTGCATCTATCGGTAAATTAAGGCGGTCGCTAATCATGATTGTGGTTCAATACTAACTACTTGGTTTTATAATTTTATCGCGCTGCTTTTTTATCGATATTTTTAATAAATTCATCTTTTCCATCCATGTAGCTTTCAATATCGCGAGGATATTGTTGAGCTAACTTTCGCTTCAAGTTACTATACTGTTGAGCCTCTGCTGGATGAGCAATCATATAGTCTCTAAATGCTAGATGGCGTTCTATTTCTGCTGAATTGGCTTCAAAGATATGAACGTGATGAGTTCTTATACCCAATGAATTATCTTTACGGAAATAACGACGGTTAACCATACCAAATTCCCCCAGCGCTTCGTAGCCAATTTTTTCCATTGCCAAATTCTTGCAATCTACTTTATTAATATCTTTCACTTCTATTAATAAATCGATAATTGGCTTGGCGTGGATATTGGGAATAGAAGTGCTTCCAATATGATGAATCGCAACTATACTTTGACCGAGTGCTTGAGCGACAGATTTGGATTCTACTTGAAATAAATCTCGCCATTCTCGATTATGCTCGACAACTTCTACTTTTCTCATAAATTAATTTCAGGTAAATAGCTGACGTTAGGCAGTAAAAGAAATCAATAGCTTAAATTTTCGATACATAACATATATATTAACTGTAGTTTTCATATTTGTTAATAATGATTAGTTTTACTTAACGCCAACTTTTACAGTACTAATCCCAATACTCTTGGATCTTTTCCTATATGCTGCTAATATCTTAGTCATAGACAAAGAACTATCGATAAAAAAATATCATAGTCTAAGATCTATATAATTAATATTAGACAAGGCTCAAAACCTCCGTAATCTAATGACACACTGCATTTTGTTTCTCTTAGGACTAGTAATACTCTGGATTGGTATCAAAACTGCTGACGATGTTCATCAATTAGCTTTTGTCTCTGCTGCTGTTTTCCCTTTGAGTTGGGGATATTTTTCCAGTCCAGTTTTATTTCAATGCCTAAGTGCGATCGCGATTTTGTGTGTTTATCAGATGTACATTTCTTACAGTTGAGTAAATACTATAGTTGTTTTACTGTAACATAGCTTTTAATCTTTTGTCAATGTTAAAAGCTTAAAACATAGTAAAATTTTTACCATCACATTTAAGACTTTAAGAATGTCAATTACTAATACAATTCACTTTAGAAACGTAAAAGGCGATATCTTCGGCGGGATCACCGCTGCGGTTATCGCCTTACCAATGGCTCTTACCTTCGGGGTTGCATCAGGTGCAGGGGCTTCGGCTGGGCTTTGGGGTGCAATTTTGGTCGGCTTTTTTGCTGCACTTATTTGGCGGTACGCCTACTCTAATTTCTGAGCCAACAGGCCCGATGACGGTAGTTATGACCGCAGTAATTGCGGGTCTGACGGCTGCTAATCCCGAACAAGGCATGGCAATGGCGTTTACCGTAGTCATGCTGGCGGGAATTCATGCAAATTATCTTTGGTTTTTTGAAGCTGGGTAGATACGTTACGATGATGCCCTACACGGTTATATCTGGCTTTATGTCGGGGATTGGGGTGATTCTGATTATTTTGCAGTTCGCACCATTTTTGGGACAGGCTAGTCCTAAAGGTGGGGTAGATTGGTACGGTACAAAATATACCAACGCTGATTAGCAATATTAATCCTGTTGAAACTTTGTTAGCAGTTATAACTGTCGCAATTCTTTTCTTATATCCTGCTAAGTTAAAGAAATTTTTACCACCTCAATTGCTAGCGTTAATTGTCGGAACTTTAATTGCCATTTTATTATTGGGCGATGCAGATATCCGTCGTATTGGTGAAATATCAGTTGGTTTACCCAGCTTACAGCTGCCTATTTTTAGTGTTCCGACCAATTCCGGACAATGCTGGTTGATGCTTTAGTTTTAGCAATGTTGGGCTGTATTGATGCTTTGCTTACTTCGTTAGTTGCAGATAGTTTGACCCGTACCGAACACGACTCGAATAAAGAATTGATGGGTCAGGGTTTAGGTAACTTAGTTTCTGGTTTGTTTGGCGGTATTGCTGGTGCTGGGGCGACTATGGGTACTGTAGTTAATATTCAGTCTGGTGGTAGAACTGCTCTTATCTGGTTTGACTCGTGCTTTGGTTTTGCTAGTGGTAGTTTTAGGATTGAGCCAATATTTAACGGTTATTCCTAGTGCAGTTTTGGCAGGTATTGCTTTTAAAGTAGGTTTCGATATTGTTGATTGGGGTTTTCTCAAACGCGCTCACAAAATTTCGCCTAAAGCAGCCTTGATTATGTATGGGGTAATTATACTTACGGTTTTTGTCGATTTGATTGTGGCTGTAGGTGTTGGGGTATTTGTTGCTAACGTTTTAACTATCGAACGTCTTTCCAACCATCGTGCAGATCAGGTTAAAGCTGTTACTTATGATGATGAAGAAATCGAACTCAATCGGCGAAGAGAAAGAGCTATTAGAAAGAGCTAACGGTAACGTACTGCTATTTTATCTAAGTGGTCCGATGATCTTCGGCGTAGCCAAAGCAATTTCTCGCGAACACAATTTAATTAATGATTACAAAGCTTTAGTTTTAGATTTGTCTGACGTACCAATTTTGGGAGTAACTTCTTCCTTGGCATTAGAAAATGCGATTAAAGAAGCAGTCGAAAAAGGTCGTCAAGTGTTTATTGTTGGGGTTAGCGGACAAGCTGAAAAACGCCTCAGAAAAATGGGCGTAATGGCACGAATTCCTCAAGAAAATATCGTTAGAGATCGCGCTACCGCTCTGCGACAAGCAGTTGACTATGTCGAACGTAACTTTGCCAATTTTGGTAAAGATCCGATTGATACGATTGATTCCCAAGCAATGGCTTAGATTTAATCCTCATTCCTTAGTTCTTGGTCATTGGTTATTTAAAACAAACAATGAAACACAGATAACCACTGACTGACAACAAAACTCCAAATTGAATTTTAACAACAAATTATAAAATAATCATGATCCAGTTAACATCAATATTTGCAACAGGGTTAACCCCCGATATTGTTTTCCATTCTTTGTTGGCAACTGAACCAAATCCAGAGGCTGCGCCATTGGTATTGGCAGGAGTTTTAGTAAGTCTTGTCTTTATCTACTTGGCTAGTAAACTAGGAGGAGAACTTTCTCAATTAGTTAATTTACCTCCAGTATTGGGAGAATTAGTCGGCGGGGTAGTGGTGGGAGTTTCCGCTTTGCACCTATTAGTTTTTCCCGAAACAGGTGCGGTTGCTAGCGATTCAGTAGTCGTCACGATCTTGCAGCAAATTGCAGGTTTAAATCCAAGCGATAGCAGCGAAGTATTTACCTCATTTAGCGAAGTTGTCTCTGTCTTAGCGGAGTTGGGAGTAATTATTCTCCTCTTTGAAATTGGATTAGAATCGGATTTGCGAGAGTTACAAAAAGTAGGTTCTAGGGCTGCTATCGTGGCAGTGGTGGGGGTTGTTGCTCCTTTTGTGGCTGGTACAGCAGGATTGATGTTAATCTTTGGGATGCCTACTATACCTGCGGTGTTTGCAGGGGCAGCTTTGACAGCTACCAGTATTGGAATTACCTCTAAGGTACTATCGGAATTGGGACAGCTTAAATCTACCGAAGGTCAAATTATTGTTGGGGCTGCGGTAATTGATGATGTCCTTGGTATTATTGTTTTGGCGGTAGTTGCTAGCTTGGCAAAGACTGGGGAAGTGGATGTTGCTAACTTAATTTACTTAATCATTAGTGCGACAGCTTTCTTATTGGGTTCGATCTTTTTGGGTAAATTCTTTAATAAAAGCTTCGTTGCGATCGCCGAAAAGCTACAGACTAGAGGTAATTTAGTTATTCCTGCCTTAACCTTTGCCTTCTCTATGGCGTTTTTGGCTAATGTGATTCATTTAGAAGCAATTCTTGGTGCTTTTGCTGCGGGCTTAGTTTTAGATGAAACAGACAAACGTAAAGAATTAGACCAACAAATTCTTCCTATCGCTGATATTTTAGTCCCTATTTTCTTTGTCTCTGTAGGTGCAAGAGTCGATCTAAGCGTACTCAATCCAACTAGTGCTGTAAATCGACAGGGTTTAGTTATTGCAGCGTTCTTAGTTGTCGTCGCCATCATCGGTAAAATAATCACT
Organism: uncultured cyanobacterium; assembly: GCA_963799375.1. GTDB lineage: Bacteria > Cyanobacteriota > Cyanobacteriia > Cyanobacteriales > Xenococcaceae > Waterburya. The sequence goes on from CAWCWY010000024.1 coordinate 32,097, forward strand.
GGTTGGGCGGTATTTGGCAAAGAGAAAGTAAATCGTTTGGCAATTGGTATTGGCATGATTCCTCGTGGAGAAGTCGGCTTAGTCTTTGCTGGTATTGGTGCAGCCAGTGGGGTTTTGGATAAGCCTTTACAGGCAGCAATTATTATTATGGTCATTCTTACGACCTTTATTGCACCTCCTTTATTACGTTTTGCTTTCAAAGAAGAATTGCAAGAACAACCAGAATTAATTACGTCTGGCGATCGCTAATCCGTTAAGGACATTTATAAAACGACAGTAGAATTAATTAGTTTTATTAGTTCTACTGTTGACTAACTAATGAATCATTCTCGATCGAGGCTGTTTCAGTTTGAACAACGATAAAAAGCAATTATTAATCCGAAGAAAAAATTATGAATTACTTGTTAGATAAAAGTACCTTAATTTGGTTTGTTTTTACAATTTATGTCGTCAGTACGCTGTTTATAATTCCTAATGCGATCGACTTCAAATCTTCTACCATATCTGAAGATATCGATCGTAATGCTCTACAGTTTGCTTCACGGCTTGTCTTAAGAATTGCTCTGATTCTACCAATGGTATCTATTATCAAAAATACTATTTAGCATCACATTTGTTTAATCATAATTGCTCAAAATTTAATATTCAATGTTAGAAGCTTGTGTTTTAGCAACCATTTTGTGTGGATTTTTTGGCATCATCTTTAAAAAAAATCTAGTAATGAAAATTATCTCGATGGACATTATGAGTACGGGAGTAATTGCCTATTACGTACTGATAGCATCACGGGATGGTTTGCATACGCCCATTGTCAGTACCAAAGAAGTGGCGTATGCCGATCCTGTTCCTCAGGCAGTTATTTTAACGGCGATCGTTATCGGTTTTTCGATTCAAGCTTTGATGCTGGTGTGCGTTATGAAATTAGCTAAGAACAATCCTACTTTGGAGACTAGCGTCATCGAAGAAAACAATACGCCATGACCGATATTACAATCGCTTGGATTGCCTTACCGTTTTTTGTCGGGTTTGTTGTTTATCTCTTACCCCAATTCGCTCGCTGGCTAGCATTAGCCATAGCATTAGTTTCGGCTGCTTATGCCGTGCAGATATTTTTGCTTGACTCACCTTTAAACGCACAGCTGCTAGATAATTTTGGCGTTACTTTGATTATCGATCGCCTGAGTGCCTGGTTTATTTTAACTAATGCCCTGGTGACAACGGCGGTTATCTTTTACTGTTGGCAAACTGGGAAGAAGGCTTTTTTCTATATGCAGCTAGTTATTCTGCATGGCAGCGTTAACGCTGCTTTTGTCTGTGCCGATTTTATTAGCCTGTATGTAGCATTAGAGGTAATTAGTATTGCGGCATTTTTGCTGATTACTTATTCCCGTTCGGACAGAAGAATTTGGGTTGGATTACGCTATTTATTTGTCAGCAATACGGTCATGCTGTTCTATTTGATTGGCGCAGTGCTGGTATATAAAGCCAATAATTCCTTTGCCTATCAGGGTTTAATCGGTTCTCCCCCAGAAGCGATCGCTTTAATATTTTTAGGATTGTTAGCTAAGGGTGGTGTTTTTGTATCGGGCTTGTGGCTGCCTTTAACTCACTCCGAATCAGAAACTCCTGTATCGGCAATGCTCTCTGGAGTAGTAGTTAAAGCAGGAGTCTTCCCTTTGGTACGTTGTGCATTGCTATTAGAAGGAATTGAGCCGACGGTACGAATGTTTGGTGTAGCTACAGCACTGTTGGGGGTGAGTTACGCCATGTTTGAACAGGATACTAAAAGAACCTTAGCGTTTAGTACTGTTTCTCAGTTGGGCTTTGTTTTAGCTGCGCCAGCGGTAGGTGGTTTTTATGCTTTTACTCATGGTTTGGCTAAATCCTCATTATTTCTAATTGCTGGAACTTTGCCAAGTCGTAATTTTCAGGAATTAGAGAGCCAGAGGAATCGAGCTTAAAATGTGGATAGCTTTAATCGTTGCCAGTTTATCGATCTGTGGGTTTCCCCTAGTGGCTGGTTTTGGGGCGAAAGTCTGGACTATTAAAAATCTTTTACCCTGGCAGGCGATCGCCATAAATATCGCTACCGTAGGTACGGCGATCACTTTTGCTAAATTTATCTTTTTCCCCTGGAAGAGATCCCCCCAAACTCCCATTAAAAAGGGGGGCGAGGTGAAGAAAAT